>CADCCW010000007.1:0-95742 GCA_902800055.1 uncultured bacterium
TGTTGGCATGTTTGCAAGTCGTATGATATTCCTGCCAGTTGTCAAAGAACGACTCTTCTCCACCATCAGAAAAGAAGCCGTTCTACATTATACCTCACTTGATGGCGCGGTGGACACTGAGGCACGAAATGGGCGACAACGCGGCACTTACGGCGGCCAAGCGGGCGAAGAAGGACGAGTTCTACACCCAGCGCGTTGACATCGAGAACGAGCTGCGGCACTACAAGGCGCATTTCAAGGGCAAGGTCGTCCTCTGCAACTGCGATGATCCGCGGCAGAGTGAGTTCTTCAAGTACTTTGTCGAGAACTTCGAGAAGCTGGGGCTGAAGCGGCTGATTGCGACCTGCTACAAGAGCCAGGACGTCGACCTCTTCTCGCAGGGCGACTGCGAGCGGGCGATCTGCCAGGTCTACGAAGGCGACAAGAACGGCAACATGGTTCTTGACGACGACGAGGTGGGCGTCCGCGTGCTGAATGGCGACGGCGACTTTCGCTCGGAGGAATGCATCGAGATCCTGAAGGAGGCGGACATCGTAGTCACCAATCCGCCGTTCTCCCTCTTCCGCGACTATGTTGAACAACTCATCAAGTATAGGAAGAAGTTTGTTATCATTGGCAATCAAAATGCAATTACATACAAAGAAATATTTCCGCTGTTGAAAAACAATGAAGTGTGGATTGGTTACAAGTTTGGGGATATGGCGTTCAAGGTGCCGGCAGACTCTGAGCCTAGAGCAACAAGATATTGGCAGGATGAAAGCGGACAGAAATGGAGAAGTATGGGAAATGTTTGCTGGTATACCAATTTGGACATTCAGAAAAGACACGAGAAACTTCCGCTCTACAAGAAGTATACCCCAGAGGATTTCCCGAAGTACGACAACTACGATGCGATCAATGTGAACAAGACCTCTGACATCCCATACGACTACAATGGTGTTATGGGTGTGCCAATAACATTCATGGACAAGTATTGCCCAGAGCAGTTTGAGATTCTGGGCATTACAAACCATGGTGATATGGCGGGGATTCCATTCGCCAATGGCAATTGCTTTGCAGAAGTAAACGGCAAACGGATGTATGTGCGAATCTTTATCCGACGTAGGGGTGAGTGAATAACAAAAAAAACTTAGAAAGGGAATACACGAATGAAGATCGAGCTCCATCGAATCAAGATACGCGACCTGGTCGAGGGCTACGTCGACGACGCGGAGAGCGGCGTGCGCGGCTGCGGCGGCGTCCTCGACATCCGCCCCGCCTACCAGCGCGAGTTCGTCTACAAGGAGAAGGAGCGCAACGCTGTCATCTCCACGGTGATGAAGGGCTTCCCGCTCAACGTCATGTACTGGGTGAAGAACCCCGACGGCACCTTTGAGGTGATGGACGGGCAGCAGCGGACAATCTCGCTCTGCCAGTACGCGAACGGCGACTTCGCCTGGGGCGAGCTCGACCTGGCGGCGAAGTACTTCCACCGCCAGCCGGAGGACGTCCAGCGGAAGTTCCTCGACTACGAGCTGATGGTCTACTTCTGCGAGGGCGAGCAGTCGGAGAAGATCGACTGGTTCAAGGTGATCAACATCGCTGGGCTCAAGCTGACGCCTCAGGAGATGCGGAACGCGGTCTACTCCGGGCCGTGGGTCGCGGACGCGAAGCGCTACTTCTCCAAGTCTGGTTGCGTCGCGCAGAAGATCGGCGCGCCGTACCTGAACGGAAGCGCGGACAGGCAGGAGTACCTCGAGACGGCGATAGAGTGGATGATCAACTCGTCGAAGGACAGGGCGATCGAGGAGTACATGGCGATCCATCAGGGCGACGGCGAGGCGACGGAGCTGTGGCTTCACTTCCAGAAGGTCATAAACTGGATCGAGACGCTCTTTACGAAGTACCGGCGCGAGATGAAGGGGCTGGAGTGGGGAAGGCTCTACAGCGAGTACTCGGCGAGGTCGTACAACCCGAAGGAGCTGGAGACCAGGGTCTCCGCGTTGATGGCCGACAAGGAGGTCCAGAACAACAAGGGCATTTACGAGTACCTTCTCTCCGACGGCGCGAGGAAGGAGAAGCTGAACCTCCGGCAGTTCGATGACGAGGAGAAGCGCGCGGCGTACGAGGCGCAGAAGGGCGTCTGCCCCGTCTGCGGCGGCCATTTCGAGTACGAGGAGATGGAGGGCGACCACATCGTGCCTTGGTCGAAGGGCGGCAAGACCGGCCCCGAGAACCTCCAGATGCTCTGCCGCCGCGACAACGCGCTCAAGCGGGACAAGTGACTAATAGTTCCGGAGCTGCCTGACTCCTCCCGGAGTTTCCCCAAGCGGCGGAGCGGGGAGGAATGCGCCTGACGCCTTTGGCGCAGGCGCATTTCTCCCCCGCAAGCCGCGGCACTTTCCGCGGCGGATTTGGTATAATACACCACATCGTGAAAGCCTACCTTATCAACCTCGACCGGTCGCCGGAGCGGCTTGCGTTCATGGACGAGCAGCTGAAGCGGCTCGGAGTCGACTACGAGCGCGTGCCGGCGGTCGACGGCAAGGCACTCTCGCCGGAGGAGCGCGCGAGGGGCTTCTCCCGCGTCCGCTCCTTCATCGCCTCGAAGAAGCGGCTCAGCGACGCCGAGGTCGGCGTGGCGATGTCGCACGTCGCCTGCTGCCGCCGCGTCCTCGCCGAGGAGGAGCCGTATGCGCTGGTGCTGGAGGACGACGTGGTGCTTGCCGACGGCTTCCCCGCCGCGCTCAAGCGGGTTGAGTCCTTCCTCTCGCCCGGCCGCGCGCAGCTCGTGCTCCTCTCCGGCTACGGCGTCGAGAACGCCGAGTCGCTGCCGGAGGAGATCCGCGCGGAGAAGTCCGCCTGGTGCGCCGACGCCTACGTCCTCACCCGCGAGGCCGCGCGGCTGATCCTGAAGGCGAACGACCCGGTCATCACGGTGGCGGACTCCTTCAAGCGCTGGCGCCGCCGCTTCGGGCTCGAGCTCTACCGCGCGTTGCCGGCGACGGCGCGGCAGGACGACGCGCGCTTTGGCAGCGAGAACCAGGTGCTGGCGAAGTCCAACTGGCTGGTGCGCAATCTGATGTGGCTTGCGGACTGGGCGATATGGAAGGTGACGGGCAGATGATCGAGGGGCTTTCCATCGGGCTCCTGAGCTGGAAGGCCCACGAGACGCTGCGCCGGACGCTCGAGTCCTACGCGCGCGCCCGTCTCGCCGCGAACGCCGCCGAGTTCAAGGTGTTCTTCAACGAGATCTCGGACGCCGACCGCGCGCTTGCCGCGGAGTTCGGCGTTGAGTGCTGCGGCGACAGGCGCAACCTCGGCATCTGGGGCGGGATGGACGCGTGCGCGAAGGCGCTTTCCGGCGACGTCGTCCTGCTGCTCCAGAACGACTGCCCCGTCGTCGCATCGCCGGAGGAGACGACGCGGTATCTTGAGGAGGGGGTGAAGCTGATCCGCGCCGGCAAGGCGGACATGATCCGACTGCGGCACCGCTTCAACCAGGGCGACGGCATCTCCTTCCGCCGCTTCTACGGCTACTGGCCGGTGCACGAGGTGGATCCGCGCGCGGCGAAGTACTTCGACCCGCAGCTGCCGTCCGATGCCGGGCGCGACACCCTGCGCCGCCGGCTCCTGCGCCTCGTGCGCCCGTTCGGCGCGCGCCGCCGCGTGATCGCCGCGATCCATCTCGAGGCGCATCCGGAGCAGGTTTA
Source organism: uncultured bacterium (assembly GCA_902800055.1). GTDB lineage: Bacteria > Verrucomicrobiota > Kiritimatiellia > RFP12 > UBA1067 > UBA1067. Next base: position 3,693 of record CADCCW010000007.1, read on the forward strand.
CCCGCAGTGGATTTCGCGCAAAGGGGACTACTTCCTCGTCGACTCCGAGATCGTGAACTTCTCCGAGCAGCCGCTCCTGATTTCCAAGTCGCTCTACCTCTCGCTTTCCGACTGGTGCCGCGCGCATCCGCGCCACCGCCGCATCAACGGCGCGCCGGTGATGGAGCACGCGCTCAACTCGCGCTGGTGGCGCGGCCGCCACTTCAAGATCGGCTTCTGCGACGAGGGCGTCTTCACCCACAACCGCTTCGACGACAGCTGGCGGCCGGAGCACGCGGCGTTCAACGCGGCGATTTCGGAGGAGAAAAGGTGAAGATCGGCGTCGTCATCCCGGCCTACAACGCCGAGCGCTTCGTGGCCGACTCGCTCGGCTCGCTCCGGGCGCAGACCTGCGCCGACTGGGAGGCGTACGTGATGGACGACGGCTCGCGCGACGGCACGCTCGCCGCCGTGCGCGCATTTGCCGCGGAGGACCCGCGCATCCACGTCTGGAGCCGCGAGAACCGCGGGCTGGTGGCCACGATGAACGAGTTGCTGGACCGGCTGGACGACTCCGTGGACCGCGTCGCCTTCCTTGACATCGACGACTTCATCCACCCCGAGACGTACGCCGTCCTCTCCGCCGCGCTCGACCGCGCCGACGCCGATGTCGCCGAGTGCTCGATCGTCCATGTGCCCGCGGGCGCATCGCCGGCCGAGGTGTTTGCGCGGCCGGTCGGGTCGCCGCCGGAGCGGGTGATCGGCGACATGTCCGTCTACTGGCTTCGGCGCACCTCGCCCGACGGCTGGATCAACAAGCAGAACAAGCTCTACCGCCGGGATGCGATCCGCGGGCTGAGGTTCCGTCCGTCGCTATCCTACGAGGACGACAACTTCTTCGCCTGCGAGGTGAACGCGGCAATTCGGCGCAAGGTGAAGGTCGACGCCGCGCTCTACGCGTACCGCGACAATCCGTCGAGCGCCACTTCGTCGATCCCGTTCCGCGAGTACGTGCGCTCCACCCTGGAGCGCATCCGCCTGAGCCACGAGGTGTTCCTCGTCCCCGGGCGCGTCCCCGCGGCACTTGTCGCCGAATACCGCGCCGACCTTGCGCGCGACGCCTACCGGATGTGCATTCGCAAGAATCTGCGCAGGAACCGAGACGCCGCGTCGCGCCGCGAGCTTTTCCTCTACGCCGGCGATGCGCTCGGGCGGCTCGAGCGCGACTACGGCTTTTCCCCCGCCGGACTCGGCCCGCTGCAGCGGCTCGTCTACTCCGCCTGCCGCCGCGGCCGCTACCGCCTTGCCAGCCTCCTCGCCCCGCTGGCCTGACGCGCAGCTTCGCGTCCTTGCGCGCGTGCATGGGAATTTGGTATAATTCGTGCCAGTGAAAAGGAGAGTCATGATGAACAGCGTCAAGAAACTCGCGTATGGTTTTATCTTGTCTGCGGTCATGCTGTGCGTGGCAGGCGCATCGGCGGCGACTGCGGAAGGCGAATGGACGAAATCGACCTGGACTACGTTCACCGCGTCGCCCGACGCCATTTCCCGCCCCAAGTACATCGCCGCCGACAGGCCCTACACCGACTTCATATTTTGCGACGGCTACGCGAACACATCGGCGGCCGGCAACCTCGGCAACGGCCGCGTCCTGGCCTGGGAATTCCCGCGCAAGGCGACGCTGACCGGCGTCAAGCTGTATTCGAACCACAAGGACACCGGCCGCGACGACATCCGCCTCGCCTCCGTGCAGGTCAAGTACACGGCCGACGGTGCATGGGAGACGCTCGCGAACTCCGCGGTAACGCACAACCACTCAAGCACGATGCAGAATAAGCTCTACGCCGGCTTCGCCGCGCCGGACGGCTACAACCTGGCCGAGGACGTGGTGGCGGTCAGGCTGGTCTTCGCCGCAAACCAGGAGAACAGCTGCATCACCCTGGCTGAGGCCGAGCTGCTCGGCTCGATTGAACCCCCATCTGAACCCGAGGAGCCGAGCCCCTACGTCTGGACGGCCGGCGGCTATGTGCCGGGGTCGTGGACGCCGCTTGTCGCCGAAAGCAACATGATGGCCTACTGCACCTCCATCCTGAAAGGTAGCACGACCACTTCGTCCTACGACGCGATGACCGACCAGTCGGTCGCGCAGTTCAACGCATATGTCCCCAACAACAATACCATGTCCTGGCTCTTCGACCAACCGTTCGACCTCTACGAGTTCCGCGTCTTCTCCCGCTGGGGCGACGGCGGCCGCGACGACATCGCGATCATGAAGTTCGAGACGCGCGACGAGAACGGCGTCTGGACGGTTCGCACCGACTCCGATAACTATGCGGTTGTTGGCGTCGACACGGGCATCGATACCGGGACCGCGAGGGCGGGCTCGAACTACGCGTTCCTGCGGCGCAACGACGGCGAGCCGATCGCGCGCGGTGTCACCGGCATTCGCGTCTTTTCGTACTACTACCTCAACGACCCATGCTGGGCCGAGGTCGAGGCGGAGGGCTTCATGCCGGCGGGACCGGCCATCTTCGACGCGCGGTCGGTCGCCGTCTCCAACAACTGCTTCAAGGTCGACTGGACGGCGCAGCTATCGAGCCTGGGCGCGAGCGACTCGGCGACGGTCAACCTCTGGACGAGTACCAACGGCGTGGACTATTCCCTGGCGGACTCGGCCCTTGTCACCGAGACCGGCGTGGACTATGCCTTCACCAAGACATTCGACGCCGTGGGCCTGACGATCAGCTACCGCTTCGAGACCATCAACACCAACGCCACCAGAAGCTGGTGCTCGACGAACGAAGTCGCGATGTTCGTCAACCACGACAACTCGACCTACTACTGGCGGCCGTCGGTCGCCTCCGGCTCCTGGGAGGACGCCTCCAGCTGGTCGAACAGCCTCAACGATGCCCGGCTCCCATATCCTTCCCAGCAGTACGCGACGGCGAGCTTCGCCCTCATTGACCAGGCCCAATCGGTCGAGGCCACGGTCGGCGCCTCGCACACGGTGCGGTTCGTGCCGCCGCCGTCGGCCGCGGCAGTTTTGACGCTGAAGGGCGACTCGTCCGTGACGCTGGAGTTCGCCAGGCTTAATGGGACGCTGGTGGGGACGAACGTCCTGGATGGACTCGTCGTCCGCTATCCCGACCGGCCGATCCTCGCCGCCGGCGCGCGCATCAAGGCGCGGAACGGCGCCAAGTGCTACATCCTGCCGTCCAACAGCTGCGGGCAGCACGCCGGCATCGAGCTTTATTCCGGCGCGAAGCTGAACATCCCCGCCTCCGTTGCCGCCAACGATACGCAGTATTTCGCCGCCGATTTCGAGATCGTCCTTGACGGCGGTTCGGTCGAGAACGCCGGCTACTTCATCTGGTCCGGCAGCGGATATGGCCGTGCCAACCGCGGGCACATCGTCTTCCGTCCGGGCGGCGGACAGTTCCTGGCGCCAGGCAGCCACAACATGCTGGTTAGCGGCGCACGCTGCGAGATGCGCTACGAGCTGCCGGGCGGCAACTGGAGCGGATATGCGGCCGCGCCGCTGCAGCCCGGGGACGTCAATGGCGACCATCGGTTCGGACGGGTAACCGGCAGCGGAACCTTCTTTGTGAACGTCGTCTTCGGGGAGGACAAACCATGGCGCAAGGCGGAAGTCCCGCTCATCCGGAAGACCAACAACAACGGGATCATCACGAACAACTTCGCCTTCGCGGCCTTTGGGACGAACCTGACCGCTAACGAGCGCAACGACAAGGGTGACTACTTCTACTGGACCTACGGCAAGAACGACACCCTCGAACCGGCAAACGCCGGCGACCTGCCGACGGGCCTGAGCTTCCACTACGCCGGCCGCCCCGACGGCTCGGTGTACTACCTGCGATAGCTCCGCGGCAGTTTTGCCTCGTGCGGAGACGCAGAGACGTAGAGGATTGTTTGGTTATTTTGAGTTTTTAACACACGGATTGGTTCGCGACTACGTCGCTCACAGATGGCGAAGGTCGTAGACCTGAGCAAATCAGTGTGTTACAACTATTCTCCGCCCCTCGCCGCGCCTTGCGCGCGTGCGCGATAATTTGGTATAATACCCGCATGCAAATCAGACAGATATCGATATTTCTCCAGAACCAGCCCGGGCAGCTCAGCCAGATCTGCCGCGCTTTGGCCGACGCAGACATCAACATCGCGACGCTTTCGCTCGCCGACACCAGCGACTTCGGCATCGTCCGGATGATCGTGGATGACCACGAGCGCGCCAAGGACGTGCTTGCCGCGGCCGGTCACGCGGTCAACGTGACCGAGGTGGTCGCCGTCTGCGTGCCGGACCGTCCGGGCGGCATGGCCGGCGTGATGCAGGTCCTCGACCGCGCCGGCGTGGACATCGAGTACAGCTACGCCTTCGCCTTCCACAAGGGCGAGAAGGCGGTGCTGGTGTTCCGGTTCGACGACAACGCCGCCGCCGCCAAGGCGCTGGCCGACGCCGGCTACATGACGCTGAACGAGGAGGAGGCGGTCGCCTCCGCCGCGCAGTAGCCCCACGGCCATGTCGGTATCCTACATTTCGACGCGCACCGGCGAGCAGGCGTCCGGCGTCGAGACCGTCTTCCGCGGGCTCGCTCGCGACGGCGGGCTGTATCTGCCCGTGGGCGTCGGCGAGATCGCCGGCATCCGCTCCGCCGACACGCTGCGCAGGGCGGAGGAGCTGGTGCTCGCGGAGTTCTTCGGCGACATGCCCGAGGGCGTCCGCAACGACGCCGTGGAGCGGCTCCTCTCGCGCTTTCCCGCCGCCGACCCGGTGCCGGTGGTCGAGAAGGGCGCGCTCCATTTCCTCGAGCTCTTCCACGGCCGCACCGGCGCGTTCAAGGACGTTGCGCTGTCGATGCTGCCGGTCTTCATGCGCTATGCCGCCGCCGGCCGCCGCGTGCTGGTGCTGACGGCGACGAGCGGCGACACCGGCTCCGCGGCGATGCAGGGCTTCGCCGGCGTGGATGGCACGGAGATCGCGGTCTTCTATCCGGCGGAGGGCACCTCGCGCGTGCAGCGGCTCCAGATGACGACGCCGTCCGAGCCCAACGTCCACGCGATCGGCATCCGCGGCAACTTCGACGATGCGCAGACGGCGGTGAAGCGCATTTTCTCCGATCCGGCGATCGCGGCGGAGGCGGCGGCGCACGGGGTTACGCTCTCGAGCGCCAACTCGATCAACACCGGGCGGCTGGTGCCGCAGGTGGCGTACTACGCGCTCGCCGGCGCGCGGCTGGGGCGCGAGTTCGACGTGGTGGTGCCGTCCGGCAACTTCGGCAACATCCTCGCCGCCTGGTACGCGAAGCGCGTCGGCGCGCCGATTAGGCGGCTTGTCGTGGCCTCGAACGTGAACGACGTCCTCGCGCGATTCGTGAAGACGGGGATCTACGAGCCGGGGCCGGACTTCACGGTCACCAACTCCCCCTCGATGGACATCCGCATCTCGTCCAACGTCGAGCGGCTTCTCTGGGAGCTCAACTTCGACGGCGACGCCGCGGCGGCCTGCGCGGCGACGGCGCGGCTGATGTCCGACCTCCGGGAGAAGGGCCGATACGAGCTTTCCGCCGCGGCGAAGGCACGGCTCCTTGCCGAGTTCGAAGGGGGAGTGGCGACTCCGGAGGAAACCGAAGGGGAGATGCGCCGCCTGCGCGACGAGGAGGGGTATCTCGTCGACCCGCACACCGCGGTCGGCTCGTTCGTGGCGCGCCGGCTCGGGTATCCGCGTGACGGCGTCCCGTGCGTTATCGCCGCGACTGCCACGCCCTACAAGTTTCCCGAGACCTGCCGCCGCGCCTACGGCGAGGACGTTCTCGTCGATCCGCCGCCGTCCGTGGCCGGGCTGGAGCGGATGCCGGTCGCCCAGAAGCGCGTCTGCGACGTCGGGGAGATGGACGCGGTGGTGCGCGGGCTGATCGAAGGGGGCGTACAATGACGGCTTTTCGGTCTGCGCTGGCGGCCGCGGCGCTTTCCGCGGCGCTTTCTGCGGGGGCGAGTCCGGTGTGGGTGCAGGGCGAGTCGCTCGCGCCCGGGGTGGCGACGATGACCGCGCGGGTCGAGACGCCGCGGAAAATCCGGTTCTTCGCGGTCAAGGTGGACATGAAGACGGCGGACATCGGCTTTGTCGCGACCGGCCGCGCAAGCGGCTGGGGGCGTCCGCTCGAAGAGGCGCCGACGCTCTACGACGGCCGCGGCGAGAAGATCGAGCCGGCCGACGTGCGCACCCGGCGCGAGACGCCGGCGGAGTTCCTGCAGCGCGGCGGCAAGGGGGCGCTCTTCGCGTTCGCGACGCGCGCGACGCGCCATCCGTATTCCGGCGACTTCGCGGACCCGAGGGGCCTTTTCATCGCCAACGGCGTGGTGGTGAGCAACTCCAAGCATGGGCGCGGGCCGGTGTTCGCGGTGCGCCGCGGAGGCGAGCTGGAGATCGCCGACCGCATCATGCAGGCCGAGGTGCCGGATCTCCTCTTCGCGCAGACGGGAGACGTGGTGATCCGCCGCGACGGACGCGACACGGTCTCGCCCGAGCGCCGCAACATCGCGCCGTGTCTCGCGGTCGGGCTTTCGGAGGACCGGAAGCAGTTCTTCGTGGTCACGGCCGACGACGGCGAGAAGATTGCGGGCGGAACGGGAGCGGACTACCACGACATGAACGACGCGCTCGAGGCGCTCGGGGTGTCAGACGCAATCAGCTTCGAGCACGGGAGCGCGATCGGGGTGTTTGCGGCCGGAAGAGACGGAGGGCCGCGGCAGCTCAACCAGCTGGGACCGAATCCGAACGCATCGCGCGCCGTCTCCTGCCTCGGGGTGACGCTGGGGCGGCCGAAGGGCGCGGGAGAGCCGCCGCCCAAGGTGAACCCGGCGCAGGTGAAGGGGGCGCTCGTGATGCCGAAGGTGACGCCGATGAAGGGGCGCAACCGCGGTGCCGAGCTGACGCTGGGAATGCAGGTTAAGGCGAATCTCAAGGGCGAGTTGCCGCGTATCAAGCGGCCGGTGCTCAGCGTCTCGGCGCTTTTCGAGACCGACGGCCTCTGGCGCAGCTACGACGTGGTGCTGACCGACCAGAAGACTCCGCACGGAATCAACATCAGCGCCGAGCAGACTCCGGCCGGAGTGTCCGAATGGCAGCCGGAGGTGACGCTGAAGGACTGGAAGTCGCCGGTGTTCGGCGACGCGAAGCACGGACTTTTCAAGGGCTGCGGGATATCGTCGTCGTCCGCCAAGCTCATCGCGTGGCGGCTGGAGCTGTGGCAGAACGGCGGGCTGGTGGCGGCGAGCGAGTCGGACCAGAAGCAGCTCCGGAAGCTGGGCGTGCCCGAGGACTGGCACGTGAAGGGCAAGTACGCCGGCAAGATAACCTACCGCTGGCCGCCGCCGCCGGACAAGGACAAGAAGAAGTAGCATGAAGATCAAGACTGCGGTCGTGAACGGGGCGGAGATCTCCGCGGAGGCGGTCGAGTTCGAGCTCGAGCGGCTGGTGAGGTTCTATTCGGCGCACGGCGCGTCGGCCGAGGAGGTGCGCGGGTGCTTGGGCCTGCTGCGCGAGAAGGCGCTCGAACAGGCGATCGGCGCGAAGCTGCTCCTGGACCGCTCGGCGGAGCTGGACATCCCGGTGACCGCGGCGGACGTGGACGCCGAGGTGGAGCGGGTGGTCGCGCAGATCGGCGGGCGCGAGGCGTACCTCGCGGCGCTGAAGGCGCAGGGTGTGAGCGAGGATGGCTTCCGCCGCGAGCTCGAGAAGGGCGCAAAGGTGAACAAGCTCGTCGAGCAGGCGTGCGCGTCGGTGGCGGAGCCGACCGACGCCGAGATCGCCGCCTTCTTCGAGTCGCGCCGCGATGCGTACGCGAAGGAGAACCGCACGCTGGTGGACGCGCACGACGAGATCCGGGACTTGCTGCGGCATGATGCACGGGGCAAGGCGATGGACGCGTTCGTCGCGGAGCTGAAGGCGGCGGCGAAGATCGAGTACAAGACGGTAGACTCTCCGCACCACGAGCACGGCTGCTCCTGCGGCTGCGGCCACCACCACTGAGGCGGCGGGAAGGACGAAATGGATATCACCTCCTTCAGCAACCCCAAGATCAAGCACGTCGTCCGGCTGCGCAACCGCCGCGACCGCGACGAGGCGGGGGAGATGATTGTCGAGGGATACCGCGAATGCCGCCGCGCGCTCGACGCGGGGTATCGTCCGAAAGCGCTTTTCCACTGCCCCGAGATGTACCTCAAGAACGAGCACGAGGGCGCGATCGTGGAGGAGTGTGAGGCGCTGGGGGCGGACGTCTACACCTGCCCCGCGCCGATCTTCGCGAAGATCGCCTACAAGGAGCGCCCAGACGGGCTGCTGATGATTGGCCCCCACGTGTCGCGGCGGCTCGTGGACCTCAAGCTGCCCGCGAACGCGCTGGTGATCGTCGCCGAGGCGATCGAGAAGCCGGGCAACCTCGGCACGATCCTCCGCTCGGCGGACGCGGCCGGCGCGGCGGCGGTGATCGTCTGCGACCGCGTGACCGACGTCCACAACCCGAACGTGGTGCGCGCCTCTACTGGCACGATGTTCACCGTGCCGATCGCCGAGGCGTCGAGCGACGAGGCGCTTGTGTGGCTGAAGGAGCGCGGATTCCGGATCCTGGCCGCGACGCCGCACGCCGAGAAGCTGCATTTCGAGGAGGACCTTTCCGGCAACGTGGCGATTGCGCTGGGCGCGGAGCAGTACGGGCTCACCGCGAAGTGGATGGACGGCGCGGACATCCGGGTCAGGATCCCGATGCTCGGCGTCGCCGACTCGCTCAACGTGAGCGCGGCGGCGGTCATCCTGGCCTACGAGGCGGTGCGGCAGCGCATCGCGTCCGGCGCGGCGGCGGTGCCGCCGGCCGAGCCGTGGCACGGCGAGGGCAAGATCGACCATTGACGGCATTTTCAAACAAGGAGGAGAAACATGGCAAAGATTCATCCAACGGCAATAGTGGAAGACGGCGCGCAGCTCGGCGCGGACGTCGAGATCGGCCCGATGGCGCACGTCGGCCAGGACGTCAAGCTCGGCGACGGTGTCAGGGTGGCGCAGGGCGCGATCATCGACGGCCACACCACGATCGGGGCGATGTGCCAGATCTTCCCCTACGCCTGCATCGGCATGAAGACGCAGGACCTCAAGTACAAGGACGGCTCGGTCTCCTACGTCGAGATCGGCGAGCGCACGGTCATCCGCGAGTTCGCCACCGTCCACCTCGGCACCGCCGACGGCGAGAAGACGGTGATCGGCTCCGACTGCCTCTTCATGTGCTACTGCCACGCGGCGCACGGGGTTATCCTCGGCAACCACTGCATCTGCTCGAACTCGGTGCAGCTTGCCGGCGACGTGCACCTCGACGACTACGCGATTGTCGGCGGCTGCTGCGCGGCGCACCAGTTCTGCACCGTCGGCTGCCACGCGATGATCGGCGGCATGACCAAGATCCGCCAGGACGCGCCGCCGTACATGCTCTGCGACATGGTCGATGGCGCGATGAAGGTGATCGGCGTCAACGTGGTCGGCCTCACCCGGCGTGGGTTCAAGCGCGAGGTAATCCAGTCGCTCAAGGAGGCGCACCGCTTCATCTACCGCGACGGCCTCAACCGCACCCAGGCGCTCGAGCGGGTGGAGAACGACGTGGAGCAGACCGACGAGGTGAAGCGGCTCGTCGCCTTTTACCGCCACTCCCAGCGGGGCGTAGCATGAGCCACGTAGCGCTGCCGCTGAAGTACCGTCCGATGACCTTTGCCGACGTCGTCGGCCAGGAGCATGTCGTGCGCACGCTGAGGCATGCCATCGAGTCGGAAAGGGTCGCCAACGCCTATCTCTTCATCGGGCCGCGCGGCATCGGCAAGACCACGCTCTCGCGTATCTTCGCGAAGGCGCTCAACTGCCAGTCGCCGAACGGTTCCGAGCCTTGCGGCAAGTGCGTGAACTGCCGCGAGATCGCGGCCGGCCGTTCGCTCGACGTCGTCGAGCTCGACGCCGCCTCGCACAACAAGGTGGAGGATGTGAAGCCGCTGCTGGAGCAGTGTCAGTTCGCGCCGGCGTCGTCGAAGTACAAGATCTACATCGTCGACGAGTGCCACATGCTCTCGAACGCGGCGTGGAACGCGATGCTGAAGACCCTGGAGGAGCCGCCGCCGCACCTGCGGTTCATCTTCGCGACGACCGAAGGCGACAAGGTGCTCGCGACCATCATCTCCCGTTGCCAGCGCTTTGACTTGAGGCGCATCCAGACCCACGACATCGTCGCGCGGCTCAAGGACGTCTGCGCGAAGGAGAAGGTGAAGGCGACCGACGACGCGCTCCTCGCGATCGCCCGCGGCGCCGAGGGCGGCATGCGCGACGCGCTCTCCTCGCTCGACCAGCTCATCTCCTTCAAGGGCTCGAAGATCGAGGAGGAGGACGTCCTGGGTGTCTTCGGCCTGGTGAGCCGCTCCGCGCTCGAGTCGCTTGCGGGCGCGATACTTAAGGGCGACGTCGCCGCGATCCTCTCCGCCATCGACTCTTTTGATTCCGCGGGCAGGAACATGCGGCGCATTTCCGCCGAATTGCTCGGCCACTTCCGCAACCTCGCGGTGCTGCAGGCGCTGGGCCCGGACGCGCCGTCGCTGGCGGCGACGCCGGAGCAGGTGAAGACTCTCGTCGAGCAGGCGAAGGGCATCGACCCGGGAAGGGTGTTCCGCATCTGCGACCAGCTGGCGGAGCTGGAGGATTCGCTCCGCTACGCGCTCGGCGCACGCACGCTTATCGAGCTTTCGCTCATCCGCGCTTCGCGGATTGCCTCGACCGCCACGATCGAGGAGCTGATGAAGGCGGTGCGGGCGCTTCGGTCGTCCGACGCCGCTTCGCTCGAACTTCCGGTCGCCGCCGCCCCGTCTGCTCCTGCGTCTGCTCCGGCGCCCGCACCGGCGAAGCCGGCCGAAAGCGCCGTCGACACGGCGGCGATCAACCGCGAAGTCCTTTCCGATCCGGCGGTGACCGCCATCCTCGCGTCGCTGCCCGGCGCAGCGGTAATGGGCATCAGCGAAAGGAAGCGGGCATGAGGGTGGCGCTTGCAGCGTTTGCCGCGGCGGTTGCCGTCTTCGCATTTGCCGCGCCGGAACCTGATCCGGCGGCGGAAGAGGCGACCGAGGAGATCGTCCTCAACATAGAGCTGGACAAGAGCGGCGTCGTCTCCAAGCGCGTCTTGCCGATGCCGCCGGCGGCCGGGAAGCTCTTCCGCCGCTACCTTTCGCTCGCCGACTGGCAGTGTCCGCTCACCATCATGAAGAGCGAGGGCAAGGGGCGCGACTTCGCGTGGATTGTCGGGCGCAACCAGTCCTGCAGCCAGCTCGTGTTCCTGACCTCGAACCTGACCGCGCGTCCGCGCGAGATCAGGTACCTTCTTTCCTCGAAGGAGTCGCTGACGCCGGTGTACCGCCGCGTCGTCTCCGACAACCGCGGCCGCACCTGGCGGCGGTTTGCGTTCGAGCCGCCGCACTTCAACGGCATCGTCTGCGCGAGCACGTCGCAGCAGGGCAGGATCGAGGTTCCCCCGTACACGGTCCAGGTGGTCTTTGTGAGGCTGAGATGAGCATACTTGCGATACTGCTGGCGGCGACGATCACCATCGACGTCGACAAGAGTCCAATCAAGGACCAGCGCGACTCCACCTGCCGCCCGGACCTCGGCTACGCCGGGTGTCTGACCGAGGTGTCGCTCTACAACGAGGCGTTTCCCGTCTGGGCCTACGGCCAGGGGATCAAGGAGACCGAGAAGGCGCTGCGCGCGTGCGGCGCGAGGTTCATCCGCCAGTGGAACGCGGTGGATGAGTGGCAGATGGGCATGGCGGGCCACTGGAACCGCGCCAACCCGAGGGACTACTTCTCGCTCTGGAAGAAGATGGGCATCAAGGTGCTGCTGACGCTCGAGAACTACTCCGTCTACCCCAACAAGTCCGCCACCGGCAAGAAGACCTCGGACATCGGGACGGTCAAGCAGACTATCGGCCGGTACGTCAAGTGGCTGGTGGACAACCGGTTCAAGGACGTCGTCGCGGGCTTCGAGCTCGGCAACGAGCCGTACTTCGGCGCCGACCCCGAGACCTACGCCGCTCGCTGGTGCGAGATCCTGCCGGAGATAAGGAAGCACTGGCCGGACGCGAAGATCGGCATTCCGATTGCGGAGTACCGCGCCGGCGATCCCGACCTGGATGCGGTGCGCCGCCGTCTCGGCGAGAAGAAGATGATGCCCGGCGGCGGCGAGTTCGAGATCAACCGCTTCAACCAGTGGTCCGGCAGGTTCGTGACCGCGATGTCGAACGAGATCGACAACATCTCGCACGTCATCTACCACTTCTATGGCGGCGACGCCGCGTACGGCTGCAGTGCGAGCGGCTTCGGGCGCGTCCACAACTTTGCGAAGATCTATCCGCAGATCGCCGGCAAGCGGGTGTGGATTTCGGAGTGGCGCGAGCGGTCCGACGAGGACATGCGCTGCCACCGGATGTTCTTCTCGACGCTTTGGAAGGCCCACTACATGCTCATCGTCCTCGCCCAGCCGGACGTCGACGGCGTCAACCAGCACTGCATCGGCTGCTATTCCGGGGGGCTGAACATCTCGATGAACTGCTCGTTCAAGGACGAGCCCTGGCGCAGCGGCTTCCACTTCCAGAGCGACCCGGCCGGCGGCTACAACTTCTACCCCGACCCCGACGCCGGCTACGGCATCCGCCGCTACGAGGTCGGGCCCGCCGGCCCGCTCTACCGCATCTACACCGACGCGCTGATGGACCACCCGATCATCCTCGAGCACGGCCTCTACGGCAAGCAGGGCAAGGAGGCGAACTTCTGGACGAGCGCGCTCTACTACGCGGCGGGCAATGCCGAGCGCGCGGCGCTGGCGCGGGGCGAGCCGCAGTCGCGGGTGCCGCGGGCGAAGGGGAACGTGGAGTGGATCGCGGCGCTTTCGGGCAACCGGCGGTCGCTTGCGCTTCTGATGGTGAACACCACCGATGTGGAGCAGCAGCTCGACGTCGTCCTCCACGGCAGCACCTTCGCCGGGCCGGCGAAGGCGCAGACGGTCTCCTGCCCGCACGAATACGTCTACTACTACAGCATCCCGGCCGAACCGCCGCTCTGGTCGGAGGGGACGCAGCGCTTCACCTCGGTCTACGGCGAGCGCGCCGACATCTCGATCCGGCCGGACACGGTGCAGGTCGTCATCTTCCCGCTCCGCCTGTGAAGTGGCGCGCGACGGCGCCTTTTGGTATAATACGGCTCATATGAAGATTCTCGATATCGGTGGAGTTGCGGTAGAGGGCGTCTATGCCTGCGTTCCGGCGCACGAGGTGGACGTCGTCGCTTCGCTGCGGCCGCTTGTTGGCGACAAGGCGGAAGGCGTCGTCGAGGCGACCGGCATCCGCTTCCGCCGCGTTGCCGAAGCGGGAACGGGCGCGTTCGACCTCTGCGCCGCCGCCGCCGAGCGGCTGCTCCCCGCCTGCGCCGCCAAGCTGGGGACAAGCCTCGGGGAATATGCGCAGACATTTGGCGCTGTCGTCTTCGTCTCCTTTACCGAGCGGACTCGGATGCCGTCCGCCGCCGCCCGCGCCCAGGCGCGGCTGGGGTTGCCGAAGGACGTCCTCGCGCTCGACCTCTCACTCGCCTGCTCGGGCTGGGTCTCCGGCCTCCACCTCGCCGCGCTCCTGGCGCGCGAGACCGGCTGCCGCGTGCTGCTCCTTGACGGCGACGTGCAGTCGACGCGAATCGGCGAGGGCGACTCCTCCACCTTGCCGCTGCTTGCCGACGGCGGCACCGCCGCCGTGGTCTCGCCTTCGCGGGACGCCGCGCCGTGGCGCTTCGCTTTCCTGGGCGACGGCGAAAAGGGCGGTGTGCTAAGGCTTGACGAGGGCGGGACGATTGCGATGGACGGCTTCGGCGTCTTCAAGTTCGTCGCCTCCGAGGTGTCGGCGTTCCTGAAGGAATTCATTTCCGCCGCGTCCGAGTCTGCGTTCGACGCGTTCGTTCCCCACCAGGCCAACATCTACATGGTGCGCCAGCTCGCGAAGTCGCTCGGCATCGCGCCGGAGCGGCTCTGGACCTCGGGCGAGCGGCTCGGCAACCTTGCCTCGGCGTCGGTGCCGGCGACTATCGCCGCCTGCGCGCCGGCGGCGTTGCGCGCCGGCCGTTCCCTCCGGCTGCTGGCGTCCGGCTTCGGTGGCGGGCTTTCCGCCTCGGCTGCGCTCCTCTCGCTTGGCCCCGGCACCTGCGTGGAGATCTTCGACTATGGACGCTGAGCGCGAGTTCCTCGATTTTGCCGCTGCGCTTTTCGGCGTCGATGCCGCGGCAGTTTCGCTCGCCACCGCCTATGGATCGATCCCGGAGTGGGACAGCGTGATGCAGCTTCGGCTGGTGATGGAGTTCGAGGCGCGCTATGGCGTTGCCGTCGCGCTTGAGGAAGTGGCGGAGATGACGACGCTCGGGAAATTCTTCGCCAAACTTGGGAAGGGCGGGACGTGAAGGTCGCGATTCTCTCCAACGTCACCACCTCCGTCCTGGCGGGAATGCTCCGCGGCGAGGCCGAGGTCTGGTCGCCGCCAGGCCATGGCGCCTGGATGGAAACGGCGCTTTCGGTCCCGGACGACCTGGTGGCATTCTCGCCGGAGCGGATCTACATTCTCCTCGACCGCCGCTTTGCCGCGGTGTCCGCCGATCCTGCCGAGGCCGTTGCCGCGCTCGCGCGCCGCTTTCCCGGCGCGGCGGTGATTGTCCCGGACCTGGCGGCGATGGCGGCGGAGATCGGCGACGGGTTCTACGACGAGCGGATGTGGAAACTTGCGCGAATGCCGTGGTCGCTTGTCGGCCTTAGGGAGATTGCCAAGTCGATTGCGCCGCTCAAGAAGGTGCTGGCGCTCGACTTCGACGGAGTGCTGTGGCATGGCGCCGCGGGCGAGGGCGAGGTGGAGACCTGCGTCGGCTTCCAGCGCGAAGTCGCTGCGCTTGCGCGGCGCGGCGTGGTGCTGGCTGCGCTCTCCAAGAACAACATTGCCGACGTCGAGGCGGCTTTCGAGAAGTCGGGGTCGACGCTGTCGCTCGAGGATTTCGCCGCCGTGCGCGTCGACTGGCAGCCGAAGCCGGAGAACCTTGTCGCCGTTGCGGAGGAGCTTAACCTCGGCCTTGATTCGTTTGTGTTTGTTGACGACAGCCCCGCGGAGCGCGCGGAGATGCGCGCGAGGCTGCCGGGTGTGTGCGTGCCGCCGTTTCCGCCGCGGCTGGATGGCTATTTCCCGTCCGCCGAGACAGCGACGCCCGAGGACGCCGTGCGCGCCGCGGGCTACCGCGCCGAGTCCGAGCGCCGCCGCTTTGCCGCGGGCAGGAGCCTGGACGACTATCTCGAGTCGCTTGAGATCCACACCGACATCCACCTCGTCCGCGCGGACGAGGCGGCGCGGGTGGCGCAGCTGAGCCAGCGCGCCAACCAGTTCAACGTCTGCACCAACCGCTATTCCGAGTCGGAGGCGGCGGCGTTCGTCGGCGAGGAAGGCGGCTTTACCGCCACCATGTCGGCTGGCGACCGGTTTGGCGAGCTTGGCCTCGTCGCCTTTGTGCGCGTACGCGGCGGCGAGATCGTCGACTGGGTGATGAGCTGCCGCGCGATGAACCGCCGGCTGGAGTTTGCGCTGGAGGAGTTTGTCGAGGCGGAGGCGAAGCGGCGCGGAATTAGGCGGCTTGTCGCCGCATGGCGGTGCACCGCCAGGAACGAGCCGGTGCGGGAGCTCTTCGACCGCTTCGGCTTCACGCTGGTGTCGGAGAACAGGGACGAAAGGCGGTATGAACGAATTCTTGGATAGAATGGCGGAAGTGCTGGAGGTGCCGGTGACGCCCGAGACGCGTTTTCGCGAACTGGCGGGATACTCGTCCCTCAAGGGCTTTGGCCTCATGGTGGTGCTTGAGAACGAGTACCATCGCCCGATTTCCATCTCCGAGTTCGCCGCCATGTCGACCATCCGCGACCTCGCCGCAGCCGCCGGCAGTGCTATTAGACATAATTGTTAGTGTTTGAGTGTTTAACACACGGATTTGTTCGCGACTACGTCGCTCACAGATGGCGAAGGTCGTAGACTAGAGCAAATCCGTGTGTTATAACTAAACACGAGCCACGAATCACGAACCACGAAGCACGAAACCGAGGGGGTTGCCAAACTGCCGCGGATTTGGTATTATCCCCAGCAATGACATACCGGACTACCCTAAAATCGGAGGATAAACGATGAATGGAGTGAAAAATCTCGCGTGTATGGTTGTTTTGTCGGTTGCCGTCGCGCTCGGCGCGGCAAGCGCATTGGCCGGCGAGTGGACATACGATGCATCCACCAATCCCAAGACCATCTCGGACGGCAATTGGACGATTGCACTCTTGGACGCAGACCTTGAAAATGGCATGGTCCAGCTGGGCAACATCACCGCCGGGTCGGGCGTCCTCGACCTTCGCGACCTGACGGTGGACGGCCATCGCGTCACCTCGATCATGTTCCATCCCAACAGCGGCGCCTACGCCACGAGCTGGAAGACATGGAACATTTCCGACTTCCTAATCGATGCATTTGACAGCGTCGCCGATGACCGGCACAACACGCTGGTGTTTGGCGGCAACGCGAACATCAAGAACATCGAGATTTCCGGCGGCAATGTCACTTCGTTCAGCACCGAATTATCTGGCATGACGGGCTTGACGAATGTTGTGATCCGCCTGCCGTCTCTCCAGACGTTTGGCGCCTCCAACCAGAATAGCGGCTTTTACAACTGTACAGCCCTCAAGCGCGTAGTCCTCGACTGCCCGAAGCTGTATTCTCTTGGTCAGAACGTCTACGGCAACTGCACAGCGCTCGAAGGCGACGTCGGCGACTACATCCCGCCTTCGGTCACCAACTTCTGGCAGAACTTGCAGTTCACCGCTGCTGGCGTGACGGGGACGCTGGTGTTGACCAATCTCCAGTCGGTGAATTACATGAACTTCTCTGGCATCGGTGACACGAAGATAACCTTCACCGGGACAAGTCTGGCGGGCTCTCAGATGTTCCGCCAAAGATGGGGCGATGTCACCTTGATCGCGCCCGAACTGACAAACATGGTGTTTAATAAGAGCTACGTCTGGAGCAGCTGCACGATCACGAACTTCACCTTCTATCTGCCGAAACTCGAAACGACGGTTGCGCTGGGCTCCTCCGTAAAGACCGTGACGTTCCTGAACGCCGCACCGGAAAAGTCGCTCGTGCAGACTTTGGCCGGGAACTTCACGGCATCGAACTACGGCATCGACAAGATTGGCAAGATCTACTGCTCGAAGTATATGGGCTGGCAGGGTGTCGCCGACGCAATGACGATTGCGGAAGACCTATCGAGATACAAACCGGATGGTTGCTTCGGCGTCCTGCACGACACGAACGGGAAGACACGCGCCTGGCTCGTCCACCGCAACTCGCCATACGAACCCCGCCTTGGCCTTTCCGTCAGCGGCGATGCAATTACGGTGACTGTTCCAGCGGGGATCATCGCCGCGACCAACCGGCTTGCCCTCTGCTGGGGTGCGTCCGACGCGGGCGAGTCCTTCGGCAACTGGGATCACTCCGCGATTTTCAGCGAAGAGGTGACGCCGACCGGCGGCGTCTGGACTATTTCCGCCGCCGCGAACGGCATTGTCGCGGGTTCCGTGCTACGCCCGTGTCTCGTCGAGTCGTACAAAGTCGTTGAATACGCGGAAACCACTTCGACTAAGACGCTTGCCGTCAATACCGGCGTCCGGGCGAAGACTGGTCTTCACGTGAAGACGAAGATGCGCTGGTTCGCGCTTGGCGACATCGAGTTCTGCGGCGGACGCTACGCCGGCGGCGACTACACACGCATGTACGCCATCCACGCCATGTCAAGCAAATGGCTGATTGGTCATAGAGGCGTCACCGTTGTCGGGTCGGCGATTTCGATCGGAACCGACTACGAAGTTGAGTCTAAGATGTATCTCGGTTCGCAGACGATGTCCGTCGACGGGGTGCAGGTATGCGCAATGACCGATAATTCTGAAGTCGACACGGCCGGTCCGTGCGCCGTTTTCGCGGCGTGTTACCCCGGCGAAGCCTCCCCGTATGCTCTTCCGACATACTCGCGCTGCTACTACCTCAAGATGTGGGAGAACGGCAACACGACGGACAACCCCGAGGGAGATTTGGTGCGCGATTTTGTGCCGATCAAGGACGCGCTCGGTCACGGTGCGCTCTACGACAAGGTGACCGGCAAGGTGTTCAAGTCCGTTTATTTCGGCACGGGAACGACCGAATACCTGGCCGTAGGGGACGAGACCGGCGACGAGGTCAGCGAGATGACGGTCGTTGGCGCGGCGGTTTGCTACAATCCGGCGGGGACGGGTACAGGCGACTTCTACGCCACGCTTGACGGGCGGACGCTGACGATAACGGTCAATCCTGCGGCTGTGATGAACGGCGCCACGGCGCTTTGCGTCGGCTCCGATGCCAATGACCAGGGGTCCGATGCGAACAACTGGGCGCAAGTAGTGGTCGTTGCCAGGCGTGTGCCGTTCTTCGGCGGCGTCTATCGCGTCAACCTGAAAGATGCTGGAGTCACGAATGCAGTTGTCCGTCCGTTCCTCGCCCAGGTGACCGAGACCGAGGAACTCTCCTACCTGCGGTCGGTCAACGTTGGTTTAAATTCGCATGTCCGCACAGGCGTTCCCGCCAAGTCCGGCACACGTGTGGTGACGCGGATGAGCTGGGACAGCACGGCCGCCAACAAAAGTGACCAGAGCTACTTTGGCGCAAAGGTCTCAGGCGTCGGAACCCGCTTGCTGCTGATCCACTACTACAATCAGTGGGGCATGGGATACGACGTCGGCATTTGGAATAAAGGCGCCGTCACGGACGGGAAAGTGTGCGATGTCGAGGTGAAGGCATACGCCGGCTACCAGATGCTCAAGGTTGACGGGACAGAACTGTATTCAGGGAGCAACTCAACCGAGCTCGACTTCTCGCCAACCGATTTCACCGTGTTCGCCTGCAACTACACGGGGGCCACCCTGGGACTTGCCTCTGCGTCCACCTGCTACTACCTGAAGGTCTATTCCGACGGCGATGAGACGACGAACCCGGACGGCACGCTCGTGCGCGACTTCGTTCCGGCGCGCCGCGGCGGCGTGCTGGGGCTTTGGGACAAGCTGAACAACGAGTTCCATCCAGGCGTCGGGGACTGCTTCTTCGGTGGCTCCGTCGTTTCAAAACTGCTGCCGGACGCTTACGAGACACACCTTGCGGCAGACGCAATCAGGGTGACGTCGCCCGGTTTCTTTATTTACCTCTACTAAAACCGAGATGACGATCAACCGGAGAGATTTTGTAGGCGGGCTTGCCGCGGCATTCGCGTTCGGCTGCCCGGGGTGGCAGGCCGCGCGGGCGGCGGGGCTGGCGCAGGGCGCGCGGCGGCTCAGGTTCGGCGTCCTCAGCGACGTGCACATCTACAGCGCGGCGGACGTGCCGTACTTCACGCGCGCGCGCGACTATGTGCCGGCGGTGCTGGACGGAGTCGCCGGGATGTACGACCGCCAGAACAAAACCTTCACCGCAAGCGCCGGCACGGGCGCGTTCCAGTACGGCGCGGTCACGAATGTCGCCGGCTATGTCCGGACGACGCTATGCGCGTCGCCGTCTGCTGAAATGATTGGCAGCAGATTCCTGTTCATCGTCAAATAGGCGGTAATTCCGTCAGTTCGCGAAGCCGATGTCGCGGAGCGCCGCAAGTAGTGCCGCGGCCAGCCCCGCGCGACATGGTCCCGCTCGACGCCGTGACCCTGTGATTTTTGGTATAATACAGCCTATGAAACTAGATCCAACGAAGATGAAGGACTGGGAGGTCGCCGAGGCCGCCGAGGGTGGAATGCGCCCGGCGGCAGATCTCCTGGCCGAACTGGGGGTTGAACAGGGCGAATGGGATGCCTACGGCACCTATCTCGCCAAGGTGGACGCGACGAAGGTGCTGCGGCGTCTCGGGGAGAAGAAGCGCGCGAAGTACATCGACGTCACCGCCATCACCCCGACTGCGCTCGGCGAGGGCAAGACCACGACGACGCTCGGGCTCGTCGAGGGGCTCGGCCGCCTCGGCAAGCGCGTGATCGGCTGCGTGCGCCAGCCTTCCGGCGGCCCGACCTTCAACATCAAGGGGTCCGCGGCCGGCGGCGGGCTCGCCCAGGTGATTCCGCTGACCTCGCTCTCGCTGGGGCTGACCGGTGACATCGACGCGATCACCAACGCCAACAACCTGGCGATGGTGGCGCTCAACTCGCGCATGCAGCACGAGCGCAACCACGACGACGCCTGGCTCGCCGAGCGCGGGCTGAAGCGGCTCGACATCGACCCGGAGCGCATCCAGTTCCGCTGGGCGATGGACTTCTGCGCGCAGGGGCTGAGGAACATCGAGATCGGCCGCGGCGGCAAGCTGGACGGCTTCAACTGCAATTCCGGCTTCTACATCACCGTCGCCTCCGAGGTGATGGCGATCCTCGCGATGAGCGCCGACCTCGCCGACCTCCGGGCGCGGCTCTCGAAGATAGTCGTCGCCTACTCGAAGTCCGGCGCGCCGGTGACGACGAAGGACCTCGAGGTCGACGGCGCGATGTGCGCGCTGCTCGTCAACGCGATCAAGCCGACGCTGATGCAGTCCATCGAGGGCCAGCCGGTGTTCGTGCACGCCGGGCCCTTCGCCAACATCGCCATCGGACAGAACTCGGTCGTCGCCGACCGGCTTGCCTGCGCGCTCGGCGACTACGTGGTGACGGAGAGCGGCTTCGCCAGCGACATGGGCTACGAGAAGTTCTGGAACATCAAGTGCCGCTGCTCGGGGCTCAAGCCCGACGCGGTGGTGCTGGTGGCGACGGTACGCGCGCTCAAGGCGCACGGCGGCGCGCCCAAGGTGAAGGCGGGGCTGCCGCTCGACCCGGCGTACACCACCGAGAACCTGGAGCTGCTGGAGAAGGGCTGTGACAACCTGCTCGCGCACATCGACATCATCCGCCGCTCGGGCGTGCAGCCGGTCGTCTGCCTCAACGCGTTCTACACCGACACCCCGGCCGAGCGCGCGCTGGTGAAGTCCTTCGCCGAGCGCGCCGGCGCGGCGTTCGCCGTCTCCGACCACTGGCTGAAGGGCGGCGAGGGCGCGCTCGAGCTCGCCGAGGCGGTGGTGAAGGCGTGCAGCGAGCCGAACTCGTTTGAATACCTCTGCGACCTCGACGAGCCGATCTCGGCGCGGATCGAGAAGCAGGTGAAGGAGGTCTACGGCGGCGACGGGGTGGACTACGAGCCCGCGGCGCTCGAGAAGCTCCGGCGCTTCGAGGCTGACCCCGAGACCGCGCGGCTCCCGGTCTGCATGGCCAAGACGCAATACTCGCTTTCGCACGACCCGGCGCTCCTGGGGCGGCCGAAGGGCTGGCGGCTGCCGGTCAAGGACATCCTCATCTACAGCGGCGCGGGGCTGCTGGTGCCGGTCGCCGGCGAGATCAAGCTCATGCCCGGCACCTCCGCCTCGCCCGCCTACCGCAAGATCGACGTCGACGTTGAGACCGGCCGCGTGCGCGGGCTGTTCTGACGAGCAGACGGGGGGAAAGGACATGGTTAAGTCGAAGATAGCGATGTACACGCTGGCAGTGCTGCTGGCGGCCGGGTGCGCCACGAGGCGTGCTGACTTCCGCGAGGTGATCCGCGAGACGACTGACCGGGTGTTTCCTTCGCTCGTCTACGTGCGCGTCGTCTGCGAGGACCTCTCGTCGGGCAAGAACGAGCGGCACGAGGCGTCCGGCTCGGGCGTGGTGGTGTCAGAGGACGGCGAGGTGCTCACCAACCACCACGTGGTCGACAAGGCGACTGAGATCAGGTGTCTGCTTTCCGGCGGCGAGTCGTGTACCGCGAAGGTAATCGGATTCGACAAGGACATGGACATCGCGCTCCTCAGGCTCGAGCGTCCGGCCGGCGCGCCGCCGCTACGCGCGGCGAAGCTCTCCACCCGCGCGGTGAAGCGCGGCGACGTAGTACTGGCGATGGGCGCGCCGTGGGGACTGGCGCGCTCGGTGACGATGGGCATCATCAGCTGCACCGACCGCTACCTAGATGGCGCGGGGCAGTACACACTCTGGTACCAGACGGATGCGGCGATCTCGCCGGGCAACTCGGGCGGGCCGCTGGTTGACACCTTCGGCGAGGTGGTGGGCGTCAACGCGCGAGGCATAATACTCGGCGGCCAGGCGTTCACCATACCCTCGACGGCGATCCTCGAGGTGCTGCCGCATCTGCGGAAGAGCGGCGGCGCCAACTGGAGCTGGTTCGGATTCAAGCTTCAGCCGCTCAACGACTTTGACCACAACATGCGCTTCCCCTGGGAAAACGGCGTCATGGTGGCGGGAACCGACGCCGGCAGCCCGGCGCGCAAGGCCGGCTTCCTGCCCAGCGACCGGATCGTGGCGGTTGACGGCAAGCCGGTAACCATCCTCAACGCCGAGGACTTGCCAGCGTTTGAGCGGCGCATCGGCCGCATGCCGTTCGGCAAGGAAGTGGTCTTCTGCGTCGAGCGCGACGGAAAGGCACTGGACATCTCCGTCGCTCCATGCGAGAAGGGGCGTGTCGAGGGCGAGCAGAAGGCATACGAGCGCTGGGGACTCACGGTCAAGGAGATCAACCAGTTCGCCGATCCAGACCTTGCGTTCTTCGCGCCAGAGGGCGGGCTATACGTAGCCGCGACATCGTGGGAAGGCAACGCGTCGGTCTGCGGGCTTCGGCGGCGGGACGTGATTGTCTCGGTGGACGGAACCAGGGTGAAGACTCTCGCCGACCTCGACAAAATCTACGAGGCAGCGCTCCGCGACCTGCCCGGACGCTACAAGATGCGCATCGACGTCTCCCGCAAGGGACGCGACATGCAGTTCGTGCTCAACTACCTCGAGGACACCGAGAAGGAGGACGTGGAATGAAGACCACGGCGACGGCTCTGGCTGCGCTTCTGGCGCTGGCGGCGGTGGATGGATTCGCCGCGGAAGAGGGAAAGGTCGACTCGCCGTCGGCGAGGCGCGAGCGCATCGCGACGCTCGACCGGGAGTTCTCGAATTCGTGCGCGCTCGTGCGAACGTGGCTGAGGTCGGACGAGGACGGCGAGCCGCCGGACTTCGGGATCAGGTATCTTTGTCCCAACTGTTGTAATTACCACACGATTTCGGCGAGCGAACTGCTCGGTGACGAGCGGCCGATAGAGGGTGCGGCGTTCGCTGTCGCGCAGGACCGTTTCCTGGTGCAGGACGTGCACTTGAAGTCTAACTGGGTGGAGCGGGCGGAAATCGTCTTTGAGGGCGAGGTCTACGCCGCGAGGCCGGTCTCGCGCTATCCGGCGGAGAAGGCGGTGGAGATGAGGACTGAGCGTCCGGTGAGCGGAGTAAGACCGCTTGTCTTCTCGCGGCGGATCGACTTCGCCGACGACGCCGGCGGAGTCTACTACTACCGTGCGAGGGAGAAGGGCCTCGACTGCCGCGGAATGAAGCCGAGCGCGCTTGCGGACTTCACGCGCTACGCCGACATAGGGCTGGACGTTTCCGCCGCGGTAGCCAACGCCATCGCGGTCAACTCCTCCAACGAGGCCGCCACGGTGTCGTTCCGCAGCCGCTTCGCGCATGGGCGCGACAGCTTCGAACCTCCGTCCGAGTGGAAGGGCGAGGATCCAGCCTTCTTCGACGGACGTTGGGCGGCGGCGGAGCGCGAGGCCACGATGCGTGCGCTGCCTGTCTACATACACCTCGACGACGAGGACAACCGACGCAACGGCTTTACGCGTCACTACTCCAGATACCGCAGCGACTCCGACTCCACTGACCTCGACATGGTTGGCGTGCTGCTGCCCGACGGCGAGGTGCTGGTGTGGCTTTCGCTTGACGCGAGCAAGATGAGCGAGATTGACAAGATCGAGGCGACGCTTCCCGACGGTTCCAAGGCGCCGCTCGAGTTCGTGGGTGCGTTCGCCGACTACAAGCTGGCGGTGCTCGCGTTCGCAGACGGCAAGACCCCCGCCGGCTGCGAGCCGGCGACGCTCTCGGCCCGGCGGGTGGAAACGCGCTTCCTCGAGGACGCCTGGGTCGCCAAGGCGCAGAACTTCAACGGCAAGGTGAGGATGCGCCTTGCGAGGGCAGAGCTGGACGAGTTTAGAGTCATTCGTGGAGGCGAGGCGGCGCCGGTCGGCGACATCTACCCACGGCGCGGCGCAGTCGGGGCGCTGGTGTTCGGGGACGGCACCCTCGGCGGTATCGTGGCGGATCGCCGGTCAGGGGAGCGATACTCCGGCGACAATGAGTTCGTGAGCGCGGCACGGCTTGCGAAGCTGCTCGGGGAGCGTGACTTCGACCCGCAATTTGCCATCCGCAAGGGCAAAGACCGCATACGCGTGGCCTGGATAGGAGTAGAGACCCAGCGGCTCACAGACGACATTGCGCGTGAGCGAAGGGTGACGGCTCTCCTTTCGGCGGCTAACACGAGCGGCGCGCTGGTGACACGCGTCTGGCCCGGGACGCCGGCTGTTGCGGCGGGGCTGAAGGAAGGAGATGTGCTGCTTACGGTGCGGCTTGCGAAGTCCCACCGCCAAGTGCAGCTATCAGACAACGACACATCCGGCGGCTTCGACATATCGGACTACTTTGACTCCGAGGATTTTGGCGGAGGGATGTTCTCGTCAATGGGCGCGGTTGCGCCGTGGCCTAACGTCGAAAGCGGGGTCAATGCGGAATTCACCAGGCTCGGCATCGGCAAGGACGTGGTGGTGGCCTACGCACGCGATGGCGAGAGGCGCGAGGCGGCGATGAAGCTTGAACAGGCTCCAGTCCACTTCCAGACCGCGAAGCGGATTAAGAACAAGGAACTGGGCATTAAGGTCGCTGATATGACCTTCGAGGTGCGAGGCTACTTTAAGTTAGGCGATGACGCGCCAGGTGTTGTGGTCGAGAAGGTTCAGCCTGGCCACCCGGCGGCGATCGCGGGGGTGCGACCGCTCGAGATCATAACCCATGTCAACGGCGAGCCGGTGATGAGCGCGAAGGACTTCGCGAAGAAGGCGAAGTCGTCGCGTACGATCACATTATCTATTCGGAGGCTCGCGGCGACGCGGGTGGTGAGAATCGAGCTCAAGGAGCAGGAGAAGAAGGAAGGCGAAGTCAAGGAGGCCCAGAAATGAGCAGGCTGAAGATCGGGGTGTTGGGTTCGGGCTCGGGCTCGAACATGCAGTCGATAGTCGACGAGATCGAGGCGGGGCGGCTCGACGCGGAGGTGCGGGTGGTGCTCGCCGACGTGCCGGACGCGAAGATCCTCGATCGCGCGAAGAGGCACGGCATTCCCTGCCAGTATCTCGACTGCGCGCCGTGGAAGACTAAGCTCGAAGGCCAGGCGGAAGACCGCTGCATCGAGATCCTCAGGGGCGCGGGCGTCGACACGGTGGTCCTCGCCGGCTTCATGCGCATCGTCAAGCCGGGGCTCCTGGCGGCGTTTCCGAACCGCGTCCTCAACATCCACCCCGCGCTGCTGCCGGCGTTCCCTGGCGTCCACAGCTGGAAGCAGGCGCTCGACTACGGCTGCAAGGTGGCGGGGGTTACGGTGCACTTCGTGGACGGCGGCACCGACACCGGCCCGATCATCGTGCAGAAGGCGGTGCCGGTCCTCGAGGACGACACGCCCGAGACCCTGCACGCGCGCATCCAGGTCGAGGAGCACAAGGCGTTCCCCGAGGCGCTTGCGCTCCTCGCCGCCGGCCGGCTCTCCGTCGAAGGCCGCCGGGTCCGGATTGGGGATATTTCCAAAGGCAACTAACACCACTAAGCGAAAGGAAGGCGACATGGCAACTGGATGCGACAGAAGGGCGTTCATCGGCGGCGCGGCGGCGGCGCTGGCGGCGGGATGCGTGGGACCGGCGGCGAAGGATGCGGCGGACGCCGCGGCGCTGGCGGCGACGCGGAAGTGGTTCAAGGACGCCCAGTTCGGGATGATGGCCCACTGGGGGCTCTATACGCTGCTCGGCGGCGAATGGAACGGCAAGCCCGGCGTGCGCGCCTACGGCGAGTGGATTCAGTACGGCAACAAGATCCCGCTGAAGGACTACTCCGCGCTTGCCAAGGCGTTCAACCCGGTGCTGTTCGACCCGCTCGACTGGATGAAGCGCGCCCGCGACGCGGGGATGAAGTACTTCGTCATCACCTCCAAGCACCATGACGGCTTCGCGCTCTACCGCTCGAAGGTGTCGAAGTACAACGTGGTGGACGCGACGCCGTTCGGTCGCGACATCATCGAGGAGATCGCCGAGGCCTGCCGCGCCACCGGCATCAAGCTCGGCCTCTACTACTCCCAGGACCTCGACTGGAGCGACCCCGACGGCGGCGGGCTCAAGAACGCCACCGCCAAGGTCAACTGGGGCGACGAGGACTGGCGCAACACCTGGGACTGGCCGGCCGACCGCGGCTACGACTTCACCCGCTACTTCGAGCGCAAGTGCAAGCCCCAGGTGCAGGAGATCCTCACCCAGTACGGCGACCTCTGCCTGATCTGGTTCGACGTTCCCTGCACCATCACCGAGGAGCAGTGCCTGGAGCTCAAGGGCATGGTGCGCCGCTACCAGCCCGGCTGCCTCATCAACGGCAGGCTCGGCTACGGCCTCGGCGACTACCAGACGCCGGGCGACAACATGATCGCCGACAAGACCGAGGCCGGGGTGCTCTACGAGACCGTGGGCACGATGAACGACTCGTGGGGGTATCGTCCGACCGACACCCACTACAAGACCGTGGCGGAGATCCTCAAGATCAAGGCCGACTGCGCCAAGATCGGCTCGAACTACATGCTCAACATCGGTCCCGATCCGCTCGGGCGCATTCCGGTCGCGGGCATCCAGATCCTCGACGGCCTCGCCAAGGCGAGATAATGAGGCTTAAGTCCGCGATAGTCGCGCTTGCCGCGCTTGTCGCCGCCGGCTGCTCCACCATCGCCGCGGCTCGCCGTGCCCAGCGCGCCGCGGAGCCTGCCGCCAGCGGCGAGCAGGCCGCCGTCGGTCGCGTCTCGCTCGCGGGGCGCGGCCTCGCCGGACTCGTCGACTTCGCGCTCACCAACCGTCCCCAGATTGTGCGTTCGCGGCTGGCGGTGGAGGACGAGCGGTTGGCGCTCCGTGCGCTTGCCGCCGACGCGCCGCTCGCGAGCTCCACGCCCTGGACTGCCCTCACGGCGTCAGTTGGCGCCGGCTTCGGCGGCTCGGAGTCATCCCAGGACTTCCGCGAGGCGAAGCGCATCCACGGCGGCACTGCCTCGGCCTCGCTGTCGCTTGACCTGCTGATCTGGGACTTCGGCCGCTACAATGCCCGCGCCTCGGCGCAGCGCGAGCGCGTCCTCGCCGCGGAGCTGGACCTCGCCGCCGCCGGCTACACCGTGTTCAAGGAAGTCGTAGACACCTACTTCGACCTCCTGGAGCGCGATGCGCTGCTCGTCGTCGCCTGCACCAACGAACTCGAGTTCGCGGTGCATCTCGAGCAGGCCGAGCGCGCGCTCGAGGCCGGCGAGTTGCAGGAGCTGGACGTCCTCCGGGCGCGGCTCGACCTCTCGGTCGCGAAGGAGGAGACGCTTTCGGCGTCCAACGCCGTCACCACCGCCTTCGCCAAGCTCGCGTGCGCGCTCGGGCTCGACGCTTCGCTCGTCGAACGCGAGGACGTGCTGCCGCGCATGGAGGATCCGCTCCGCTTCGTCATGCAGGGCTTTGCCGCGACGACCGACGGCTCGGACGAGGTCTACGCCTTCGCCCGTACCAACTCTCCGGCGATGCAGGTAACACGCGCCAAGCTGCGCGCGGCGTCCGCGGCGGTTGACGCGGCGATCGCGGACCTGATGCCGGAGGTGTCGGTGTCGGCGTCGCTTTCCTGGACCGATCCGATGTGGGCGCTGAAGTGGGGCGTGTCGGCGGTGCAGTCGCTCTTCCAGGGCTTCCGCCGCACCACGGCGGTCGACCGCGCGCGGGTGGCGCTGGAGCAGGCCGAGACCGACGTTGCCGCCGCCGAGCATGCGCTCTCGCGCGACCTGGAGCTCGCGGTCGCCGCGCGCGACAACGCCGCCGAGGCGCGGCTGCGCGCCGAGGACTCGCTCCGCCAGGCGCTGGAGAACTTCGCGGTGGTGAGGAGCAAGTTCGAGCTCGGCGAGGCCAACCGGGTGGACTTCGGGGACGCCGTCGCGGCGCTCTCGTCGTCGGTCGGCGGCGTCGTGAGCGCGTTCTATCGCGGCCAGGTCGCCGAAGCCGACCTCTTCAGGCTCGCCGGGGTGTATCCTGTTTACGACGAAAAGGCTGTCGTCGCGAGCGACGCGATCAACAAGCTGGAGGAAGGAAAATGACGAGATGCGCGATTGCCGCGGCCGCGCTGGCGGCGGCGCTTGTTACCGGGTGCTCCGACGGCGGCGCCGCCGGGTCGTCCAAGAATGGGCCGGCGTTCCGGTTCGCGCCGATCGTGCGGACGGACATCGTGCGCACGGTGGAGGCGACCGGCAAGGTGACGCCGCGCAACACCGCCGACGGCATCCCCGTCGGCGCGCAGGTGAACGGCAAGGTCATCAAGATGTTCGTGGACTACAACTCCACCGTCACCAACGGCCAGGTGGTGGCGCTCATCGACCCGCTCGTCTACGAGGCGACGTACAAGAGCGCACTGGCGCAGCTGCACGTCAACGAGGCCAACGTCGAGGTGCGCCGGGCGGCGGTGGAGTCCGCCAAGGCGGCGCTCGACCTCGCCGAGAAGACGTTCGCGCGCAAGCAGTCGCTCGCCGAGCGCAAGCTCGCCGCGCAGGCCGACTTCGACAGCGCTGAGTCCGCGCTCGCCCGCGCGAAGGCGGACCTCGGCAGCGCCGAGGCGGCGGTGAAGAGCGCGCTCGCGAGCGTCGAGCAGAGCGAGGCGGCGGTGAGCAAGGCGAAGGCCGACCTCGACTACTGCACCATCCGCTCGCCAGTCAACGGCGTGGTGATCGCGCGCAAGGTGGACGAGGGCGAGACCGTGGTCTCGTCCATGAATGCGGTGCCGGTGCTGACGATCGCCGAGGACCTGAAGACGATCTGGATCGAGGCGACGGTGCCCGAGGCCGACGTCGGCGACATCAAGGTGGGGCAGGAGGTCACCTTCACCGCCGACGCCTACCGCCGCCGCTTCAAGGGCAAGGTGCGGCAGATCCGCCTCGCCGCCACCACCACCAACAACGTGGTCACCTATCCGATCATCATCGAGGCGGACAACCCCGGCGAGATGCTCTTCCCAGGCATGACCGCCACGCTCTCCATCGAGACGGCGCGCGCCGAAAACGCGGTCGTCGTCTCTGCGGCGGCGTTCAGGTTCCGTCCCAAGGACTCCGACCGGGCTTCGGGCGAGGCGCCGCGCGGCCGGAAGATCTGGCTCGTCGGGCCGGACGGCAAGCTCTCCGCCCGGGCGGTCTCCGAGGGCGTGACCGACGGCTCCTTCACCCAGATCCTCGACGCCGACGACCTCGAGGGCTCCCAGGCGGTTGCCGGCTACGAGACGGCCCGCACCGCCGCGGCGGCGTCCGGCGACACCCGCAATCCGTTCATGCCCAAGATGCCGCGCCGCGGCACCAGCGGCACCGCACCCGAGCCGAAGAAGTAATGTCTCACCTCATCGAGCTAAGGGACCTCTACAAGATCTACGCGCAGGGCGAGGAGCCGGTGCACGCGCTGGACGGCGTATCGGTCTCGGTCGACGATGGGGAGTTCGTCGCGATCATGGGCGCGTCCGGCTCGGGCAAGTCGACGATGCTCAACATCCTCGGCTGCCTCGACACGCCGACCTCCGGTTCCTACCTGCTCGACGGCATCGAGGTCGCGCGGCGCTCGCGGCGAGAGCTCGCGCAGATCCGCAACCGCAAGCTCGGGTTCGTGTTCCAGAACTTCAACCTGCTGCCGCGCATCAGCGCGGTGGAGCAGGTGGAGCTGCCCGACCTCTATATGGGCAGGCTCTCCCGCTCCGCCCGCCGCCGCCGCGCGCTGGAGCTCCTCGACCGCGTGGGGCTCGGCGGCCGCGCCACCCACAAGCCGTCGGAGCTCTCCGGCGGCCAGCAGCAGCGCGTAGCCATCGCTCGCGCGCTCATGAACGAACCGCCGGTGCTCTTCGCCGACGAGCCGACCGGCAACCTCGACACCAAGGCGTCGGTCGAGATCATGAAGCTCTTCACCGAGCTTTCCGCCGAGGGGATAACCATCGTGATGGTCACCCACGAGGACGACATCGCCGCCTACGCGAAGCGCCACCTGGTGATGAAGGACGGCAAGCTGGTCCGCGACGACCGGCGGGAGGCAGCGCAGTGAACTTCGGCATGGTCTTCAAGGTGGCGATCCTCGCCATCATGCGCAACAAGACGCGCTCGCTCCTCACCTGCATCGGCATCATCGTCGGCATCGCCGCGGTCATCTCGGTGCTGGCGATCGGCAAGGGCGCATCGACGATGATGGTGAAGGAGATCTCGTCGATGGGGAACAACCTGATGATGGTCTTCCCCGACCGCAACCGGAAGGGCGCGGTGAGGAGCGGCATGGGCGCGGGCGAGACTATGACCGCCGGCGACGCGGAGGCGGTCAAGCGCGAGCTCGGCCACCTCGTCAGCGGCGTCTCGCCGGCGGTGAACGTCTCCTGCCAGCTCATCCGCGACAACCGCAACTGGAACTGCCGCGTGAGCGGGGTGAGCTACGACATGCCGGAGATCCGCAACTGGAACGTCGCCGAGGGCAGGTTCTTCGAGGAGTCGGAGCAGCGCGCCTGCGCCCGCGTCTGCGTGATCGGCACGACGGTCAAGGCCAATCTCTTCGACGAAGGCGAGGAGGCGGTCGGCGCCACCATCCGCATGGGCGCGATGCCGTTCAAGGTGGTCGGCGTGCTCGCGGCGAAGGGCGCGAACAGCTGGGGGCAGGACCAGGACGACACGGTGATGGCCCCGTACACCACGGTCGGACGGGTGCTCCAGCGCTCCAAGTTCCGCTCGATCAACATGATGAACATCTCGCTCTGGTCGCTGGACGACAACGAAGAGGCGAAGCGCGAGGTGACGGCGCTCCTCCGGCAGCGGCACAACCTCGCCGACTACCAGGACGACGACTTCGAGACGCGCGACACCACCGAGATCATGAACACGATGGGGTCGGTGACCGGCCTCATGACTGTGCTCCTCACCGCGGTCGCGGCGATTTCGCTGCTCGTCGGCGGCATCGGCATCATGAACATCATGCTCGTCTCGGTGACCGAGCGCATCAAGGAGATCGGCCTGAGGATGGCGATCGGCGCCACCCCGGCCTGCATCCTCTGGCAGTTCATCCTCGAGGCGGTGGTGTTGTCGACGGTTGGCGGGGCGATAGGCGTCGCGCTCGGCGTGGGCGCGGCGAAGGTGATCGGCGAGGTCAACCACTGGCCGATCGTGATCGAGTTCTCGAGCGCGGTGTACTCGTTCCTGTTCTCGTCCTTCGTCGGCATGTTCTTCGGCTTCTACCCGGCCTACCGCGCCTCCAAACTCAACCCGATCGACTGCCTGCGCTACGAGTAGCCACTTGCGCTATCCGCGGCAAATATGATATACTACGCGCCAATCGTGAATGGGGAAGTAGCTCAGTTGGTAGAGCATCACGTTCGCAACGTGGGGGTCGGGAGTTCGAATCTCCTCTTCTCCACCATCACGTTCAGGGCCGTCCGCCGACGCGGGAATTTGGTATAATACACAGGTTATGAAGGACAGGTTTTTCTCAAAGCTGGACTGGGCTGCGTTCTGGACGGCCACGGTCGCCACTTTCGCGGTGTATTTCTACACCCTCGGGCCATCCGTGGGGCTGGAGGACTCGGGCGAGCTCGCCACCGCCGCCGCCAACCTCGGCGTGCCGCATCCTCCTGGGTATCCGTTCTGGACCTTCTGCTCCTGGCTTTTCTGCAAGGCGTTCTCCTTCGTCACCTACATGGGCCATCCGACGCCGGCGTGGTGCGTCTCGCTCTGCTCGGCCGTCTTTGGCGCCTTCGCCGCGGGCTGCACGGCGATGCTGATCTGCCGCTCGGGGCGGGACTTCGTCGACGGCGAGGAGGGGCCTGGCGCGTGGCTCTGCTTCGGCGGCGGCGTCGCCGGCGCGCTGACCTTCGCGCTTTCGCCGGTCGAGTGGTCGCAGTCGACGATCGTCGAGATCTACTCGCTCAACGCGCTCTTCCTGATGTGGGTGTTCCTGCTGTCCTACCGCTGGATGCGCCGGCCGTCCGACAAGATCCTCTGGACGACGGCCTTCGTCTTCGGCCTCGGCCTCACCAACTACCAGGTGCTTTTGTTCGCGATCGTGCCGCTCGCGCTTGTCATCGCGATGAAGAACATCGGCATGTTCCGGGACGTGTTCATCTACCTCACCCCGGTCGCGCTCACCTACCAGGTGCTGCAGATCGGCCAGCTCGTGCGCGCCGACCGCGTGATGAGCGCGGACGCGATCAACAAGCACCTGCCGCTGAAGGCGGCGACGGTGCCGTCCACCACGGTGCTGGTCCTCGGCCTTGCGGCTATCGTCGTGTCCATCGCCGCCGCGGCGTTCCTGAGCCGCCGCGGCAGCCGCGAGCGTGCGCGCAAGGTGGCGCTCTTTGGCGGCGTGGGCGGCGTCGTGCTGATGCTCGCGTCGATGTATATCTTTTCGTCGATTTCGGTGTGGGGCGGGGCGGACCTCGAGCTTGCGCCGCTCGTAGAGCCGTGGCGCTACCTGCTCGTGGCCGCGTGCGCGGCAGGCTCGGTCGTCGCCGCGGCGCTGGCGGCGCTGCGTCCGGCGGAGGATCCCGAGCCGGACGGGTTCGCCGCGCGCGTCAAGGCGCAGTTCTGCCGCGAGCTCTGGATCGCGGTCGCGCTCGCGGCGCTGGCGGTGGTGTTCGCGACGATGGTGCCGCAGGCCGGCGACGGCGGCTACCTGGGGCCGAAGTATCCCTGGGGCAAGTCGACGCTCGTCTTCGTCCTGGTGCTGGCGGCGCTGTTCGCGATGTGCTCCTCGACGCCGCGCGGGCTCTCCTTCGCGGTGCCGGTGGCCGGCCTCCACATCGCGGCGTTCGTGCTCCTCTCGCGCGGTGCGCTCAACGGGCTCACGCATCCGACCACCTGGTACTTCTGCTGGCCGGTCGCCTGGAACTTCGCGCTGCTGGCGCTTTCGGTGCTGACGTTGCCGAACGGGCTCAGTGTCGCCGGCGCGGCGTTCTTCGCGCAGCTCGGGGTGAGCTTCTACGCCTACATGCCGATCGTCTCCGACCTCAGGAACCCGCCGATGAACTGGGGCTACCCGCGCACCTGGGAGGGCTTCAAGCACGCGATCATGCGCGGCCAGTACGAGGCGATCGGCTTCCAGCTGCCGAAGTGGGGCGCGATTCTCGAGTACTTCAAGGACGTGCGGGTGCAGTTCACCGACGTGATGATCCCGTTCGCGCTGGTGCCGTTCGTCGCCGGGCGTTGGATCGTGAGGAAGGAGAACCGCAAGGCGTTCTGGCAGTGGATGGTGCCGGTGCTCGTGTGCTTCCTCCTGATGAGCGTGCTGCTCGTCGGCCTCGCGAACGTGAAGGGCGACCTGCAGGACGGCTTCATCCAGAAGGTGAAGTTCATCTCCTCGCACGCGATGATCGCGCTCTGGATCGGCTACGGCCTCGTCTTCGCCTGCGCGTTCGCGCTTCGGAAGGCGGGCGAGCGCGGGCTGCTCGCCGGCGGCAGGGTGCGCCTCGCCGCCTTCGCCGCCGCCGCGCTGATGATCGCCGTCTCGTTCTTTGCGCCGCTCGTCGACAACTACTGCGGCGACTACCGGCTCGGCGTGAACGAGGTCGCGTTCAAGCTCGGCGGTTCGGAGCAGAACGGCCACACCTTCGGCTGGCAGTTCGGCGCCTACCAGCTCGAGGGCGCGAAGGCGATCAACGAGCAGATCGAGGCCGACGAGGAGCCGCTTCCCGACCCGACCTGGCCGCCGCCGATGGAGAAGTACTCCATCTTCTTCGGCGGCACCGACCCGGGCCGCTTCGTGCCCACCTACATGATCTACTCGGCGCTATTTCGCCCCGACGTCTACCTCATCACCCAGAATGCCCTTGCCGACGACACCTACATGTCGGTCGAGCGCGACCTCTACGGCGACGAGATCTGGATTCCGTCCAAGGAGGACTCTGCCGAGGCGTTCAACGTCTACGTCGACGAGGTGCAGCGCGGCGTGAGGCCGGCGAACGGCGACGTGAAGATCGAGAACGGCCGCGTGCAGGTGACGGGCGCGCTCGGGGTGATGGAGATCAACGGCATCCTCACCAAGATGATGCACGACCACGACCGCCTGCGCCACGCGTTCTACGTAGAGGAGTCGTACGTCATCCCGTGGATGTACCCGTACCTGAGCCCGCACGGCCTCATCATGAAGATCAACGCGGACCGCACCCCCTACGACGCGAAGACCGCGGCGAAGGACCGCGACTTCTGGGACTGGTACGTGCGGCGGCTCCTGAACGACCCCGCCTACCGGCGCGACTTCGCCGGACAGAAGAGCTTCTCCAAGCTCCGCGCCGCCATCGCCGGGCTCTACATCAAGCAGGGCCGCTACCGCGAGGGATCCCAGGCCTTCCGCGAGGCGTGCCTCCTCTACCCCGCCTCGCCCGAGGCGACGTTCCGCTACGCCCAGGAGTGCCTGATGCCGTTCCGGAAGTGGAACGAGACGCTTGAGCTGATGGACTACACCGACCTCATCGACCCCAACAACCGCCGCACCCGCCAGCTGCGCGACTACGTGACCAGAATCCGCGCGCTCACCGAGGAGACCGAGCGGCTTGAGGGCAAGCGCCGCTCCGGCAATCTCACCAACGCGGAGTCGCTCGCGCTTGCGCGCTGCTACTACGAGATGGGCAGGACGGTTGAGGCGGCCTCGCTCGTGCAGCCGATCGCCGACTCACTCCAGAGCCCGTCCGACCTGCGCTTGGCGGCGACGGTCCTCCGCGAGGCGAGGCGCGCCGCCGAGGCGGAGAAGGTCCTCGACCGCTACCTCCGCGCGGTGCCGTCAGACGCAGACGCCTGGCTGGAGCTTGCCATTTTCCAGCACCGCTCCAACCGCCGGTCCAAGGCGATGGCCAGCTTCGACCAGGCGGTGCGCGCCGACGCCCGCGCTGTCGAGGCGCGGCTCCAGAAGCGCGAGCCGGACCTGATGGAAATCTACACCGGCTGGACCCGCCACCAGCCAGCCGCGCAGCGCCGCCAGCCGTCCTCGGTGTGGTGAGCGGTTAGCGGCAAGTCGTTTTTCAAAGAAAGGAGACAACAACATGAAAGCGCCCAAGAAGGGAATCAAGTGGGAGAAGCTCGGCTTTGGCTTCTCCGACGTCAACTGCCACCTCAGGATGACCTGGAAGGACGGCAAGTGGTCGAAGCCGAAGTTCGTCAAGGACCCGTGGATCAAGATGCACATCGGCGCGGCCTGCCTCCACTACGGTCAGGAGTGCTTCGAGGGCATCAAGGCCTTCCGCCAGAAGAGCGGCAAGATCGTCATCTTCCGCCCCGACGAGAACGCCAAGCGCATGTACAGGACGGCCGAGCGCACCTGCATGCCGCCGATTCCGGTGAAGACCTTCATCGAGTGCTGCAAGGCGGTCGTCAGGAAGAACGCCGAGTACGTGCCGCCGTTCGGCACCGGCGGGTCGATGTACCTCCGTCCGCTCCTGATCGGAACCGGTCCGCAGATCGGCGTCGCGCCGGCGAAGGAATACACTTTCATGATCATGGTCATGCCGGTCGGCGCCTACTACAAGGGCGGCATCAAGCCGGTGCGGGCGGTCATCTTCGACCAGTGGGACCGCGCCGCGCCCCACGGCATGGGCGACGTCAAGGTCGGCGGCAACTACGCCGCGGGCATCTTCGCGCACGAGAAGGCGAAGAAGGAAGGCTGGCCGGTCGAGCTCTACCTCGACGCCAAGACCCACAAGTACATCGAGGAGTTCGCAACCTCCAACTTCGCCGGCATCACCAAGGACGGCGCGTATGTGACTCCCGACTCCTGCTCGGTGCTCCCCTCGGTCACCAACATGTCGCTCCGCCAGTGCGCGAAGGACCTCGGCATCAAGGTCGAGGTGCGCCCGGTGCCCTACACCGAGGTGAAGAAGCTCAAGGCCGTCGCCGCGCTCGGCACGGCGGTCGTCATCACGCCCGTCTGGGAAATCACCCGCGGCAAGGAGGTGATCAAGGTGTCCGACCCCGAGGTCGTCCATCCGACCCTGCAGAAGCTCTACGACCGCGTCCAGGGCATCCAGTACGGACTCGTCCCCGACCGCCACCACTGGTGCTTCGAGGTCAAGTAGCCACGTGTCGGCCGGCGAGATAGTCGCGAAGATCCTCCGGGCCCGCGGCATCAGCGAAGCCGAGCTCGGGGACTTCCTCAATCCGTCCCTCGACCAGCTCGCGCGCCCAGAGGACCTGCCCGGCGTCGAGGCGGCGGCCGACGCCGTCCTCGCCGCGGTTGCGGCGGGGCGCAAGGTCGTCGTCTTTGGCGACTACGACTGCGACGGCGTGTGCGCCACCGCGATCTTGGTGAAGGCGCTCGGCGCGCTGGGGGCGAATGTCGAGCCGTTCCTGCCCAGCCGCCTCACCGAGGGCTACGGCATGAGCGACGCATCAGTCGCGCGTCTCCTCGCCGAGCAGCCAGACGTCGGGCTCGTCGTCACCGTCGACAACGGCATCAACTCCATCGACCAGATCGCCGCGCTCAGGTCCCGTGGCGTCGAGGTGGTGGTGACCGACCACCATCTCCCCGGCCGCCTCGCCTCTGACGACGGCTCGCCGGGCGAGATCGTGCTGCCGGAGGCCGCCGCGCTCGTCAACCCCAAGGTCGAGGCGCCAGCGCGCCTTGCCGACCTCTGCGGCGCCGGCGTTGCCTTCCTGCTCGCCAATCGCCTGATTGCCGAGGCCGCGCGCCGCGGCATGTATTCCGGCGAGAAGATCGGCGGCCCGCTGCTGGTGCTCGCCGGCATCGCCACGGTGACGGACCTCATGCCGATCCTCGGCCAGAACCGCATCCTCGTCGCCGAGGCGCTGAAGCGCTTCGCCGCTTGGGCGCCGATGGGCGTGCGCGAGCTCTACGCGCGCGCCGCGCGCGCTGGCTCCGAGCGATTGACTTCGCGCGACTTCGGCTTCCTCATCGGCCCGCGCATCAACGCCTCCGGGCGAATTGCCTCGGGCGACGAGGCGCTGGAGCTGGTGCTTTCGGACGACCGCGAGATTTCGCGCGAGTTGGCGCGGATCGTTGACATGCGCAATGTCGAGCGCCGGTCGATTGAGCAGAAGATGTCGGAAGAGGCCGCCGCCAAAGTGGTGCAGGGCGCGAGCGCCCAGGTCATCGACCTCCCCGACGGCCATCCCGGGGTGGCGGGGATCGTCGCCTCGCGGCTGCTCGAATGCGTCGGGCGGGGACCGGTGTGCGTCATCGCGGGCGGGCACGGCTCCGGCCGCGCGCCGGGCGGGTTCAACCTGCGCGACGCCTTCGACGCCTGCGCTTCCGTTCTCGAGCGCTACGGCGGCCACGCCGCCGCCGGCGGGTTCTCGGTTAAGCCAGGGAAGACCGACGAGTTCCGGCGGCTGCTCTGCGAATACTGCGAGCGCGAGGAGCGGCTGCATCCGCCGGTCACCGCCGGAATCGAGCCGGACGTCTGGATCGAGCCCGACGACGTCACGCTGGAGCTTGCCGACGAGGTGGCGCTGCTCGAGCCGTTCGGCGAGGGCAACCCCGAGCCTGTCTTCGCGCTTCGCGGCGTCACCATCGCCGATGTGCGTCCGCTCGGTTCGGAAGGGCGCCACCTCACGCTTTCGCTCCGCGAGTCGCGGCTGAGGGGAGTGTTCTGGAACCACGGTGACATGGTGGAGGAGCTGCGTGCCCACCCCTCGCACCGAAACGTCTTCTTCACCCTCTGCATCTCCGACTACGGCGAGCGCCACGTCGAGCTCAAGCTGGTGGCGGTGGAATGATTCACCTCGTTATGGTATAATTCGCATCATGATTGTCCTTATTGCAGCTTTCGCCGCCGGGTGCGGCGGTTTCGCCGCGGCCCGCTGGGGCTTCGGCGCCGGAATCGGCTGGAGCGTGTTCTGGGGGATACTCTCTCTGGTAGTCGCCCAGTTCGTCCTCGGGTTCCTCGTCCAGCGCCGCGTGAAGGCGGTGATGAACGCAGTGCAGTCCATCCTGCTCGCCGGGCAGAAGCGCCTGCAGCAGAAGATGCAGCGCTGGCAGATGCGCCCGCCGGGCTCGGTGCAGGCCGCCCAGAAGGAGATCTTCGCCGACACCAAGGTGTTCGTGCAGGACGCGCTCGCGAAGGTGGAAGAGCTCAACCGCTTCCGCCTGCTCGTACCGATGATGGACCGCCAGATCGCCACCGCCAAGGTGCAGCTCGCCTGGATGATCAAGGACTTCAAAACCGTCGACGCGCTGATGCCGAAGGTGCTGCTGGTGGACCCGATGATGACCGCGATCAAGATCGCGCGCCTCCACATGACCGGCGGCGACTTCAAGGAGATCGAGAAGCTCTACCGCAAGGGCGTCGGGCGCGTGCGCTACAACGGCAACGTCCTCCTCGCCGCGGAGATGAGCTGGATCCAGGTCAAGCGCGGCGACGCCGACGGCGCGTTCAAGACGCTCACCGAGGCGCTGAAGAAGAGCGACGACGCGACGCTGAAGCGCAACCACGAGTGCCTGATGAACAACCGCGTCGGCCACTTCTCCAACTCCGGCCTCGGCGACCAGTGGTACTCGCTGCTCCTCGAGGAGCCGAAGGTCCACGTCCAGCGCCAGCGCAGCGTCTACCGCTGAGGCGGCGGCAGAAGAAGCGGAGGCTGTTTTTAACGCAAAGAACACAAAGAACACAGAGGGCTCTTTGGAAGTGTTTGAGGGTTTGAGTGAAGAGTGTTTGAGTTCTGGCTTTGCTCCCATGAATCACGAATTTGAATCCACCAATATCACCACCAACAACGAGGATAACACCATGAACACCCAAGTAGTGAAATCTGCTGCGGTCAAGGTGCTGGCGGTGGGCGCGATGCTAGCGGCAACAGCGCCGTTCGCTGCGGTCGCGGACGAAGGCAAGTCTACTAGCGACTATGTCCAGGACGGACTGGTGGCGCAGTGGGACGGCGTCGAGAACGCCGGGGTCGGGGTGCACGAAGACTCGCCGAGTGCGTGGGTGGACATCGTCGGCGGCCTGGAGATAACCATTCCAGAATGGGTGACGGTGGAGACGAACGCCTTCTATTCGGAATCCTCGACCGCCACGCGCACCTATCCGTCCATCTCCTCGATTCCCGGCCTCGGCGACAACGTGACGATCGAGGTCGTTGCCGAGCGCGTGATGTGGCGCGATAAGACCAACTACGGGAATCTCCAGCCTGTCATCACTTCGCCCTACGCGAAGTTTGGCTATCGTCAGGACTCCACGGCGGGCGTCTTTTATCAGATGCCAATCGGCACGAACAACAAGCTGTGGCTCTACACGAGCACAAGCGGAAGTTTCGACGTTTCTGAATGCCACACGTACACTGCAAGGGTCACCATGCCAAGGGACGTGTCCAACACGCTGCTCGTCGATGCGGCGACGGTTCCAGGCTGGGCTAAGGAGGGTACCGATGGATTGCCGACCGATCCGCCAACCAACTGGACGTTCTTCAGCGCGCCGCGCGCTGATGTACGCCTCCACGCCATCCGCGTCTACAACCGCAAGCTGACCGACGCCGAGGTTACGGCCAACGCCGCCGTGGACAACGTGCGCTTTGTCGAGGGGAAGATTTCCAACGGCACGCTCAAGTCCGCGCTGGAGAACGTCAGCACCAACAGCGTGAACCTCGTCTGGTCGCTGGTGACGTCGGCGGACCCGGCGCCGACGGTGACGGCCCGCTTCGTGAGCGGCCGCGAGCCGGATCTCTCGGACGGCGTCGCCCGCGCCCTCGGCACCATCTCCGCCAACACCGTCGTCACCTCCGCCGTCCCGTTCGTGCGCTACGCCACGACCTACTGGCGGCTTGAGGCGGAGGACACCAACGGCAAGTCCTACGTCACGGCGACCAAGACGGTGCCGGCCTTCTCCCTCGACTCCACTTCGTATGTGTCGTCCGGCCTGGTGGCGCAGTGGGACGGCGTCGAGAACGCCGGGCGCGGCGTCCATTCCGACAGCCCGACCGTCTGGAAGGACCTCGTCGGCTCGAATGACATCACTCTGCCTGCATGGGTCTCGGCCACGGCGAAGGGGATGGATTCAGTCGGCTCGTCCGAGTCGAGGACGTATCCTGAACTTGCGTCGATCACCGGCCTCGACGGCGACGACGTCACGATCGAGGT
Organism: uncultured bacterium; assembly: GCA_902800055.1. Lineage (GTDB taxonomy): Bacteria > Verrucomicrobiota > Kiritimatiellia > RFP12 > UBA1067 > UBA1067. The sequence goes on from CADCCW010000007.1 coordinate 44,097, forward strand.
CGCGGCGAGGCGCGTCCGCTGGACGCAGACCGACGACTACGGGAACCTCCAGTCATTCTTCACTTCGCCATGGGGGCATTTCGGGTACCGGTTCAACCAGAACGACGCCTTCTACGCCTACCTTCCGCCAAACGGAAACAACGCCGGCCAGGCGAAGCTCTACAACATCAACACCGGAACCGGTGGCGCCAAGGTTACCGAATGCCAGACCATTGCCGGGCGCATCACGCGCAACTCGTCGTCGGCCCAGAACGGGCTGTTCATCAACGCCGCCGCGCAAACGCTCGTGTACGCCAACTATTCCGCCAACCTCGGGAGCAGTTGGAAGTTCTTCAACAATCCCCGCACCGAGATCGAGTTCTACGCCATCCGCGTCTACAACCGGCGGCTGACGAGCAGTGAACTCGCGGGGAACGCCTGGGTCGACAGGCTCCGCGTGACCGGCGAGATGACGGACAACGCGGCTGCGCCGCTCCAGATTGCGTACGACGGCGCCGGCGCGTCGGTCCGCAAGGGATACTACTGCTGGCCGGTGCCTGGCGAGGCCTTTTCCCACCGCGTCGCCTACTCCGTGCCGGACGGCGACTACCAGTCGCTCTGCGTCGGGTGGACGCGCTACGTGGAAACGAGCACCGACGTCTGGGAGGAGGAGGCGCACGGCGCGACCTGCGAGGCGTCGTATCTGCCCGACTCGCGCCGTCACCGCCTCGTCTTCCACACGGCGAAGTGGCGGGACTTCCCGGCTGGATATGCTCGCCTCGACGGCCTTGTCGCCAACGGCAACCAGATAATCGACACCGGATACTACCCGAACTACCATACCTATTGTGTGATCGACCTCAAGTTTACCGGCAACACCTACAACTACCAAGGTAGCGTCAGCCCCTTCGGCGCACCGCCATCCGCAGGCGGACTGCAGTTTTCCGTCAATTTCGGCGGCAATGCCAACCAAGGAACAACGCTCTTTTTCTGGACCCGCTACAACTACGCCACCGGCGGCGACAGTGAAATCCGCCAAATGACAACTACCGCCAATACCGTCAAGAACCGCAGCAGCCTCTATATCCACATGACGGATGGCGGAGCACAATACGGGGACACGCTAATAGGAATCAAGCAGCGCGCGGAGGATCAGACACAGTCGACGACGTTCAGGCTCTTCGGTCTCACCGCCCCGTTCAACGGCTACGACAGCATGACCATCTACGGCACCAAGCTCGGCGAACGCGTCGGAACCGACACGACGTATCAGCGGGACCTCGTCCCGGCGCGGTCCGCCGAGACGGGCCTCCGCGGGCTCTACGACTACGTGACCGGCGGCTTCTTCACCAACATCGTCGAGAACGCCGCGGAGGACTTTGCCGGCGATCTGTCCTCCGCGGTCTACATCGACGGCGAGCCGTCGCGGATTGGCGAGCCGACGATTCCCTACGGCTATGCTGAGATGGAGTCCGGCTGGGAGTTTGAGCTTGCGGAGACGAACACGGTGAAGACGACCGGGCACCAGATGCACGTCAAGTCGATTGCGCGCTACACTTACAACGACACGACTGGCGCGTGGACGCTCGCCGAGCGCACGAAGGGCGGGAAGGTCACCGCAACCTACTCCGGCGCGCCGACGCGATACGTCCTGGAATGGGCCGAGAACACCGGCTTCTTCATCTACCTGCACTGACCCTGCGGCAAGTTGCGCGGCAGGTTGACACCTCGCGGCGCAATTTGGTATACTCCAATCATCTAGACAGACTAGATGAAAAGGAGGGAACATGACTTGGGCGCTTCAGGACGCGAAGAACAAATTCTCGGCGGTGGCCGACACCGCCGCTAACGGTACGCCGCAGGTGGTCACCAGGCGCGGCCATCCGCTTGTAGTCGTCATATCCTACGCGATGTTCAGGGAGAAGATCGCGCCCGAGCCGAGCAGCAACATCGCGGACGCCTTCAAGTCATGTCCGGTGGACGTTGATTTCGACACGCTCATTCCGCCGCGGAGAACCCGCAGCGGCCGTGGTCACAAGACTCGTCTTTTCCAGGAGAAGTGAGCATGAACTATCTTGTCGACACATGCATCCTGAGCGAACTCGCCAAGCGCCGCCCGAATGCGAAGGTAGCGAAGTGGCTGTCCGGTCATTCGTCCAGTAGCCAGTTCTTCGTCTCAGCGGTAACGGTCGGAGAGATCATGGAGGGGATAGAGTCCCTGCCGCCTGAAGATCCGGCAAGGCGGAAGCTGTCGACATGGTTCAGGGAGCGCATCCTCGACGTATACAAGGAAAGCATACTCCCGTTCGACCGGGACGTGGCCGTCAAGTGGGGGGAGATCAAGGGGATGACGAACAGGATGGGCAAGGCAAGGCCCGACCTTGATACGCAGATTGCTGCGACTGCTCTTGTCCACGGCCTGACGATAGTGACGCGAAATGTCGCTGACATGGAATATACTGGAGCCAGAACCGTGAATCCATTTGGTGATGGCGTGTAGCTGAAGGCATGAGCGATTTTCTGATGTCGTTGAAGGACGTGACGCTGGCGTTTGGCGGGCCAAGCGTGCTGGACGGCGTGTCGCTTTCAGTCTCGAAGGGACTGCGCGCGGCGCTCACGGGGCGCAACGGCGAAGGCAAGTCGACCCTGTTGAAGGTGATCGCCGGCGACCTCGAGCCCGACTCCGGCGAAATCGTCCGCGCCCCCGGGCTCAAGACCATCTACGTCTCGCAGGAGGTGCCGGCCGACCGCCCCGGCGACTCCGCCTTCAACGCGCTTTCCGGCGGCCGGCGCCGCCGGAGCATCCTCGAGGCGGCGCTCCTGTCGCGCCCCGACCTGCTGCTCCTCGACGAGCCCACCAACCACCTCGACATGGAGACGATCGACTGGCTGGAGGGGATGCTGCGCCGCGCGCGCGACATGGCCGTGATCGTGGTCACGCACGACCGCCGCTTCCTGCGGCGGGTGGCGGCGAAGATATTCGACCTCGACCGCGGCGAGCTCTCGGGCTGGGAATGCGACTATCCGACGTTCCTGAAGCGCAAGGCCGAGCTGCTGGCGGACGAGCAGGTCTACTGGGAGCGGAAGTCCAGGAAGCTCGCCCAGGAGGAAGCGTGGATCCGTCGCGGGGTGAAGGCGCGGACGACCCGCAACGAGGGGCGCGTCGCGGCGCTGATGAAGCTGCGCGAGGAGTTCGCGGCGCGGCGGACTGCCGCGGGAACGGCGGCGATGCGGCTCGACACCGCCGCGCCCGGCGGCGCGTGCGTGCTGAAGGCGAAGAACCTCACCTTCGCCTATCCCGGTGCGGAGAAACCGGTGATCTCGGACTTCACGGCCACGGTGCTGCGCGGCGAGCGGATCGGCATCCTCGGCGCGAACGGCGCGGGCAAGACGACGCTCCTCAACCTGCTGACAGGGCGGCTCGCGCCGACGGAAGGTGAGGTGGTGCGCGGAACGAACGTGGAGCTTTCGTTCTTCGACCAGCTGCGGAGCGAGATGCGGCCGGAGCTGACCGTCGGCGAGAACATCGCGTCCGATCGCGATGAGGTGATGGTGGGCGGAGTGAAGAAGCATGTCTACTCCTATCTCGCGGACTTCCTCTTCACGCCGGAACGGGTGCGCACGCCGGTGAAGGCGCTTTCCGGCGGCGAGCGCGCGCGGCTGATGCTTGCCAAGCTGTTCCTGAAGCCGGCGAACCTGCTGGTGATGGACGAGCCCACCAACGACCTCGACGTGGAGACGCTGGAGCTGCTGGAGGAGCAGCTGCTGGCGTATTCGGGGACGCTGCTGCTCGTCAGCCACGACCGCGAGTTCCTGAACAACGTGGTGACCTCGACCTTCGTGCTGGAAGGCGACGGCCAGGTGCGGCAGTATCCGGGCGGATACGACGACTATGTGCGCCAGCGCGCCGTCGCGCCAGACCGCGGCACGGACCGGCGCGCAGAGGCAGGACGCGAGAAGCAGCTGCCGCGCCGGGACGATGCGCCCAAGCCGCGCGACCGGAAGCTTTCGTACAACGAGCGGCGAGAGCTGGACGCCCTGCCGGGCAGGATCGACGCGCTGGAAGGGGAACTCAAGGAAATCCGCGAGGCGCTGGCGGACGGATCCGTCTACCGGACCGATCCTGCGCGGGCGAAGGCGCTTTCCGACCGGCTACCGCTTGCCGAAGCCGAGCTCGAGGCGGCAGTCGACCGCTGGGCGGAACTGGCTGAGCGCAGCGGGGAAATGGCGTGATTTTGTACTATGGCGACGGGCTGTGAGCTCGGCCCGCCCTCTGCCGCACCGCGGCAGATTACGCGGCAGATTGCGCGGCAATGTCTTGATTATTCCGTTGTTCTACCAAGCGGTGAAGTTGCGGAGTGGGAGTTTGGTTTATTGCCCGTATGGGTTGGATGTGTCGTAGACTGGATTTGCTGAGAGGCCTCTGACGCTCCTCGAATACCTGAACCATCGCACTTCCATCACATGGTCGTGGACTATGTAATAGACCGTGTAGTTGCCGACTTGAATCGCATAGTATGGCTGCTGAACGTCGGGCGGACGGTATCGTGGAGCAGTCACGAGCGGATGGTCGAGCATATTGTCGATGGCGGAATAGACATCTGCTATGAGTTTGTCTGCCGCAATCGGGTTGCGAAGTTGCTGTTCGATGTAGGCGACCGCTCGGTCCAACTCCTCGATGAACGTCGGACGGATGTCAAGCGTGTACTTTTCTCCGAGCATCGCGGTGTTCCTTCAGTATCTTCAGCGACTGTGCGCGGGTGTAGTGCCGTGTGTCGTCTTCGCAAAGCGCATCGGCTTTGTTCAGCTCTCCAATAACAGGGTCGTTGAGATGCTTGTAGGCGTCAAAGCTCATTGTCACCATGCAGCCGTAGCCATTGCGGGTGAAGATGATTGTGTTGCCGCCCTGCACATAGTCGGCAATCTCCGCAAACTTGTTGCGGAGGTCTGAGATCGGTCTGATGTCAGTGTCGATTGTTTGAGTTGCAGTCATGGGTAAACCCTCGTTGCGTTTTGATGTCGCATATTTTATCATAATTGTGATAATTGCGCAAGGTGGTGCGTTCATGGCAGGTATCAAGTCAAATATGATTCTCTCACCATGCGCGGCAGGACGAACAACGAGCCGCGAATCACGAACCACGAATATGATATAATACACACTCATGCGAGATTTCAACGACAGGAAGGTGAGGAAGGCCATCGTCCTTGCGGCTGGCTTCGGCACGCGGCTGAGGCCGTTTACGTGCGCCGTGCCCAAGCCGCTCCTGCCGGTCTGGGGCGAGCCGATGCTCGCGCGCGTCGTCGACAGGCTGCGCTCGCTGGGCGTCGAGGAGATCGTCGTCAACTGCCACCACCTGCACGAACAGGTCGAGGCGTGGTGTGCGACAAACGGCTGCCGCGCTGCCTTCGAGCCGGAGATCCTCGGCACCGGCGGCGTCCTTAACCCGCTACGCGAATGGATCGGCGGCGATGACTTCTACCTCGTCAACGGCGACATCGTCCTTGAGGGCTTCGACGGCTTCGGCGAGGGCGCGCTGGGCGTCAAGGGCGCGGACGGGACGGGCGCAATTGCTTTTGCGCTTACGGCCGAGACGGGTCCGCGCACGATCGAGGTGGAGCCGCATAGCGGATTCGTCACCAACTGGAGCAGCGACGACGCCGGCTTCCCCGGCACCTTCACCTACTGCGGCTTTGCTCTCTTGTCGGCGAAGATCCTCGACTACGTCGAGCCGACCGGTTTTTCATCCATCATCGCCGCCTACGAGCGCGCGATGGGCGACGGCTGGTTCGTGAAGGCGGTTTCGCCGAAGGGGATGCTATGGACCGACGCCGGGTCGATCGACAGCTACCTTGACGTCAACCGCCACGAGGACGACAACGCCTTCGCCGACCTGCCGCAGCTCAAGGCGACGGTTGGCGACGGCGACGGCGCGGTCGAATTCCTCGGCGCGCGCGGCAGCGACCGCGCCTTCTTCCGCCGCGGCGACAAGATTGCCATCGTCTACGACGACGCCAAGCGCTCCGAGAACGCGCTCTACGCGCCGCAGGCCCGCTGGCTGAAGGAGCGCGACGTTCCGGTGCCGGCGGTTCTCGCTGACCGGCCCGACCTCAAGGCGCTGGCGATGGAGTGGGGTGGCGAAGAGCGCAAGATGTCGCTTGCCGACCGCGTGCGCGTCGTCGAGGAGCTCGCGAAGTTCAATGCGCTCGGCGCGCGCTGGGCAGATTCCGCCGCGGAGGGCCTGCCGAAGCTCATGGAGGCGTTCGGTCCCGAGACCTGGGCGTGGGAGCGCGGGCTTTTCGCCGAGCACTGCCTTGGGACGCGGTTCCGACGCGAAATGCCGGCGGCGGTGGAGACGGAGCTGAAGGCGGTCGCCGACCGGCTTGAGCACGAGCCGAAGGCGCTCGTCCACCGCGACTTCCAGTCCTCGAACGTGCTCTGGAAGGGCGACGAGCCGTGCTTCATCGATTTCCAGGGGATGCGGCTTGGTCCCGCGGCCTACGATCTTGCGTCGTTCGTCTACGATCCCTACGTCGACATCTCCGAGCGCGAGCGCGAGGCGCTGGCGCTCAAGTACGCGCAGGTCTCCGGACGCGAGGACATCGCCGGCGTCCTGCCGTTCGCGGCGGTCGAGCGGCTGGTGCAGTGCCTCGGCGCCTACGGCAGGCTCGCCTCGGTCGGCCAGCCGCAGTTCGGCAGGTACGTGCTGCCGGCGCTGGAGCGGCTACTCGCGGCGGCGGACGAAGCCAACCTCGACGCCACCGGCGCGCTGGCCGAGGACCTCATCGCCGAGGAAGGGCACCACCACCATCACCACAAATGAACGCCATCCGCCAGCTGCTCAAGAAAGTGAAGTCGACGGGCACCAGGCTCGCCGGGCAGGTGAAGACGGTTTCGATGGGGCGCGAGCGGGTTTTCGAGGCGTACAACCTTGGCGACGACACCTTCGTCTTCGAGCGCGGCGTTTCCGCCCGCCTCGCCGAGCGTCCGAGCGTGCTGGTGGTGGACCGGCGCTGGCTGCGGCGGCGCGGGCGCGGCAAGGTGATGACCGTCACCACCGGCAACCACGCGGTGGCGGCAATGCCGCTCCTGGACGGCAGGTTCTGGAAGCTCTCTTCGCTGCCGGTCTCTCGCCGCAGCGACGTCATGACCAGCGCCATCCTCTGCGCCAACATCGTCGACGGAAGGCTCGAGGTTTCGCAGCGCGACGTGCCAACGCCGGAACTCGTCTCGCTCGACCGCTGGCTCGTGGACGCCGCGGGACTCGGTCTCGGGGGCGTGGTGATGCTCGACCGCAACGAGTCCGCGCTCGACCACTACCGGCGCCTCGGCCAGGAGTGGCGGGTGAAGCCGCTGGTGTGGACCGAGAAGGAGATGCTCACCCAACTCGCGGCGTCGCGCAAGCGCATTTCCTCGAAGACGCGCTACTACCACTCCTCGCGCGGAGTCCACTTCCTGACCTACCCCGAGTTCATGCGCCTCGTGGCGCTCGCCGAGACCTCGCCCGCCGACTTCGTGGCGGGGCTGCGGGAGATCGTGAGCATCTTCGAGGGCAACACCGTCTCCTTCTCGCGGATGCCCAAGTACCGCGGCCACCACGAGATCGAGTTCTTCGGCCTCGGGCGCGGCGTCGGCGTGGAGCGGATCGTCCCCGAGCTCGAGAAGCTGATGGAGGCGGTCGCGCTCGGCCGGCTCGGCCAGCTCGGCGTCATCCAGAAGGCGCGCGAGGCGGCGGCGCTTTACCAGTCGCTGCTGACCACGCCGGAGTTCGCCGACGAGTCATCGCCCGTCTTCGTCGAGAAGCTCTACATGTACGTGACCGGCGAGGTCTACTCCGTCGTCGGCGACGGATCCACTCCGTCCTTCGACGACCGCCGCACCGCGCTGCCGGGAGCGACGTTCGTCGGCGGCCGGCCGGTGATGCACCCCGGCGCCGACGTTCGCAGCGAGGTGCTGCTCTCCAACCTGCGCGGACTCCTCTCCAAGGACGAGTTGGTGGAGTACGCGAACATCTACGAGCTCCGCGAGGACGACTCGGTGCCGGTCGGCCGCGGGCGCACCCGCGAGGTCGTGTACAAGACGAACATGCGCCCGCTGGCGACGAGCCTCATCGAGAAGGGGCTCTCCTCGCGCCGCCGCGGCTACGCCGAGTACATGCTCGCGCGCATCGGCGCGCTGCGCGCGATGGGCGTGTCGATGAGCGCCTACTACCGGGTGCTCCGCCGCCGCCCCTCCACCCGCTCCGCGCCGTCCGACTTCTACATCCGCATGCGCTGCGAGGGCGAGCCGATCGAGTCGATCCCCGCCAACTGGTTCCGGAGCGGAGAGGACTCCTCGGTCGAGGTCGAGGACGTGGTGCTGGGCCTCGCCGCGCTGATGGGCGACGCCGCCGCGCAGAACATGGCGATGAAGAAGTTCGACCCCAAGACCGAGAGCCCGCTCTATGGCGTCGGCAAGGAGATCTACGAGTTCGAGTACGACATCATCAAGGAGCAGGTGGTACCGAAGAAGGTGGCGACCTGCTCCATCCGCGGCAGTTTCGGCTGGCCGGACCTCTCCTTCACCGACCAGAACGTGAACGCCTTCGCCTCGTTCTACTTCACCCACTTCGCGCACGCGCTGAAGGACTTCTGCCGCCACCACACGGTGCCGATGGCCGATCTCGCGGAGCGCTTCATGAGCGGATTCGAGTTCCGCACCCGCGCGATGGCGTGGCAGCTCTCGGTGATGCGCGACGGCTTCGAGTCCTTCTCGCCGCCGGTGCCGCCGGCCTACCGCTTCGCCGAGAAGTGGCGCTTTGCGATGTGGGCGCTCGAACGCCAGGAGCGCCGTCTGCCGCTGCTCAGGAAGATGTTCTTCGAGCGAGTCGCGCTTGTACAGAGTGAGTCGTCAGGGACTTAAGGAGAAAACGCAAATGAAAAACATCGACTACAAATGGCGGGCGCTCGCGCTTCTGTGGGTTGCCTTTTTCCTCCAGCAGGGCACGCGGCAGCTCTTCGGGCCGTCGGTTCCCGCGATCTGCGCCTCGATCGGCGTGGACAAGGTGGCGATTGGCGTGGTGGGCACGGTGTTCGCGATGATGTACGGCATCTGCGTGCCGTTCGCGGGGCTCACCGCCGACCTCTTCAGCCGCAAGTGGATGGTGGTGTCGGGCGTGGCGATCTTCTGCCTCGGCATCTTCCTCTCCGGCTTTGTCGCCTCGGTCGGGCTCCTCATCGTCACCTACGGCGTCCTCAACGGCTTCGGCCAGACGTTCTACTATCCTTCCGCCACCTCGCTTATCTCGCAGCTCCACAAGGAGTCGCGCGCGACGGCGATCTCGATCCTGCAGCTCGGCCTCTACATCGGCATCATCGGCTGCGGCAGCCTGGCCGGCTTCCTCGCCGGGAAGGGCGGCGAGAGCTGGCGCACGCCGTTCTGGATCTTCGGCGGCATTGGCCTCGTCTGGGCGGCGCTGATGATCTTCACCCTGCGCGACACCAAGCCCGTCGCCGCGCCCTCGGGGGCGGTGGACAAGCCGTCGATCGCCGAGGCAATGAAGGCAGTCCTTTCCAAGCCGACCGCGATCTGCGTGACGCTCGGCCTCGCGATGATGATCTACGTGGACATCGGCTTCAAGAACTGGATGCCGTCGCACCTACAGTCGCAGTTCCTCGACTCGTGCCCGTTCCTCCAGCGCTGGGCCGGCCTCCACGCCGTGGTCTGGCACTACGTTGGCGCGGTGATCGGCGTCCTCGTCGGCAGCCGCATCGGCGACCGGCTGGTGAAGTCCCGTCCCGGCATCCGGCTCGACCTCGGCGTCGCGGGGCTGGGGCTGGCGATTCCCTTCATCGTCTGGATGTCGCTCACCCCGTCCTTCGCGCTCTGCTGCGCGGCGATGTTCGGCTTCGGCATCTTCCGCGGCGTCTACGACTCGAACTTCATGGCGAGCTTCTTCGACGTGGTGAACCCGCGCTACCACGCCTCCGGCGTCGGCATCATGATGTGCATTGCGTTTCTCTTCGGTTCGCTCTCGTCGACGGTGCTGCCGGTCATCGCCAAGGCGTTCGACGGCAAGATGGGCTTCAGCATGGCCTCGCTCGCCGGCTTCTACCTGGTCGGCGTCGCGATCCTCGCCCTCGCCCGCTTTGCCTTCCTCCGCCGCGACCTGTCCAAGTAGGGGATGAAAAATTTTCACACTATTTTCCCTTGAGGTGGTAATATGCTTTTAGATGGGCATTATCAAAGACATCCACGGCGACATCGAGCGGGAGGCGGCGCTTCTCCTCGATAGATACCGTGATGCACTGATGCTGGAGGCGCTCACGCTTTCCTCCGGTGACTCCCATGCCGCCGAGGAGCTGGTGCTCCAGACCTTTGAGGCGTATCTCTTCGGCCGCGAGCGGTTCGACCCTTCGAAAGGCGAGCTGCTGCCGTGGCTGCGTGGCATCCTACGCAACATCCACGGCAAGGCCGGGCGTGGCAAGTCGGTGAAAGCTGTATCTTATCTCTCGCAGGACGAGCTTGAGCTTATCAGCGAAATCCGCCGGCAAGACAACTCCACCGACGAGGAGATACTCTCCAATTCCGATTCCGAAGTGATCCGCAAGGTGATAGAGGCGCTGCCGGACAAGACGAGGCGGATAATCGTCTTGCGCTGTTTTGAGTCCGCCTCCTTCGGGGAAATCGCCCGTTTGCTCGGCATCAGCGAGATTTCGGTGAAGAATCGGTTCTATTACGCCCGCAAGCTTTTGGCGCGGCGGCTCGGCAAGCTCCTGGGCCGCGCACCCGCCATTGCGCTTGGCGTAATTCTCGCCGGGGCCTCGCTCCTCTACGCAGCGGCGGTTGTCACCGGCCTCGCCCCATCGCCGTTCGCTGCGGCGGAGCCCGCGGCAGAAGAAGCGGAGGTTGTTTTTAACGCAAAGAGCACAAAGGACACAGAGGGGGCTTTGACAGGATTGCCTGCCGTGGGGACAGACCCCGAGCCTGCCGTCTCAAGTCTCTCGTCTCAAGCCCCGGCCTCGAACCACGAATCACGAACCACGAACCGCGAAACCAATGGGGACAGTCCCCAGCAACCCGAGGTGATAACTGCCAATTCTGAAACCAACAACGAGGAAAACACCATGAACACCCAATTGGTCAAATCTGCCGCGGTCAAGGCACTGGCGGCGGGCGCAATGCTCGCGGCGGCGGCAGTTCCGGCGAAGAGCACGCAGGCGACGGATCTGCCATCTGGCTACACCAAACTTGAGTACATCCAGGGTGACGGCGCGAGCGCCCGCCTCATAACCGACTACACCCCCAATCCGCAGACAGACAAAATCGAGGCGGTAATCGAGTGGCCAGCGGAGACAATCGGCGGAAACCAGCAAGTCTGGTGTGCGCGAGGCACTAGCGGGACGGACAAAACTTATACATTGTTCGCAATCGGTTCCAATCTTCGTTTTGACTACAACAAAACACGGGGAGATCTGCTTACGCCAGAAATCTCCGAGGGGGTGAAATACACCGTCACCGCCGATCGCTACATGTTTACCTGGTCGGGCGGCAACGGGCAGACTCATACTGAAAGCACCATTTTTCAGTCGACAGGCTACCCATTAGTGCTGTTCGCGTCCTATGCCAGAGGTGTCAACACCGAAGTCGTAAACTATGGCAAGCACCGGCTATATTCCTTCAAGGTCTGGCGCTCGGATGAACTCATTCACGATTTCGTACCGTGCAGAGACCCGAACGGCGTGGCGACGATGGTTGACGTCTGCGACAATCCCGCGACGCTGACGGTCCAGGGGACATTCATCGCCCCTGGCGACAATGGAAAGTTGCCAGCTGGATACACCGAGGTCCAGTATATTCAGGGTAACGGTGAGGACGCCCGCATCGTCACCTCTTATATTCCGCATCCGCAGACAGACAAGGCCGAGGCGGTGGTCGAGTGGCCGTCGTCGGTCGGTGATGCCTTGTCAGGAAATCAGGGTGTATGGTGCGCACGAGGCTCGACAACATCGACCGCATCCTGGACGCTGCACATGCTGGGCAATAGCGGCGGCAAGTTCCGATTCGACTACAACTCGGCATCAGGCAACCTTCTTGAGCCTGCGCTTTCCACAGACGTGAAGTACACCGTAACGGCCGACAGGAATGTGGTTTCATGGTCGGGCGGCAACGGGCAGACGCACACGCCGGTTATTGGCTTTACAGCTGCCGGCGATCGAATGGTGCTTTTCGCTGTGTATAGCGGCGGAACAATCGATACATATCCAGGCAACTACGGCAAGCACCGGCTCTACTCCTTCAAGGTCTGGCGGTCGGGTGAGCTCATCCACTACTTTGTGCCGTGCAAGGATCCGAACGGCGTAGCGACGATGGTTGATATTTGCTACAACGCGGCACTGACCATAGATGGCACCTTCACCGCCGGTCCCGAAGGGCACTACTACGACGATAAGCTCTTCAGGCCAGCGGGTACGGTGTATTACATTCTATAGCCCGCTACTAAGCATAGGTTTTTGGTATAATACGCGCATGGCAAAGGGAATATTTTCCGCGGCGGTTGCGGCGGCGATCTGCTGCGTTGTTGCCGTGGGCTGCAGGACGCGCGCGCCGCTGATGGTCGCGCACCGCGGCGCCGGCGACCTGGAGATGCCGGAGGCGTCGCTTGCGGCGTACTCGAACGCCGTGGCGACGGCATGCGACATCGTAAAGCTCGACCTGTTGGAGACGAAGGACGGCGTCGCGGTCATGGGGCACGACGTGGACCTGTATCGGGCGATGAAATGGGGCGCCCGCGTATGCGACGTGACCTACGACGAAATCGTCGCCCGCGGCTTTCTCGTCCCGGTCGGCGGCTATGCGCACGAGCGGATCGTGCGGCTGGACGAGGCGCTGGCCGTCGTCAAGGACATTCCGCAGTTCTGGATCGACTTCAAGCGGTTCTCGCCCAAGTTCGCCGAGAATGTCATCGCTACCTTCAGGCAGGCCGGCATCGACGAATCGCGGCTGATGGTCGCCACGTTTTCCGAGGCGGCGCTCGCCTATATGCGCGAGCACCACCCCGCGATCCGCCGCGTTGGACACGTCGGCATCTGGCAGGACGAGGAGCGTGGCCTTTGGCACAGCACCGTCGGCGGCTCTTCGCGCACCAGGGAGGAGCAGATCGAGGCGGTGGTCGGCTGGCGCGACCGCTTTGGGCTCTTCGGCGTGAACATGCGCGTCCTCTACGGCATCACGACGCCGGCGGACGTTGCCTACCTGCAGCGGCAGGGACTTTGGGTGTCGCTCTGGTTTGTCCAGAGCGCCGAGATGGCGGCCGAGTACCGGGACGCCGGTGCGGACGCCTTTGTGACCGACCATGTCTCCGAGGCGCGGCGCGGGCTTGGGATTCCGCCTCCGTCCAGGTGAAAGGAATGACGTGCTGATGGACAATCCTGCAGCGGCAAAGAAGAGGCGGCTCGTCTCGCTCGACATCCTGAGGGGCGCGGACATGTTCCTCCTCACGGTAATCGGGCCGTTCGTGTGGGCGCTCGACAAGTCGTTTGGGCTGCCGAAGGGCGTTCTGGCGCAGTTCGACCACGCCTGGGGCGGATTTACGCTGTGGGACATCATCATGCCGCTCTTCATCTTCATGAGCGGCGCGGCGGTTCCATTCGCGATGAAGGGGCGGCTCGACAACGGCCATGCGCGCTGGCGCTACTGGCGGCACGTCCTTTCGCGCTTCGCCGTCCTCTGGATCCTCGGCATGGTCGCGCAGGGACGGCTCCTGACGCTCGACGCGAACCTGATCAGCCCGTTCGACAACACGCTCCAGTCGATCGCCGTCGGCTACCTCGCGTGCGCGCTTGTATACCGCATCCCGTCGCGCGCCGTGCGCTTTGCGGTCCCGGCCGCGCTTGCCATCTTCTATACGCTCGTCCTCGCGTTCCTCGGCGACTACTCGAAGGACGGCAACGCCGCCGCGCTCTTCGAGAACTGGTTCGTGCCGTTCACCGTCCCGGCGACTTCGCGCGTCCTCGAGCTGGCCGATCCCGGCTACACCTGGTGGGCGACGATTCCGATGTTCGCCGCGATGGGGCTCGCGGGAATGTGCGCGACGGAGATCCTCACGGACGCCGCCCTCGCGCCGACCCGCCGCGCGGCGCGCCTCGGCGCCGTCGGCGCGGCGCTGCTGGCGCTGGGCTGGGCGCTCGTGCCGGTGATACCGCCGATCAAGCACATCTACACGCTTTCCTTCACCGCGCAGGCGATGGGCTGGAGCTGCCTCTCGCTCGCGGCGCTCTATGCGCTCTTCGACATCCGCCTTGCCGATTCGGCGGCGGCGGGAAGGGCGACTGCGCTGCTCGTCCTCTTCGGCCGCACCTCGCTGCTTGCCTATCTCTGCGCAGACGTGTTCACACCCGTGTTCACGGCGTTTGGCCGGATGTTCTCGCCGGGATTCGCCCACCTCTTCGGCGGATGGGCGGGCCCGCTCGCCGCCTGGCTTGCGTCTACCCTGCTGCTCGTCGCAGTCCTGAAGACCCGCTACGATGCGCTGCGTTCGCGTCGTGAGTTGCGATCGTAGCGACCTCTGGAAGCGCCTGCTGCGCAAGACGGGCGTCCAGCCTTACGAAGAGGACGCCGCGGTAGTGGAGGTCTTGGCGGATGCGCCGGCGGAGCTGTCGCACCTTGACCTCCAGGTCCGCCAAGACGTGAGATAATTGCCGGTGCTGGCTTAGCCGAGCAACTCCAGGAGGCGCTTTTCGTCGATTACCTCGGTGCCGAGCGCGTGCGCCTTGGCGGTCTTGGTGGCGCCGGTGTTCTCGCCGGCGATGAGGTAGCGGGTCTTCGAGGTGACGGCGCTTTGGACGATTCCGCCCGCCGCCTCGATGAGCTTGGCGTACTCGCCGCGCGGGCGCGAAAGGGTGCCGGTGAGGACACAGCCCATGCCGGCGAGCGGCCCCGTGGTCTTCGCCGGCGCCGTCTTTTCCGACACCGGGTCGATCCCGAGCGCGGCCATCCGCTCGGCAAACCGACGGCCGTAGTCGCTCTCGAAGAACGCGAGCACCGCCTTGGCGGCCTCGACCTTGATCGGCAGAATCAGGTGCTCCTTGCCTTTCTTCGCGTCGTTCTCGACGACGTTCTTGAGGACCGCGCTCCCGGCGAGTTCGCTGAACCTTTCGTGCTCCGCGGCGATGTCCTTCGCTACCGTCACTCCGACGTTGGGGATGCCGATTGCGAAGAGCCAACGGTGGAGCGGCAGCGTTCGCGCCTCACCGATCGCCTTTATGAGGTATTGCGCGTTGCGGCCGAACTTGCGGGTGGGGCGCGAGAATCCTGGCAGCAGCTCCGCCGTATCGCCGGCGGGTTCGTCCGCGCCCTCGGCGAGGTCGAGGCTCTCGAGCGCCGCGGGGTCGAGCGAGAAGAGGTCGAGGAGGTCCTTCACCATCCCCGACGAGACGAGCGCGTCCGCCACCTTCTCGCCGAGCGCCTTGAGGTCGAGCGCGTTGCGCGAGGCGAAGTGCTCGAGCCGACGCCGCAGCTGTGCGCCGCAGGCCGGGTTCACGCAGCGGACGGCCACCTCGCCATCGGCGCGCTTCGTCTCGCCGCCGCAGACCGGGCACTTCGCCGGCATCTCGAACTTCCGCTCCGCGCCGGTGCGCTTCTCGACGATGACCGAGTCGACCGCGGGGATGACGTCCCCGGCCTTGACGATCCAGACGTGGTCGCCGATGCGGATGTCCTGGCGCGCGATCTGGTCCTCGTTGTGCAGGGTGGCGCGGGCGATGGTGGAGCCGGCGAGCTCCACCGGCCTGAGCTCCGCGACCGGGGTGAGGATGCCGGTGCGGCCGACCTGGACGGTGATGGACTCGACCACCGTCTCGGCGCGTTCGGGCGCGTACTTGTAGGCGCGGGCCCAGCGCGGGCCGTGCGCGGTGGCGCCGAGGACGGGATAGAGCGCGCGTTCGTCGATCTTCACCACCGCGCCGTCGATCTCGAACGGGAAGTCGTGGCGCCGCTCCTGCAGCTCGTCGATGGCGGCGAACACCTCCTCGATCGTCTTCGCCCGGCGCGACCACGGCGCGGTCGGGAAGCCCCAGCCGCGGAAGGCGGCGATCATCTCCGAATGGCTGGCGAAGTCGTCGCACCCCGCCCCGCCCGAGTTGTAGACCACGAGGTCGAGCGGACGCGAGGCGGTCACGCGCGCGTCGAGCTGCTTGAGCGATCCGGCGCAGGCGTTGCGCGGGTTCGCGAACTCCTCCAGGCCTGCCGCGGCCTGGCGCTCGTTCAGCTCCAGGAAGCCGCTGCGCGTCATGTACGCCTCGCCGCGCACCTCCAGGACGCGCGGCGCGGACGCGGGCAGCTCGCGCGGCACCGCGGCGATGGCGAGCGCGTTGGCGGTGATGTCGTCCCCGATAGTCCCGTTGCCGCGCGTCGCGGCGCGGACGAGCCGTCCGTCCTCGTAGCGGAGCGAAATCGAGACGCCGTCCACCTTCGGCTCGACGACGTAGGTGAAGTCCGTGACCGTCTTGCGCACGAAGGCGTCGAACTCGGCGAGCTCGTCCTTGGCGTGGGTCTTGTCCAGCGACTGCATCGGTGGATCGTGGCGCACCTTGGCGAAGCCGTCGGAGACGCCGCCGGCGACGTTGCGGACCGGAGAGGAGGCGTCGGCGAGGGAAGGGAACTCGCCCTCGATCCTGAGGAGCTCCGCCTCCCAGAGGTCGTAGTCGCGGTCGCCTACGGTCGGCGCGGCGAGGTCGTAGTAGTCGTGGTTCGCCTTTTCGATCAGGCGGCGCAGCTCGGCGGCGCGCGCGGAGGCTTCCTGAAGGTTCATCTTTTCTTTCCTCTGCTGGCGCCGCGGCTTGGCAGCGGGTCGGGGGTGTCGTCGCGCGACCAGGTCTCGAACTGGCGCGGCACGGGGCCGATGGTCTCGGAGACAGCGTGGCGGTCCGAGACGAGGATCGGGCGGGTGTAGCCGTTCTTGGCGAGGCAGGCCATCAGGAAGTTCGGCTCGGGGGAGTGCCTGAGGCGCGGGTCGACGCGGATGTGGATGGTCTGGCTGCGGGGGACGCCGTAGTCGTCGAGGATGCGAGGGACGTCCTGGGGCCGGACGCGGCGGTCGGCGAAGTAGACGCCTTCGGGGGCGACGGTGACGACGGGGTGGTGCACGTCGAGGCGAGCATGCACATGTAGAAGACCGTGCCGGCGAGGATCGACAGGAGCGGATTCCGCCGCCAGAGCTGGAAGGCGACGGTGAGGACGCCGGCGAGGTACGGCCAGGCGGTGCGCCATTCGAGTCCGGAGTAGGAGTAGACGATCAGCGCGGCGATGATGACCGGCGAGGCGAAGTCGCCGAACCGCTCCGCCCACTTCGGCGCGGTGCGCCCGCCGGCCGCGAAGAGCGCGAAGGGGACGAGCCGGAGGGAGAAGGTCACCGCCCAGCCGACCGCGATCACCGCGAGCATCCTGGCGGCTTCACTTTCCATTGGCTTTCCTTTCCTTCGCCCTGGCGGCGAAATCCACGACCTGGTCGGTCAGGATGACGATGAAGAGCGCCACCATCGCGAACTCGATGCCCTTCGAGGGAATCGGCAGCGCCGCGCCGGCGAGCGCGCCCGAGGTTGTGCCGACGATCCAGTAGGAGACGTTGAGCGCGTGGTTCCAGAGGCAGTAGAGGCGGTGCTTGAGCGGGTCGGTCTCGCGGCAGGCGAGGTCGAGGGCGTAGATCTCGTCCGCCAGCGAATGGACAAGGAACCACTTCTGGAGGCGCGGGATGCCGCGCCAGCGCCCGAGCATCGAGAAGCCGTAGAAGGCGTAGCGGAAGTTGATGCCGAGCGTGAGCGCCGCCACCGCGGCGAGCGAGGCGCCGTCGGCCACGAGCGGCACGATGGCGAATGAGAGCGTGCCCGAGACGGTGCTGGCGGCGAGCAGGGCGGACCACGCCGCCGGATGGACAAGACCGCCCTTGACCGCCATCAGCACCCCGGCCGCGAAGCCCATGGTGACGTAGCCCATCAGCACCGGCAGCGAGGCGACGAACGCCGCTCGGCGGATGCGGCGGCGCTCGGCGGCGGGGATGGCGGCAAACTCACGCATTGCGCGCTTCGAGGAGCTTTCCGACGCGCACCGCGTCCTCGGGCGTGTCGACGCCGACGCCTTCGTCGCTCGTCTCCACCACCGCGATCTTCGCGCCCATCCAGAGCGCGCGCAGCTGCTCGAGCTTCTCGGTCGACTCGAGCGGGCACGGCGGCTCGGCGATGTAGCGCTTGAGGAAGCCGCCGCGGTAGGCGTAGATGCCGAGGTGCCGGACAAAGAGCCCGCTCGCGAGGTCGCTTTCGCCGTCGCGGGTGCAGGGGATCGGCGAGCGCGAGAAGTAGAGCGCGCCGCCGTCGCGGTCGAGGACGACCTTGACCACCGTCTTCGCGGCGAGGTCTGCCGCGGACTTGATCGGCGTCACGGCGGTCGCCATCGACCAGCGCGCGTCGTCCTTCAGCTTCGCGGCGAGGCTTTCGATCAGCTTCGGGTCGATGAGCGGCTCGTCGCCCTGGATGTTGACGAGGATGTCGTCGTCGTCGAAGTCTCCGCCGAGGAACGCGCGCGCGGCGCCGGCGATGCGGTCGGTGCCGCTCGGTAGCTCGCTCGGGGTCATCACCGCGGTGCCGCCGCAGTCCTCGACCGCCTTGACGATGCGCTCGTCGTCGGTCGCGACGAGCACCGCGTCGAGTCCTTTTGCGCGCTTGACCGCGTCGACCACCCAGGCGACGAGCGGTTTGCCGGCGATGACGGCGAGCGGCTTCCCGGGGAAGCGGCTCGAGCCGTACCGGCTGGGTATGATTCCGTAGGTTTTCATATGTGTGTATTATACCAAACTCCAGGGGCGACGGTCACATCTTCGCAGCGAGCTCGCGGATGCGGCGCGAGGTGCGGACGGCGCAGAACTGCTTGCCGCACATCGAGCAGTGGTCGTCGCCGTGCGCTTCGTCGGTGAACGCGCGCGTCTTCAGCCACCGCGCCTTCGCGCGCTCCGGGTCGAGGCAGAGCTCGAACTGGCGGTCCCAGTCGAACGCCGCGCGAGCGTCGGACATCGCGTCGTCGCGGTCGCGCGCGCCGGGCAGGTGGCGGGCGACGTCGCCCGCGTGCGCGGCGATCTTGTAGGCGATGCAGCCCTGGTGCACCTCCTCGGCGTCGGGGAGGCCGAGGTGCTCGGCCGGCGTCACGTAGCAGAGGAGCGACGCGCCGTAGGTGGCCGCGGCGGTCGCGCCGATCGCCGAGACGATGTGGTCGTAGCCGGGCGCGATGTCGGTGACGACGGGGCCAAGGACGTAGAAGGGGGCTTTCCTGCAGACTTCCTGCTGGCGCTCCATGTTCATCCGGATCTGGTCGAAGGGGACGTGGCCCGGGCCCTCGACCATCGTCTGCACGCCGCGTGCGCGGCAGCGCTCGACGAGCTCGCCGAGGACGTCCAGCTCGCCGAACTGCGCGGCGTCGGAGGCGTCGGCGAGGCAGCCGGGGCGGAGCCCGTCGCCGAGCGAGACGGTGACGTCGTGCTCGGCGAGGATGTCCATCACCTCGTCCCAGTTGGCGTAGAGCGGGTTCTCCGCCTTGTTCTCCATCATCCACTCGGCCATGATCGCGCCGCCGCGCGAGACGATGCCCATCTTGCGCTTCATCGCCGCGGGGATGTGCTTTAGGAGGAGCCCGGCGTGCAGGGTCATGAAGTCGACTCCCTGCTCGGCCTGGCGGCGGATGACGCCGATGAGGAACTTGGGGTCCATCTTCGGGATGTCGCCGAGGAGCGAAATGGTCTCGTAGATGGGCACGGTGCCGAGCGGCTTCGGCGAGGCGTCGAGCATGCCCTGGCGGATCGTCGCGATCTCGTCCTCGGACGACGCGACCGAGAGGTCCATCACGAAGTCCGCCCCGGCGTCGAGCGCCACCTTGAGCTTCTCGAGCTCGTCGCCCTTGCCGGAGTGGGTCACGCTGCGGCCGAGGTTGGCGTTGATCTTGGTGGTGAACATCCGTCCCACGCCGACCGGCATGCAGTTGCGGTGAGCGGGGTTGAGCGGGATCACCGCCTCGCCGGACGCGACGGCGGCGCGCACCGCCTCGGCGTCGAGTCCCTCGTCCTTGGCTACGCGCTTCATCGCGTCCGTCACAATGCCCTTGCGGGCCGCCTCAAGCTGTGTCATTTTGCTTTCTCCTTTAACCTTTCAACCTTTCAACTTTTCAACTTTTCAACTTTTCAACCTTTCAACCTTTCAACTTTTCAACTTTTCAACCTTTCAACCTTTCAACCCTTCAACTTTTCAACTATATCCTGTTATCCCAGTTCTTGAAGACGACCTCCTGGCCGTTCGCCTTGATCGCTTCGTAGACTTCCTTCGGCGCGCGGCGGTCGGTGAGGGTGAACTGGGCGACGTCGGCGGCGTGCTCCTTTTCGAGCACGGCGTAGCCGCCCGGCGTCACGCGCGAGCCGGCGCTCATGTTGTCCGCCGCCACCTGGACGATGTAGTCGCGGAAGGCCGGCGCCTCGCGGGTCGAGACGGTCATGCAGCACTGCGGGAAGCAGATGCGGAAGGCGAGCATCATCAGGTCGACGTCGCGCTCCTCGACTTCGCACGGCGGCACGAACCCGCCCTCGACGCGGCAGAAGCGCGGGAAGGCGAACTGCACCTTCGACTCGTAGCACTCCTTCATGAGGTACAGCGCGTGCGCCGCGAGGCTCGCCGCCTCCCTGCGCCACGGCGTAAGGCCGAGCAGGAAGGCGCAGCCGAGGATGCGGAAGCCGGCCCTGCCGGCGCGGAGCTGGGTCCAGAGCCGCCATTCGTAGTTGGACTTCGGCCCGGCCGGGTGGAAGTACTTGTAGCGTTCCTGGTCGTAGGTCTCCTGGAAGCAGGTGAGGGACTCGAAGCCGGCCTCGAACATCGCGCGGTAGCCTTCCTCGGTCTGCGGCGCGACTTCGAGCGAGAGGTTGGAGAACATCGGCTTCAGGAGGCGGGCGACGTCGCAGAAGTGCTCGACCGAGTTGACCTTCGGGTCTTCGCCGGCGACGATGAGGAGGTTGTCGATGCCGCTTGCGCGGATCGCCTCGGCCTCGACGCGGATCTCGTCCAGGGTAAGGTTGCGCCGCACCGTGCCGGTGTGCTCGCGGCGGAAGTCGCAGTAGCGGCAGTGGTTGACGCAGGTGTTGCCGATGTAGAGGGGGGCGTAGACGCTGACGGTCTTGCCGTAGTACTTGATCCGCGCGAGGCGGGCCTTTTTGCGCATCGCGTCCATGAAGGGGTACGCGGCGGGCGAGATGAGGTTCAGGAGGTCGAACCAGTCGTGGCGGTCCTTCGCGAGCGACGCCTCAACCATCTCCGGCGTCACCTTGGCGAAGTAGTCGTCGACCTGCTCGGCCGTGTATTTCAGCAGCGGGAACATCGGAGATACTACTTGAAGATGTCCATGGGGCTCGTCGCGCTCGCGGTGGCGCGGGAGGAGGGCGGACCGGCCTTGAGCGCAATTTCGGCGGCCTGGACGGCGAGGCCGAACGCCTTCGCCATCGCCACCGGGTCGTCCGCCGCGGCGACCGCGGTGTTGGCGAGGACGGCGTCAGCGCCGAGCTCGATCGCCTCGGCGGCGTGGGAGGGGAGGCCGATGCCGGCGTCGACGACGACGGGCACGTGGCTCTGCTCGACGATGATCTCGATCATGTCGCGGGTGCGGATGCCGCGGTTGGAGCCGATGGGGCTGCCGAGCGGCATCACCGCCGCGGCGCCGGCGTCCTCGCAGTGGCGCGCCAGGACGGGGTCGGCGTTGATGTAGGGGAGGACGACCATCCCGAGCTTCGCGCATTCCCTCACCGCCTCCAGCGTCTCGACCGGGTCGGGCAGCAGGTAGCGCGCGTCGGGGTGGACCTCGATCTTGATCCAGTTGTAGCCGGCGGCCTTGCCAAGCTTGGCGATGCGCACGGCCTCGGCTGCGTTGCGCGCGCCGGAGGTGTTGAGCATCACCTCGACCTTCGAGCGGTCGATGACGCCGAGGATGTCGTCGTGCGCGGCGTCGTCCTCGTGGACGCGCGTGAGCGCGGTGGTGACGAGCTCGGTGCCGCTCGCCGCGATGGCGGCCTTCAGGAGCTCGCCCGAGGCGAACTTGCCCGTTCCCAGAAAGAAGCGGCTCGAGAACTTCCTGCCGCCGATGATTAGGTCTTTCATTTTTCTTTCCTTTCAAATTTGATTTTTAACACAGAGGCACAGAGACTCAGAGACACAGAGTTAGAAGCTGGGGTTGCCACCCCAGACCCCGCGCCGAAGGCGCACTCAAAAACCTCTGTGCCTTTGTGCTTATGTGTCTCTTTGTTATGACAAATCATTTGTGTAGGATCTCTATTGTCGTTTTAGGTTAAAGCGTTAGTTGACTATGCGCTTGAATCCGGAAATAAGTGTTTCCTTTCCGAAATTCACAAGCAGCCCCAAATGCAAATTCATGAGGCGAAGATATGTAAGAGTTTGAATTGCAAAGATCGGATTGTCTTTGTCTGTCGCTTTGCATTCGACAACGACACGCCCCTCCACAAGCAGATCGATTCGCAGCGGATCGCCCACGACAACGCCCTTGTAGACTACCGGGACATGAACCTCCTTTTCGACCTTAAAACCTCTTTGTGCCAATTCGTAGGCAAGCGCATCTTGATACACTGACTCAAGCAATCCAGGACCCCCAAGCGTCCGATGCACAGTTATGGCCGCATCAAGCACCTCCTTGCTGATATCATTATCTTCCATTTCTGTTCTCTGTGCCTCCGTGTCTCTGTGTCTCTGTGTTAAAATCTCTCTCTATATTTCCTCGCCCAGCAACATTGCGACGACGCTGTTGGCTTGCATTGCCGCGGCGATTCCGACCCGGGGCGAGGCGGGCGCGGCGCTTTCTCCGACGGCAGTCTCGCCGTCGCCGACGGCGACGATGTTCCCCATCTGCCTCACCTGCATTGCGTTCGACCGCCCCCAGCCAGCCAGCCCGCTTGCAGTGACGATCCGCTTGCCCGATGGCGCAAGCGCCGCGACAAGCATCGCCTTTGCCTCGACGACGTCGAATGCCTCGACCACGATGTCGCAGTTGGCGAAGGTTTCCCGCGCCGATGCCGCGTCTAGCCGCAGGTCGACGGAGCGGATGTCCGCGTCCGGGTCGATCCGGAGCAGGTTCGCCTTGAGCGCCTCTACCTTCTTGAGTCCAAGTTGGTCGCGGAAGAAGAACTGGCGGTTGAGGTTCGACT
Organism: uncultured bacterium; assembly: GCA_902800055.1. Taxonomy (GTDB): domain Bacteria; phylum Verrucomicrobiota; class Kiritimatiellia; order RFP12; family UBA1067; genus UBA1067. Next base: position 67,286 of record CADCCW010000007.1, read on the forward strand.
CGTTGACGACGTCGAAGTCGACGACGGTCAGGTTCCTTACGCCGGCGCGCACGAGGTGCATCGCGCAGTTGGAGCCGAGTCCGCCGGCGCCGGCGATCCCCACTCGCGCTGCTTCAAGTACGGCGCGCTCGCTGGGGGTGAGATAGGTGTTTGCGGACATCTCAGCCTCCCGCCGTCAGCTTGAACACATCGAGCGCGGCGCCTTCAGCGAGAATTAGCGCCTGGAGGTCGGATCCAGGCGCATACACCTCGCCGCCGTATTCGACAATCGCCTTGGCCGGGTCCACGCCCCGCGCCGAGAGAAACTCGGCCACCGTCTTCGCCGTCGTCTCGACGGCCTCGCCTTGATAGACAATGTTCATCTGCTTCCTCCGCCGGCATTACCCGGATCAGGTTTTGCGGGTCTGTTCTCAGCCAAGACGCGCCCTGCGCCCCAGCACCCCGTCGTTAGATTGTGTATTATATCATATTTCCTATGTCGGTAGATTGAGGAAACCAATTGCTTCGCCTAGTAAACGTGAAGAGGGCGGTAGGCAGGTCCAAACGGTCCACGCAGGCAGGGTGAATCTGCCTTGCGGCTCATAATTCCCCTCGGTGTGGTTCAAAATCTCCCTTCGTGAGGTTCATAAATCCCTCCCTAGAGGCTCAAAAATCCCCCGGTTCTACCCAACCACCGCGGCAGTTTGCGCGGCAGAACAGAGCACGAATCACGCTCCTGGGGAACCAAAAACCCGTGCTAGGGAAGGGCTTTGCCGGTGCTAGGGAACCGCCTTGCCGGTGCTAGGGAATCGCCTCGGCCGTGTAGGGAGGTCGTTCAAGCCGTGTAGGAAGGTTGAACCCCCCGTGTAGGGAGATCGCTTGGGCCGTGTAGGGAGCGGAAAAGGGGCGTGCGGGAAACCCAAACCCCGCGTACCCCCCGTGCGGGGAGAGCGCTACCCCCGTGAGCCCACCTCAGCCGAACAACAATTAGCGACAAGCAACCCGATCATTCTCCCGCCCTTGGCGGGTTATGATATTCGGGATGATATATGGATGTTCTATATATGATACTGTAGCACTGTGCTACTGGGGTAGTAGCACAGCGCTACTGGGGGTAGTAGCACAGCGCTACTGGGGGTAGTAGCACAGTGCTACTATGGCCCTCGTGATTTTGGGCCACTTGCCGACAGGTTGTCGACGAGTTGCCGACACCTTGTGAACGCGGCAGTTTGCGCTACTTTGCTCTGTCTGGCAAATCGGCAAGGCGTTTTGTCAGCAGCGCCGGAAGGTTCTTGATGCGGCCGAATTCACCTGCACGACGCTCGCAGTCGAACTGGTAGATGGTTTCGTTGCAGGTGTCGTAGTCTTTGGAGAGCATAATCTGGGAGAATGTCCGCTTGTCCTCCGGCTTGTCGGTACAGGCGGCTTCCATCGCCAGCTGCACGAGCGACTTCCGCTCGCAGCGCTTCGTCTCCTGCGCGGCGTCGGCTATCTTCTTCAGCGACTCGTCAAGGGTGCCGTCCCTTCGGGCGACGCCAAGTTCGAATCTGCCCGGGATGTCCTCTCCCGATTCCGGCGGATTCTGGTCTACGGAAGCGTCCAGTGATGCGACATGGTCGTACTGCGCGACTCTGCTCTTGGAGCTGTCTTCGTCATCCCAGAACTCGGCAAATTCGACTTTTTTGCGCTTTGGCGCCGGATCTGGCAAAATAAGCTGGTAGAGGTTGGATACAGCGCGCCCATTCTTGTTGCGCCCGCCAGAAATCCATTTGAGGTAGCCCATCCGTCTTAGGGAATTGAGGCATCGCGCGACCGTTACACGATGCAGATGCGTCATCTTTGCAAGGGTATAGGTCGACGGGAAGCACTTGCCGGTCTTGTCGTCCGCGAAGTGCGCAAGGAGCGCCAGCACGTTCTGCTCGGCGGCGGTGGTGTCCCGAACGTCGTTATAGACCCTATGGGTGTACTTGAAGCCCATTTTGCGGTTCCTCGGGCAGTCAGTTTGCCTTCTTGCCCTTTGCCTTGCCGCTCTTCGGCTTTCCGGCCTTGGGGTTTGCCGGCTTGTTCTCTTTGGGCTTGGCCATCGGCTCCGCCTTGAAGGGCGGGAGCCCGGCAAACTCGATGTCAATCCAGAGCCGTTTCGTCGCGACGGCGGCAAGACGCACGATTGTCAGTGCTTCTTGTCTGTTGGCGGAGCAGTAGTTGCCCTTGTTTTGTTCAATCATCCGGACGATCTTCCAGGCGCGGAGGAAGAGGTAGGCAGTGCTGGAGTGTGGATTGGCAGCCTTCGCCAGGACCGCGCCGGTATACAGGTATTCGGAAAGCGCCGCGACGATTTTGCACCACAGGCCGAATTCCGGCGTCCATTCCCTGATCTCGACCGGTTCTGTCACGTCGTCAAAGGACGCATTGGCGGGGGCAGCAGCAGCCGCCTTTTCGTTAAAGCGGAGGCCTTCATAATCCAGGAAGGTATCGGTGGCGAGGATGCGCGCAATTTCGTCGAGCGAGAACTGGTAGGAACTTCCGAAGTATCCTGAACATTTACCAGCCTTCAACAAGGTGAGGCTTCTAATCAGGTGTTCGAGGATGTGCTCCATCGTCCACTTCATCTTCGGGACGGGGCCCTCTTTGAAATCCGCCAACGCCTGCTCGCGACTCTCTCCGTTGTATTCGCCGGCGCGGGATCGAAGTTTTTCTATTTCGCTTTCGGTCATGGTATCCTCCTGTTGTGTGTATTATACCATATAAAGAATCTGGTTCACCGCGGCACTTTCCGCGGCACTTTCCGCATATCCCCCAGCCGTAGGCTGTCCGCGAAGCGGATGCCCTAGCAGGGGTGCAGTTTGCGCGGCAGATTGGGTGGGATTCCGCGGCAGATTCCGCGGCAGATTGAGATTCCAAACACCGGAATTTCGGTCAGACCAATTTTCCGGCGTTTGGAACGCCGTCCGCGGCAGATTCCGCGGCAGATTTTTGGTATAATACACGCTGATGACACTCTACGAGACACTGAGCAAGGCGACGTCGGAGGAGGACGTCAAGGCCGCGTACATCAAGGCGCTTGGCCTCAAGAACGTCCAGCGCAATCTCATCGACATCCAGACGAAGGAAATCTGGTTCGAGGCGAAAGCCGGTTCAAAGCGCTCCGTCTACTTCATGTTCACCCAGCTTCTCAACTACGTCTGGGTGGCGCTCCGGGACGGCGAGGCGATCCCGCCGTTCCTCTGCGTCGTCGACTCGGCCAAGGCTGCGCTTATGAAGACCGAGGTCGCGCTCCCGCTCCTGAAGGACAAGTCGGTGCAGATCAAGTGGGGCAAGTCCGCGAGCGACGTGACGCAGGAGGCGCTCGACGTCGTCTCGCAGTTCATCGGTACGCACTTCGTGACGTTCCGCATCGAGACCCAGGAGCGCGAGTTCATCGACACCGTCAAGGCCGCCATCAAGTCCGGCGAAATCGTCCGCACCCAGATTACCCCGGATAACCTCAAGCAGGTCTTCGACCGCTGGGTCGACATGATCGGACGCGAGATAACCGACGTCGCCGAAGACGAATACGCGCTCCTCTTCTTCGCGGACGTGATGAGCGACGGCACTGTCTCGACCCACGAAAACCTCTCCGCCGAGCTGATCCACCGCAACGGCCGCCCCGCGTTCCTTCTCGAAGGCCGCGTCTGCAACCTCGGCTCCCTGGACGGCTACCATAGATTCTGGGCAATCTACGACCGTCCGCCGAAGGAGGAATACCGCAACTACCTGCTGGAGCGCCGCGATTCGCTCATCCCCTACGACGAGCGCGCTTTCAAGGGCGCTTTCTACACCCCGCTCCACATCGTCGACAAGGCGTACGACCTGCTGAACGCCACGCTCGGCGCGAACTGGCAGCGCGACTACGTGGTCTGGGACATGTGCTGCGGCGTCGGCAACCTCGAGACGAAGCACGCGAACCCGCGCAATGTCTTCATGTCCACGCTCGACCAGCCTGACATCGACGTCATGGCCGCCGCGAAGACTTGCCGCGCCGCCACGCGCTTCCAGTATGATTACCTCAACGACGACATAGCGGACGACGGCTCCATCGACTACTCGCTCACGAACAAGATCCCGCAGAATCTCCGCGCCGCCATTGCCGCCGCGAAGGAGGGGAAGAAGAAGTTCCTCGTCCTGATCAATCCGCCCTATGCCGAGGCGACTAACGCCGACAATACGGCGAAGGGCTCGAAGATGGAGAACAAGACCGGCGTCGCCAAAACACGCTGGGGTCAGTTTGGCATGGATGAGTATGGACGTTGCTCCAACGAGCTTTTTGCACAGTTCTTCACTCGGATTGCAAAGGAAATCCCCAACACCGTGCTCGCTTCGTTCTCGACTCTCAAATATGTTAACTCCCAGACCTTCGAGACGTACAGGAAGGAGTGGCCAGCGAAGTACCTCGGCGGTTTCGTCGTCCACAGCAAGGCGTTCGACGGGCTTAAGGGCGACTTTCCCATCGGTTTCCTTGTGTGGAAGACGGGGTTAGCCACAAAGAACACAGAGAACACAAAGTTTCCTGATTCGATCTCCTGTGAGGTACTGGACAAGAACGGCAAGGCCATCGGCGAAAAGACGTTTTATAACATTCCTAATGACCGGCTGCTCACGAACTGGATCGAGCGCCCGAAGCCAAACAAAACACCGTGCGTCCCGCTTACAAATGCCATTGAGCCACCCAAGGCCGCCCGTCGTGACCAACGCGGAACAAAGTGGAGCGATGGCTCCGTCGCATACCTATGCACCGGCACAAACGACCTACAGAACACAAAATACGTATATCTCCTGTCTTCCGGCGCGTCTCGCGGTCACGGATTGTTTGTGAACGAAGATAATCTCGCCAAGGCCACCTGTCTGTTTTCAGTCCAGCATCTGATTGCCCCTACGTGGCTCAACAACCGTGATCAGTTTCTGATTCCTGGCGAAGAATTTCTCGATGAATTCAAGCTGGACTGCCTCATCTACATGCTTTTCCATAATTCGAACCTCACGGCGTCTGCGAACGGGTTGGAGTGGAACGGAAAAACGTGGAGTATCGTGGACCACTTTATTCCGTTCACGGAAGAGGAAGTTGACGCGCCAGACCGCTTCGAGAGCGACTTTATGGTGCGCTATCTTGCGGGCAAAGAGCTGTCGCCGGAGGCGAGCGCTGTCCGTGCTGCCGGGCTGGAGATTTGGCGCGAGTATTTCAATCGGTTGCCGTCCTTCGACTATTCGATCCGCGAGCGGTTCAAGCTGAACCGCGCCGATGTCGGCTGGTACCAGATACGGCAGTCGTTGAAGGCATACGGCGAATCCTCCGAAGGCCGCCCGATCGACTTCTCAGCTTTCGACTCCGCCTACGCCGCGCTGACGGCCAAGCTCCGTCCTCAGGTCTTTGAGTATGGGTTCCTGAAGACCTAAACGATATAGAGTTGCGATTTAGATGGTGCGTGGGCCAAATCCCGCGGCACCTTGCGCGGCACCTTGCGCGGCACTTTGCGCGGCACTTTCCGCGGCACTTTCCGCGGCACTTTGCGCGGCACTTTGCGCGGCACTTTCCGCGGCACTTTGCGCGACACTTTGCGCGGTTGACATTTTCGGCGGGGAGTGGTATTATACATAATATGAAATCCATAAGTGTAGATATTTCGTGGGGGGTGGAATTAATAGTTTCCCCGCCCGCGCGAAAACTACACTTAAATTCGTCATCCAACGTCCAATGTCCAAAGTCCTGCTGTCGAGCCTGGACTTTGGACATTGGACTTTTGCATGGCTTTGATTGGACAAGAGGGGCAATGAAATGAAAAGGAGTAATGACATGAAGAAACTCGTCTATGGCATTATGTGTTTCGCGGCGGTCTTTGCCGCGGCAGATGCGTTTGCGGCAGGCACGCTGCCCGCCGGGTATACTGAAGTCGAGTATATTCAGGGTGACGGCTCAAGCACCCGCATCCTCACCGACTACACGCCGAACCACCTGACGGACAAGATCGAGGCCGTCGTCGGGTGGGATGCGGTAGACAAGACGGCGACGATCTGGTGCACGCGCGGCGCCACGTCGTCGACCGACAGTTGGACAGTATTTATGGTCAACAACAGCGGATACAAGTTCCGCCTCGACTATGGCACCGGCAAAGACGGGTACGCAAGCCCGCTTACCGTCGCCGCGAACACAAAATACACGGTCACGGTCGAGGACAAGCGAATCGACGTAGCCGGCGGCTCTCAGCCGGCCAGCTATGAATATTCCCAGTCCTCGTCCTTCGCGGACGCCGGGCCGATTATGCTCTTTGCGTCATATTGGAACGGGACTGGAAACAACCTTGACAACTACGGCAAGAACAAGCTCTACTCTTTCAAGGTCTGGCGGTCGGGCAATCTGATCCACTACTTCGTGCCGTGCAAGGACTCGAACAACGTGGCGACGATGGTGGACATCTGCGACAATCCGGCGACGCTGACCAAGAGCGGAACCTTCACCGCCGGCGGCGAGGGGCACTACTTCGACGACACGCTCTTCACGATACCCGACGACACACTTGCCATTACAGGCTCGCCAATCGACTATGGTTCGCCTTCTCCTGCGTACGGCAAGCAGACTGGCCTCATTGCCGGCGAGACGGTTGCCGTCAACTGTGGTGCGACGGCGGTGACGAACGCGGCTGGAACACGCGAGTACATCTGCCTGGGATGGAATCTTTACGACGAGGACGGCACCGTCGTTTCAAACGGGACGGAGACTGCCTTCACCTACACCCACCCGAACCCGGCCAAGGGCCGTCGGCTCCAATGGCAGTGGACCGTGCGCGCACTGTCCGCGATTTCCGACGCTATCCTGCCGGTCGGCGGCGCGGCGTTCCACGTCGACGCCTCGATGTATTCGACGATGACGACGGTCGAATCGTCGGATGGGCGGAAGCTGGTCACAGCCTGGAGCGATGTGTCCGGTGGGACGATGCGGGCGACAGCCGGGACCGGCAGCAGACCGTGGATTGTCACGAACGACGGGCTTCCTTACGTGGACTTCGGCCCGCAGATGAACGGGAACGCCTCTTCAGCCAATGACAACGCCGGGGCCCTTGTCTGGTCGTCGGAGCTGACGACCGTCCGCGAGGTCTTCCTTGTCTTCAGCGACTATCCCGGTTCGCAGCATTCGTTTTTCTTCGGCGCCAGCGGTACCTACCACTTCCACCGCAACCAGAAAAAGCTCTTCAACGACCAGTATGCCAGCGCAAACATCAAAAACGGCCTGAAAGAGGTCGACGGCGTGGAATGCACCATCGACTACGAGCTGCCGGAAGGGTTCCACATCATCCACCTGCGCACGACGGGCAACGTCACCGCCGGCCGCTTCGCGTGGGACCGCACCGTCAACTACGGCGGCCAGCGGCTCCAGGAGGTCGTCGTCTACACGAAGACCTTGACGGACGCCGAGGCCGGATCCGTCTACAGATATCTGAAAGCAAAGTGGTTCCCCATCAAACCCGACACACTTGTAATTGACGGAAGCCCGGAACAGGTCGGTTCGCCCGACCCCGCGTACGGCGAGCAGACAAATCTTGAGGCAGGAGACTCCATGGTCGTTTCCTGCGGCGCGACGGTGCTGACGAACGGGACCACCGAGATCATCTACAAGGGGTGGAAGCTCTACGACCAGACTTACAACCTCCTTACAAACGGAACGGAGACGTCATTCACCTATACCCATCCGAGCCCGGCGGCGGGACGAATGTTCGAATGGCAGTGGAAAACACGTCCGGTCGGTGCCGACGCTACGGACCTCCTCCCGACGCTCTGCATGACGTTCAACAACCAGAGTCTCGCCAACACCGGCACGGGGACGGTAACCATGAACAACGAGGGAACTCCGACCTACGTCCCATCCGCGGACGGCTACGCCCTCGATGCTGGCGTGTATGTGCCGTATGGCACGCTCTCCAACGTCTTCGCGGCAAACCGAGACTCTTCCATCGCCGTTGCCGCGACGCTTGGAACCAGGTCGACCGGCATCCTTGTCAGCTTCAGGAATGCCAGCAATGGTAGTGTCTTTCTCGTGCTCCGGCGCGGAAACACCGCCAATCAGGTAGTCCTTACCGAAAACAACTCCTCGACGCCGCTCATTACCGTCAACGGTATCGAGAACGCCGACACGGAATACCATCTCTACGTTATGAACATCCTCTCGAGCGGAGTCGATCTCTATGTCGATGGCAAGTATGCTGGGACGACCACCACGACGCCTCGGGCGAACGCGTTCGCCGCCTGGCAGATCGGCAGCCGGCATGGTGGCGTCATTTCCGGCGAGGCCAAGTATAGCGGACTGATCGACGACATCCGCGTCTATGCCAGCGCGCTCACTACCGATCAGATGAAGGCGCTTGGCAAGAGTCTCGGAATCATCTCCCCGCTTGCGATTCTGCCGATTCCCGACCAGTTCTGCATGCGTATCGAAACGCCGGAGCCCGGATTCACGGTCACGAACAAGGAGAATGGTGCGTATTGGGTTTATGGCGAGGGCGGCGTCGCGTCCGGCCCGACCCCGTTCGACGTCGCGTATAGTTTCACGAACGGATATGGCACCGTGACCCTTACCGGCAAGGCCGGAAGCGAATACGAGGGAGAGACGGTCAAGAGCAACTACAAGCTGACGCACGAACTTCTCGTCAACGGCGACTTCGAGTCCGGCGACTGGGCGCCTGGCTGGACGGCTTCGGGGACTTACGCGAAGATTGACACGTCCTCCAGTGCATATGGACCCAACACCACTACCACCTTCATTTCCGGAAAATACTGCGCGATTCTCCAGAGGCAGAATGTGGCGACGCAGGTCTTCACGAACGACAGCCCGTACTGCGCCGAGCTTTCGTGGAAATGCAAGCAGCGCGGCGGCTATACGGGTATTCCCTACAAGGTGTTGATTGACGGCAACCAGATCTTCTACGAAGATTTCCCCGTAGGCACCAGCGAAGTTCACTACCGGACGGTCGGGAACATCCCGTTGCAGCCGGGCGTGCATACGCTGACCTTCCAGACCTTGACGAGCAATGACCGTACGCTCTTCCTCGATAATGTTTCGCTCGAGATCGTATCGCAGACCTGCCTGGAGATTCTGCCGATTCCCGACCAGACATACAATCTCGGCGACGTTTGCCGTCCAGAGTTCACGGTTTCGAACATGGTCGGTGTGCAGTCATGGACGATTGGCGGGGATATCGTAAGCGCCGACTTCGATGTCGCCTACTCCAACAACGTCGGTGCTGGCGTCGCGACGGTGACGGCGACGGGCAAAGGGGAGCTCGAGGGAAATGTGCTTTCCGCGACCTTCAACATCGTCGCCGGACAGCTTGAGGACGCGAACATCGTAACGGAAATGCCGACCGTCCGCCGCTTCGATACCGATGGCATGAACGTCTATGTGTTCCCCAGCGCCGCTGCTGCGGCGACAATGACGACGAAGCGCAATCTCGTGCTTGTCGATGCCCTGCTCGTGGGCGGCGGCGGTGGTGGCGGCGGCTCAATGGCCGGTGGTGGTGGTGGCGGCGGCGTCATCGCGCTGGATGGGGTCAATGCCCTCTACAAAGCCGGCGACACGATTACATTCACGATTGGCGCGGGCGGAGCGGCAGGGTCCAATCAGGGGCGAGGTGGAGTCGGCGGCAGCACGGTGCTGTCCATCAATGGCATATCCCACACCGCCCTTGGCGGCGGCGGCGGCGGCGGCTGGGCCACAACCACGGGCCTTGCGGGCGCATCCGGCGGCGGCGGCGTCAACGGTGCCTCTGGCGGCGCGGGCGTCGAAGGACAGGGATATGCCGGCGCGACGGCCGGAAGCCAAAGTCTTTCCGGCGGCGGTGGCGGCGCGGGCCATGTCGGCTATGCCTACACCTCGGGCCGCGCCGGCAACGGTGGCGAAGGCCGCTTAAGCAGCATCACAGGCGAAGAGGTTTACTATGGCGGTGGTGGCGGCGGCGGTGGCTCCGCCAACGGCTTCGGTGGCGCCCAGGCGGGCTACGGTGGTCCTGGAGGCGGCGGCGACGGCGGCAGGGCGACAGTTGGCTCGAAGGGTGTCGACGGCCTCGGCGGCGGTGGTGGCGGCGGCGGTTACGTCTCGCACCTGAATGGCGGCGCCGGCGGCTGTGGCGCGGTAATCCTCGCTTTCAAACAGAGCGACTACGAGATTGATGCAATTTCCGACCAGAATCTTGACGAAAGCGGAGTGAGCCGTCCCGTGTTCCGGCTGACGAATACCGCAACTTCGCAGAGCTGGACGCTGGGCGGGGACATTGTCAGCGCCGATTTCGATGTCGAATACACCAACAACACCAACATCGGCGTTGCCACGGTTTCGGCCATCGGCAAGGGCGAGTTCGCCGGCGAGAGACTGTCGGTCAACTTCCACATCGTCGGCGATGTCAACATCTCGACGACGGACCTCACCGCCCGCCGCATTGCCGTTGACGGCAAGATGGTCTATGTTTTCCAGAACGCCGCGTTTGGCGAGGGGATGATAACGACACGTCGCGGTCTCTTCCTATCCGATTGCCTGCTCGTCGGCGGCGGTGGCGCCGGCGGCACCTCGATGGGCGGTGGCGGTGGCGGTGGCGGCGTCCTTGAGCTCAATGGTCTCAACGCCGTGTTTGCGTCTGGTGAGACAATCAGTTTCACCGTTGGCGTTGGCGGCAAGCCATCGACGGAATCAGGTCAGCGGCGCGGCGGCAACGGAGGAGACACGGTGCTTATCGCCGGCGGTATGACCGCCTACATTGCCAAGGGCGGCGGCGGCGGTGCTGGCTATGACAGCGGCTATCGGACGGGTGCGAGCGGCGGCTCGGGCGGCGGCGGCACCTGCGGAAGCGCCGGCGGTTCGGGCGTCGAGGGTCAGGGATACGCCGGCGGGGCTGCTGGTAGCGAAGGGCGTTCGGGTGGCGGCGGCGGCGCAGGCGAGCTCGGCCATACCTACACGACCGATCCTGTCCGTTCCGGCGACGGCGGCGCGGGCAGGGCGAGCAGCATCACCGGCGAAGAGGTATACTACGGCGGCGGCGGCGGCGGCGGCGGTTCGCCCCAGAATTATGGCGCGGCCATCCCTGGCGATGGCGGCATCGGCGGCGGTGGCAACGGAGCAAGAACCGGTGCTGGCTACAATGGCACCGACGGCCTTGGCGGCGGCGGTGGCGGCGGCGGCTGGACCGGCGGGTCGACTCGTGGCGGCTCGGGCGGCTCGGGCGTGGTGATTCTCGCCTTCGAGTCTGTCGACTTCGACATCGACCCGATTCCCGTCCAGACTCTTGCCCCCGGCGGAGCTTGCCCCGAGCCCATCGTCCGAGTGTACGGCGATCCGACGGTGCTTACGAAGGACGTTGACTACGAGGTCGCCTACACGAACAACGACGCTTTGGGCACGGCTCTCGTTACGGTGACCGGCAAAGGCACCTTTGCCGGCAAGATCGGGTATGCGACATTCCTGGTGGCCGAGCGCTACTATGTCAAGCCAGAGGTCGCCGTCGAGGGCGATGGCACGAGTTGGGCGACTGCGATGTCGGCGACAAACCTCTTTGCGACGCTCGGAACGACAACTGCGCCAGTCGAAGTCTGGATGGCGGCGGGGACGGTTTCCGCCCAGGCGTTCTCCATCACGAACAACTTCCCGCTCGTGATTCGCGGCGGATTTGCGGGAACGGAGGCGACGCTGGCCGAGCGCCAGTCGGGAGAGCTTACCGTCTTCGACGGCACGCATACCGTCAACTGCATGTTGAAAATCATGAGTGCGGCATACGCCGATCTCGTCATCGATCGGCTCAAGTTCCGCAACGCTCGTGCGAACGGATTCATCAAGACCGGCGCAGGCGGCTTGACGGTCAGCGATTGCGTCATCGAGGCGAACGGCAAGGATGTCGGCAAGAACGATAATGTCTATGGCCGCGGCATGAATGTGAATGGCGGCGGACAGGGTGCGCTCCTCGTAACCAACTGCGTCTTCGCCGGCAATATCAACAACGCGCAGGACAATACGCAGGGCGGATTCGGCATCTACATCAACAACTTCAAGTCGGCGCTGGTCGAAGACTCGCTCTTTGTCACCAACGGCTGTAGCATCAATTCGCCACGTGCCAGCGGTTGGGTCGGATATTACGGTACCGGTTCTGCGATCTGTGCCAAGGACAGCCCAACGACCGTACGCGGAAGCCGCTTTGCTGGCAACATCTGCCCGATTCGCATGACTTCGGGCAACGGCTCGTGGGGCGGAGGCACCATTGCGCTCACCGGCGCGAGCGGCGGCTCGGTGATCGACCACTGCACCTTCATTGGCAACACTGATCGCCTCAGCTATGAGGGATCCGAATCCGTTGACTGCGGCGGCGCACTGGTGGTCTTCCTCAACAATGCCGCTGCCAAGACGACTGTGCGTAGCTGCACATTCGCCTACAACATCACCCAAGGCGGATGCTCGGCGGGCGGCATCACGGTGGTGAAGGGCGATGTTGATATTGCGAACACGGTCTTCTGGCAGAATACGAGATCCTTTATAACCAAGGTCGGCTACGGCTCTGATGTGCAGGTGCATTCCACCGGCTCGGCGACCATCCGCTATTCGACGGTGTCGGCCATGGACGGCACGGCGCTCGTCGGGGCTAACCTTGTCTACGACCCCGAGACGGTGTTTCCTGCTGACCCGAAGCTCGTCACGACGACGGACGATTTCACGAACCTCCTAACGAAGACGACTTCCTATACCTACTACAAGGTCGCCGGCACCACATACGCCACGCTCACGGCGATGGACGCGCACCTCTTGTCGCCGGCTGGCTATGTGGTGAACGGCGGCGCGGCCGGTCCGGCGACGCTTAAGTATTCGCCGGCGATTGACGCGGGCGACCCGGACGCCGACTGCGCCAACGAGCCCGCGCCAAACGGCGGACGGCTCAATGCCGGCGCGTTCGGCAACACCGCTGAGGCGTCGTGCACCGCAACCGGCCAGCCGGAGGCAACCGTCGAGGTTCTCTATCCCGACGGCGAGCCGCGTCCGCTCGTCCGGATTACGATGGGGTCCGAGGATGACACGGCCTACGCCGCGACCGTGCATCTCGTCTGCTCGACCGGCGGGGTGACGCTGGTGGACGAAATCTACTATGGCATCGGCAATGGCGAGGTCATTGAGTATAAGTTGCCGGCTTTCCTGCCGATTGGAACGGAGTATGTGGCGTCGGTGACGATCAATGCCGTCGCCGCCGACACCAAGTACTACCTGGAAAGCGAACCGGCGACGGGAACGCTCCCGCCGTACTACGGCAAGGGCGGCGGGCCGAACGTCATTCACGTGCGCACTGGCGCAGACTGCAAGATGGACGGCACCAGCTGGACCGACGCCTACCCCGACCTGGGAACGGCCTTGGATGCCGCGCCGCCCGAGGGAATTACCGAAATCTGGCTTGCGGTCACCAACGACTACATGACCAAGGGGATCACGCTCGCCTATCCGCTCACGATCCGCGGCGGATTCACCGGAGTCGAGAACTCAGTGGCGGAGCGTCCGGAAGGGGATATGACATGGCTTGACGGCAACAACGTGTATCGGACGATGGATTTCGCCGTCTCGGCTGGCGCGCTCCTGACGGTTGAGAGGATTCACTTCGCCCATTCCTCCCAGTCAGAACTGAAGAAGACAGGGAGTGGTAATTTGATCGTCCGCGACTGCATCTTTACAGATTGCAAGCAAGACAGCAACATCTCCGGACAGGGGCTCTATGCGTCGGGAGGCACTATCGCGGTAACGAACTGCAACTTCGTAAAACTTATTGGCCCCAGGGAGCATAATGCTGGCGGCGGCGCGATAACCTTTGATTCTTGCACGGCTGCTTATGTTGACAGCTGTCTCTTTGCGACGAACGGTGCGCCGTTCTGCGCTCCAGAACCCGGCTGGTCAAGGTGGACCGCTGCCGCGATTTATGTTAAGTCAACCCCGACGACCATTAGCAACAGCCGCTTCGCGGCGTGCTGCGCGGTGCATCGTGTCGAAAACGGAGGAGGTAGCTCCGGAGCTGGAATTGTGAGTTTCACTGGCGCGAGCAGTGGGTCTAAGATGATTAATTGCGTCCTTGTCGGGAATACCGATTTCAAGCAGAACGAAGGCAGTTACCAGGCAGGCAATAGGGGTGGGGCGATTTCCTGCGAGATGACCGCCACCAACCATACGCTTGACGTCGAGAACTGCACCATTGCCTATAACCTCACCCAGGGTTACAGGTCTGCCGCCGGCATCAACGTGTACAAGGGCACGGTGAACCTCAAGAACTCGATCGTCTATGGCAACGTCCGTGGGCGCACAAACATCGCCGAAGTCGCTGGTGCCGACATCGACGTTAAGTCCGGTTCGACCCTGAATGTATCGTATTCGCTCCTCACAGGCACGACGACAAACTATCTCGGCAATGCTGGTGGCAACGGCATAATCAACATCGGTGCGGGGATGATTACTAACGTCTCGCCTTTGCTGGTGACAACAGAGGACGATTTTATTAATCTCTTCGCCTACGCGAGCAACATCGCCTATCTTCCCGCGACTGCGCGCGGCACCTGCGCCGAGCTTGACGTCCATCCGCGCACGCGGACGGGGTACATCAAGGACGGTGTGCTGATCCGTGATCCCGAGCGGGTGGAGTCGCCGACGATCGACGCCGGCGATCCGACGAGCGACTACTCGAAGGAGCCGCAGGTCATCGGCGTCGGCGGCAACGGCGGCCGGGTGAACCTGGGCTTCTCGGGCAACACGCGGGAGGCAGCGCTCACCAAGCGCACCGGCTCGGTGTACTACCTGCGTTAGCGCGGCAGTTTTTTTCGACAGGATTAACAGGATTTACAGGATTAACACACGGATTTGTTCGCAACTAACGTTGTTCGCCATTCCTAAAGGTGAGCGTCGTTAGACGCGAACAAATCCGTTTTGGCAAGTGGTGACAGACCCCGCCAGATTATAAGCCGCTGCTGATTGCCAATTCACCGAATGAAAATACGCCAATTCACCGAACAGAAATATGCCAATTCACCGAACGCTATTGATTTCATAGGGCAATTTGTGCTATAATACTGACTATGAAAGACGGTGAAATCTACAAAAAACGCATTTTGGATGCAGTTTTGGCGCGTAAACTATCGGGAGCAGGTGCTGTTCTCGTAGAAGGCCCAAAATGGTGCGGCAAGACTACTACATGCGAGCAGCATGCGAAGAGTGCTCTCTATATGGCAGATCCAGTTCGGCGAGATCGCTATCGCGTCCAGGCGGAAACTGATATAACAGAATTGATGAAGGGTGAACAACCTCGCCTTATAGATGAATGGCAGGATGCGCCGAGGTTTTGGGATGCAATACGCTACGATGTCGATCATTCTGCGGGATGGGGGCACTATATACTCACTGGATCAGCGGTCCCTCCCGATGACAAGAACGAACGGAGCGGAAAGAAGGCCATCGTCCATTCGGGCACGGGGCGCATAGTGCGCGTGCGGATGCGTCCAATGTCGCTATGGGAGTCGGAAGAGTCGTCTGGGACGGTTTCTCTGGGTGCATTGTTCAAGGGCGAGCCGTTCAAGCCCTGCAGGGCCGTTGAAAGGTCTTTGGCGGAAACGGCGTATCTTGTCTGCCGCGGAGGGTGGCCGCAGGCCATAAGCCAGGACGGCGAAACGGCGCTTGACCGTGCTTTTGAATATGTTGATGCAGTGGTCAATTCGGACCTATCGCGCGTTGACGGCGTTTCGCGAGATCCAAGGCGCGCACGGCTGTTGCTCAAGTCATACGCCAGGCTGCAGGGGACGCAGTCCACCATAGTGAACATCCGCAAGGACATGACGATCGGGGATGGCAACGGGCCGGACGACGACACGGTATCGTCGTATCTCAATGCATTGCGCAAGATATTCGTGGTCGAGGATTCCGAGGCGTGGTGTCCGGCGCTGAGATCGAGGACAGCGATTCGCATGTCGCCCACCCGATATTTTTCGGATCCGTCCATTGCGACTGCGGCGCTGGGCATCGGCCCGGAGGATCTGATGAACGACATCCGCACGTATGGATTGCTCTTCGAAACAATGGCGGTGCGCGACTTGAGGGTGTATGCGGACGCGTTGAACGGAGGCGTCAGCCACTATCTCGACCGCAATGGGCTGGAGTGCGATGCGGTCGTTCATCTGCGGAATGGAACGAGCGGACTTGTAGAGGTCAAGCTTGGCGGCGAGTCGCTAATCGAGGAAGGCGCAAGGACGCTTAATGATCTTTCGGGCATTCTCGATTCGTCGCGGCAGAGGGAAGTCGCATTCAAGATGGTCGTCACGGCTACTGGAGATTGTGCATACCAGCGCAAAGACGGTATCATCGTCTGCCCGATAAGCTGCCTTAAGCCATAGTTTTCTTTTGCCCACTTGGATTTTGCCCATTGACAGATTCGGCGGGGAGTGGTAATATACTTGATATGAAATTCATAAGTGTAGATATTTCGAGGGGGGTGGAATTAATAGTTTCCCCGCCCGCGCGAAAACTACACTTAAATTCGTCATCCAAAGTCCAATGTCCAAAGTCCTGCTGTCGAGCCTGGACATTGGACTTTGGCATGGCTTTGAATGGACAAGAGAAGCAATGAAATGAAAAGGAGCAGTAACATGAAGAAACTCGCGTGTGGGATTGTTTTGTCGGTTGCGGTCGCGCTGGGCGCGGCAAGTGCGTATGCGGCGGACGCCGACGTAACGGGGCTCGTGCCGAGGCTCTGCATGACGTTCGACAGCCAAAGCCTGGCCAACACCGGCACCGGGACGGCGACATGGAGCAACGAGGGGACGGCGACGTGGTCCCAGACCCCGTGCGGCTACGCCATCGACACCTCGGTGTACGTGCCGTATGCAAACTACTCCGGCGTGTTCACGGCCAACCATGTCTCCTCGATCGCCGTCGTCGCGACGCTCAGCGAGAAGTCCACGGCGATCATGGTACACTTCAAGTACGGCACCACCGAGCTCCTGCTTCGCCGCGGAACGACCTCCGGCTCCCTTGTCCTTACCCGCGACAGCTCCACGACGCCGGTAATCACCGTGAACGACATCGAGGACGGCGACACGGAGTACCACCTCTACGTCGTGAACATCAAGTCGAACGGCACCGACCTCTATGTCGATGGAGAGCTGAAGGGGACCGCGCCCTCGACGCCGTACGCTGCGCCCTTCAATAACGGCCAGCTCGGCAGCCGCCACGGCGGAGCAAAGTCCGGCGAGTCGAAGTTCGGCGGGCTAATCGACGACTTCCGCGTCTATCCCGACGTGCTCACCGAGATGCAGATGTTGACTCTTGCGAATAGTCTGGGGGTGAAGTACGTGTCGGAATTCGCGATCCTGCCGATTCCCCGGCAGCATGTTCTGCCGGGCATCTGCCCTGAGCCTGGCTTCACGCTCACGAATATTCAATCCGGGGCGAGCTGGATTTTTGCCGAGGGCGGCGTCTCGACCAACGGTGCTCCTTTCAACGTTGCCTACAGCCATGCCGACGGGGTCGGCACCGTGACCGTGACCGGCAAGGCCGGCGAAGGCTACGCGGGCGTGACGGTGACCAGGGAATTCCTCTTTTCAGACGAGTTCCTGGTCAACGGCGGATTTGAGTCAGGCAGCAACGACCCCGGCTGGACAGGTGGCAGCGTCGGCAATTCCTCGAGCGGCTACAAGCCGAACCATACTACGACCTTCATCTCCGGCACCTACTGCGGCATCATCCAGATGAGCGCCTACAAGACGCAGGTATTCGAAGTCGAGGACCGCTGCCTCGCCACGCTTTCCTGGAAGTGCAAGCACCGCTGCGACTGGAATAGCGGCACCCCGATGTACTACTCGGTGCTGCTTGACGGTGAGGCCATCTACCCAGAGGAAAAGACCTTAGGCAGCGATGTCCTCTACCGAAGCGTCGAGGACCTGGTTCTGGAACCCGGGGAGCATACGCTGACGTTCCAGGGGCGGACGGACGGCTCTCAGGACTCGACCCTCTTCCTCGACGACGTCTCGCTTAGGAAAGTCTCGCCGATCCATATCCTGCCGATACCCAACCAGAGCTGCGCCGGCGGCGTGGCGTGCCGTCCTGAGTTCACGGTTACGAACCTCTTGGACGCGACCGCCTTGACGCTCGGCGGCGACATCGTGAGCCCGCTTTTCGATGTCGAATACACCGACAACGCCGCCCTTGGCATAGCGGCTGTGACGGTCACCGGGAAAGTGGCTTGTGCCGGGCTGGTGGCATCCACGACCTTCGGCATCTCGGAGGACGACTTCATCTCGACGAGCGATTTCACCGTCCGTCGGATTGATGTTGAGGACGACATCGTCTATGTCTTCACCAATGCGTCGGCGCTGACGACGCTCACACCCAAGCGCGGCTTTTTCCTGTCAGGCGCGCTCGTGGTCGGCGGCGGCGGCGGCGGCGGCATCACGATGGCCGGCGGCGGCGGCGGCGGCGGCGCGCCGCCAGCGTTCGCAACGGCGGGAACTCTGTCTTAACCCTAGGCGGAATTGCCTATACCGCGATTGGCGGCGGCGGCGGCGGCACCTGGGAGAAAGATGGCGCGGCCGGCGGTTCCGGCGGCGGCGGATCAAGGTCTCATTCCGGCGGTGCCGGCACGGCTGGCCAGGGATATGCGGGTGCGACGGCCGGGACCAACAGCCGCTCCGGCGGCGGCGGCGGCGCGGGGCACGCCGGCTACACCTACACGGACGATCCCAAGCGCGCCGGCAACGGCGGCGAGGGCGTCGCCAATGCGATTACCGGCGTCGAGGTCTACTACGGTGGTGGTGGCGGCGGCGGCGGCTCCACCAGCGGCTTCGATACCTACAGCGGCGGACTCGGCGGTGTCGGCGGCGGCGGCGACGGCGGCTCGGGCGGATACGGCGCCGATGGCGTCGACGGCCTTGGCGGCGGCGGTGGCGGCGGCGGCTACAACGGCACCGACCGACACGGCGGCGCGGGCGGCGCCGGCACGGTGATATTCCGCTTCAAGACAAATGACTTCGAGGTCGACCCTCTCCCGAATCAGTATCTGGCCGCGGGCGGCTCAACTCCGGAGCCGGTCGTGAGGTCGGGCGGGACGCTGCTGACGAAGGGCGTCGACTACACCGTGTCCTACACGGACAATACGGCGCCCGGCACGGCCACGATGACCATTGCCGGAATCGGGACGTATGCCGGCAAGTTCGCCTATGTGTCGTTTACCATCGCCGCGCGCTATTACCTCAAGCCGACGGTTGCGGAGGAGGGCGACGGATCGAGCTGGGAGAGCGCGATGTCCGTGACGAACTTCTTCGCGACGATTGGTGAGATCGAGAGCCGGTGCGAAGTCTGGATCGCGGCGGGGACCGTTTCCGCGCCGTCTATCTCCATCACCAACAACGCCGCGCTCACGATCCGCGGCGGATTCGCGGGGACTGAGGCGACGCTCGACGCGCGTCCGGCTGGGACGCTTACCGTCTTCGACGGCAAAGTGGGCAATACAAGGACTTCGTCGATTCTCCTCTCCGTCGACAACGCCACCTACGCTGATCTTCTCCTCGAGCGGATCAAGTTCTGCAACGCCAAGTCGAACGGCTTCGTCAAGACCGGCGGCGGCTCGCTCAAGCTCCTCGACTGCGTCGTGGAGGCGAACGGACGCGATGTCGGCAAGTCGTACGGCCGCGGCATGAACGTGCAGTCCGACGGCTACGGTTCGCTCGTCGTCTCCAACTGCGTCTTCGCCGGCAACCGCAACGTCACGCAGGGCGACAACTACGGCGGCTTCGGCCTCTACATCGTCAACTTCCACGACGCGCTGGTGGACAAGTCGCTCTTCGTGACCAACGGCTTCGACATCTTGACGCCGGAAGCCACTATTGAGGGCAAATGGGGGTGGTGCGGCAACAATGCGAAGGGATCGTCGATCTACGCGAACAACACCCCGATCACCGTAAGGGACTGCCGCTTTGCCGGCAACGTCTGCCCGCTTAACGCGGGCATGGGCGGCGTCATCTATCTCGCGGGCGCGTCCGGCGGTTCGGTGATCGACCACTGCACCTTCATCGGCAACTCCGAGCACCTCAGCTACCAGGCGCAAGGCAGCGGTCTGTTCGGCGGCTGTGGCGCGCTGGTGGTCAACCTCGCGAACGCCACCGACAGGGTCTCGGTGAACAACTGCACCTTCGCCTACAACGTTACCGGCGCCGGCTATTCGGCGGGCGGCATCTCCGTGGTGAAGGGCGACGTCGACATCGACAACACCATCTTCTGGAAGAACGCCCGCTACAACACCACGACGATCGGCTATGGCCTGGATGTCCAGGTCGGTTCCTCGGGTACGGCTAACATCCGCCATTCCACGGTGACGGCTCTTGATGGCACGTCGCTCGGCGCCGTGAACCCCGAGAGCCTCGTGGTGGACCTGGAGACGGTCATCGCGGTCGACCCGAAGCTCGTCACTACGACCGAGGCGTTCACGAACCTGCTGACGGTTTCGGCTTCAAAGCTGTACTACAAGCCCGGCAACCCAACCCGCTACGAAGACCTCGCGAACATGGACGCGCACCTCAGGTCCCCGGCCGGCTACGTCGTCAACGGCGGCGCGGCGGGTCCGGCGACGAGCGACTACTCGGCAGCGATCGACTTCGGCGATTCCGCCGCGGACTACTCGAACGAGCCCGCGCCTAACGGCTCGCGGCTCAACGCCGGCGCGTTCGGCAATACGGCCGAGGCGTCGCGCACCGCAATCGGCCAGCCGGAGGCAATCGTCGAGGTGCTTTATCTCAATGACGAGCCGCGCCCGGTCATCCGGATTACGATGGGGCTTGAGTCTGGTGATGCGTACAATGCAACGGTACGCCTCGTCTGTTCCGTCGGCGGGGTGCCGGTGGCGGATGAGATGGTATACTATGGAGTCGGCAACGGTGCGATAATCGAGCAAAGACTGCCGGTGTATCTGCCAGTCGGGACGGCATGCCAGGCCAGTGTGACGATTACGGCTGCCAGTGCCGAGGACAAGAACTATGAGGTGTCCGAGCCCGCGACCGGCACGCCTCCGCCTTTCTACGGCAAGGGCGGCGGCCCCAATGTCATCCACGTGCGTCCGGGCGCAGACTGCCTCCAGGACGGCACCAGCTGGACGGACGCATTCACTAACATTCCCGACGCCATGAAGGCGGCGGCGGCAGACCCGTCCAAGACCGAAATGTGGATTGCCGGGCCGATTGTCGCCTCGACCCAGCCCGCCAGCGTCACGCTTTCCGCTACGTCCTTCCGTATCCGCGGTGGATTCGCCGGCGTCGAGAACGACGAATCGGAGCGCGTCGCCGGAGCCGTCACCACCCTTGACGGCTCCAACTCCTACCGTGCATTCAACTTCGCCAACGCCACCCCGGTCTTCTTCGAGCGGCTGCTCTTCACGCATGGCTCCAAGACCTCCTCCGGCGGACAGATCTACAAGAGTGGCGCCGGCGACGTCACGTTCGCCGACTGCATCTTCAAGGACAACCTCTGGACAGGGTTCCCGCTGAACGGGCTTGCCTGCTATTTCACTGGTTCGTCGTCTGCTACCGTCTCCATCACCAACTGCCTCTTCGACAGCAACCGCGTCAAAGACCTCGGCTCCAATGGCAGCGGCCACGGCCGCGTCATCTACGCGGAATCCCTCCGGCGCCTCGCCATCGACGGCTGCACCTTTGTCTCGAACGGCTGCGACCTCGCCGCCGGAGTTGGCTTCAACAGCGCCGGACGCGACCGGTGCAACGGCTCCGTCATTTGCGCGAACGGCGCGCCGGTGACGGCGAGGAACTGCGAGTTCCGCGCCAACCGCGGCGTGATCCGCACCGACACGGGCGGCATCATCCGCCTCGGCGGCGCATCCCACCCGAGCGCCTTCACCAACTGCCTCTTCATCGGCAACGCCGACACCTACGGCGAGAGCCTCGCCGACGGCAACAACAAGTATCCGTACGGCGGAACGCTGCTCGTGTGCTACGACAACGCCGCCGGAGTCTGCGACCTCGACCAGTGCACCTTCGCCTACAACATCTCCGACGCGAAGAAGTGCTGCGCCGGCATCCAGGTCGTGAAGGGCCGTCTCCACGCGCACAACACGATCATTTACGGCAACAAGGCGGGGCCGGACTCCGAAGCACCCGGCGACATGCTGCTCTGGAACGACGGCACGGCGACGCTCGACTACGTGCGTCTCACCGGCGAAGGCACCTACGGCGAGACGGATTCGTCCGTCATCTCGACCAATGCCCACACGCGCTACACCATGAACAACGTCACATTCGGCGATCCGAGCTTTGCGACGACGTATGACAGCTTCACTAACAACATCGTCACGGCGTCTACAACCAACTACCGCTACCACTATTTCAAGAACACCGTGGCTGGGTCGGACGCGCTTCTGGCATTCGACGCGCATCTCCGCTCGAAGGTCGGCATGTACAACAACGCCGGCGAGTTTGTCAAGGTCAGGGGCGAGATGTCGGACGCCATCGATGGCGGCGAGCGTCACTCTCCCTACAGGAACGAACCAGAGCCCAACGGCCATCGCGCCAACCTCGGCGCCTACGGCAACACGAGGTGGGCGTCGATGACCCAGCCCATCGGCTCGGTCTACTACATTCGGTAGCGCGGTAATCTACGCGGTGGTTCTGTAAGCCGCAAAGAACGCAGAGGACGCAGAGAAAGCCTTGCGGCCTTTGCGTTCCTTGCGGCCAAATTAAAACCTAGTTCCCGAGCCGCGGGCCGCGAGAAATTATGGTATAATACACGATATGAAGAACTATCTTGCCATAGACATCGGGGCGTCCAGCGGGCGGCACATCATCGGCCGGGTGCAGGACGGCAAGATCGCCCTCGAGGAGGTCTTTCGTTTCGACAACTCGCAGATCCGCCGCCGCGGCCATGACTGCTGGGATATCGACGCGCTCGTCGAGTCGGTCAAGAAGGGCATCGACGCGGCGATTGAGAAGGCCGAGATCGGCTCCATCGGCATCGACACCTGGGGCGTCGACTTCGTGCTCCTGGACGAGAAGGGCGAGCGCATCGGCGACGCCGTCGCCTACCGCGACGCGCGCACGACCGGCGCTGACGCGGAGATCGAGCGCGACGTCATCTCCTTCGCCGACCTCTACCGGCGCGTCGGCCTGCAGAAGGCTCCCTACAACACCATCTACCAGCTCTGGGCGCTCAAGAAGGAGCATCCCGAGGAGCTCGAGGCGGCGGCGCACTTCCTGACCGTGCCCGAGTACATCAACTACCGCCTGACCGGGAACATCGTCCACGAGTACACCGACTCCTCCACCACCGCGCTCCTCGACGCGGCGAAGAAGGACTGGGACTTCGAGCTCATCGAGAAGCTCGGGCTGCCGCGGCGGATCTTCGGCAAGCTCGAGATGCCCGGCGCGGAGGTGGGCGAGCACCGCGGCGTTAAGGTGGTGCTGCCGGCGCTGCACGACACCGGCTCGGCGTACCTGGCGGTGCCGGCGCGCGACGACAAGGCGGTGTACCTCTCGAGCGGCACCTGGTCGCTCCTCGGCGTCGAGAACGAGAAGCCCATCACCACCGCCGAGGCGATGCGCGCGAACTTCACCAACGAGGGCGGCGCGTGGGGACGCTACCGCTTCCTCAAGAACATCATGGGGCTGTGGATGATCCAGTCCATCCGCCGCGAGCTCAACGGCGTGAGCTACGTGGAGGGGGCCGACCGCGACGAGACGATCGACGCGCTCAAGCGCCTCGACGACTACGAGAAGGGCAAAAGCTACTCCTTCGCCGACCTGGAGATGTCGGCGCGCGGCGCCGGCGGCTACACGCTCACGGTGGACGTCAACGACTCGCGCTTCCTCAACCCGAAGTCGATGATCGGCGAGGTGCTCGCCGCCGCCGAGTCCGAGGGACGGCCGCCGGCGACGATCGGCGAGCTCATGCAGTGCGTCTACAAGTCGCTCGCCGCGTGCTACGCGGACGCGATCCGCAGCCTCTCGGAGATCACCGGCAAGACGTACACCTCGGTCAACATCGTCGGCGGCGGCTCGAAGGACCGCTACCTCAATGCGCTCACCGCCGAGGCGACGGGCCTCGACGTCTTCGCCGGGCCGACCGAGGGCACGGCGATCGGCAACCTCATAGTGCAGATGATCGCGGGCGGCGAGTTCGCCGACCTCGCCGCGGCGCGCGCGGCGATCGTCCGCTAAGTGTTTCAAGGAGAAGCAAATGGACAAAAAGCTCTACATCAATCCGCCGCTCCCGAACCGCGTCTACGACTGGCGCAATGGTCCGCAGCCGAAGACCCGCCGCGAGCTCGACCGGTTCTTCAACTCGCCGGCGATCAACAAGGTCAAGGACGCGATCTGCGAGATGGGCAGGCGCATCTACAACAAGGGCTACACCGACGGCAACGGCGGAAACCTGTCGGTGCGGGTGGGCGAGGACCTCGTCCTCTGCTCGCCGACGCTCTGCTGCAAGGGCTTCATGGAGCGCGAGGACATCTGCCTCGTGGACATGTCGGCCGGCCAGCTCTGCGGGCGGCGTCCGCGCACGAGCGAGGTGAAGGTGCACATCGCGATGATGAAGACCGCGGGCTGGAACGCGTGCGTCCACTGCCATCCGCCGCACTGCAACGCCTTCCTCTTCGCCGGGCAGGTCCCGCCGAACGGAATCAATCCGGAGGCGGACATCTTCTTCAACCAGATCCCGCTTGCGCCCTACGGCACGCCGGGGACCGACGAGGTGGCGGCGAACGTGGCGAAGATGTCGAAGAAGTCGAATGTCGTCTTCATGGAGAACCACGGCATCGTCTGCGGCGCGCGCGACATCGAGGAGGCCGAGTGGTTCGCCGAGAACGCCGACGCCTACTGCCAGGTGCTGCTGCTCGCGTCCGGGCACGGCGGCAGGCTCCAGCAGGTTGGGCCGCAGTCGGTGAAGGACTTCCTCGCCATCCGCAAGGCGCTCGGGCTGCCGCTCGCCGCGGGACAGAAGCTCTACAACACCGACCGCTTCAACGGCTACCGGATGAAGCGCGTCGGCAAGTGAACGTCAACGAAAAACCAGAAAGGGCAACAACCATGAACAGGATAATCCTCAACGAAACCTCCTACCACGGCGCCGGCGCCGTCAACGCCATCGTCGCCGAGCTCGCGGCGCGCGCGCTCAAGCGCCCGATCGTGTTCTCCGACCCCGACCTCGTGAAGTTCGGCGTCACCGCCAAGGTGACGAAGCTCCTCGACAAGGCGAAGGTGAAGTACGCGCTCTACACCGACATCAAGCCGAACCCGACCATCGCCAACGTCAAGAACGGCGTCAAGGCGGCGAAGGCGGCGAAGGCCGACTCGATCATCGCCATCGGCGGCGGTTCGTCGATGGACACCGCGAAGGCGGTGGGCATCATCCTCACCAACCCGAAGTTCGCGAACGTTCGCTCGCTCGAGGGCGTGGCGCCGACTACGAAGCCGTGCCTGCCGATCCTCGCCGTCCCGACGACCGCCGGCACCGCGGCGGAGGTGACGATCAACTACGTTATCACCGACGTCGAGAAGAAGCGCAAGTTCGTCTGCGTCGACCCGCACGACATCCCGGTCGTCGCCTTCGTCGACCCGGGCATGATGGCGTCGATGCCGCCGAAGCTGACGGCCGCGACGGGCATGGACGCGCTCACCCACGCGATCGAGGGCTACATCACCAAGGCCGCCTGCCCGATGACGGACATGATGCACCTCGAGGCGATCCGCCTCATCTCCGCGAACCTCCGCGCCGCGGTGAAGAACGACCCGAAGGGCCGCGAGGGCATGGCGCTCGGCCAGTACATCGCCGGCATGGGCTTCTCCAACGTCGGCCTCGGCGTCGACCACGCGATGGCGCACGGACTCTCGGCGCTCTACAACACGCCGCACGGCGTCGCCTGCGCGATTCTGCTGCCGACGGCGATGAAGTTCAATGCCTCGAAGACCGGCAAGCGCTACATCGAGATCGCCAAGGCGATGGGCGTGAAGGGCGTCGAGAAGATGACGCTTGTCCAGGCGCGCAAGGCCGCTGTCGCCGCGGTGGAGAAGCTCTCGAAGGACGTCGGCATTCCGGCCAACCTCAAGGGCATCCTCAAGAAGGAGGACATCCCGTTCCTCGCCAAGAGCGCCTACGCCGACGCGTGCCGTCCGGGCAACCCGCGCGACTGCTCGGTGAAGGACATCGAGCGCCTCTACGCGAGCCTCGTCTGAGGATTTCGTCCCGGGGATGGTGCACTGCATGAGAAAGGTACCGGTAGACAAGGGCGTTGTGTTCGGCGACGGAGGACTCGTCTTCATCGCCGGCCCGTGCGTCATCGAGTCGCGCTCGATGGCGCTCGGTATCGCCCGCCGGCTCGTCGAGTCGGCGGCGCGGCTGGGCGCGAAGTTCGTCTTCAAGGCGAGCTTCGACAAGGCCAACCGCACGAGCGTCGACGCGTTCCGCGGGCCGGGCATCGAAAAGGGACTGGAGATCCTCGCCGAGGTGCGCTCCACGTTCGGGGTGCCGGTGCTGACCGACGTCCACGAGCCGTGGCAGTGCCGTCCGGTGGCGGAGGTCTGCGACATCCTGCAGATCCCGGCGTTCCTGGCGCGGCAGACCGACCTCGTGGTCGCGGCCGGCGAGACCGGCGCGGTCGTCAACGTCAAGAAGGGCCAGTTCATGGCGCCGGAGGACATGGCGGCGGTGGTGCGCAAGATCGAGTCGACCGGCAACCGTCGGATCACGCTCTGCGAGCGCGGCGCGAGCTTCGGCTACCGCAACCTGGTGGCCGATATGCGCTCGCTGCTCATCATGCGCGAGCTCGGCTATCCGGTGGTGATGGACGCGACGCACTCGGTGCAGCGCCCCGGCGGCCTGGGCACCGGCTCCGGCGGCGACGGCAAGTACGCGCCGGCGCTGGCGCGCGCGGCGGTGGCGACGGGCGTGGACGCGGTGTTCATGGAGACGCACCCGAACCCGAAGGTGGCGAAGAGCGACGCGGCGAACGCGCTCAAGCTTGCCGACGTGGAGCCGCTCTGGCGCACGCTGATGGCGATCGACGACGTTGTGCGCGGCGCGAAGAAGAATGGAGGCGCGGCTTCTTGAGGATTGTCGCGGCAGTTTCGGCGGCGCTTATGGCAACGGCGGCCGCGGCGGCGTTCGACCCGGATTCCTGGCTCGAGCGCCGTGAACTGCTCACGCGCGAGGCGGAGCGGCTGGAGAAGCTGTACGCCAAGTGCGCGGATAAGGCGGACAACCCGGCCGAGAAGGTGTCGCTGCCGATCGACACGTTCCCGAGCGGCGCGGTGAAGTCGCTGATCACCGCCGAAAAGGCGCAGTTCTTCCAGTCGCAGGGTGCGGTCTGGGCGGACGGGGTGACGGCGCACGAATACGACGCGGACGGCAAGGAGATTTCGCGGCTCGAGGCCGAGAGCCTGGTGGTGGACCGCGAGACGAAGTCCGGCTGGGTGGACGGCAAGGCGCGCGCGATCCACGGCCAGACGCTGGTGAAGGGCTCGCGCGTCTACGTGTCCTTCGCCGAGGACTACGTGATGATCACCTCCAACGCGGTGGTGAGGTCGCGCGACTTCGGTCCGCGCGGCGCCGTATCTGCCGCGGGCCCGCGCACCAACGCGGTGTCGACCGTGACGGCGTCGCGGGCGGACTACGACCGGCGCGCAGGGGTGATAATGATGGACGGCGCGGTGCGGCTCGACGACCAGGAGTACAAGCTCGCCGCGGACCGCGCCTGGGTGTTCCTCGCCGGGACCAACGAGCTGAGGCGAATCGTCGCGGTCGGCTCGGTGGCGGTGACGAACGGGCTGCGGCGCGGCAGCTGCGACCGGGCGCTGTACGAGCGCCAGAGTGGGATGCTGACGATGTACGCGCGCGGGTCGGAGGAGCCTGCGCGGTTGGTGGACGAAGGCGAGAAGGGCGGCGAGCTCCTCGGCGAGCGCATTGCCTTCCGCACCGGCGCGGAGCAGGTCGAAGTGGACCGGCCGGTGATCAAGGTGATGACTGACGACGTTGACCGCGCCGGTCTGATCGGGATTGGGGGTGTGAAATGAGCGACCCGGTGATGGACGCGATGAACGCGATGGCCGCGGCAAGCGCGGGAAAGCACGCTGACCTGGAGGCGACCGGCCTCGTTAAGGTCTACGGCGACCGCACGGTGGTGAACGGAATGGACGTGAGATGCTCCTGCGGGGAAATCGTGGGCATCCTCGGCCCCAACGGCGCCGGCAAGACCACCACCTTCTACATGGTGGTGGGGCTGGTGAAGCCGGAGGCCGGCCGGGTGGTCTTCCGCGGCGAGGACGTTACGCGACTCCCCGTCTACCTGCGTGCGCGGCGCGGGCTCGGCTACCTCGCGCAGGAGCCGTCGGTCTTCCGCAAGCTCTCGGTGTGGGACAACGTGATGGCGATCCTCGAGACGCTGCCGATGTCGCGCAAGGAGCGCGCGGCGCGG
>CADCCW010000007.1:95781-120049 GCA_902800055.1 uncultured bacterium
GGTGCTGATGCTCGACGAGCCGTTTGCGGGCGTCGACCCGCTCTCGGTGAACGAGATCCAGGACATCGTGCGCGACCTTGCGTCCAAGGGGCTCGGCATCATCATCACCGACCACAACGTCCGCGAGACGCTTTCGGTGGTCAACCGCGCCTACCTGGTCTACAACGGGCGGCTCTTGAAGGAGGGCACGAGCGCGGAGCTGGTGGCCGACACGGAGGTGCGCGAGAAGTACCTCGGCGAGAATTTCAGGATGTAAACACGACCAAAAGAAAGGAGACAACAAATGAGCATTGAAGTTACGATGAGACACAGCGACGTGCGCATCGAGGCCCTCAAGGAGTACGCCGAGAAGCGCATGGCAAGGCTCAAGCAGCGCTTTCCCAAGGTGACCAGCGCGTCGATCGTGATCGACGTCGACGCCAAGAAGCACATGTACATGGCGGAAGTGGTGGCGAACCGCCTCGGCGAGACTGCAGTCGGCGCGAAGGAGTTCTCCGAGAGCGCCAAGAGCGTCATCGACGCGGCGGCGGCGCGGGCGGAGCGCCAGCTTCTCAAGATGCGCGTGAAGGCGCGCAAGGGCACGGTGCGCAAGCAGCGCGCGGCCTCGGCGAAGAACTGAGATGCGCGGACTGCCGGGCAAGACGAGCGAGAAGGGCAGGGTCTTCTCCGTCGGCGACTTCCTCGAAGCCGCCCAGGAGAAGCTGCGCCTTACGCTCATCGAGGGCGGCGAGAGCCTGGGGCGGAAGATCGACGAACCGATCGTCAGCCGCCCAGGCCTCGCGCTCACCGGCTTCTTCGGCCACTACGGCTGGCGGCGCATCCAGCTGATCGGCAAGGCCGAGACCGCCTACCTCGAGAGCCTCTCGCCGGCCGAGCGGCTTTCGCGCTTCGCCGCGCTTCTCGAGCACGGCGCGTACTGCTTCATCTTCGCCAACGGGCGCAAGCCCGGGGCGGACACGCTGGCGCTGATGCGCGTCCACGGCGCGGTGGTGATGGTCTCGCCGCTCAAGACGCGCGTCATATACCGCGAGTCGGCGTTCGTCCTCGAGCGGCTCGGAGCGCCGGAGTCGACGATCTACGGCACGATGGTAGAGGTCGCCGGCCTCGGCGTCCTCATCGAGGGCGAGCCGGGCCTCGGCAAGTCCGAGACGGCGCTGGGGCTCATTCGCCGCGGATGCGCGCTGGTGTCGGACGACCTCACCTGCGTGCGGCGCGAGGTCGGCAAGGACATCGTCTACGGCTCGGCGTCGGACTCGACTGCCGGCTACATGGAGATCCGCGGCATCGGCATCATGCACGTGCCGAGCCTTTTCGGCGTCGCGGCGGTCCGCGGCGAGAAGCGGCTTGAGCTCATCATCACCTTCCGCCGGCTCGAGGACGTGAAGGGCGAGATCGACCGCATCGGGCAGAAGCGCCAGGTGAAGAAGGTGCTGGGGGTGGAGATACCCAACGTGGTGATCCCCGTCTCCGAGGGCCGCGACCTCGTGAACTTGGTGGAGACCGCCGCGCTGCAGGAGAAGCTGCTGCTCTCCGGCTGCGACCCGGTCGGAGAGCTTTCGGAACGCCTGCGGAGGCGGGCCACTGAACATTCCAAACGCAAAGGAGTCAACAAGGGAGATGTCCCATGTCAGATAAAATAACCCGCGAGTTCACGCTGCTCAACCGCTATGGTATGCACGTCCGTCCGGCCGGGCTCTTCGCCAAGGTCGCTAGCCGGTTCGACGCCGACATAACGGTCGAGAAGGACGGCAACGCCGTCTCGGGCAAGTCGATCATGGCGCTGATGACGCTCGAGGCCGTGTGCGGCACGGTGCTCAAGGTCACGGCGTCCGGCCCTCAGGCGGCTGAGGCGCTGGACGAGCTCGAGCAGCTCGTCAAGCGCAAGTTCGACATCCCCGACGAGCAGTAGTAGGTGTCGGATTCCGGCGAGATGAGGTCGCTGCAAGGCCTGGCCACCGCCCGCGGTTTCGCGGTCGGGCCGGTCTTCATCTGCCGCGGTGACGGCTCGGTGCCGGTTCCCGAGTACGTCCTCGAGCCTGGCCGCGAGGAGGAGGAGGTCCTCCGCTACCGCCGCGCCGTCGGCGACGCGAGGCGCGACCTCGAGGGCATCGTCGCCTCGCTCAAGGAGCGCTCCGGGCGGGACGACGTGATGGTCTTCGAGTGTCACCTGATGATGCTCGAGGACACGGAGCTTTCCGGCGCCGTCGAGCGCCGCATCCGCGAGGAGCGCGTCAACGCCGAGTCCGCCGTCAAGCGCGTCTACGCCGAGTCGCGGGCGAAGTTCGAGCGGATGAACGACCCGTACTTCCGCGAGCGCGTGCGCGACCTCGACGACCTTGAGCGCCGGCTTCTTGCCGCGCTTACCGGTTTCTCGGCGCCGGCCCACCGTGGCCTCAAGGTGCCGTCGATCATCGTCGCCGACGATCTCACCCCGTCCGAGACCGTGCAGCTGCCGCGCGACCTGGTCCTCGGCTTCGCCACCAACGGCGGATCCACCACGAGCCACGTGGCGCTCCTCGCCCGCGCGATGGGCATCCCGGCCGTCACCGGCCTCGGGGACATCACCTCGCGCGTCCGCGCCGGCGAGACGGTGCTTATCGACGGCACCAACGGCACGGTGACGCTCCATCCCGACGCCGCCTCGATCCGCGAGTTCATGGACCTCGTCGAGCGTGACCGCGAAATTTCCGAAAGCGCCGTGCTCGGCGCGCCAGCGGGCACTCTCAAGGACGGTGGCGAGGTGCCGATTTTCGCGAATCTCCATCCCGGCGTGCCGGTCGGAGGACTCCGCGAGCACGGCGCGCGCGGCATCGGCCTCTACCGCAGCGAATATCTCTGGCTCAACCGCGGACACGAGCCTACCGAGGAGGACCAGTTCCGCGCCTACCGCGACGCCGCGCGCTTCACTGCCCAGCTCGGCGACGACGCCTCCATCACCATCCGCGCGCTCGACATCGGCGGCGACAAGATCGTCCGCGGCATCTCGCACAAGGAGGCGAACCCGTTCCTCGGCAACCGCTCCATCCGCTACCTGCTCGCCAACCGCGACATGTTCAAGACCCAGCTCAGGGCGATCCTCAGGGCGTCAGCCTTCGGCCGCGTGCGGCTGATGTACCCGATGATCTCCTGTGTCGAGGAGCTGGACGAGTCAGCCGAGGTGCTTGCCGAGGTCAAGCGCGAACTCGACGCCGCCGGCGTCGCCTACGACCGCGAAATGCCCGTCGGCGCGATGATCGAGGTGCCTAGCGCGGCGATCAACGCGGACGCGATCGCGAAGCGCGTCAATTTCTTCTCCATCGGCACCAACGACCTGGTGCAGTACGTGATGGCGGCGGACCGTGGCAACGAGTCGGTCGCCTCGCTCTACCAGCCAACCAACCCCGCTGTCCTCTGGCTCATGCGCCACGTGATCGATGCGGCTCGGCACCGCGGCATCAAGGTCGGTGTGTGCGGCGAGTCGGCCTCCGATCCCGTCGTTGGCGTTCTCTGGGCGGCGATGGGGGTGGACCTCCTTTCTATGTCGGCCTCCTACATCCCGGTCATCTCCGCCGTCCTCTCGCGCCTTACCCGCGCCGACCTCGACGCCTATTCGCGCATTCCGGTGGAGATGGGCAACGACGTCACCGCCCACGAGGTCTACGACCGCTGCCGCGCCTGGCTCGCCGAGCATGTCTTCGACTTCGAAAATATTGTGCTGTAGGGCGTCTCAATCATGAAAAGGGCGCTCATCACCGGCATCACCGGGCAGGACGGCAGCTACCTCGCCGAGCTGCTGCTCGCGAAAGGCTACGAGGTACACGGCATCGTGCGGCGCTCATCCGTCTGCAACACCGCCCGCATCGACCATCTGCTCGGCGAAGGCGGCGGACTCGTCCTGCATTACGGTGACCTGACCGACCCAGGACGGCTCGTGCAGCTCTGCGGCGAGGTTCGCCCCGACGAGATCTACAACCTCGCAGCGCAGAGCGACGTTGGTGCATCGTTCGACATGCCGGAGTACTCCGGCGAAGTTGACGCGCTGGGCGCCATCCGGCTTCTCGAGGCGGTCCGGCAGTCCGGCATCGGCCGCGACGTGCGCTTCTACCAAGCGTCGACTTCGGAGCTCTTCGGCATGGCGTCGGAATGTCCTCAGCGCGAAACGACGCCGTTTCATCCCTGTTCGCCCTACGCCGTCGCCAAGCTCTACGCCTACTGGGCGGTGAGGAACTACCGCGAGGCGTACGGCATTTTCGCCGCGAACGGCATTCTCTTCAACCACGAGTCCCCGCGGCGCGGCGAGACGTTTGTGACCCGCAAGATCACCCGCGCCGCCGCGCGCATCAAGCTTGGGCTTCAGGACAAGCTCTTCCTCGGCAATCTCGACGCTCGGCGCGACTGGGGGTTTGCCGGCGACTTCGTGGAGGGGATGTGGCGCATCCTGCAGCACGACCGGCCGGACGACTTCGTGCTCGCCACCGGCGAGACCCACACAGTGCGCGAGTTCCTCGAGGCGGCGTTCGGACGGCTCGGGCTTGACTGGCGCGAGCGCGTCGTCCATGACCCGGCGCTGGAGCGCCCGCTAGACGCCGAGTCGCTCGCCGGCGATCCGTCCAAGGCCCGGCGCGAGCTGGGCTGGGAGCCTAAGGTCAAGTTCGCCGACCTGGTCGCAATGATGGTCGACGCCGACCTTGAACTGGCAAGGAGGGGATAGCATCGTGTCGAACCCGAGCGCGAGCGACAGGTGCACCGTGCTGGTGACGAGCTGCGACCGCTACTGTGACATCGAGGCGCCTTTCCTGGCGCTGTGGCGGCGGCACTGGCCCGACTGCCCGTTTGAGCTCGTGGCGGTAAGAGAGTCTGGCGGCGACGACAGAGTGCGGATGAACCCCAATCCCCCGCGCGCCGTGAAGAACAGCGCCTACGCCGTGTCCTGCCAGGCCGGCTTTTCTCTTCGCCCTTGCGCGGCGGACGAAGAGTGCGTGGGAGTTCGAGCGCTACGGCAGCTACATGTTCGACGTGGGAGACCAGCGACCGGTTCTGATGACCGCGGCCCAGGAGTTCCCATGCATCGACACCGTCCACAAAAGCTACTGGGAGCCGGAAGGGGTGGCGCTCATGAAGCGCGAGGGAATCGGCTACGACTTCTCGCACCGCGGGCTGCCGCCGTTCTGGCCGCGGCTGAAGTCCAACCTCAAGAAGGCGGTATTCGCGGTCTTCCCCTGGGAGCTCGTCGTCAGGGTGCAGAACGTCTTCAACCTGGGAATGAAGTAGGCGGATGGAGTTTGCGGCGATAGACTTCGAAACCACCGGCTACGAGGACGGGGAGAAGAACGAACCCTGGCAGCTCGGGCTCGCGCTCGTGCGCGACGGCGCGGTCGTCGAGACGCGCGAGTGGTTCTTCGGCACCGCGCTCACCCCGGATGCGCAGCCGATCTTCGACCAGTGGGACGACTTCGCGCCCCATCTCATCGGCCGCCGGCTCGTCGCCCACAACATCGCCACCGAGCGCACCATCCTCACCCGGCTTGCGCCGCTGACGAAGTGGGGTCCGTGGGTGGACACGCTCAAGCTCGCGCGCGCCCGCTACCCCAAGCTGCCGTCGTATGCGCTGGGCGACCTCTGCGCCATGTTCGGATGCGCCCCCGATATCCCAGACCGCACCTGGCACGACGCGCTCTTCGACGCCGTCGCCTGCGCCAACCTTGCCTCGGTCCTTGTCATGGAAGGCGTGCATTTTTAGCATGAATACGGCAGTGAGGCAGACGCCGGTGAGGTTGGCGATCATCGGCGGGGGTGCGGCGGGGATGTTCGCCGCGGCCGTTGCCGCGGAGCGCAAGATCCCATGCGTTGTAATCGAGCGCAAGGCGCGGTTGGGGTCGAAGGTGCTGATGACCGCCAACGGTCGCTGCAACTTCACGAAGGACATCTCCGCCGACCAGTTCCTCGCCGACGTCGGCCCGGCCGCGGCGTTCGTCGCGCAGGCCGTGCGCGAGTGTCCGCCGCGCAAGATCATCTCGGGTTTCAAGTCGCTGGGCGTGAGGCTTCGGCGCATGGAGGACGGACGGATGTTCCCGGCGGACGGCAAGGCCGCGACGATTGTCCATGCATTCGGGGATCTGCTGCGCGAAAGCGGAGTGCCGATTGTCTCGAACTGCCCGGTCGTTGGGATCGAACCCCAGAACCCCGGTTTTGTCGTGGCGACCAGGAACTTCTCCATCTTCGCCGAGAACGTCCTGCTGGCGACCGGCGGCGTCAGCTACCCCAAGCTTGGCTCGGTAGGCGACGGACAGCGTTTCGCAGCTGAGCTTGGGCATAGCCTCGTTCCGTACCGCCCGGGGCTGATCGGTCTTGAGACGGCTGACCCGCGCGTCACGCGCCGCGCCGGACAGCGCTTCGAGGACGCGAGCGCGAGGGTCGTTGGCCATGACGGAAAAACGCTGTACGAATACCGGGGCGAAGTCGACTGCGAGACGTTCGGCCTCAGCGGCGCGGCAATCTACAACTGCCAGCGGTTCATCGAGCACTACCTGCGCGGGCAGCAGGACCTGAAGGCGGCGGGGCTTTCGGTCGAGGCGGTCTTCGGGCGCGAGTGCGTACGCGTCGACGGCCCGAAGCCGCGTCCGCTGAAGGAGGCGATCGTCACGATCGGCGGGGTCGCGCTTGGGGAGGTGAATCCCGCCACGATGGAGTCTCGCATAGTCCCGGGGCTCTACTTTGCGGGAGAGGTCCTTGACATCGACGGTCCGACCGGCGGCTACAACCTGACGCTCGCCTTCGCCACCGCCCGCCGCGCCGTCGCCTCCATCGCCGGGCGGATATAAGCGGATGAGAATCGCGGCAAATCCTGAAGGCGGATGGTGTTTGCGCTGGCGTGGTTGGCGACAGCCACTTGACAGGGGGATAGGGTTGTGGTAGAATTCATAACAATATCCGCCGTAAAGGTGGACGTAGAACGGAAAATGAGCAAAACGAAGATGAGATCCGGGCCGCAGACGGCAGATTTCAGGTAATTCTAAAGTAAACCAAGAAAGGACAAACATGATCAGTTCAAGCAGAAGAGGTTTTCTCCGCGGGCTCGCGGGGGTGTCGATACTCAGCGCCGGCGGGTGCTTCTCGCCCAGCCCGCGCAAGCCAGGCCAGAAGGTCCGCCTCGCGGCCGTCGGCATCATGGGCAAGGGCTACAGCGACTGGGTGCCGATGGTCAAGACCGGCCTCGTCGAGATGGTCGCGTTCTGCGACGCCGACGCCAAGATGCTGCCCCAGGCGCTCGAGCAGGCCAAGAAGGACTTGCCCGGGGTTGACCTCACGGAAGTGCCGTTCTACACCGACTACCGCCGGCTGCTCGACAACGCCGACAAGCTCGGCATCGACGCGATGACGATCTCCACGCCCGACCACGTCCACGCGCCGGTCGCGATCCAGGCGATGAAGAAGGGCATCCACGTCTTTGTGCAGAAGCCGCTCGTCCGCACCCTCTGGGAGCTCGAGTACTTCGAGCGCACGGCGAAGGAGAACGGCGTCATCGTGCAGATGGGCAACCAGGGCTCGTCGCTCGACTCGATGCGCCGCTGCACCGAGGTGCTGCAGAGCGGCATCCTCGGCGACGTCAGGCAGGTTCACGTCTGGACGAACCGTCCGGTGTGGCCGCAGGGCAAGGGCGTTGAGTCCTGGATCAAGACTCATCCCCAGGGCGACCCGATCCGCGAGGGGCTCGACTGGAACGCCTGGCTCGCCACGGCGGCCGACCGTCCGTTCCTCGACCAGTATCCGAAGGACGCCGACGTCTACGACCCGTGGAACCTCGGCAAGAACGTCTACCACACCTTCACCTGGCGCGGCTTCTTCGACTTCGGCGCCGGCGCGTTCGGCGACATGGCCTGCCACACGATGAACCTTGCGTTCCGCGGTCTCGAGCTGGGCGGCGTCTCCGACGCGCTCTGCGAGAAGGTGGTTTCCGAGAACAGCGTCGCCTACCCGCTCAAGTCGATCGTCAAGCTCACCTACAAGGAGCGCCAGTCGAAGGTGCGCCCGGGCGTCAAGCTCCCGGCGGTCACGCTCTACTGGTACGACGGCGACGAGAAGCCCGTGCCGGAGCTCATGCCCAAGTGGGCTTCGAAGCACGACGGCAAGGTCCCGAACACCGGCTGCCTCATCATCGGCTCCAAGGGCCAGGTGCTGATGCAGGACGACTACGGCGCCAAGTGCGCGATCGCGCTCAGCGCCGACGAGGAGTTCAAGGACGTGTTCGAGCACGAGGCCGCCAAGGCGGTCGATCGGGCGATCCCGTTCTGCGGCTCCGCTTCCTCCGCCGGCGACGGCAAGTCGACGGTTGAGATGAAGGGCTTTGCCGAGGGCCACTACGGCGAGTTCATCAACGCGATCTTCGGCAACGGCCCCTACTACGAGCAGACGCACTCGCGTTGCTTCTCCGACATCGAGTACTGCATCCCGCAGATGGAGGGCATCCTCGTCGGCTGCGTGGCGCAGCGGTTGCCTGGCGTCAAGCTCGGCTGGGACTCGAAGAAGCAGAAGTTCGACGTTCCGGCGGCGAACGCGTTCGTGAGGCCGTACATCCGCAAGGGCTTCGAGTTCTAAGGCGCAGGGAGAATACGAAATGAACGTTTCCAGAAGGTCGTTCCTCGAGGCGCTCGGCGGCGTCGGCGCCGCGGTGGCGTTCCCCGGCTGCTGCAGCATGTTCTGCGGCGGCGGCAAGTACAAGGCGAAGATCGCGCTCCAGCTCTACTCGATCCACCAGTACATCGGCAAGGTTGGCTTCGAGAAGGCGCTGGAGGACGTGGCCAGGATCGGCTTCGTCGGCGTCGAGTTCGCGGGCTACGGCAAGCACACGCCGTCGGAGATCAAGAAGATGCTCGCCGACACCGGCCTTGTCGCCTGCGGCACCCACGTCGGCAACGACCGCTACGGCTTCAAGATCGACGCCAAGGCCGGCAAGTACGACTACGATCCCGAGGTGCTCAAGCAGACCTGCGAGTTCGAGCTCGGCTACGGCAACAGCCTTGTCATCTGCCCCGGCGGCGGCAACATCCCGCCTGGGTGCGCCTGGGACACTGGCCGCGGCGGCACCGTCGGCAAGCCCTCGAAGGAGATCGACGAGTTCACCAAGCGCCTCTGCGAGCTCTACAACAAGGCGGCTGCTGACGCGAAGAAGCTCGGCTGCAAGATCGGCCTCCACAACCACACCTGGGAGCACGGCGTCAAGATGACGAGCGGGCAGTCCTTCTGGGACTACTTCTTCTCCAACACGTCGCAAGACGTCTGCATGGAGCAGGACGTGGGCTGGACGACATGCGCGGGCGACATGTTCCCGGGCTTGAACCCGATTGACCAGTACAAGAAGTACCCCCACCGCTCGCCGACGCTCCACGCGAAGGAGAACGGCATGGGCGAAGGCGTGAAGAAGTTCGACGCCATCCTCGGCCAGCCGGGGTGCGACGAGAACGGCAAGCCCTGCGCGACGCCGGTTGACTGGGACGGGCTCATCCCCGTCACCGAGGCCGACGGAGTGGAGTGGTACGTCACCGAGTGCGAGCGTCACTTCGATGACCTCTCGGCCATTACGCCGTCCTACGCCTTCCTCAAGGCAAAGGGGCTAAACTAAGACCGGATGCCCATAACCCTAGGCTTTTAGAAACCTAGCTATCTAGAAGCCTAGAAAAACCTAGAAGCCTAGAAACCTAGGCTTCTAGGATTATATAGCAGGAAAATATGCTATAATATACCTGTTTTAAAGAAAGACCAGATATGAAGCTATTAGGAGAAAAGATATTCGCCCGTGACGCGGAAGGCAATCTTGTCAGTCGCATCGGCACCATATTCTTCCGCACACCCGGACTGGTGACCCAGCGCGGGGTGCACGCGATGCAGCGCATCGCGTGGATCGAGGAGATCCAGCGCGAGCTCGGGCGGGAACTGACGCCAGAGGAGGCGGAGGCGGAAATCGCCGAGTCGGTCGACCTTGTGTTCACCGAGGAGCATGTCCTCATCCGCCCCAACCCCGAGCGCATGGACCTCGCTTTCCGCGCCGACGACGAGCTGCAGCGGCTGGTGCCGAAGATCAACATCCGCTTCCTCAACACTAGCTCCGCGCTGGTGCGTAAGGCGCTGCGCGAGCGCGGCGAGAACTGGCGCATGGCTCGCGCGCCGATCTCCCAAGACGACATGGCTGAGCTGATCGCGAACTCCAAGGTGCCGGTCGGCGAGCGGCCGATCTACTACTACAACCGCACCACCGGCACGCGCTTCCTCACCGCCGAGACGCTCGCGCGGCTTGAGTCGCTGGCGCCGGACGACTTCCGCCGCCAGATGGCCGAGATCGTCCGCTGCCTCGGCAAGCGCAACCGCCAGGGCTATCCGGAGGTGGACGTGTTCCCGCCCACGATGCCAATCGAGATCAAGCGCTCGCTGCAGGCGCTCAAGCCCGAGGAGGCCCCGGTCGAGGAGCTGCACGCCGAGGCCGCCGCGATCATCCGCCGCTGGCGGATGGCGCTTCCATCGGAGCTGCGTGACGAGTCGCCCGACAACTTCGAGTGGCGCAACGCGATGTGCCAGACGCTGACGCGCGGCCCGAACGAGACCGCCGCGGTCGAGCAGGAGCTCGTTGCCGGCATCTCGCCCGAGTTCTACCGCCAGATCGAGTGGCTCCCCGGCGTGAGCATCGTCGACGGCGAGGTCGTCTTCGACAGCGTCTACGCCGAGGCAGCGCGCACCCAGGACCCGGTGCTGCTCGCGAAGTGCGACAACCGCGTGAAGAGCTTCCTCTTCAACACCACCCGGCTCTTCACCCGCATCAAGTACATCAACATCGGCCGCATCGCACGCTCGCTCTCTCGCGCGAAGACGCCTTCGCGCCGCCGCGGCCACCTCTACATCATGCAGTACGGGGTGGAGGACGCGCCTGAGCCGAAGGTGATGATGATCCGCCTCCAGAAGTGGGGCGTCGCCGAGCACCTCGACGAGGGCAAGGGACTCCTCCAGGCCATCCTCGAGGCCGACGAGTACTCCGACTACGTGCTCGACCGACGGCTTATGTGCAGGCAGCTGGGGATGAACCTGCCGCGGCAGGTGGTCTTCGGCCACTTCACCGAGAAGTACCGCGGCAACAACCAGTACAACGGCGTCGCCGTCCGCACCGCCTACTTCGTGCGCGACTACGAACGCGGCACCGCGTCGGACAAGATTCCGCGCGCAAAGTACCGCAACCCCGCCTGGGCGCAGAAGTTCGCGTCCCTGATGGGCGGCGCGGCGGCGGTCGACCTTGTCGTCGGCCGGCGCGACTCCGAGACCGGCGAACTGCTCTTCGACCGGAACTTCGAGGTGGTGGTGGCCGGCGACGACGGTCTGCCGGCCGAGGTCAAGGTGACCGACCACGCCGGCAGCTTCGTCGACTACACCAGTCCGCTCGAGGAGTTGGTCGGCAGCTATGCCGCCTTTGCCCGCGAACGCGAGGGACTGGTCGAGGACTACCAGCTCTTTGCCAAGGCGTATGTCGACGGCTTCCGCCGCGGGCTCGTTTCGGTGCAGTCAGCCTATCGCGCGCGCCGCACCGCGTTTGATTGCCTCTTCATCGACCGGCCGTACGACACCAACGGCTCCGGCGCCTACCGCTGGGCGTGCGCGCTCCGGCGGCTTGACGCCTGCGATCCCGAGCGGCTCGCGCAGGATCTCGCCAAGAGCGTGGGATGCTGAAGTACGCGCTAAGGCGGCTGTGGCAGACGGTCCCGACCACGCTCGGGATCCTGCTGCTCGCCTTCGTGCTCTTCAACGTCGTCGGCGGCTCGCCGGCCGAGACGCTGCTCGGCAAGAATGCCACCGCCGAGGCGATTGCCGCGTTCAATGCGAAGTGGGGCTATGACCGCCCGCTCCCAGTGCAGTTCGTCCGCTACCTCGGCGACCTCTGTCGCGGCGACCTCGGCTTCTCGATCGAGCACCAGGAGCCGGTTCTCAACGTGCTCGCGCGCGGCGTGGGGCCGTCGCTCTCGCTCACGGTGCCCATTCTCGTAATCGGAGTGGTGGTGGCGCTCGTCCTCGCGCTCGCCGCGGCGGCGCGGCGCGGAAGGACGCTCGACCACGCGGTCCTCTTCGGCTCGACGGCGCTGATGAGCGTCAACTACGTGGTCTGGGTGCTCGCCGGGCAGTTCTTTCTCGCCTACAAGGCCGGGCTCTTCCCGGTCTGGGGCTACGAGAGCGCCTACAACCTCGTCCTCCCGGTCTTCATCGGCGTCGTCTCGTCGCTGGGTGCGGACGTCCGCTTCTTCCGCGCGGCGGTGCTGGACGAGATCTACCGACCCTATGTGCTCGCCGCACGCGCGAAGGGGCTTCCCGGGCGCGTCATCCTCTTCCGCCACGTGCTCCGCAACGCGCTCGTCCCGATTGTAACCTATGTGTCGCTTTCCATCCCCCACCTCTTCACCGGCTCGCTGCTCCTCGAGAGCTTCTTCGGCATCCCCGGGCTCGGCGCGGTCGCGATCAACGCCATCCACTCCTCCGACATGGCGGTGGTGCGTGCAGTGGTGGTCATCGGCGCGCTCCTCTACCAGTTCGTGAACCTCGCGACCGACCTCCTCTATGCCGCGCTAGACCCCCGCGTAACCCTCTCCTGACCCGCTTTGGGGGGAGGAAAGATTTTTTAATTTACCCCCTTGTGCAAACACAAGATTTAGTGTATTATACGGGAACCAACCACAATAGGGTGTTGTCGGCTGGCAAAAACGGAGAAAAACAAGAAAGGGCAAGAGGGGGAAAGATGAGGCAGTTCAAGATCATCAAGCGCAGCGGCGAGGAGAAGGACTTCGACATCACGAAGATCGAAAACGCGATTCGCGCGGCTTCGAACACGGTCGATCCGGTCAATGCGCTTTCCGAGG
The DNA here is from genome assembly GCA_902800055.1 of uncultured bacterium. Lineage (GTDB taxonomy): Bacteria > Verrucomicrobiota > Kiritimatiellia > RFP12 > UBA1067 > UBA1067. Next base: position 108,645 of record CADCCW010000007.1, read on the forward strand.
ACCGAATCCGCCTCATCGCCAAGGAGGTCGCCGGCGTCTGCGAGGCGCGCGACCGCGCGATGACGGTCGAGGAGATCCAGGACGTGGTCGAGAACAAGATCATGGAGATGGGTTCCCATGAGATCGCCAAGAAGTACATCGTCTACCGCTACAAGCGCGAGCTCGTGCGCAAGGCGAACACCACCGACTCGGCGATCATCTCGCTCATCGAGTGCAACAACGAGGACGTCAAGCAGGAGAACTCGAACAAGAACCCGCGGATCAACGCGGTGCAGCGCGACTACATGGCGGGCGAGGTGTCGAAGGACGTCGCCGCGCGCCTGCTGCTGCCCGAGGACGTGGTGCAGGCGCACAAGGACGGCGTCATCCACTTCCACGACATGGACTACTACGCGCAGCACATGCACAACTGCGACCTCGTCAACCTCGAGGACATGCTGCAGAACGGCACGGTCATCTCCGGGACGATGATCGAGAAGCCGAAGTCCTTCTCCACCGCCTGCAACATCGCCACCCAGATCATCGCCCAGGTCGCCTCCAACCAGTATGGCGGCCAGTCGATCTCGCTCACCCACCTCGCGCCGTTCGTGGACGTGTCGCGCCAGGTGATCCGCGCCGAGCTGAAGAGCGAGTGCGAGATCGCCGGGGTCGAGATGGAGCCGGAGAAGTTCGACGCGATCGTCGAGAAGCGCGTCCGCAAGGAGATCCAGAAGGGCGTGCAGACCATCCAGTACCAGGTCGTCACCCTCATGACCACCAACGGCCAGGCTCCGTTCGTGACCGTTTTCATGTACCTCGGCGAGGCGCGCAGCGAAAAGGAGCGCCGGGACCTGGCGATGATCATCGAGGAGGTCCTGAACGAGCGCATCCGCGGCGTCAAGAACGAGGAGGGCGTCTACATCACCCCGGCGTTCCCGAAGCTCATCTACGTGCTCGAGCCGCAGAACGTGGAGGAGGGCTCGCCCTACTGGTACCTCACCGAGCTCGCGGCGAAGTGCACGGCGAAGCGCATGGTGCCGGACTACATCAGCGAGAAGAAGATGCGCGAGTACAAGCTCTCCAAGGGCGAGAGCGTTGGCAACGGCGACACCTACACCTGCATGGGCTGCCGCTCGTTCCTCACCCCCGACCGCTCCGGCAACGGCTACGGCAACGTCGCCAACGCCGGAAACTACGAGCCGGGCAAGCCGAAGTACTACGGCCGCTTCAACCAGGGTGTCGTCACCATCAACCTCGTCGACGTCGCGCTTTCCGCCGGCGGGGACATGGACGAGTTCTGGCGCATCTTCGGCGACCGCTGCGAGCTCTGCCACCGCGCGCTCCGCTGCCGCCACGAGCGTCTCAAGGGGACTTCCTCCGACGCCGCGCCGATCCTTTGGCAGTACGGCGCGCTCGCGCGCCTCGAGAAGGGCGAGAAGATCGACAAGCTCCTCTACGGCGGCTACTCCACGATCTCGCTCGGCTACGCGGGGCTCTGGGAGTGCGTGTTCGCGATGACCGGGAAGAAGCTCACCGAGCCAGAGGGCGAGGCGTTCGGCCTCGAGGTGATGCAGAAGCTCAACGAGTACACCGCGAAGTGGAAGGCGGCCGAGGACATCGACTACTCCCTCTACGGCACTCCGCTCGAGTCGACCACCTACAAGTTCGCCAAGTGCCTGCAGAAGCGCTTCGGCATCGTCAAGGGCGTCACCGACAAGAACTACATTACCAACTCCTACCACATCCACGTCACCGAGCCGATCGACGCGTTCCGCAAGCTCGAGACCGAGGCGAAGTTCCAGAAGCTCTCGCCCGGCGGGGCGATCAGCTACGTCGAGGTCCCGAACATGCAGAACAACCTCAAGGCGGTGCTGGCGATCATGAAGTTCATCTACGACCACATCATGTACGCCGAGCTGAACACCAAGTCCGACTACTGCCAGGTGTGCGGCTTCGACGGCGAGATCGAGATCGTGAAGGACATGAGCGGCAAGCTGATCTGGCGGTGCCCGAAGTGCGGCAACACCGACGAGTCGAAGCTCAACGTCGCCCGCCGCACCTGCGGCTACATCGGCTCCCAGTTCTGGAACCAGGGCCGCACCCAGGAGATCAAGGAGCGCGTCCTGCACGTTTCGTGAACTACGCGTCGATCAGGACCTGTGACATCGCAAACGGAGAGGGAGTGCGGGTCTCCCTCTTCGTTTCCGGCTGCACACACCGCTGCAAAGGGTGCTTCAACGAGGAGGCGTGGGACTTCGCCTATGGCCAGCCTTTCACCGAGAAGACCGAAAGCGAGCTCATCGCCGCGCTGGAGCCTGGCCACATCGCCGGCCTTTCGATTCTCGGCGGCGAGCCGATGGAGCCGGAGAACCAGCGTGCGCTCGTCCCGTTTCTCCGTCGCGTGCGCGACCGGTTTGGGGTCTCGAAGACGGTCTGGGTCTACACCGGCTGCGTCCTCGAGACCCAGCTGATGGCGCCTTCGCGCTGGCGCACGGAGCTTACCGACGAGTTCCTGTCGTTGGTCGACGTCCTCGTGGACGGCCCGTTCGTCGAGGCGGAAAAGGACATCTCGCTCGAATTCCGCGGCAGCGCCAACCAGCGCATCATCCGTCTCCGCGGCGGCGCCGCCGCCTGACAGGCGCCGGTTTGACACGCTTGCGGCGATTTTGCTATAATACGCGCCAATCTGCGGCTGTCTAAGGAGGTTTTTCCCTGTCGCGGGGGCTTCGATTCTCGGAGCGTGCCCATAGGAAATGGGCGCATTTTGACCTCCCGGCTCGCGGTAGCAAAACAAGAAAGCAAGAGAAAAAGATGAACATCGACAAGGCCGCAATCAAGAACGAGTTCCAGCGCCACGAGCGCGACACCGGCTCCAGCGAAGTGCAGATCGCCATCCTCACCAAGGAGATCGCCGCGCTCACCGAGCACCTGAAGGCGAACAAGAAGGACCGCTCCAGCCGCTACGGCCTGCTCCGCAAGGTGCAGAACCGCCGCAAGCTCCTCGACTACCTCAAGCGCAAGGACGCGGCGAAGTACCAGGAGCTCATCAAGCAGCTCGGCATCCGTAGGTAGGGGTTGAAAGGTTGAAAAGTTGAAAGGTTGAAAGGTTCAGCTGTTCTGTTCGACTGTTCGGCTTCACGTGGATTGACAAACAGAAACAAAGAAGAGAAAGAAAAAAGCAATGCAAGGCACAAAGCAGTTCAAGGTCGACATCGCGGGGAAGGACCTCGTGATCGAGACCGGCCTCCTGGCGCAGCAGGCCGCCGGGGCCGTCACCGTCTCGTACGGCGACACGACCGTCTTCACGGCGGTCACCAACACCGACACGCCGCGGGAGGGCATCGACTTCTTCCCGCTCCAGTGCGAGTACCGCGAGAAGTTCTATGCCGCCGGCAAGTTCCCGGGCGGGTTCTTCAAGCGCGAGGCGCGCCCGACCTCGAAGGAGATCCTCACCGCGCGCATGTGCGACCGTCCGATCCGTCCGCTCTTCCCCGACGGCTACTACAACGACGTCCAGGTGAACTCGACGCTGATCCAGTCCGACGGCACGCGCGAGGCGGACTTCCTCGCCGTCAACGCGGCGTCCGCGGCGCTCCACATCTCGGAGATCCCGTTCATGGGCCCGATCGGCTGCGTCCGCATCGGCCGCATCGACGGCCAGTGGGTGATCAACCCCACCCACGAGCAGAAGGCGAAGAGCGACATCGACCTCCTCTACGCCGGCATCCGCGGCAAGTTCCTGATGATGGAGGGCTCCGCGAGCGAGATCAGCGACGAGGACTTCGTCGCCGCCCTCAAGCGCGCCCACGAGGAAGTCGAGAAGATCATCGACCTCCAGATCGAGATGCGCCGCGCCCTCGGCAAGCCCGACAAGGACATCTCTCGGCGATTAAGGAGGACCTCCTCAAGAAGGTCTCCGAGAAGTGGCCAGAGGTCGACGCCGTTGGCTTCGTGCACCTCTTCGACGCGCTCGAGATCGAGACCGTCAGGAAGAACGTGCTCGAGAAGGGCCTCCGCATCGACGGCCGCGCCCAGCACGAGATCCGCCCGCTCTCCGCGCAGGTCGGGGTGCTCCCCCGCGTGCACGGCTCGGCGATCTTCTCGCGCGGCGAGACGCAGTCGCTGGCGACGGTCACGCTCGGCACCAAGAAGGACGCGCAGGAGCTCGACTCGGTGACCGGCGGCGAGCCCTCGAAGCGGTTCATGCTCCACTACAACTTCCCGCCCTACTGCACCGGCGAGGTGGGCCGCCTCGGCTCCACCGGCCGCCGCGAGATCGGCCACGGCGCGCTCGCCGAGCGCTCGATTGCCGAGGTGCTGCCCGACGAGTTCCCGTATTCGATCCGCGTCGTGAGCGAGATCATGGGCTCGAACGGCTCCTCGTCGATGGCGTCGATCTGCAACGGCTGCCTCGCGCTGATGGACGCGGGCGTGCCGCTTAAGCGCACCGTCGCGGGCATCTCGATCGGCCTCTTCACCAACGAAGACCAGTCGAAGAAGGTGCTCGTCACCGACATCCTCGGCGCCGAGGACCACTGCGGAGACATGGACTTCAAGGTCGGCGGCACTAGGAAGGGCATCACCGGCTTCCAGGTCGACCTGAAGCTCCGCGGCCTCACCTGGGACCTCGTGGAGGGAGCGGTCAAGGCGGCGCACGACGCGCGGCTCAAGATCATCGACTTCATGGAGACGATCCTCCCCGCCCCGCGCGCCGAGCTCAACAAGTACGCGCCGCGGATCGAGGAGATGCAGATCCCGGTCGACAAGATCGGCGCGCTCATCGGCCCCGGCGGCGCGAACATCCGCGGCATCGTGGAGTCCACCGGCGCCCAGATCGACATCGACGACGACGGCAAGGTGGCGATCTTCGCGACCAGCCTCGAGTCGATGGAGGCCGCCAAGCGCGAGGTCGGCAAGATCACCGCCGTGGCCGAGCCCGGCAAGATCTACGAGGGCAAGGTGACGGGGATCAAGGACTTCGGCGCGTTCGTCGAGATCCTGCCGGGGATGGACGGCCTCTGCCACATCTCCGAGTTCTCCGACAAGTTCCTCCGTTCGATGGACGGCGTCTGCAAGGTGGGCGACGTCATCAAGGTGAAGTGCCTCGACGTCGACGAGCGCGGCCGCATCAAGCTGAGCCGCAAGGCCGCCATGGCCGAGCTCGACGCGCAGGCGAAGTAAGGAGCCGAACGATATGAATTCCAAGCTGCTCAAGGCCGCGCTGGAGAAGATCCAGTCCGTCCCGGTGCTCATCAACATCGTCAGCAAGCGCGAGCGCGAGCTCATCAACGGCTCGAAGCCGCTGGTGAACCCCGACACGCTCCTTACCGACGAGGAACGGGCGAAGCACTACACCGCGCTCGACGTCGACAAGTGCGACATCGCGCTCGCGGAGGTAGCCCAGGGCAAGCTCATCGCCCAGGTCGACTTCGACGCCATCGCCAAGGCGGAGGAAGCGAAGTCGCGCTGGAACATGAAGCACGCCAACGTCAACTCCCTCTACGCCGACTGAGGCGCGGGGGCGTCGACTGGAGCCCAGGCGCATGAAGGCGAAGGACTTCAACCCTGTCTTCGCTGAGAACCGCAAGGCTCGCCACGACTACGCCGTGCTCGACACCGTCGAGTGCGGCGTAGCGCTTACCGGCACCGAGGTGAAGTCGATCCGCTCCGGCGGCGTCTCGCTCGCCGGCAGCTACGCCGCCGTCCTCGGCGGCGAGCTCTGGCTCCTCGGCTGCGACATCGCCGCCTACAAGTTCGGCAACCGCTTCAACCACGACCCCAAGAGCCGGCGCAAGCTGCTCGTCCACGCGAAGGAGGTCGAGGCGCTGCGACTCAAGAGCGAGGCCAAGGGCCTTACGCTCGTGCCGCTCAAGTTCTACCTCAAGCGCGGGCGCATCAAGCTCGAGCTCGGCGTCTGCCGCGGCAAGCAGGCCCACGACAAGCGCCAGGCGCTGAAGGAGAAGTCCGTCCGCCGCGACCTCGAGCGCTATTGACCTTGGCCGAGACCAATTTGACCCGCTTTTGACACTATGGAAGACAACAGCAAGAACCGCGTCGTCCGCTGGACGCAGAAGCTACTCGACCTCTCGCTCCGCAACCGCCTGCTGAACGCACGCGACTCGAAGCAGATACTCCCCCTCGCCGTCGACGCGGTGTCGTCGCTCGAGGACAAGCTCTCGTCCGACCAGTCCGTGCCGGTCGAGCCGTCCGACTCGACCTCGCGCGCGTCGGGCGCGCTCCGCTCGACGCTCGCCTCCGCCGACATGCTGCGCCGCCTCAAGGAGATATTCCGCCTCGCCAAGACCGATCTCGAGGAAAGCGGCGTCAACGCGCTCTACCTCGCGATCGGCTTCCTGAGGTGGCGGCCGAAGGGCGCGAACGCCAAGGACTGCCGCGCGCCGATCCTGCTCATGCCGGTGCAGATGGCGCGGAAGAACGTCCGCGAAGGCTATACGGTCTCGCGCCTCGACGACGACACCATGCTCAACGCGACGCTGGTCGAGTTCCTCCGCGCCGAGTTCGGACTTTCCGTGCAAGGGATCGACCCGCTGCCAGAGGATGCGTCCGGCGTGGACGTCCAGAAGGTGTTCGCGGCGTTCCGCGACGCGGTGAAGGGCATGGAGGGCTGGGACGTCGAGGAGGACGCCGCCATCGGCAACTTCTCGTTCGGCAAGTTCGTGATGTGGAAGGACCTGACGGCCCGCGCCGACCAGCTCTCGGCGCATCCGTTCGTCTCGCACCTCATGAATGGCGGCGGCGACTACGACGACGGCATCGAGGTGTTTCCGCCCGAGGAGGTCTCGGAGCACGTCAAGTACGGCGAGCTCTTCACCCCGCTTTCGTCCGACTCGTCGCAGCTTGCGGCCGTCCTCTACTCCGCGATGGGCAAGTCGTTCGTCCTCCACGGGCCGCCCGGCACCGGCAAGTCGCAGACGATCACCAACCTCATCGCGCACAACCTCGCGCTCGGCCGCAAGGTGCTGTTCGTCTCCGAGAAGAAGGCCGCGCTCGACGTCGTCCACCGCCGCCTTGCGTCCGTAGGCCTCAAGCCGTTCTGCCTCGAGCTCCACTCCAACAAGGCGGGCAAGACCGAAGTCCTCGCGCAGTTCCGCGAGGCGCTCGACTACGTGGACAAAGGGACGCCGAACGAGTGGCAGAAGACCGTCGACCAGATCTCCAACTACCGCGGCGAGCTCGACGCGGTGGTGGCCGCGCTCCACAAGCGCTATCCGTGCGGGCTCACCGCCTACGACTGCTTCGCGTCGAAGATCGCCGGCGGCGCGAAGACGTTCAAGATCGCCGGCTGGAAGCTCCTGGAATGGAGCGAGAAGGACGTCGCGGACGTCCGCGAGCTCGTGCTCCACGCCGCGGCAGACTGGCGCGGCACCACCGGCGACGCGGTCGCCGCGCTCGCGCCGGTCGCCACGTTCGCGTGGAATCCCGCCGCCGAGGAGGCGATCCGCGGCAAGCTCGCCGCGCTCCGCGCGAAGGGCGGCTTTGCGCGGGGGCTGTCGGTCCTGTTCGGCGCCGGCGGCGCGCTCCGCTACGGCAAGGGAATGGTCGGGCGCTTCGAGGGCTTCGGCGGAGCATTCACCGCGAAGATCGACGCGGCTATCGCCGCGATGGGCGAGTCGCGCGGAGTGATGCGCTACCGCGAGTCCGCCGACGCGGCGGCGAAGCGGATCGGCTGCGGATTCGCCGCGGCGTTCGCCTCGGGCGAGGTGGACCCGGAGCAGGCGGGAGAGGCGTTCGACCGCTCCTTCGCCGCGGCGGTCCTGGACGAGATCCTGCGCCTCGAGTGTGCGCTTGCGTCGTTCGCGGGCATCAAGCGCGAAGAGCAGATCATCGAATTTCGCCGCCTTGACGCGGAATACTCGGAGCTTGTCAAGCACGCTGTCCGCGCACGCCTCGCGGCTGCGCTGCCGTCGGGACGCCTCGGCGAATGCCCGGACGGCTGCGAGCTCGGGCTGATCCGCCGCGAATGCGCGAAGAAGGCGCGCCAGAAGCCGATCCGCCGCCTGCTCGCCGAGGCGCGCGGCGTCATCGGCCGCATCAAGCCGTGCTTCCTGATGAGCCCGCTCTCCGTTGCGCAGTACCTGCCGGCCGAGTCGACCTTCGACCTCGTCGTCTTCGACGAGGCGTCGCAGATTCCAGTCTGGGACGCAATCGGCGTGATTGCCCGCGCGAAGCAGTGCGTCGTCGTCGGCGACCCGAAGCAGATGCCGCCGACGAACTTCTTCCAGAAGGGCGAGTCGGGCGACGACGAGGACGAGTCGGAGGACCTCGAGAGCATCCTCGACGAATGCCTCGCGGCCGGGCTCCACTCCGCCTACCTGAGCTGGCACTACCGGAGCCGCCACGAGTCGCTGATCTCGTTCTCGAACCACCACTACTACGGCGACCGACTCTGCACCTTCCCGGCGGCGAAGACGACGCCGCGCCTCGGCGTCGCCTGGCACTTCGTCGAGAACGGCGTCTACGACGCGAAGGCGAGCCGCACGAACCGGGCGGAGGCCGAGGCGCTCGTGGACTACGTGTTCTCGCGCCTCGCCGACCCCACGCAGAAGCGCCGCAGCGCCGGCGTCGTCACCTTCTCGATGGCGCAGAAGAACCTGATCGAGGACATCTTCGAGGAGCGCCGCGCGGCGAACCCGAAGTTCGAGGACTACTTCGCGGACGACGGCGAGGAGCCGTTCTTCGTGAAGAACCTCGAGAACGTCCAGGGCGACGAACGCGACGTGATCCTCTTCTCCGTCGGCTACGCCAAGGGTCCGGACGGGAAGTTCCTGATGAACTTCGGCCCCCTGAACCGCTCCGGCGGCGAGCGGCGGCTCAACGTCGCCGTCACCCGCGCGAAGGAGCAGGTCGTAGTGTTCGCGTCGTGCAGGGGCGCGGAGATCGACCTGAACCGCACCCAGGCCGTCGGCGCGGCGCACCTCAGGGCCTTCCTCGAATACGCCGAGCGCGGCGGCGTCGCTGCCGCGGCGGACGCGGCAGAGCGGCGGCGCGACATGTTCGCGGACGAGGTGGCGTCGTTCCTCTCCGCCCACGGCTACGCGGTGGAGCGCGACGTCGGCTGCTCGCTCTTCCGCGTGGACGTCGGGGTGAAGGACCCGGCGCGCAAGGACGGGTATCTCGCGGCAATCGAGTGCGACGGCGACACCTATGCCTCCGCGCTCACCGCGCGTGACCGCGACGAGCTGCGGTCGTCGGTCCTGCGGTCGCTCGGCTGGAACACCGTCCACGTGTGGTCGGCGGACTGGGCATTCGACCGCGCCCGCGGCGAGGAGCGGCTCCTGAAGGAGCTCGACGAGATCAAGCGCGCGCCGGATGGGATGCTGCCCACGCCGAAGTTCACGCCCGAGGTGACGTTCCCGCGCCGCCGCTCCGCTTCCGCCGCGGAAGTGCCGCGCACCGACCTCGACAAGGTGTCGAACGACGACCTGCGCGCGAAGATGTCCGAGGTGGAGCGGGACCTCGGGGCCTGCGAGCCCGACACGCTCTACCGCGAGACGGCGCGGCGGTTCGGCTACAAGACGCTCTCCCCGAAGGCCCGCCAGCGCCTCGAAAGCGTGCGGAGATTCTAGTAATCGCGGCTTCGGGCTGTGGCGCTCGCCGCGCCGCCGCGACCCCGTCATTTTTGGTATAATACGCGCCATGAAATGGTCTAAGCTGATGATACAGACGCTCCGGGAGGACCCGGGCGACGCCGAAATCGACTCGCACAAGCTCATGGTCCGCGCCGGGCTCATGAAGAAAGCCGCCGGCGGCCTCTATACCTACCTGCCGCTCGGGATGCGCGTACTGAACAAGGTCCAGCGCATCGTCCGCGAGGAGATGGACCGCGCCGGCGCCCAGGAGATCGTGATGCCGATCCTCCAGCCCGCCGAGCTCTGGAAGACCTCCGGCCGCTGGGAGTCGATGGGCCCGGGGATGTTCCGCCTCAAGGACCGCGGCGCCCACGACTACGCGCTCTCGCCGACGGCCGAGGAGATGGTGACCGACCTCGTCAAGGGCGTCGTCAGCTCCTACCGCCAGCTGCCGGTCACGGTCTACCAGATCCAGTGGAAGTTCCGCGACGAGATCCGCCCGCGCTTCGGCCTCATGCGCTCGAAGGAGTTCCTGATGAAGGACGCCTACTCCTTCGACGTCTCGCTTGACGCCGCCGACGCCAGCTACATGGCGATGTTCGAGGCGTACAAGCGCGTCTTCGAGCGCTGCGGCCTCAAGGCCTATCCGGTCGAGGCCGACACCGGCGACATCGGCGGCAAGTTCAGCCACGAGTTCCACGTGCTCGCCGACTCCGGCGAGGACGGCATCGCCTTCTGCGGCGGCTGCGGCTACGCCGCCAACCTCGAGAAGGCCGAGAGGAAGGTGGGGAACGGGGAACAGGGAACAGGGAACGGGGAGGCGATGGAGACCATCCCCACGCCCGGCGCCAAGACGATCGACGAGGTCTCGAAGTTCATGGGCGTGCCAGGCTCGGCGTTCGTGAAGTCCCTTGTCTATCTCGCCGACGGCAAGCCGGTCATGGTGTGCGTCCCCGGCGACCGCGACGTCAACGAGGTGAAGCTCCGCCACTTCCTCGACGCCAAGAAGGTGGAGCTCGCGGACTTCGAGACCGTGCTCCGCGCGACCGGCGCGAACGCCGGCTCGGTGGGCCCGGTCAAGCCGGCCGACGCGTCGCTCCGCATCGTCTGCGACCAGGAGCTCAGGGGCGCGAAGGGCTGCATCGTCGGCGCCAACCGCGACGACCACCACATCAGGAACGTCGACCTCTCCCGCGACGCGAAGATCGCCGACGCCGACTACGCCGACCTCGTGGTCGTCCGCGACGGCGACGTATGCGCCAAGTGCGGCAAGCCGCTCGCCATCCGCCGCGGCATCGAGGTGGGCCACGTCTTCAAGCTCGGCACCAAGTACACCGACGCCTTCAAGGCCGTCTACAAGAACGACAGCCTCGAGGAGCGCACGATGGTGATGGGCTGCTACGGCATCGGCGTCTCGCGCACGGTCCAGGCCGTCATCGAGCAGAGCCACGACGCGAACGGCATCGTCTGGCCGGCGTCCGTCTCGCCGTTCCAGGTCTGCATCTGCCTGCTCGACCCGGACAACGCGGACGCCGCCCAGGTCGCCGCGAAGCTCGAGTCGGAGCTGGAGGCTAAGGGGATCGACGTCATCGTCGACGACCGCCAGGAGCGCCCGGGCGTCAAGTTCAAGGACGCCGACCTCATCGGATTCACCGTCCGCGTCGTCGTCGGCGCCAAGGGCCTCGCCGCCGGCGGGGTCGAGGTGAAGCGCCGGTGCGACGACAAGTCCGCCACCCGGGTGGTGCCGCCCGCCGACGCCGCCGAGGCCGTCGCCTCGCTGCTCGCATGACCGGCGCGGCCCTGCTGGCTGCCGCCGCGCTGGCGGCCGCCGCGGCC
>CADCCW010000008.1 GCA_902800055.1 uncultured bacterium
AAACTCCTCGAAGTCAAGCGGATACATCTTCTCCTCGTCAAGGACACCAACCGGCACGGAGCGGATGTTTTTTAGCTCTATGCCAAGCAGCGACCCGCTGAGAATGTAGTGATAGCGTCCGTCATCCCGCACAAGGTACTTTATGTAGGTAACGGCTTCCGGACATTTCTGTATTTCATCAAGGAAGATCAACGTCTTCCCCTCAATGAGTGGCTTCGACGTAAACGCACTGATTCGCGATATAATCTCCTTCTCGTCCTCCACATTCTCAAAAAGCTTTATCGCGCCCTTCATCTTCACAAAGTCGATCTTGATAACCGATTCGTAATGCGAACGGCCAAACGCCTCAACGATGAAAGTCTTGCCGACCTGCCTGGCACCATCAATGAGGAGTGCATATTTACCATTGTCACGGTAGAACTGCTCCAATCTCTCTGTAATCTTGCGAAAAACCATCTTGACTTCCCTTTAGCGGGAATTATATCATATCGGCCGACAAAAAATCAACCGCAAAAATGTCGAAACTGTCACTTTTTGAACTGTCAAACTACATAGTTCTGGCAGGCTTGCGGCTAGGCGTCGGGCCAGAGCTCGTGGGCCATCTCGCGGAGCTTGTACTTCTGTATCTTCTGCGACGCCGTCATCGGGAAGACGTCGAGAAAGTGTACGTACTTCGGGATCTTGAACCACGAGATCTTGTCCTTGCAGAACGCCTGCACGTCGTGCTCGGAGAGCGTCACGCCGTCCGCCGGGATGACGAACGCGGCGGGCTGCTCGCCGTACTTCTTCGACGGGCAGCCGACGACGGCGACGTCCTTGACGCCGGGCATCGTGCCGAGGAAGTCCTCGACCTCCTTCGGCGAGATGTTCTCTCCGCCGCGGATGATGAGGTCCTTCAGGCGTCCGGTGATGTAGTAGTAGCCGTCCGCGTCCATCCTGCCGATGTCGCCGGAGTGTAGCCAGCCGCGCTCGTCGATGCACTTCGCCGTCTGCTCGGGCATCTTGTAGTAGCCCTTCATCGTGTTGAAGCCGCGGCAGCAGATCTCACCGTCCTGCCCGATCGGCGCGAGCTCCTGCGTCTCGGGGTCGATGATCGCGACCTCGACGCCCGGCAGCGCCTGCCCGATGGTCTGGCACTTGCGCTCGATCGACGGCTCGAAGTACCTGGTCATCGTCATCACGGGGCCGGACTCGGTGAGCCCGTACGGGTTCGTGATCTCCTTCATGAACATCCTGTCCTGCGCCTGCTGCATGCGGTGGACGGGGCACGCCGAGCCAGACATGATGCCGGTCCTAAGCGACGTGAAGTTGAACTCCTTGAAGCGCGGGTGGTCGAGCATCGCGATGTACATCGTCGGGACGCCGTAGGTCGCCGTGCACTTCTCGCGCTCGATCGACTTCATGACGAGGAGCGGGTCGAACTTCTCGAGAAACACCATCGTCGAGCCGTGGTTCACGCAGCTCATCACGCCGAGCACGCAGCCGAAACAGTGGAAGAGCGGCACCGGGATGCAGACGCGGTCGCGCGAGGAGAGGTTCTGGCACGCGCCGATCCAGAAGCCGTCGTTCGCGATGTTGCGGTGGGTGAGCTGCACGCCCTTGGGGAAGCCGGTGGTGCCGCTCGTGTACTGCATGTTCACGACGTCGTTCACGTCGCACTCCGCCTGGCGCGCGAGATACGCCTCCTGCGTCGTCTCGCACGCGAGCGACTTCACCTCGTTGAGCGAATACATGCCGCGGTGCTTCTTGGGCCCTAAGTAGAACATCCGCTTGAGGTGCGGGTATTTGGCGCTCTTCAATGCGCCGCGCGGGCACTCCTTCAGCTCCGGAATGAGCGAGTTGATCACCTCGATGTAGTCGCAGTCGCGGTAGCCGTCGATGACGAACAGGTTCTCGGCGTCGGACTGCTTCAGCGCGAAGTCGATCTCCTGGCTCTTGTAGTTGATGTTGAGCGGCAGCAGGATCGCGCCGATCTTGGCCGTCGCGAACATCAGCACCACCCAGTGCGGCACGTTCGTCGCCCAGAGCGCCACCTTTTCGCCGCGCTTGACGCCGAGCGCCATCAGGCCCTTGGCGACGTAGTCGACCTCCTCGGAGAACTCGAACCAGGTGAGCCGGTAGTCGCGGTCGGCGTAGACGACCGCGTCGTTCTCGCCGCACCGCGCGACCGTCTGGTCGAGAAGCTGGCCGAGCGTGTACTCGCGCGTCACCGGCAGGTTGTGCCAGGGAACGCCGGTCGAGACGGACTGGGTGAACGGCGCCTTTCGCGGCGCAGTGCCGAATGGATCAGTTAACTTGAACATAAGATCAGACCCCGAAACTTTTCAACTTTTCAACCCTTAAACCTTTCAACCCTTAAACCGGCATGAACACGATGCCGTAGATCGACGCGGGCTTGCCGCCGAGCGCCCTCAGCCCGTGGTTGACGCACGAGTTGTAGTAGGCGGTGTCGCCGGCCTTGAGGACCGTCTTGTCGGGACCGTAGGTGAGCTCGACCTCGCCGGAGATGCAGATGATGAGCTCCTCGCCCTCGTGGTGCTGCACCGCGTCGACGCCATCCGCCGCGAACTCGATGCGGAACGGATCCATGTGGCGGTCGGGCTTGCCGAGCGCGAGCGAGTGGCTCGCGTAGCCGAGGACGTTCATCCCCTCGCCCGCGACCTTCTTCGCCTCGATGTCGGCGGCGCGCGTGATGATCGGGTCGGGCTTGAACTGGTCGTCCATGAACGTGCCGATCCTGAGGCCGAGCGCGCGGGAGAGCTTCACCAGCACGCCGAGCGCGGGCATGACCTCGCCCTTCTCGATCGCGTTGATGACCTTCTCCTCCACGCCGGACTTCTGGGCGAGGTCCCAGATGCTCCATCCGTGGCTCTCGCGGTATGTCCGAATGCGCTTGCCTGCCTTGTTTTCCTTGCTGCTCATGTTGCCTTTCGTTTTTTCCGGTCCAGATTGATCTCTCATGACGAAAAAGCGGACCGCCCTTCTTCGCGATCCGCTTTTCCCGTGCTTCTTGAGTTGGCCCCTTTCGATCAAACCCAGGCCGCCTCAGCGGATCTGCACCCGTTAAGGAGAAGGCTAAGTCGAATAAGGGCCAATTTGTTCATTGGGTGCGTATTATACCAAAAATCCTCCGCCGTGTGCGCGCGAATCTGAAAAAAAAATTCCCGCGGAATCGGCCGAAGCTACTGGCCTATGGAGAGGCGGAAGAAACGGGCGGAGGAGGCTTCGAGCTCGTTTGTCGAAACCGGATACCACGACGCGGACGAGAGAGTGTCGCAGCCGTAGAGCGTGTAGGTGCGTCCGGGGAGGCTCGGGCTCCATGAAATGCGCGGCACGCCTGCGGCAAAATCGATCGAGAGCACGATGTCGCGCGCCATTGGGTCGGCCGGGTCGAGGCCGAGAAGCCAGCTCGCCCAGAGCGAGCGCCCGTTCGCGCCGACGAGGCGGGCGAGCGGCTCGAAGCCGTACGTTCCGTTGAAATACTCCGCGGCGGAATGCGTCCCGTCGGCGGCGACAAGCTCGGCCAGCATGGTCGCGCCGTCGTCGGTCGCCGACGGAAAGTCGGAGGCGCGCGCGCCGCCGGAGATGCGGGTGTAGGCGTTGATGCAGAGAGCCCAGCCTTCGGCGTCGGCGGCGTACAGTCCGCAGTCGTAGGCGTCGTACCATCTGTTGGTTGCGTCGTTCTTCGACCAGCCCACGTAGCCGTTGCCGGGACGATAGGCGAATCCGCCGTAGACCGGATCTTCCGGAACCGGCGTCACGGTGGCGACGAGAATCGAGGCTGCGCTACCGGCCTGCCTGAACACGACGGCATAGGACGTGCCGGGCGCGAGCGGGATTTCGCGTTCAAGGGGGACGGTGGTGTAGCCGCCGCGCGCGAGCGTGCCGGACTGGCTCAGCGCGCACGCACCGCCTTCGAGCGGACTCTCCGACGGATACACGGTTCCGTATGTCCTTGTGCCGTAGTCGCAGGGCACTACCTCCTCCCACCGCGATGTTGCGTGGCGCACGACGTTGGTGTAGATGGAGATTTCATATTCATAGGGGTAGACCGCAGTCCATACGCCCACGGCGGCAAGGCTCTCACCGGTCGCGGCGGTGAAGACCACGGCCTGGAGGTCGCTGTCGAACTGCGGGAATGCTCTGCTGTATGAAACGGACGTGTCATACTGCGGACCCGCGATGGCGTAGCCGTGCACGGCGTCGTATGCCGGCCCGTCGTCGCCGGCCGGCAGATAGACGCGGCCGCCGCCTGTGCAGAAGATGGTGTCGCAGTAGGAAACGTAGCAGTAGCCATGGTCGCCGATGGCTGTACCCCAGCTGTTCTTTATGATCCATGCGCCGTCGGTCGGCGGCGGACTCCTGAACAGCGCCCTGGGAAGACGGTCATCCCAGCCGACGACGGTAACGGCATGGTTCGGGGATGAATCGTACATATAGCAGTGGTATGTGTTGTTGGAGCTGGTATAGGCGCCGCTCCAGTACATGGAGACCGCCACCGCCCCGTATTCGGCTATGGCGCGCTTCAGCGCATCTCGGCTCTCCTCGGTCCCGTCGAGGGCGGGAGTGAAGACGATGTTCTGCACATGCAGTTCGCTCGGCAGCGCCGGGCTGTTGGTGGCATCCCACGCCGCAAACGTGCCGACGTACGGATCTTTCGCCTCGTCCACCGGGCCGCTCCAGCGCAGAAGGTAGCCGGCCGGGCTGTCAGAATAGCCGCCGTGGCCGTTGTAGCCGATCATCGCGCAGAGCTTGGCGAGGTTCTTTTCGGAAAAGTCGCGCTCTCCCCTGCCAGACTTGAGAAGCTGAGTCTCAATCGTCGCGAGCGCCGCGAACGCCCAGCAGTTCCCAAGATCGAACTGGTTCTTGACGGACGTCATCCAGCCGTTGCTGGCGGAATTCCAGTACGCCGGCAGCGGCTCCGGGGCGGAGCGAAGACGCGGCGCGGCGCGCAAGGACGTGAGCTCGCGCACGCGGATCATCTTTCCCGGGGCACTGGGCAGCAGGCCGGGCGTGAACGGCGGCGGGTCGTCGGCGAATGCCGCAAGCGCGGCAGAGGCAAGAATGACGAGACACTTCCGCATACGCTTTACCGCCGCCGCGTCAGGTTGACTGGGCGCGCTTCAGCCTGAAGACGTTCTTGCGCCAGGCGATGAGCCCCTGGTCGCGCAAGTGCCCGAGCGCGCGGGAGAGCGACGGCCGCGTCACCCCTAGGTACTCCGCCATCCGCTCGCGGTCGAACGGCACCTCCACCTCGCCGGTGTGGCCGCTTTCGCTGTCCAGTTCGTCTAGGTACGCCTTGACCCGCGCCTCGATCGTCGGCGCGTCCATCACCATCAGCTTGCGCCAGGTGGAGAACAGCTCGCGCGAGACGATCCGCGAGGAGTTGGCGGTGAGGCGCGCGTACACGGGGTCGGACGAGGCGACGAGCCGCCGCGACTGCTCCATGTCGAACGTGACGACCGTGGTGTCGGCGGCGGCGACCACGGTGCCGGGCCAGCACTTAACCTCGGGCACGTGGAGGATCCACAGCCCCAGCACCTCGCCGGCGCCGATCTCGCGCACCAGGACGGGATGGTCGGAGTCCACCGCGCAGTAGACGTGGAGGTGGCCGGAGGCGACGGCGACGAGCCGCGTGGCCTCGAGCCCGGCGTGGACCACGATCTCGCCCTTCTGGTAGGTGCGCTTGACGGCGTTGAGCCGGAAGAGCGCGTCCTCCACGCCCTCGGCGTCGATGCCGCGGAAGAGCTCAAGGCCCCCCGCCACCTCGGTCAGGCTCATGCGGTCCATGTCTGTCCCCTGCGATGTCTTCATGCCACACCCCTTCCTCTTAGTCCAGTACCCGTGCCGTCGGCCCTTCGCCGGAATAGGAGTCGAGTCCGCCCAGGGCGCCGTCGCCGTCGTCGCCGGACGCGGACGCGCGCTTCGCCTTCGGGCGCTCGCCGAAGAGCACCGTGCCGAGACGCACCCAGGTGGCGCCCTCTTCCACCGCGACTTCGTAGTCGCCGCTCATCCCCATCGAGAGCCGTGGCAGGACGACTCCGAGCGCGTCCTGCATCTTGTCGCGCAGCTCCCGGAGCCGGCGGAAATGCGGCCGCGCGTCCTCGGGGTTCTCCGAGAACGGCGCCATGGTCATCAGTCCCTCGACGGTGATGCGCGGACAATGCGCGGCGATGTGCTCCAGCGCGCTGCGCACCTCCTCGGGCTTCATGCCGCTCTTGGAGCTTTCGCCGGACACGTTGACCTCGAGGAGCACGCGCGGCAGCGCGCCGATCTCGTCCGCGACGGCGTTGATGCGGTCGGCGAGCTTCGCCGAGTCGACTGAGTGGATGACGTCGAAGAGCTCCAGCGCCTTGCGCACCTTGTTGGACTGGAGGTGGCCGATGAGGTGCCAGCTCGGGCCGGACGCGCTCGCCGGCTTCTTCCACGCCGCCTCCTGCACCTTGTTCTCGCCGACGACGCCGAGCCCGGCGCGCCATGCCTCGTCGACCGTCTCCGCGCCGTGGGTCTTGGTGACGGCCACGATCTCCACCTCGGCCGGGTCGCGTCCCGCGCGCGCGCACGCCGCGGCGATTTTTCCCCGCACCTCGGCGAGTATCTCCTCAAGGTCTCTCATTGCACAACCTCATTTCGTTAAGTCCACGTAGTCCTCCGCCGCGGCGAAGCGGTCGAAGGCGCAGTCGAGCGCGTCGACGGAGTGGGCGTCGGAGCCGAGGACGAACCTGACGCCGCGGCGGCGCAGGAGCGCGCGGAACTCCGCCGAGGGATAGGCGTCGTCAAGCCAGCCACGCGAGATCGCGCCGGTGTTGACCTCGACAATCTTGCCGCTCGCGGCGATTGCGTCCGCCGTGCGCTCCAGCTCCTCGCGGTACCAGGACGCCGACTCGTCGAAGTACGGGTGCTTAAGGTTGAACTTGCGCACCAGATCGGGATGGCCGACGACATCGAAGTCGAACTGGAGCGACTCCCTGACGGCAGCGAAGTACGCCTGCACCAGCGCCTCGGCGCTGCCGCCGAAATGGTCGCGGATGTCGTCGGCGAGCTCGCGCGGCGACGCGTCCACCGCAACTGCCGCGCCGTCCGCCGCGCGCACGAAGTGGACCGAACCGATGATGTAGTCCGGCGCAATCGCCGCGTAGGCGGCACGCGACGGTTCCGCTTCGCCGGGGAGATAGTCCGCCTCGACGCCGCAGAGAATGCGAAGGCGGGGGGCGAATCTCGCGGCAAGTTCACGCACCTCCGCCGCGTAGCGCGGCGCCTTCTCGGGCGTAAGCGTCCAGTCGAGGAAGCTGCCGGGCAGCATCGCGTGCGAGGAGAATCCCAGCACGGCAAAGCCCTTTTTGACTGCCGCAAGCGCCATCCGCTCGGTCGAGTCGCGGCCGTCGCACCAGTTGGAGTGGGTGTGGTAATTGGTCTTTGCGCTCATAGCTCCACCGTCCCGTCCATTTTCACTTCGCCCAGCCCGTTCGCCGCGGCGAGCAGCATGCCGTAGTTGACCACCGGCACCCCGGCCTCGCGGCAGAGCGAGATCCGGCGCATCACCTCGCGTCGCGTGAGCATGCAGCCGCCGCACTGCACCGCGAGCGCGAAGCCGCCACCGTCCGCACCGAGGTCGAAGGTGCCGCCGCTTGCGAAGGAGAACTCCGGCCGCGCGCCAGAAAGCCGCTCGATTGCCTTCGGTATCTTCACCGCGCCGATGTCGTCGCACTGGCGGTGGTGGGTGCAGCCCTCTGCCACCAGCACCCGGTCGCCGGCGCGGAGCCGGCGCGCCGCGGCGATTCCGCCGGCGTAGGCGGCGAGGTCGCCCTTCTGCCGCGCATAGAGGATCGAAAACGAAGTGAGCCGCGTCGACGCGCCGCCGTGGGCGCGCACCGCGGCGGCGACCGCGGCGAAAGCCTGCGAGTCGGTGACGACAAGAGACTGGCCGCTGGCCGCGGCAAGTTCGCCGGCGAGCTCCTGCGGCTGGCAGACGGAGCAGGCGAGATGGCGGTCGAGGCATTCGCGGATCAGCTGCACCTGCGGCAGGATGAGCCTGCCCTTCGGCGCGGAGGAGTCGATCGGGCAGACGAGCACCAGCCGCTCGCCGTCGCGGACGATTCCGTCGAGGAGTCCGCGCTCGCGCTCCACGATCTTCGCCGCGGCGACCTTGCGCATCAATTCGTCGACGCCGTCGCCGCGGCGGTGGACGATCGCCGCGGTGCCGTTGCGGCGACACTCCGCGAGGAACTTTTCCTTCAGCGCGGCAGAGCGTTCCGGCTCCGTCCCCTCCACCCATACCGCGATGTCGGCGACCGCCAGCACCTCAATCGTGCGCTTGACCCGCATCGCCCCGAGCTCGCCCTCGTCGTCGAGTCCGGCGGTGTCGGTGACGAGGCAGGGGCCAAGCGGGAAAATCTCCATCGCCTTCGAGACCGGGTCGGTGGTGGTGCCGGGGACGTCGCTCACGATCGCGACGTCCTGGCCGGTGAAGGCGTTCACGAGCGTGGACTTGCCCGCGTTCCTCGGACCGAAGAACGCGATGCGCAGCCTGTTCGCCGAAGGCGTCTCGTGCATTTCCGCCATATGTTTTGTATTATATCAAAACCCGCACAGGCAGGGCAATAGCGCCTCGGCGGCGCGGCGGGGCTGACGCGGACGGAGAAATTTGGTATAATCCGCGCCCAATGGGAAGCAAGAGGACAGCTCCAACTGCCGCGGATGCGGCGAATGTCGACCACAACCGCCAGCGCAAGGCGGCTGTCATCAACGACTTCACCAGCTTCGGGCGCTGCTCGCTCGCGGTGACGATCCCCATCCTCTCCGCAATGAAGGTGCAGTGCTGCCCCGTGCCCACCGCCTTCTTCACCAACCACACCGGCTTCGAGTCGTTCGCCTGGACCGACAACACCGACCACCTCGACGACTACATCCGCGAGTGGAAGCGCCTCGGCCTCCGGTTCGACGCCATCCAGACCGGATTCCTCGGCTCGCGCGAGCAGGTGGACTTCGTCAAACGCTTCATCGCCGCCTTCCGCGACGAGCGGACCGTCGTCTGCGTCGATCCGGTGATGGGCGACTACGGCCGCCTCTACGCCACCTACGACCGCGCGCTCGCCGAGTCCATGCGCGGCTTCCTCGACGTCGCCGACGTCCTCACGCCCAACCTGACCGAGGCGTGCATCCTCGCGGACGAGCCCTACCGCACCGACATAACCGACGCCGAGCTGGAGTCGATCTGCCGCCGCCTCGCCGAGCGCGGAGCCGGCCGCGTCGTCGTCTCCGGCATTCCCCGCGGCGAAACGCTGGTGAACTTCGTCTACGTCCAGGGCCGCGAACCGACCCTCTGCGCCGAGCGGAAGATCGGCGGCGACCGCAGCGGCACCGGGGACGTCTTCGCGTCGGTGATCCTGGCGGACGCGGTGAACGGCGTCGACTTCGCCGAGTCCGTCCGCCGCGCCAGCGCCTTCACCGCGAGCGCGGTGCGCCGCTCGGTGGAGCTGGGGCTGCCGGAGAAGGACGGCCTCGCGATCGAGGAAGTCATTGGGGAGCTCGTGAAATGACCATCACCTACCAGGTCAAGTCGTCGGTCTACGTCAACCTCACCAACCGCTGTCCCTGCGCCTGCACCTTCTGCCTCCGGAACAACGCGAGCGGCGTCTACGGCTCCGGCTCGCTCTGGCTCGAGCGCGAGCCGACGCTCGACGAGGTGACCGCAAGCCTCGACGCACAGGACTGGACGCGCTTCCGCGAAGTCGTCTTCTGCGGCTACGGCGAGCCCACCGAGAGGCTCGACGTGCTGCTCGCCGCCGCCGCGCACATGAAGGCACGCGACCCCTCGCTGCGCGTGAGGGTGAACACGAACGGGCTTTCCGACCTCGTGAACGGGCGCCCCACCGCCGCGCTCTTCGCGGGCAAGGTCGACTGCCTTTCCATCAGCCTCAACACCGACGACCCGGCCGAGTACCTCGCGGTCTGCCGCCCTTCCTTTGGCGACGCCGCCTACCCCGCCATGCTCGCCTTCGCTCACGACGCGGCGAAATTCGTCCCGGAAGTGGTGATGACCGTCGTCGGTGAGCCCGTCACCGACGCGGCCAAGCAGGCGCGCTGTCGCGCCATCGCCGAAGGCCTCGGCGCCAGCCTCCGCGTCCGCCCCTACGAAATGGCATAATCCACACCGTGGAAGAGCAGGCAGAGACAAAGGACGCAATTCGGCGGCGGATGCGCGCGCAGCGCAGGGCGCTTACGCCCGAGGAGCGCGAGCGCGCGTCCAAGGTCATTTGCGCCAAGCTGATCGACGACGACCTCATTTCGGTCGCCGCCGACCCGTTTGAGGGTGGCGGTGCAGTCGCGGTATACCTCGCCTCGCCGGACGAGATCGACCTTTCGGAATTCATCCTCGAGATGCTCGAACGGGGAGTAAAGGTCGTCGCGCCGCGCTGGAACGGCGAGACCTACGAACTCGCGAAGTTGAAGAGTCTTTCCGAAGGAGACCTCAGGCGCGGGCCGATGAACATCCTCGAACCAGCGGAGGCGGAAATCGTCAAGCCCTCGGAAGTGGCAGCATGGATCGTCCCCGGGCTCGCCTTCACAATCCTTGGCGACCGCCTCGGCTATGGTGGCGGCTGGTATGACCGGCTGATGGCCAATGCCAAGGGCTTCAAGATCGGCGTCGCCCACGACTTCCAGATCGTCGAGAATCTGCCGCACGAACCGCACGACATCCGGCTGATTCGCATGGTAACCGACGATCTCTCCGACAAGCATATAGAATCAACCACTACTGCTTCAACAACCTTCCTCCCCGCTGCTACCTTCCGCTGATCGCCTTCGTAAGACACTGCTCTTCCAAGAATCAGTAGCACAACTTTCTAATATCCAAGGGATGATACATACAAATCGCCGACGCCGTTGGCGATTTTATTGCAGAATCGCCGACAGCGTCGGCGATTTGCTATTGACTCTTCGGCCGCTATAATGATATAATGTGCAATAATTCAACAAATCATTAGGAGAAATCAATGTATATCCCGCGAAAACTTGATGTCGCCGCGATATTGGAGAAGAAGTCCTGCTTTTTGTTTGGACCGCGTCAATGCGGGAAATCATCTCTGATTCGCGAAACCTTGCCCGACGCATATGTACTGGATTTGCTTTCAGGCGACACATTTAGGCGATTGGCAAGGAATCCAGGCTACATTGACGAGATATGCCGAGAACCACGCCCTGTTGTAATCGACGAGATTCAGAAAATGCCATCCCTCCTCGACGAAGTCCATCGGCTCATCGAGACCAAAGGCCTAAACTTTCTTCTGACCGGATCAAGTGCCAGAAAACTGCGCAAGGGCGGAGTGAACCTTCTCGGTGGGCGCGCAAGGGTACGCAACATCCATCCATTCTCCGCATCCGAACTCGGCGATGCATTCGATCTCGACCGTGCCATCAACTATGGGCTTGTCCCCGGCATTTGGAATTCCGACTCGCCCGACGAAGACATCGCCGGCTATGTCTCGCTTTACCTTGAACAGGAAATCATACAGGAAGGCGCGACACGCAATCTTCCGGCATTCAGCCGCTTTCTCGAGGTTGCCGCGCTTTCGAGCGGCGAGCAGATCAACTACCAATCCATCTCTTCCGATGCGCAGATTCCGCGAAGCACCGTACAGGAATACTTCAGAATCCTCAAAGACACACTCCTTGCCCAAGAAGTCCCAGTCTGGCGGAAAGGCTGCTCGCGCAAGACGGTCGAGACGGCTAAGTTCTATCTTTTCGACACAGGCATAACGCGCCACCTCCAGGGAAGAAAACCGCTCGTCAGGGGAACGCCTGAATACGGACACGCCTTCGAAAGCTGGATTATGCACGAGATCTCCTCATACATCGACGCCTGCCGACGAGACGCCAAGATATCCTATTGGAGGACGCGCACCAACCTCGAAGTCGACTTCATCGTTGACGACGAAGTTGCAATCGAGGCGAAAACCACGCGCAGCGTAGCAAAGGACGACCTCAAGGGACTCCGTGCAATCGCCGAAGAGGGAGCGTTTCGCCACCGCATCCTCGTCACCGACGAACCGCGCCCGCGGGAAGTCGACGGCATAGCAATCCTCCCCTGGCGAAATTTCATCGACCATCTCTGGACAGGGAAACTATTCTAAAACCAGCAACCAAATCCGCATCTACCGCGGAACTATCATGTGGTTGCCGAATGCGAAGCAAGAAGCGCCTTTGTTTCCGCGAGCGCGGGGCAGACAGACGCAGAGTCGGGATTGACGAAAGGCTTCATTGCGGCCGCCTCCCGGACATGAGCACCGCGTAGATGGTGGCGGTGACGCAGACGGGGGCGACGAAGATCGCGGTGACGGCCATCGCCCAGCCCGGGACGCCGAGGGGAAGGAGAATGGAGCAGACCATGAAGAGCGAAGTCGTGTAGGCGATCTGCCCGGCCATTATCGCCCTCGGGCGCTTGGCGAGCGCCGCGAGCCCCTCCACGCGCGCGCGGACAGCGTGGATGACGGCGATGAGCGAATAGATTCCGATGGCGAGGCGCGCAGTCCCGACGATGCGCGGCGGGACGTTCTGGTACGTGCCGAAATACCAGCCGCCGAGCCACGGCGTCGAGAACGCGAGCGGCACGACGCCCAGGAGAAGCCCGGCGACGACGGCATACGCCAAAAGCCGCCTGTCGCCGACGTACTCCGGCGGGAACTTGATCGCCACCGTCTGCATGCGGAGCGCGGCAAACGCCACCGGGTTCGCGACGCCGAGGGTGACATAGTGGATGGCAAGCATGTCGTTGGCGTTTGCCGTCCTGCCGACGAAGGCGGCGATCACGAGCGGCGAGAGCATCAGCAGGAAGCCGCCGAGCGAAAGCGGAAGCGTGAAGCGGAACTGCTCGAGCGTGAGGCGGGGGATGCTCGGGAGCGACGGCGCGCCCTCTGTCTGCGGCCGGTTGGGGAGCCGCGCGACGTACGGACGCGCATAGAGCCAGGTGGCGACGAGCTCCACGCCGACGCCGAAGGTCAGCGCCGCGAGCCCCCACCACGGCCCGACCAGACCCATCTGCGGGAAGGCGACTGCAAGCGCGAAGGTCACGACCAGGCGGATGAACGTCGCATAGTTCGCCTTCGCGCTTTCGAGGTTGTCGAAGAGGACGACCATCGGGACGTTGCGGAGGAAGAAAAACCCGTTCATCACCACTCCATAAAGGAGCGTGCGCGACGCGATCTCGGCGAGCTCCGGCGTCAGCGCGAAGAGTCCCGAGAACAGCCAGTCCGAGAACGGCGGCAGCGCGGCGACGCACTGGACCGCCAGGAGCGCAGACATCATCAGCGTGTTGAGCCGCTTGAAGGCGACGTAGCCCATCCAGGTCTTCGCGAAGACGAGTCCGGTGGTGATGAGCCCGCCGCCGATCGCGCCGATCATGAACATGACCATCTGCCCCTGGCTGAAGGCGGTAAGTGCGTCGACGCCATGCTCGCCATGCGTGACGATGCCGGCGACGAGCGGATACGCGAGCGACTGCGAGAAACCCTGCAGGAGCAGCGGCACGTAGAAGCGCGTGATGCTTCCGACGCTAAACTTCGACTCTGCCGCTGCGCCTGACTTCATACCGCTACGCGCCGTAAACCGCCGCCCAGAACTGGTAGGCGATGAATCCGCAGCAGGCGACCTTCAGCGCCACGCCGCACAAATATCCGAGAAATGCGCCGAACGCACCCTTGAGCGACCGCCCGAACGGCTTGCCGGAAATGAGTTCTCCTGCAAGCGCGCCGAGGAACGGACCCAAGACCACGCCAATCGGGAGGAAGAAGAGTCCGACGATTGTTCCGATGAAGCAGCCCAGCATCCCGACGCGCGAACAGTTGAACTTCTTCGCCCCCAGCGTCGGCACGATCCAGTCGAGCACCAGCACCGCCGCCGTGACCGCGCCGGCGACGACAAGCTCGAAGACGCCGGGCGACGAGTGGTCACCGCGCGCCAGCGCGAGGAAAAGCGCCGCGTACGCGATCGGCGGGCCGGGCAGCACCGGCAGAAAGCAGCCGATGGCGCCAACCACAATCAGGACCCAGCCGATCCATTCATACGCAATGTCCATCATAGATAGCCTCTGATGTGGGCATTATATCATTTCCTTGCCCCCAAGCGCAACCGCGCAAGTCGCAACATTTCGTATTGAAAACTCGGGGCGACATGGGTTATAATACCCTTCCATGGCTTCCAAGCGCCCAAAGAGAAAGGAATGCACGTGAAGATGAAAGCGGAAATGCGGCTGCTGGCCGCGGCGGTATGCCTCGCGGCTGGCGCGCGGACGGCGCTCGCGTACGTCCCGGAGCCGCAGCCGGCGAAGAGCGACGTCGAGATAACCGCAATCTACTATCCCGGCACCGAGCAGATGTCGGAATGGGACATAATCGCCGCGACCTGCCCCGAGCGAAAGCCGCTCCTCGGCTGGTTCGACGAAGGCAACCCCGAGGCAATCGACTGGCAGATCAAATGGGCGGTCGAGCACGGCATCACCAGCTTCTGCGTCGACTGGTACTGGAACAAGGGCTACCGCCGCCTCGAGCACTGGCTCAAGGGATACTACCGCGCGAGATACCGCAAGTACCTGAAGTGGTTCATGATGTACGCGAACCACAACCAGCCCGGCTCCCACTCGACCGAGGACCAGGTCGCCGTCACCGAGTACTGGATCGAAAACTACTTCAAGACGCCTGAATACTACACCATCGACGGCAAGCCCGCGGTCTGCATCTGGGACGCCGAGAAGCTCGACCGCGACTTCATCGACGAAGCCGCGGCCAAGGGCGAGAAGCTGAAGCCCGGCGAAGGCATCAAGCGCGCGTTCGCCATCAGCGAGCGGATGGTCCGCGAAGCCGGGCTCCCCGGCATCTGCTGGATCGACATGTGGCGCACGAAGAAGTTCGACCCCGCCTACGCAAAGCGCCGCGTCGAGCAAGGCTACCGCGCCGCCATCCACTACGGCATCGAGCACTACTCGCCTTCGCTCTCGCCCGAGGCGATGAAGCCGGGCGAGACGCCCAACCGGTTCAGCTACGACGCCGTCGTCGCCACCGCGCCGAAGATCTGGGACGAGCTCTCGCGGCAGGACGTCCTGCCCTTCTGGGTCGTCATCCCGACCGGTTGGGACGACCGTCCGCGCTCCTTCACCAACTCGCGCGTCATCACCGACCGCACGCCAGAGAAGTTCGCCGAGATCTGCCGCCAGGCGAAGGCGTTCTGCGACAAGTACGGGCGGAAGCACGCCATCGTGATGCCGATCAGCGAATGGCAGGAGGGAAGCTACATCGAGCCGAACGAGGAATACGGCTTCGGCATGTACGACGCAATCCGCGACGCCTTCTGCGAGAAGCCGGCCGGCGGCTGGCCGAAGAACCTGCGGCCAGCGGACGTCGGCATGGGCCCCTACGACTACCCGCCGTCGGTTGCCGTCTCGCCGACGCAGCGCTGGGACTTCACGGACTCGGTCGAGGGATGGTACCGCCAGCCCTACGGTGGCGGCGAGCTGGAGGCGAAGGACGGCTGCCTCAATTTCTGGGTCAACTTTCCGCGGCGGAACTACAACATCCGCCAGCGCGTCGCCCCGTTCAATGCGGCGAAATATTCGACCTTCCGCGTGCGCATGCGCATTACGCCGAACACCAAGGCGGGCATTGGCGACGTGAAGGACCCGGACCTGCGGCTAAAGTGGGGAACGGCAGAGCATCCAATCATCGGCCCCGGGCTCAGGATCGACGAAAAGCGCTGCGTCGCACGCCTCCCGATTCAGGCCGACGGCGAGTTCCACGAGTACGCGGTCGACCTCAAGTCCAACCCGGACTGGAACGGCATAGTCGACGAACTCTGGTTCGAGGCCTGCCCCATCATGCACGCACGCGTCGCCGTCGACTGGATGCGCTTCGAGTAGACTGCCTGATTAGCCGCAAAGGACGCAAAGCTTCCTTTGCGGACTTCGCGAACTTTGCGCGAGATAAGACTGCCGCGGGTTACCGGATGTAGTAGACCGTGCCGCGGGTGCGCGAGGCGTAGCAGCCGATGTCGAGGCGGCTGCCGGAGAGTCGCTCGTAGCCGCGCAGCTCGTGGCTTGGGCTCGTGACTCTCGTCACATGCCCTTACAGCGAAAATGGAGACGAAGGCCGGGAAGAACGCGACGGACACGGTCGAACGCTCCCCAGAGGTTCGAGGCGAGCGAATGCGGGTCGTGGAGGACCACCGCGGAGGCATCGAGGCGCTGGGTAATGTCAGCGCCGCGCCGGAGGCGCAGACCCGCCCGCTTCGCCCCAGCTGCGACCCACGCGAGCGCAAGGTCGGCCATCAGGTGGTTGTCGTCGTAGAGTCCGCCGACGTCGCTGTGGCTGCCGGGGAAGAGCGCCTCGGCGACCCGACCCTTCCCGCCCTTGAGCGGCACATAGCCGAAGAACCGCCGCGTCTCGTCCCTCGCCACGGCGTGGCGGGCGCTCGCAACGTTGGACGGGCATTCCTCGGCGACGTCGAGCCCGATCGTCGAGTCGACGGTGTCCCAGAGCCCCAGGTAGGCGACAGCCACCCCAAGCTTGTCGAGCCAAGCGGCGAAGTGCCGCGCAAGGAGCGCGCCGCGGGAGAAACCAAAGAGGTACACGTGCGTCGCCACGCCATCCGGCGGCAGCGACTCGTAGTTCGCCTCGAACCAGCGGCGCGCATCGCGGAAGATAGCCCGCCAGTCGGAGCCGGCGATCTTGCCGCGGAGATAGGCGCCGAAGCGCGTGCCGGGACCTGGCTCGAGGTGGAGACGCTGCCGTACGTCGTCGGCGCAAAGGTCGTGGAGACGGGTCACGTTAGTGGCCCTGCCAGCCACTCCCTGTCCCGTCCCCTCGAAGAAAAGGCAGAGGTTCACGCCCTTAGTACGAGCGTGAGGGAGCCGACGGCCTTGCCGGTAAGCGGACGGACGAGCGGGACGCTCACGGTACGCTCTTCGCCCTCGGCGGGCAGATCGACGACGTCCAGCACCCCCTGCGCGATCACCGCTGGGACGTCCTTCTCGCCAATCATCGCCGCCAGCGCGTCAATTGGCGACGAGGCGATGTCCGCATAGCCGACCATCGCCTTCTCCATGAAGTCAGCCCCCATCTTGAGCGCGTACTTGGCCGTGAGGCGGATGAACCGCCGCACCTTCTGGACGCTCACCGGCTCAGTGATCGAGACGGCAAGGCCGCAGCGCCCCTCGACCTCCTCGCGGAACACGACGCGCTTCGTCCACGGTTCGGCGGTGAAGTCGCACACGCCCTTCTTGAAGACGAACTCCCTGGCGCCAGACTTCTTCGCGACGCCGGCCCGCGGCCAGACCAGGTCGACCTGCCCGATGTTGCGGCTCCGCAGGAGCGCCTTCTCGGGGATGCCCTTGACCTCAGCCCTAACCAGCAGGAACTCGATGTTCGCCTTCGTCTTCTTTGTCGTCGCCATAATTACCCTTCCCTTCCAATTTTCTGCCGCATATTATACAAAAGAGTCCGGCCTTTTGACCCCCTCTTGAAAATCTCTCTACGCAAACGATACTGCATTTTTCGGTGTGTATGATACCATATTCAAACAACAGCGGTCAAGCGCTGAAGTGTTTGAGGGTTTGAGTTTGCACGGCGTGGCTTAGGGGCGGGACTCTTCCAGCAGCTGGCTGGGGCGGTTGGAGGTGACGGTGTCGGCGCCGCGCTCGATTGCGAGCAGCGCCGACTTGGCGTCGTCCACGGTCCAGACGTTGACGTAGTACCCGGCCCGATGGAAGGCGGCGATGTAGTCCGCGGTGACGACTGCCGGGGCGAACTGGAGCGCGACGCCGGTCGCCTTCGAGCGCCGGACGATCTCCAGCGCCTCCTCGACCGGCCGCGGCGGGTCCTTCCGCCCCCAGCCGCGACGGCAGGTGACGCCCATCCACGCCTGGAAGTCAGGCATCGCCGCGCGGAGCGCCACGATGGTCTCCAACCGCGCCGAGGCGAAGACGAGGTTGCGCGGCGTCGCGTTGGTCTGCGACTCGACGAGGCGCTTGATGGCGGGGACGATCTCCGGTCCGGCCTTGACGTCCACCTCAACGAGCCTGCCGTCGCGCGCGAGGGCGAGTATGTCCTCCAGCAGGCACGGCCGCTCGTTCGCCCACTTCTTCCCCTTCCAGCTGCCGACGTCGAGGTCCTTCACCTCATCCCAGGTGCAGTCGGCGCAGCGCTTGTCGATGCCGGCGATGCGCTTCAGCGTCGGGTCATGGAAGCTGAAGACGCGCCCGTCGCGGGTGAGGTAGACGTCGCACTCGAAGCCGAAGCCGCGCTCGACCGCGCGGCGGTAGGCGCTCGGCGTGTTCTCGGGCGCGTCTTCGCTCATGCCGCGGTGGGCGAGGAGGTTTTCGTGGGTAAGGCCGACCGCAGCGGAAAGCGACGCGGCGGCGAAGGTGGCCGACGCCATCAGCACGGCGGAAACGGCGAACAACGCTATGGTACGCATGCGCATGGGGTTAAGTGTTTGAGGGTTTGAGGGTTTGGGCCTTGGAGAATGACAGGAGTTACCAGCGGTCACGGCGGTGGCCGTAGCTGCCGCGGTCGTAGGCTGGCAGCGGGGCGCTGTAGCGGCGGTATTCGACGAGGTCGCGGGGGATCTCCTTGATGAACACCGACTCGTCCACCGGGAACATGCCGCCGTCGGCGGTGTGGCGGATCGTCGGGGAGAAGAGGTGGAGCTCGTCCTTCGCCCGGGTGACGACCACGTAGAAGAGCCGCCGCTCCTCGTCGGCGCGGGACTCCTCCTCGGCCTTGGCGGACGGGAACAGCCCCGCCGAGAGCCACGGCACGATCACCACCGGCCACTCCATCCCCTTCGCCTGGTGGATGGTGGAAAGCGTCATCTTGTCGGCGTCGGAATCGTTGCGCCGGTCGTCGAGGTTGGTGAGGAGCGCGACGTCCTGCAGAAAGCCCTCGAGCCGCGCGCGTCCGCCGTCGCCGTCGCCGCCGGCGATCTGGCCGGCAAGCTCGGCGAGGTCCTCGAGCCGGTCGTCGGCCTCGCGGTCCTCGTACTCGCGGTGCAGATGGTCTTCGTAGAAGAGGTCGCAGAAGTCCTCGACGATCTCGCCAACCTGGTCCTCCGCGAGATGGTCGTAGGCAGCCTCGAAGCACTTGGAAAGCACCGGCCAGAGCGGCTTCGCCTTGGCGCCGAGGAGCGCGCCGAGCGCGTCGCGGTCCTCGCGGCGCGAGCCGTCGAACCGCCGCGAGAGCCGCTCCCACATCTTGGCGGCGCCCTTCTCGCCGACGCCGGGGAGGAGCGTCACGAAGCGCAGGAAGGAGAGCTCGTCGCCGGGGTCGACGACGAGCCGCAGGTAGGCGAGAACGTCCTTGACGTGGATCTGCTCGAAGACGCCGACGCCGGAGGTGATGCGGAACGGCAGGCCGGCGCGGGCGAGCGACATCTGGATGTCGATGGAGTGGAAGTGGCTGCGGTAGAGGACGGCGATGTCGCCGTAGCGGTAGCCAAGGCCGCGGAGCCTGACGGCGAGCTGCACGATCTCCAGCGCCTGGGCGTGGGAGTCGTAGACGCGGCAGACCTGGGGAATGGAGCCGCCGCCGCGACGCGCCCGGAGGCGCTTCTCGAACTGCCGCGGCGCGTCCTTCATCACCACGTTGGCGACGTCGAGGATGCTCGGCACCGAGCGGTAGTTCTCCTCGAGCTTGACGATGCGGCAGCCCTCCCAGCGCCGCGGGAAGTCGAGGATGTTCTCGATGCGCGCGCCGCGCCAGGTGTAGATGCACTGGAAGTCGTCGCCGACGGCGAGGATGTTGCGGTGCTTCGCGGCGAGGATGTCGGTGAACTCGGCCTGGAGGCCGTTGGTGTCCTGGTACTCGTCGACGAGGACGTGGAGGAAGTGCTCCTGCAGCATCTCCCGCACGCCGTCGCACTTCTTGAGCAGCTTAAGCCCGTTCACCATGAGGTCGTCGAAGTCCATCGACCCGAGCTCCTGCTTGCGCGCGGTGTACCTCTCGGCCAGCGCCTCGATCGCCTCGGGGTCGACGCCGGTCGTCTTGGTGAGCCAGCGCGAGGCGGCCATGGCGACGGAAATCCCCTCGTTCGCCGCCTCGGAGATGATCTTCGCCACCACCTCCTTCTTCGCGAAGTCCTTGGGGTTGGGGACATCGGCCTTGATGATGTCGCCAATGAGCTTCTTCTGGTCGTCCTCGTCGAGGATCTTGAAGTCCGGCCGCCAGCCGAGCGGACCGCCGTAGCGTCTCAGGAGCCGGGCGCAGACGGAGTGGAAGGTTCCGCTCCAGATCGAGCGCACGGCGTCGCCGACCAGCGCCTCGGCGCGCTCGCGCATCTCGCGCGCGGCGCGGTTGGTAAAGGTGAGGAGGAGGATCCGCGACGGGTCGACGCCGCGCTCTATGAGGTAGGCGACGCGGTGGACGAGGGTGCGGGTCTTGCCGGTGCCGGCGGCGGCGAGCACCAGCAGGGGACCGTCCCCCGCCGTCGCCGCCTCCAGCTGCTCGGGATTGAGGAGCCTGGAGAAGTCAGTCATCAGACCGACAGCTGCGAGGAGTCGCTCTTGATCTCGCTGTCGGACTTGAAGCCCATCCGCGCGAGGCCGACCGGCGTGATCTCCACCGGGCGCGCGTCCTTCCAGGCGCCGCGGGTGAAGTCGGGGACGTCCTGCGAGGACGAGCGGCTGCGCACGGACTTCTCGGAGAGTTCGCAGATTGAGCACCAAGTGGCGAGGTCGTAGACGTTCATGTCCGGCGGCAGGCCGTTCTGCAGGCAGTACGCCAGGCGCAGGATCATCAGGAAGTCCATGCCGCCGTGGCCGCCGACGATCTTGGCGAAGTCGCCGGCCTCCTTCCAGAGCGGGTGCATGTGCTCCTTGCGGAGCGCCTCGGCCTCGGCGTCGGTGAACCACTCGTGGGCGCCGGCGCCGGGCTTCTTGGAGAACGCAACCTGGTAGGGGTAGTCCTTGAGGATGCCGCGCGTCCCGGAGACGAGGTTGATGCGCGAGTAAGGCCGCGGCGACGAGACGTCGTGCTGGATCATGATCGACTTGCCCTTCACGGTCTTGACGAGGGTCGTGTTCATGTCGCCCATCTGCGGCTTGAGGCCGGCCTTCCAGGTGCCGGGGAACATGATGCCGGCGTAGTCGCGGAAGCCGACGGCCTGGCTCTCGAGCGAGACGAGGTAGTCGAGCCGGTCGCCGCGGTTGACGTCGAAGTACCAGCACACCGGGCCGAGGCCGTGGGTGGGGTACTGGTTGCCCTTGTGGACGTTGTTCCACTTGAGCCGCCAGTAGTCCATGTAGCCGCTTACGCCGTAGCCGACCTTGGTGACGTTCGGATCCTGATAACAGCACTCGCGCAGGTCGTGGATGTAGGCGCACTCGGCGTGCTTGAGCTCGCCAAAGAGCCCCTTGCGCGCCATGTTGAGCGTGAGCATCTCGATCTCGCCGTAGCAGCAGTTCTCGAGCTGGATGCAGTGGCGGCGGGTGCGCTCGCTCGTCTCCACGAGCTGCCAGCACTCCTCGACTGTGAAGGCGCTCGGCACCTCGGTCGCGACGTGCTTGCCGTGCTCCATCGCGTAGAGCGCGATCGGCACGTGCAGCTGCCAAGGCGTGGCGCTGTAGACGAGGTCGATCTCGTCGTCCTCGCAGAGGCGCTTGTAGCCGTCCTCGCCGCTGAAGGTCTTGGGCGCGGGGCGGTGGCCGTTGTCGCGGAGCCACTGCTGCTGCTGCTCGACGCGCTCCGGGTGCTTGTCGCAGAGCGCAATTACCTCGACGCCCGGGATCATCGCAAGGATGTGCACCGCGCCGGGTCCGCGCATGCCAAGGCCGATGACGCCGACCCTGAGCTTCTCGATCGGCTTGTCGGCCCAGCCCATCATCGACCCGCCCGGCGTAAGCCGGAAGCCGTTGCTCATGCAGCCCGCCGCCGCGGCGGTGATGCCCATCCAGGCCGTTCCCTTGAGAAAGTCCCTGCGCGTCTTGTCCATGTCAGTCGTCTCCTTTCGATTGATGGTGATAGTATAACACTTTTGGATTGGGTTTGTAAAGCGTGTGCTTAGCCAGAGTGAACGCAATTTTAGATTCTGTTTAGTTGGTCAAAGGTAGAGGTTGGATAATGTGTCGCGGGGACAGTCCCCAACGACATTAAACGCCGAGCTTGGCAGACTCCCCGTCGACGAGGACGGCGAGGGCGGTGATGTCGTCGTACTGCTCCGCGCCGGACGTGAAGGCGTCCAGGTCCCGCTCCAGTCCGTCGACAAAGACGGACGGCGCATCCTTCGCGTGCGCAGACGCATACGCCAGCAGCCGCCCTTCGCCGTACTGCTCGTGGTCGGCCCGCTCCGCCTCGGTGACGCCGTCGGTGTAGGCCAGCAGCATCGTGCCGGGCGCGAACACCGCCTCCTGCTGCGCATACGAGTATTCGTCCAGCACCCCGACGGCAATGTTCTTTTTCGCCGCGAGGAACTCCGCGCCCTTCCCCGGCGGCACGACGACGAGCGGCGTGTGCCCGGCGTTGCAGTATTCCATCCGCCCGGACGAGAGGTCGATGCGGCCAACGAAAAGCGTCACGAACATGCACGCGCCGTTGTCCTTGCAGAGAAGCGCGTTGATGCGGGAGACGATCTCGTCCGGCGGCAGCCCCATGTCCGTCGCCATGCGGAAGCCGGCCCCCGCCAGAAAGGCGAACAGCGCCGCCGGAATGCCCTTGCCCGACGCGTCGCCAACCGCGAAATAGAGCACCCCGTCCTTCTCCCGGAAGTCGTAGAGGTCCCCGCCTACCTCCCGGGCCGGACGGAGAACGGTCCCGATGCACTGCGGCGCCCTGCGCTTCAGCACGCTCGACTGGATCGTCCGCGCGATGCCCAGCTCGCTGCTGAGCCGCTCGCTGGTGGCCGTCGCGCGCTGGAGCCGCGTCGAGAACGACCACGAGACGAAGAAGATGAGCCCAAGGCCGACGACCGAGAACAG
Organism: uncultured bacterium; assembly: GCA_902800055.1. Taxonomy (GTDB): domain Bacteria; phylum Verrucomicrobiota; class Kiritimatiellia; order RFP12; family UBA1067; genus UBA1067. The sequence goes on from CADCCW010000008.1 coordinate 22,955, forward strand.
CGCGATCCGCCGCACCAGGCTGCGCGCGCCCTGCAGGATGTTGGACAGCGGACAGACGAGCTCCACCGTCCAGCCGTTGCCGGCCTGGCCGGAAATCACCACCGTGTCGCTTGCCTTCGCGGCGTCAGCGGGGGCGGGGACGAGCGGCCTGCCGTGCTGGGAGGAAAGGACGGCGTAGGAGTTGGGATACGGCTTGATCGCCGCCACATGGTGCGTCAGGTCGTCGAGCGATATGTCCGCCGTGAGCACCGCGAAGACCTTCCCGTCGCGGTTTGCCAGCGGGACGGAATACGTACACATCATCACCTCCGCGCCGCCTTTGTCGAAGTACGGCTCGCACCACGACGGCTTCCCCGACTCCTTCGGGATGCGGTACCAGTCCATCTCGTGGTACCTGAACGTCTCGCCGCCCTGCTGGATGCGCTTGATACCGCCCTTCCCGTCCTTGCAGGAGAAGGCTGAGTAGTAGTAGCCCTTCGACGGGAAGAAGTTCGGCTCGAAGGCGACCGTGCTGCCGACGATGAACGGGTTGTTCTGCACGAGCTCGCCAGTGATCCTGAACATGTAGTCAGGGTCCGAGATCCGCTCCTCGACGATCCAGGCAGAGTTCTCGACCGCGCTTTCGACCGACGCCATCTGGCGGTCGATGCGCCCGACCGTCGCCTTCACGACGTTCTCGACGGTGCTGCGCGCCTCGTTCTCCATCATCTTCGACGTGCTGAACGCGACGAAGACCGCGATGGCGAGGAAGAGCGTCGCCGTGACGGCGACGACCGCAAAGTTGATTCTCTTGACTGAGCGCGTCTTCAACCGCGCCGGATTCGCTTTCGTAAACATTGTCTACACCTCGTCTTCCATGTTGACTATACCTTGTCCGCCGCGTCTTCATCGCCCGCAGCTGAGTCGCGCGCCGTCCGCGCGCTCAGGTGAGCGAGCACGGGCCGTTCTGGCAGCCGCCGGGGCAGGCCATCACCTCCAGGAAGTTCACGGGGAGCTTCCCGGCGGCGTAGAGCTTGACCATGGCGCAGGTCTTGCGGTCGATGCCGTTTATCTGCTTCGCGTCCAGCTTGAAGCCGGGTATCTTCGCCGTCGCCTCGGCGAGGACTGCGTCCGTCACGCCGCAACTCCTCGCGTAGTTGCGGGCGGTCGGGTTCGCGGGGCGCTCCACCGGCCATGGCTCGCAGGCGATGACGTCGATCTTGCGTCCGGCGAGGATGGCGCCGAGCTCCTCGAAGGAGAGGACGTAGTCCACGTCCTTGCGCCTCGCCTCGCTGCGCTTCGCGACGCAGGGGCCGATGAACACCGTCTTGGCGGACGGGTCCTTCTTCTTCGCGATTTCGTGCGCGTATACCATGGGACTGGGAGTCAGCGAAACGTGGTTCACGAGGTCGGGCATGTGCTTTCCGACCAGGTTCACCCAGGCCGGGCAGCACGACGTGGTCATGAACGTCTTCTGGTCCTTCTCCATGCGCTCGATGAATTCGGCGGTCTCGTGCTCGGTTGTCTTCTCCGCGCCGAGCGCGACCTCCATGACGTCGGCGAAACCGGCCTTCGCGCAGGCCGAGAGGAGTTGTTCGATCTTTCCGGGGAACTGCTTCTCCGCCGCGGGCGCGATCATCGCGACGAGCTTTTCGCCGCGCTTCATCGCCGCAAGCACGTCCACGAGCTGCGAACGCTCCATGACCGCCGCGAACGGACACGCGGCGAAGCATTTGCCGCAGAAGATGCACTTCTCGAAGTCGATCTCGGCTACGCCATGGTCGTTCTTGCGGATTGCCCCGACCGGGCAGGCGTCCTCGCAGGGCACGGAAGTCTTGACGATCGCGTGGTATGGGCAGGCGGTGATGCACTTGCCGCACTTGATGCAGAGGGACTGGTCGATCACCGACTGCCCGCCGACGATGGAGATCGCCTTCTTCGGGCAGTTGTACACGCACGGGCGCGCGATGCAGCCGCGGCAGTTTGGCGTGGAGACGACCTTCGCGTCCGGGCAGCCGCTGCACGCTGGCCCGCACACGCTGAGCGGCGTTTTCGGCCTGGTGTCGTTCGCCCCTCCGCCCCACGCCTTCTCGGCGAAATAGGCGGCGAGGGACTTGGCCTCGTCCGTCTCGTCCTCCACGGACACTCCCAGAAGCGCCATCAGCCGGTACTTGAAGATCGCGCGGTCGTGGTAGACGCAGCAGCCCGACGCGACCGAGTTCTTCGGCCTGAGCTTGATCGGGATCTGGTCGAGCTCCTTCTCGAGCGTGCCGTCGTCGAACGCGCGCACGATGCGGATCATCAGCTCGCGGCGGATGAAAGTGGATCCGTTGAGCATTTTACTCGGCCTCCGTCAGCAGCTCGCCGATGCGCGCGGTCAGCTTCTCCGGCGTGGCCTGCGCCATGATCTCGGTGTCGTTTATGCGCACGTACGGGGCTCCGCCGAGATTCTCCTTCTCGCAGAGCTCGAGGCAGGTCCTCGCCTCGACCTCGACCCTGCCGCGCCATTCGGCGGGAAGCTGGTCTTCGAGGTCCATCATGTTCGCCGCGCCCAGCAGGTAGCACGCCGTGCCGCAGCATATCTCGACTTTGACTTTTTCCATGTCCGTCTCCTTTTCTGTCAGTAGTAGTCTACGGTGACCTTCTTGCGGTAGTTCTTCTCCAGCGCCGCGGCGATGCGCTTGACGACGCTTCGCCTGAGCTCCAGGTCCTGCGGGACGTTCGGATCCTGGTGGGACTCGTTCACCTTCGTGCCGATCACGAACTCGATGCGGTCGTGGCGCATCATGCGCTCGAGGATCGCGCGCGCGGCGGCGGGCTCGCGCTCAGGCGGACGCATCTGCTCGAGCGCCGAAAGGACGCGCCCGAGCGTGAGGATGCCCTCGGTTGCGATGCCGACGCCCTCCATCGTGCCGATCGGCGGCAGGCCGCCGGACGTCCGCATGTCCGAGAGCTTCACCTTCACCTTGACGCCGAGCTCGCGCTCCATGATGTTCGCGGTCGTGCCGCCGCAGATGACGACGTGGTCGAAGCCGAGCGTCGCCTTGCGCGCGTAGTCCGCGTCGTGCTCCTTGTAGAATGGCGGCCCGGTGAGGACGCGCATGACGCGCGGATGGCGGAGGTAGCAGACGACGCAGCTGATGTCGTCCTTGCAGCCGCCGGGCGCGAGGTAGAGCGCCTCGTGCGCGATCGCGGCGCTCAGGTCACGCGCCGAGATGTCCGGATCGGCGGCGATCCTCTCCTGGGCGAACTTGAGTACGCCCGAGCGGCGCCAGCCGAACTTCATGTCCTTCCTCACGCCGAGCCCGGACTGCGTGACGCCGTCCGAGCACAAGATGATGCGGTCGCCGGAACGGAAGTCGGCCTCGCACTTCCGCACCTCGCGGTCCGGCCAGTGCGACGAGACGATCTGCTCGTCCCTGAGCGGAGCGATCTCGTCCGTACCCCTGAGGTGGATGTAGCCGGGGTTGCCCATCTCGCTGATGCGCGCCTTTCCGCCGAGGCGGAAGTCGAAGAGCGAGAAGGTGGCGTAGCCGATCTTGCGGACCTCGCAGACGGGGAGCGAGTCCATGATGATTTCGACCGCCTCGAGCATGGGGACGTTCGATTCGAGGAACTTGATCGCCATCGAGGTCGTCATCGTCGCGAGCACGTTCGCCTTGACGCCGCTGCCGAGTCCGTCGGAGAGCGCCACGAGGTGCCGGTTCTCCTTCTCGACGGTCATGAACCTGACGTCGTCGCCGCACGCGGCCTGGCCGGTCTTCGTGTACTGGGCGGCCTCCATCTCGATGAAGAGGTCGCTCGCGGCGCTGTAGCCGCGCTGAAGCGCGTCAGCCATTCAGGTACTCCTCGCTTCCGCCTTCGCGGAGCCGCTTGCCGACGGTCTGGGATTCATACGCGCCCGCGATCTCGTTGAGCATGATCTCCGTCTCGGCGATGTGCTCGCCGAAGAGCCGCGCCACCTGCTGGACGGTGTAGACGTTCTTCCGGATGACGTCGCGCGCCTTCGCGGCGATCTCCTCGCGCCGGCCCTCGTTCTTCGTGACGTCCTGCACTACCGCGCCCGCGAACTTGCCGACGCTGATCGGGAAGACGCTGATCGTGACGATGCGTCCGCTCCACTGCTGGCGGTACTTGACGATCTCGCTGCCGTGCTCCACCGCACCCGTGAAGAGCTCCGCGAACTCGGGCATGAAGCCGTCCACGCCGAGCCCGTCGAGGTTGCCGAGCGCGTCGTACTCGCCGAGCGCGCCCGCCATTTCCGCGAAGAGCCGGTTGCACTCGACGATGAGCCCCTTCGCGTCGACGATGACGACGCCGGCCGGTATGTACTTGATGAGCGCGTTGGAAGTGCGCTGGAAGTTCTTCTTGAGGTAGATGTGGCACATCGCCTCCTCGGCCTTGCCGGCGAGGAGCGCCTTCGCGAACTCGCGGCACGAGTTGTAGCCGCACGCGCCGCAGTTGATCTCGTCGGCCTTGGCCGTCTTCCCGACGCGCGCGAGCGCGCCCGCGATCGCCGCCTCGTCCGGCTCGTCCTCCACGACCGCCGCGGCCGGATAGGCCGAGGTTCCGCAGTGCGCGAAGCAGCGCGAGGAGGAGGCGCGAATCGGCGCGGTTGCGTCGGTCGCGAAGAGCGTCGCGAGCCCCGAGGCGCCGCGCGGCATGGCGGGGCCGTTGACGCAGCCGCCAGGGCACGCCAGCACCTCGACGAACAGCTTGCGCTGGAAGTTCTCCGGATGCAGCCCGAACTCCGCGGGATCGAAGTCCTCGAGCATCCTGCGGAAGTCCTCGAGCCCCGAGACGGAGACGTACCTGACGTCCGTCCTGCCGTCGCGCAGCGTGTCGTTCATCCCGCCTTCGACGGAGTAGAAGCGTCCTTCCTCGGCCGGCCCAAGCGCGAGCTCGGCCTCCTTGCCGAAGGTGATGCCGCGCTCCGCGAGGAACTGCTCGAGCGCGGGGAAGATGACGGCGAGCGCGAGCTCGTCCGGATGCGAGTCGGACTCGTTCTTCTTCGCCGCGCACGGCCCGAAGAAGACGACCTTCGCGTCCTGGCCGTACTTCTCCCTGATGAGCCGGCAGTGCGCGCGCACGGGCGAGGGTAGGGGGGAGATGAACTTGGCGTAGGCAGGCAGGTACTTGCGCACCATGTCGACCGCGGCGGGACAGGCGGACGAGATGACGAGCGGGGAGTCCGTCTCGTCGAGGAGCTTCGAGACGTGCGCGCTCACCGCCTCAGCGCCGTGCGCGGTCTCGCTCGCGCCCGCGAAGCCGGCGGCCTTCAGCGCCGCGGCGATCTGCCCGATCGTCACGCCCTTGAAGTAGCCGGCGAAGCTCGGCGCGACGGACGCGTACAGCTTCGCGCCGGACGCGACGAGCTCCTTGAGGCGCGCGAGGTCGCTCCTGATCTTCTTCGCGTGCGCGGGGCACACCTTCACGCACTCGCCGCAGGCGACGCACGCCTCCGGGATCACGCTCGCCTTGCCGTTGACGATCCTGATCGCCTTCACCGGACAGTGCCGCACGCACTTGTAGCAGTCCTGGCACTCGTTCTCAGTCGTGTAAACCGGGCTTGTGACCGTCATCATATCAGCCTTTCTGCGGGAACGTCGCCTCGAGGATGTCGCGCATCACGAGCGGGTCCACGTGCTTGTAGACCTTCCCGTCCACTACCACGACCGGTCCGTCCGCGCAGTTGCCGGTGCACAGGCTCGCGCCGAGGTCGACGTCGACCTCGTCCTTCAGCCCGCGCTCGGCGAGAAAGCTTTCGCACGCCTCGACGGTCTTCTCGTTCCCGCGCGCGAAGCACGAACTGCCCATGCAGATGGTTATCTGCGGTCTACGTGGAGTCGCTGCCTCTGTTTCCATGTCCTGCTTTGTTCCTTGTCGGATGAGTTTTCCGCCGAAATCCTAATCCGACGGGATAACGGCGCATAGTATAGCACTTTTCGCGCGCGCACACAAGTAGAGCGCCGCGGTCGTAGCGAAATCCCCTCGACGGAGACACGAACTGTCTGCCGGGATTTTTGGTATAATATTCAGAAATGAGAACCGCATCCCACATCTTGAGACTCGAGCCGTACACGCCCGGCGAGCAGCCGGCGTCGCGCCGCGTCGTCAAGCTGAACACCAACGAGAGCCCGTATCCGCCGTCGCCAAAGTGCGCGGCCGTGCTTTCGTCGTTCAACCTCGACGACCTGCGGCGCTATCCTGACCCCAACTTCACGGCGCTCACGAAGGCGATAGCCGACAAAAACGGCACGACGCCTGACCGCGTATTCGTCGGCAATGGCTCAGCCGAGATACTCGCCCTCGCATCGCACGTCTTTGTGGAGAACGACGAATCGATCGGCTCGCTCGACCCGAGCTACACGCTCTACAAGGCGCTCGCGGCGATACACGACGTAAAGTGGGTTGGCGTCGGCCGCGCGGCAGACGATGCGCAACGCGCAAGATCTGCCCTCGCAGAATGCCGCAGATCCAACATCTCGCTTTTCCTCTGGACGAATCCCAACGCGCCGACAGGCGAATTCGTCGAGCCAGAGACCATCGCCGCGTTCGCGGGGAAGTTCAAGGGCGTGGTGCTCGTAGACGAGGCGTATGCAGACTTCGCACGCGGCAACTGCATGTCGCTTGCCACTGCCAAGCGCAACAGAAACGTAATCGTAATGCGCACGTTCTCGAAGAGCTATTCGCTCGCCGGACTTCGCGTAGGCTACTGCATCGGCCCTAAGGACCTTATCAAAGCGCTGTACAAGACGAAGCCATCGTACAACGTCGACGCCGTGGCCCAGGCAGTCGCGCTCACGGCGCTCAAGGACGGTGCGTACCACAGGAAGACGGTTGCCAAGGTCATAAAGACCCGCGCGGCATTCGAGAAGGCACTCGCGAAGCGCGGATGGGATGTAATCAAGAGCGAAGCCAACTTCGTCTTCACGAAGCCGCCGACGGGAGATGCGGCAAATGACATCTTCTCGTATCTCAGGGACAGGAACATCCTCGTGCGCTACTTCCCGGGGCCTATCACCGGCGACTGGCTGCGCATCACGATCGGGACCGACGGGCAGATGAAAACGCTGCTCGCCGCCCTCGACGACCGCTTTAAAAAGCTGAAAGGTTGAAAGGTCAAAGGACTTACTTGACCGCGGCGCGGATCTCGTCGTGCGCCTGCTTCATCGCCGCGGGGTCGAACTTGAGCACCTTGCGGTCGTAGGTCATGATGCCGTTGATCTCGCCCTCGACGTCGGTCGTCTGGGTGTAGACCGCGCCGCCGAGCCCCTGCTTCGCGAGCTCGGCCACGTGGGCGGAGAGGTCGATGTACTTCTGCTGGACCTCGACGCGGTTGGTGTCGCCGCCGGTGCCGCCGTAGCCCCAGGCGTTGTCGGTCCAGAGGTGGCCGGCCACGCGGCAGCCGATGCCGCCGTACTCGCCGAGGAAGCTGACGCGGCCAGGGTTCGTCGCGTGCATCGTGGGGCGGAAGTTGTAGTCGTGGCGGTCGACCGAGTCGCAGGAGACCGGCTCGCCCTCGGCCGGAAACTTCGTCCACGCCCTGTCCTTCGCGTCGTGGCTCTTGTCGCCGCCCTCGAAGTCGCGCCAGCCGCTCGGACCGTTCACGAGCCGGTGCGAGGGGTCGTATTCGCGCGTCCACCTGAGCGTGTCGGCGGTGAGCACGTCGCACGGCTGCGTCCACTGCTCGTTGTAGGGAATCCACATCACGATCGAGGGCACGGCCATCAGTTCGTCCATGATCCCCTTCCACTCGCGCCGCACCGACCCGTAGGCCACGTTCGCGTGGGCGAAGTCGAAGAGCTTGGTGCCGTCGCCGGACGGCATGTCCTGCAGGACGAGGAGGCCCAGCTTGTCGCAGAGCGCGTAGTAGCGGAGCGGCTCGACCTTGATGTGCTTGCGCATCATGTTGTAGCCGCAGCGCTTGAGGGTCGCGATGTCGTACTCCATCGCCTCCTCGGACGGCGGGGTGAGAAGTCCGTCCGGCCACCAGCCCTGGTCAAGGGTGCCGATGATGAAGTATGGCTGGTTGTTGAGGAAGAACCTGAGCACGCCGTCCTTGTCCTTCGCCTTGGAGAACTTGCGCATCGCGAAATAGCCATCGACGCGGTCCTCGCCGCACTGCGCGGCAAAGCGGTAGAGGTTGGGCTCCTCCGGGCTCCAGAGCCTGAAGCCCTTGGGCATTGCAATCTCGAAGCGGCGTCCTCCGCGCCCCTTGCCGCGGGCGACGACCTTGCCGTCCGAGTCCTTCACCTCGACCTCGACCTCGGCACGCGGCTCCTCGCCGTTCACCTCGAAGACGAAGCCGACCTTGCCCGAGTCAATGTCGGGGACCGCGTTAAAGCGCTCGATCCAGGTCTCGGGCACGGACTCCAGCCACACCGTCTTCCAGATGCCGGAAACGCGGGTGTAGAAGCAGCCCTTCGGATCCAGCGACTGCTTGCCGAGCGAATTGACGAAGCCCTCGGTCGGATCCCACACCCTGACGAGCAGGTCGTTCGACCCCTTCCGCACCAGGTCGGTGACGTCGTAGGAGAATCCGGTCTGCGCGCCTTCGTGCGGCACGCCGGCCTCGACGCCATTGACGAACACCTGTGCGCGGAAGTCCACGCCGTCAAATCTGAGAATCAGCCGGCGTCCTGCGACCGGCTCGGCGTCGAAGGCGCGGCGGTACTCGATCATCTCGTCGGCGGCGGTGAGCCGCCCGACCCCGGAAAGCGCGGACTCGATCGGGAACGGGACGAGGATCTTGCCCGCGGCGACGTTGCGCACGATGCCATCAACGTCGTTCGAGACGATGGTGTAGTTCCAGGTGCCGTTCAGGCTTGCCCAGCCATCGCGCACCATCTGCGGACGCGGATACTCGCGCCAGGCGTTCTCAGCCGTCACCTTCTCGCCAAACGCGGTCATCATCGCCGCCGCCAGCATCGCACTCAGCATGTCGTTTCCTTTCCGTTGCCGTTTATTGCGTATAATACCATATTTCGCCGCGGTTGTGCGTTCACTTGACGCCGGGCTGACTGCTGCCGCAGCAAGGCGACAGGCGCTCGGAGGGGTCGGGGCGGCGGGCGGGCGAGGCGGAGATGGCGCCGAGGGAGGCAAGCGCCTCGCCGGCGAGGAAGAGCGAGCCCGCGACGAGTACGCGGGGCGCGGGCGGGGGCTGCTCCTTTGCCGCGGACGCCGCACCGGAAAGCGCCAGCGCCTCGTCGAGCGACGCGCACTCCGTCGCCTCGATGCCGGCCGCGCGCATCCTCGCCGCCGTCTCCGCGGCGGAAAGCGAGCGCGGGTTCGAGGTCTGGACGGCGTAGCCGCGCGCGACGAGCGGCGAAAGGCGGTTCAGGACCGAGTCGACGTCCTTGTCGCCGCAGAACCCGGCGACGAGCGCGAGGCTCCGCGCCTGCACCCCGTCTGCGCGCAGCGCGGCGGCGAGCGCGGCGGCGGCGGGCGGGTTGTGCGCGCCGTCCACCAGCATCGCGCCGAGGCGCTGGTAGCGCCCAGGCCAGTAGACCGCGTTGAAGCCGACGCAGGGATCCGGCGCGGTGGGGACTGTCCCCAGCCCTTCCAACGTCCTGAGGACTGCGAGCGCGGTGACGGCGTTTTCGCGGTTGAACGCGCCTCCGAGCGAAAAGCCGCCAGGTATCTCGCTTTCGTCGGCGAGGTCGGGGGCATAGACGAACGGCGCGCCCAGTTCCGCCGCGCGGCGCGAGACGACCTCGCGCACGGCGGGCTCGTTGGCGCCGAGGACGACCGGGACGCCGGGCTTGACGATCCCCGCCTTCTCCGCGGCGATTTTCTCGATGGTGTCGCCGAGCCAGTCGCAGTGGTCGAGTCCGATCCGGGTAATGACGGAGACGGTGGGGACGACGAGGTTGGTGGCGTCGAGCCGTCCGCCGAGTCCGCACTCGAGGACGGCAAAGGCGGGACGGAGCCGTGCGAAAAGGACGAAGGCGATGGCGGTAATGGTCTCGAAGTAGGTGAGTTGGTCGGCGCCGGGGGCGGCGAGGACGGCATCCGCGGCGGCGGCGAGGGCGGCGTCGCCCACGGCGGTGCCGTCGACGGAAAAGCGCTCGTTGAGGCGGACGAGGTGGGGGCTCGTATAGCGAACGACGGGGGCGATGGAGCGGGCGCGAAGCGCCGCGTCGAGGATGGCGGCGACGGCGCCCTTGCCGTTGGTGCCGGCAACGTGGATGGACGGAAACGCGCGCTCGGGGCGGCCGAGTGCGACGGCGACGGCGTCGATTGCCTCGAGGCCGGGACGCATCCCGAACCGCGCGCAGCCGGCGAGGTGGTCGAGGAGGCGCTTCATCGCACCACCACTACCGCGGCGGAGACGGCGTAGAGGAAGAGAATCGCCCACATCACCTTGTCGGAGAGCAGGATCTTGTCCGGCCGGCCGACGTCGCCGCGGGCGTAGGTGAGGTAGAGGTAGCGGACGAGCCCGAGGCCGACGGGGATGGCGGTGAAGGCGAGGTTCTCGCCGCAGGCGTAGCGCGCGACGGTCGAGGGGACGAGCGTGTAGGCGACGTAGACCGAGAGCGTGACCATCGCCGACGAGGCGATGAGCATGTCGAGGGTGGGCAGGTGGTAGCCGAGGAGCGCGGGGCGGGACTCCTCGCTCAGGAGCTTCTCGTGGCGGCGCTTGCAGAGGGCGAGGAAGAGCGAGAGCGAGAAGGCGCAGGCAAGCAGCCAGGGCGAAAGGCGCACGCCCAGCACCATCGTGCCGGCGACGGCGCGGAGAACGAAGCCGGCGGCGATGACGACGACATCGACATACGGAAGACGCTTGAGAAAGCCGGTGTAGCATAGCTGCATCGCGCTGTAGCCGAGGACGACCGCAATCATCGGCCAGCGGTCGATATGGCGGAGAAACATGACCAGCGACGGGATGATGCCGCCGATGAACAGGAGCGCGGCGGCGACGGTCGCCTCGCGCGGCGAGACGAGCCCGGCGGCGACGGGGCGGAAGCGCTTGACCGGGTGGCGGCGGTCGGATTCGCTGTCGCGGACGTCGTTCAGGAGGTAGAACGCCGAGGAGACGAGGCAGAAGCTCGCGAACATGCCGAGCATCAGCAGGACCGGCCGCCACCCCTGCGCCATCGCGCGCTGGGTAGGGTCGCCAAGCGCGAACAGCCACGCCGCCGGGATGAGCAGGTTCTTGGTCCACTGCCCCACGCGCAGCGCCCGCGCCCAGACCTTTATGGTTTTGAGGTACGCCATCTGATGATGCCCCAGAAGAGCGAGTGGTTCACTTCGACCGGATTCTCCTCCCGCTCGTAGAAGGTCCAGAACTTCGACCAGTTGCGGTCCACCGCCGGCACGTGGCGGATGGGGAAGAGGGAGAGGAAGCGGCCGTACTCCACTCCGTCGCGCACGCTCGACTCCCAGAACGGCCAGAGGCGGAAGTAGGATCCGTCGCTGCGGCTGGTCCAGATTGGGAAGACGCGAGTCTCGTCGTCGTAGATCTCCACCAGCCGCCAGCCGAAGCGAGTGACGGAGCCGGAGAACTCCCCGTCCTTCATCGAGCGCCAGCGGATGCGTTCATAGAGCGGCAGGACGGAGATGCGCTCGCGGTTGGCGGAATTCTCCCACTCGAAAATCGGCCACGGGCACTTCAGCAACATGCCGCGGATATCCTCTTCCGGCGTGGAGAACTCCGGATAGCGGACTACGGCGAAGGAGAAGAGCGGCGGAATCACCAGCCATTGGTCTTCGCGCTCGCGCTCGACGTGGCCGACGAGCGGCCAGAACATCCAGGAAAACCCGGCGCCGGAGGTGTCGCGGTCCTCGCGGTAGTCGGCCCAGGTGAAGAGCGGCCAGAGGAAGTAGCGGTGGTCGGACTCGCGCTGGTGGCCGACGCCGCAGACGGGCCAGAAGCCCCAGCTGCCGTCGTCCCGCCAGTGGAAGAACGGGAAGAGGACGGAGTGGGAGCGCATCATCCGGTCCTCGCCGGGACGCGGCGTGGAGTAGGAGTGGTAGAGCGGCCAGAGCGCGAAGTCGAAGTCGTACAGCGCGAGGAAGTGCGGATGCGTGCCCCAGAGCGGAAAGAGCCCCCAGTATGGCTCGGGCTCCGCGCCCTCGTCGCCGCGGCGCCTGGCCGTGCCGTTCCACCAGAGCGGCAGCAGCGAGAACTGCCAGCCGGCGTCGTTGCCCTGGTAGTGGGCGACGAAGCAGAAGCGCCACCAGTCGCGGTGAGCGGTGAAGACGGGCCAGAGGACATCGGTCGTCTCCGCGGCCGTCGACCACAGCGGCCGCAGCGCGGCCGAGCCCTGCCCGTCGTGCTGCCAGAACGGCCCGATCTGGATGGCCGACGCGAGCAGCAGCTCACTTAACACGCTTCTCGATCTCCTCGAATTCGCGCCGCTCGTACTCGTTCAGCTCGGAGATGCGGGGACGAACCTTGCGGATCGACTGCCGCGCCGCCTTCTTGTCGCCGCGCAGGAGCTGCGCCCGCGCGAGCGAAGAGTAGATGCGCACGTCCTCGGTCTTGGCGCCGCTCTTCTTCTGCAGCTCGATCGCCTTGGCGACGCATTCCTCCGCCTCCGCCGCGTCCTTGCCGGCGTCCATCAGCACCGTGCCCAGGGTCTCCCAGACGATGTAGAACTCCGGCGCCTTCTCCACCGCGAGCCTGGCGTAGCGCTCGGCGTCGCCGTAGTTCTTGGTGCGGCGCAGCACCTCGGCGAGGTCGTTGAGCGCAAGCACGTTCGGCTGCGGGGCGTCGGCGGCCTTGCGCAGGAACGCCTCGGCCTCGGCGTACTCCCCCTTGCCGATCGCGAGCGAGCCCATCACGTAGTTGGCGAGCGGGGCGCTGCGGTTGCGCCGCAGCACCTCGCGCGCATGGTGCTCGGCGCCGATCTTGTCGTCGAGCGAGATGTCGAGCCCAAGCAGCATGTCCTGGGCGGCGGCGGAGTCCGGCCGCGCCCTCGCCGCGGCCGCGAAGGCGTCGCGCGCAAGCCGGCGCTTCTCCTCGCCGCCGCGCAGGTAGAGGAACGCCTTGGTGGTCTGGATGTAGTAGTCGTAGGGGTTGGTGGACTGCTTCTCCATCGTCGGCAGGATGCGGTCGGAGATGTCCTTCAGCAGCGCGTCCTTCTCCGCCTTGTCCTTGGAGGCGTCCCACAGCTGCATGGAGACCGAGGCAAGGAGCGACCAGGCCTGCAGGTCCTTGGGGTCCTCGTCGACGAGCTTGGTGAGCGCCGCCTTGGCGCCCTTGAGGTCGCCCTTCATCATCGACACCATCGAAAGCTCGATCTGCGCCATCCTGCCGCCGTCGGGCGAGGCCGCCATCGCGCGCTGCAGATACTCGAGCGCCTGCTTCTGGTCGCCCTCGAGCAGCTTGAGGCGCATCATGCCGATGAGCGCGTCGTGGTCGTCGCCGTCCTTGGCGAGCACGCTTTCGTAGATGCTGCGGGACTTCGCCTGGTCGTTCTCGCTCGCGTAGAGCGCGGCCATCATGTTGAGGAGCGCGAGCTGCTTCTCCTGGGGCACGAAGTCGATGGCGCGGCGGATCTGGGCGAGCGCGTCGCCGGGGCGGCCGGAGCGGGCCCAGGTGTAGCCGAGCTTGACGAACATGTCGGGGTTGCGGATGTAGCCGTAGAACGAGGCGAGCCGCCAGATCGCGTAGCGGCGCGACTTGTTGTCGGCGATCTGCTTGAGCTTGCGCTCGAGCTCGGGGCGCTTCGCGACCGCCCTGGCGTTCTTGGCGCCGGCGAGCTCGATCTCGTTGAAGAGCGCGCAGACGTTGTCGGAGTCGATCTCGTTGAGGACGCGCTCGTAGAAGTCGAACGCCTCTTCATCGCGGCCCTGGTCCTGCAGGTAGACGCCGGCGTTGTTGGCGACGAGCCCGAGGTGGCGGCGGAGGGAGAGGCGCAGGCGGTCGACCGGGTTGCGCACTTCGTCGTCCTTGACGTAGCTGCCCCAGCCCTTGGGCGCGTGGAGCAGGGCGTCGAACTTCGGCCAGGCGCCCCAGTCCATCTTCGCCCGCCCCTCGTCGGCGCCGAAGAAGAGGAACTCGGGCACGGGGCGGAACCCCGCCGAGTACCAGAGGTCGGGCGCGCTCCAGATGGCGACGGACTTCGGCGCCGTCGGGTCGCAGGCGAGCCAGTCCTGCACGAACGGCAGCACGCCCAGCGAAAGCGAGAGGGTGAGCTGCGAGTTCTTGGAGCCGCCGACGCCCTTCTCGCGCACGCGCTCGCCGAGCTGCTCAAGATAGTCGGTCTCGGTGTCGCGGGCGAGGGAGACGAGAGTCAGGTCGCAGCCGCGCTCGGCGGCCTTGAGGATGAAGTTGTCGTCGATCGTGCCGTCGGTGACAAGCCAGTTCCTGCCGTCAAGGTCGTCGATGGCCTTCGCCACCACCTCGTCGACGAAAGCACCGCGGTCACGGTCGAAGACGAAGAAGTTCCAGACCGTGGCGAAGCCGAGCGCGAAGCCGAAGACCACCATCGCCGCCTTGCAAGCCGAGCTCGAGCGGCGCGCCCACCAGTAGGAGACGAGGTGGCCGGCGACGAACGCCGCAAACGCCGAGGTGACGACCGGCGGGACGCCCCACGGCTCCATCAGCGGCGAGGGGGCAAGCGGCGTCGCCACCGAGATCACCGCCAGCAGCGACAACGCCGCCTGGAACGCAAACTGCACAAAGGAGAACGGCTCGTTGTAGACGCGCCGGCTCGAGAAGAGCACAGCCACGAACGGAAGCGTGGCGAAGACGGCGACGAGCACCCAGCCAGGGCGCGTATAGCCGGAAAACTCCTCCGAGCAGCGGCTGATGACATCGGCGGTGGACAAGCCAAACGACGCCTGGAACGAAAAGAGCGCAATCACGAACGCAGCAAGCATGAGCGCCGGCGCGGCATACGGGTTGCGCCCGGAGACGAGCTCTGTGCGAACGGAGGCGAAGAGCAGCGCCGGCATCAGCACCACGAAGAGGACGCTGTCGCAGTAGCCGGCCGCAGCAAGAACGCCGATGAGCACCACGCCCAGGTACGCCCAGAGCCGCCGGCGCGCGTCGGCGTAGCCGAGCAGGACGGCGACGACGACCAGCGCCCAGACCGCGTCAAAAAGCCGCGGCTCGAGATGCGTCGCCGCAGACCGCACCGCCGGGGTGAAGAGAAACACCAGCGCGGTCGCCGCGGCCGCGATGCGCGAGACCGGCACGGCGGAGAAGTCGGCCTCCTCGCCGAAGACGCACCGGCGCGAAAAGACGAGCGTGCAGAGATAGAGGAGTGCAACCGCGGCAATGCCCAGCAGCGGTGCAATGGCGTTGCCGCAGCCAAGCGGACGCGCGAAGAGCGCCATCAGCGGATACGGGGTGCTGGACGCGACATCAAGCCCGCGCCAGACCACCTGCAGGTGCGCGCTCTCGCCCGGATAGGCGTAGGTCGCCATCGACAGGAAGTAGACCAGCGCCGCCAGCGCCGCCAGCGCCGCGCCGACCGCCCAGTCCCAGATCCGCACCGTCTTCTTGTCCGCCATGTCTTTCCTCCTTTTATACCTTCGCCAGCGCCTGCTTGAGGTCGGCGATGAGATCGTCTGGGTCCTCGAGCCCGACCGAGAAGCGGATCAGGTCCGGCGGGATCCCCGCGGCCTTGAGCTGCGCGTCGGTGAGCTGGCGGTGGGTGTGCGAAGCCGGGTGCAGGACACAGCTCCAGGCGTCCGCGACGTGGGTCACGATGCCGATGAGCTTCAAAGAGTCCATGAACTTGATGGACGCCTTGCGCCCGCCCTTGATGCCGAAGGTCATCACGCCACACGGCGAGTTGCCGTCGAACTGCTTCTTGACGAGCTTGTGGTACTTCGAGCCCGGCAGCCCGGCGAAGTTGACCCACGCCACTTTCTTCTGGGTCTTGAGCCACTTGGCGATCTTGAGCGCCGACTCCGCGTGGCGGCGGATCCTGAGGTGCAGCGACTCGAGCCCGAGGTTCACCAGGAACGCGTTGAACGGCGAGGGGATGGAGCCGAAGTCGCGCATCAGGTGCGCGGTACACTTGACGATATACGCCATCTTGCCGAACGCTTTCACGTAGCTGAGGCCGTGGTAGGAGGCGTCGGGCTCGACGAGGCCGGGGAACTTGTCCGCGTGCTTGGCCCAGTCGAAGTTGCCGGAGTCGACGATGCAGCCGCCGACTTGGCTGGAGTGGCCGTCCATGTACTTCGTCGTCGCGTGGGTGACGATGTCGCAGCCGAAGCGGAACGGACGGCAGAGGATCGGGGTCGGGAAGGTGTTGTCGACGATGAGCGGTACGCCGTTTTTGTGCGCGACGCGCGCGAACTTGGCGATGTCGAGGACGCAGCCGGACGGATTCGCCACCGTCTCGCCGAAGACGCACTTGGTGTTGGGGCGAAATGCCTTCTGGATCTCCTTCTCGCTCGCGTCGGGGTCGACGAAGGTGAACTCGATGCCCAGCTTCTTCAGCGAGACCGCGAAGAGGTTGAAGGTGCCGCCGTAGATCTGGGCGGAGGCGACGACGTGGTCGCCGGCATTGCAGAGGTTGAGGACCGCGAAGGTCGACGCCGCCTGGCCGGAACTCGTCAAAATCGCCGCGACGCCGCCCTCAAGCGCGGCGATCTTCTTCGCCACCAAGTCGTTGGTCGGGTTGGCAAGGCGGGTGTAGAAGTAGCCCGAGGCCTTCAAGTCGAAGAGATCCGCCATGTGCTGGGTGGTATCGTACTTGAAAGTAGTTGTCGCATATATCGGAACCTGGCGAGCCTCGCCGCACTGCGGCTGATACCCGCCCTGAATGCAAAGAGTGTCAATTTTCATGCGCGTATTTTACCATAAATTCCCGCGCCTGTGCGCAAGGATTTCAACTTTGCGGCAGGCGAAAGAAGGAAAGGTACTCGACGTTGCCCATCTCGCGGCCGCGGATCGGCGACTCGGCGAGGCCGGCGAGCGACAGCCCCAGCTCCTCCTCGGCGAAGCGCACGATGCCGTCGCGCGCCGCGAGGCGCAGCGCCTCGTCCCGCACCAGCCCACCCGGCGCCTGCCCTTTACCCACCTCGAACTGGGGCTTGATGAGCGCGACGATGGCGCCGCCAGGCGCAAGCACCGAGACGATCGGCGGCAGGATGAGCCTGAGCGAAATGAACGAGACGTCGGTCACCGCCAGCTCCGGCGTCTCGGGCAGGTCCTCGCGCGTCATGTAGCGCGCATTGAAGTTCTCCTTCACCCACACGCGCGGGTCGCTGCGAAGCGAGTAGGCGAGCTGGTTGGTGCCCACGTCGACCGCCATCACCATCTTCGCCCCGTGCTGCAAGAGGCAGTCGGTGAAGCCTCCGGTCGAGGAGCCGACGTCGAGGCAGATCTTGCCAGCGGCGTCCAGCCCCGTTCCCCATTCCCCGTTCCCCGTTCCCCATAACTCAAACGCTCCCTCCAGCTTCTCGCCGCCGCGCGAGACGAAGCGCGGGGGCGCCTCGACCTCGATTGCCGCCGCGTCGTCCACTTGCCGCGACGCCTTGGTCTCCACCTGCCCGTTGACGCGCACCTGTCCCGCCATGACAAGCGCCTGCGCCAGCGTGCGGGAACCGGCAAGCCCCCGCTCCGCTAGCGCAACGTCGAGCCGACGCCTCACTTCGCCCTTTCGCCGAGCGGCGTGTACTTTCTGATCTCGTTCCTGGGGATGGTGCGGGTTATTCCGAGCGAGACCTCGACCTTGACGCAGTCCTCGTGGTTCTCCACCAGCACGCCGCGCACGGTGCCATGCACCGTCTCGAGCTCAATGTCGGGCACGAATATCCGCTTGAGCCTCACGTTCGCCTGAGAGGTCTTGGTGCTGCGGATCTTCGGTTTCCGGGAGGCCTCCTCGTAGCCGTCCTTGCGCACGATGAGCACGTGCTCGCCCTCGAGGATGTTCTCGATGGCGAAGACGTCGCTCCTCGTCGCGCCCTCGGGCCCCTTGGTGACGCCGCGCACATGCCCGTCGAAGACCACCGTCGCCCCCGGCGGATCGGTGCGCACCTCGAGCCGCCCCATCACGTTGGAGAGCCGGAACTCCTCGCGCGTCGCCTCGCCGGGACGGATTGCCACCGTCTTATCGATCGTGCCGTAGCCGGCGAGCTCGGCGCGGACGCGGTACTCGCCAGGCTTGAGCCCGGTAATCGCGAGCGGACCCTGTCCCCGCGCCTCCTCGTCCAGGTAGAACCGAGCGCCCTCCGGCACCGAGGCTAAGTGCAGCGAACCGGGCAGCGGACTGAGCACTATCGACAGCGTCTGGCGGTCGCCGGGGCGCATCGCGAGCTCACGCACCTCCTCGGCGAAGCCTTCGAGCCTGAACTTCACCGCCGCCCTGCCCTTCGGGACGTCCTTCACCTCAAGCGGCGTCACGCCGCGGACGATGCCGTTCACCGTCACCTCTGCGCCCGCCGGGTCGGAGATGATGCTGATCGCGCCCGAGTCGAGCACCATCGTCTCGTCCCGCACCAGCGGCTCGCGGCCGTTGAACTTGACGACCAGATCCTGCGGCAGGTAGCCCGCCTTGGTCAGCCTGACCTTGTAAGTCTCCTTGGCGTCGAGGTCGGTGAAGAGCCGCGGCGTCGTGCCGGCGGCCACGCCGTCGATGGCGATGGCGCAGCCCGGCGGGTCGGTGCGCAGTAGGAGCAGCCCCTTCTCGGGGACGAGCGTCTCGCTCTTCTCCAGCACCGGGCCCTCGTCCATGGTGAAGAACCGGTCGCGGTCCTCGTAGCCGGCGAGCCGGTAGCGCAGGTGGTGGCGGCCTGGGCCCAGGTCGTAGATCACCAGCGGCGTGACGCCGCGGTCCATGCCGTCCACCGACACCGTCGCCCCCGACGGCTGGCTCGACACCGTCACCCGCGGACGCACCGCGGGCTGCTCGTCCGCCGCAAAGGCCGCGGCGGACGCGAGCGCGAGAACCGCAAAAATGGCCGACCTCATCTCTCGCCTCCCTTCTTCAGATGGCTCTCCGCCGAGAGGAGCTTAGTCTTGGCGTCGCGGTGGCGGTCGTCGCGGCGGTCAGGCACCATCTCCATCAGCACCATCAGCGCGCTCTTCGCCTCCTCCCACTGCTTGAGGTTGAGTGCGCGGTCGGCGAGGAACCGCTGGTCGCGGCAGCGCTTGTCGAGCTCCTCCTTCGAGCGCTCCAGCCCCTCGCGCGCCGTCGCCGCGAGCGGCGGCTTCGGGTCGATGGTCTCGAGGTAGAACAGCGCCTCGCGGTACGCCTCGATCGACGCGGCGAGGTTGCCGTGCTCGACGTCGCGGTCGGCCCACTTCGCCTCGCCGAGCTCCGCCGCCTTCTCGGCCAGCTCCACCAGCTTGCCGCGGGAGTACTGGATCGCCCACACCCCGAGCTCGCTCTTGGAGAACGCCTCCAGCCGCTCGCGGATCACCCTGAACGCCTCCGGCTCCTGGGTGTTGACCACCTTCACCGTGCGCACCCGGTTGGAGTATACCACCCGGAGCGACCAGCTCTCGAGCGCAGGCGGGTCGGGCTCGACGCCGATGTACTCGCGGTCGAGGTCCTTCAGGTTCTTCCAGGCGAGGATCTCGTTGATCTCCTCCAGCGCCTCGGGACCGAGCGGCTGGCTCTTGGCGTGGTGGCGGTTCTCGTCCGGCACGTCGTCCACCTTCACCGTCAGCGTGGAGTCCGCCGCCAGCGTCATCGCGTAGCGGAAGATGCGCGAATCGTTCGCCTCCACCTTTTCGTAGAAAGCCTCCTTGACGACCGGCGCCGCCTCCTCGACCGGCGCCGCCGGCGGCGCGGATACGGTCCGCTTCCCGGTCAGCGCCAGGTAGATGCCGATCGCACACGACGCCACCGCGCTTCCCCAAAGCGCGTTGAGGAACGCAGGACGCCGACGGCGCGGCGGCGCGGATGGCGCCGCGGCCTGTTCCGCCGGCACCGCCGGCCCGAGCCCCAGGTCCAGCCGCGACCCCGCTCCGCCGGCGACGCGCAGCGTGGTGCCGCCCGCCTCCACCGTGTCGCCCGGCGAAAGCGGAACCGGCTCTGCGCCGATCGGCTCGCCGTTGACGATCGTGCCGTTCGCGCTCGCGAGGTCGGTCACGCGCAGCCCGGTCGGACCTGCCGCCTCGAAGAGGCAGTGGTTGCGCGACAGCTCCCCGTCGGGAACGTGGATGTCGCAGGTGGACGAGCGGCCGAGCCTGAGCCCGCCAGGGCCCACCTCGAACCTACGGCCCGCGAGCGGGCCCTTCACCGCCTCAAGTGACGGATTCTCCGCCATCAGAACACTCCTTTCATCGCCTGGGTAAGCACCGGCCCGAGCAGGATGATGAACACCGCCGGGAAAATGCAAAGCATCAACGGGCCGAGCATCTTGACCGGCGCCTCCGCCGCCAGCTTCTCCGCCCGGTCGAAACGGCGGGCGCGGAGCTGGTCGGACTGTATCCTCAGCATCGCGCCGATGGAGACGCCGAGCTCGTCCGCCTGCACCAGCGCATGCGCGACCGACCGCAGGTCCGGCTGGCCGACGCGCTTCGCCATGTCCTTCAGCGCCTCGCGGCGCGAGCGCCCGACCTGGATCTCCTTCGTCATCCGCAGAAGCTCCTCGTTGAGCGGGTCGAGCCGCCGGAGCCGGCAGTTGCGCTGCAGCGCGCTGATGAAGTCCATGCCCGCCTCCACCGAAAGCGTCAGGAGGTCGAGGACGAACGGCAGCGCCTTCTGGATCGCGAGGTGCCGCCGCTTCACCGCCCCGCGCAGCCAAATGTCCGGCAGCACCCACAGCAGCATCAGCTTGAGCGCCGCGAACTCCTCGCCCGAGATCAGCCCCTCGAAGCCGCCCTGCACCAGCTTCGCGTCCGCGCTCTCCACCGTGCGCCGGAACGCCGGGCTCCGGACGAGCGGGAAGAAGTTCGGCGCGAACGGCAGCAGCGCCTTGAAGACGACCGGGATCTGCCGCGCCTGGCGGCGCCCGTCCGCAAGCGTGACGTAGGTCACCTCCCCGGCGACCGTCGCCAGGTACCACGCCACGCCGGCCGCCGCCGCCGCCCAGATCGCCATCGCCGATATCGAAAGAGTGCTCATTGGTTGCGAATTATACCAAATTCCCTTCTCGCTGCACAATGGCATAGCGAAAGTTATACTTGCCTAACACGGCCTGAATATGGGATAATACACGACAAACCAGTTTTAGGCAACGGTACAACCAACGAAGGATAAAAAATGAGCGAACAGACGGAAAAGATGACGCCGGAGCTGAAGGCGTTCATTGAAGAATGGAAAGGAAAGCCGGGGAACCTGATCATGGTCCTGCACAAGGTCCAGCAGACCTACGGCTACATCCCGCGCGAGATCGCGATCGAGATATCGTCCCTCCTGGACGTGCCGCTCGCGAAGATCTACGGGGTGGTCACGTTCTACAACTTCTTCAAGTTGCAGAAGGCCGGCAAGTACATCATCCAGGTCTGCCTCGGCACCGCGTGCTACCTCAGGGGCGGCGACGACCTGATGAAGGAGTTCGAGCGCCAGCTCGGCGTCGGCGTGAACGCCACCACCCCCGACGGCCTCTTCTCGGTGGAGGCGGTCCGCTGCCTCGGCTGCTGCGGCCTGGCGCCGGTGGTGGTCGTCAACGGCGAGGTCCACGGCAAGCTGGCGACGAAGGACGTCGCCGGCATCATCGAAAAGTACCGCAAGCTCGGATAACAGGAGGAAGCAAAATGGCTAAGCTCACTTTGGACGACCTGCGCCGGATGCGCGGGGAGAAGCAGAAGGCGATGGAGATGCGCGACAGCTCCAACAAGGACGTGCAGGTCATCGTCGGCATGGGCACCTGCGGCATCGCCGCGGGCGCGAAGGACACCTATGCCGCGCTTATCGACACGCTCTCGGCGAAGGGAATGACCAACGTGCTCGTGCGCCAGACCGGCTGCATGGGCCTCTGCCACTCGGAGCCGACGGTCGAGGTCGTCGTCCCGGGCATGCCGACCGTGATCTACGGCCACGTGGACGCGGCGACGGCGAAGGACATCGTCGAGAAGCACATCGTCGGCCACGGGCTCATCGAGGGCAAGATCCTCGACAAGCCGTCGATCGACATCGTGAAGAACGCTTAAGGAGTGACGGCAATGGCATATCAATCATACGTCCTGGTCTGCGGCGGCACCGCGTGCTGCTCCAGCGGCGGCGACAAGGTTGTCGCGGAGTTCAAGCGCATCCTCGCGGAGCAGAAGCTCGACGAGACGGTCCAGGTGGTCACCACCGGCTGCCTCGGCTTCTGCGAGCAGGGCCCGATCGTCAAGATCCTGCCGCAGGGAACATTCTACGTGCAGGTCAAGCCCGAGGACGTCAAGGAAATCGTCGCGGAGCACCTCGTCAAGGGCCGCGTCGTCCAGCGCCTCTGCTACGACCCCGAGCAGGCCAAGAAGCTCGTCGCCGAGGCGAACATCCCCTTCTACCAGAAGCAGTACCGCATCGTGCTCCGCAACTGCGGCGTGATCGACCCCGAGAAGATCGAGGACTACATCGCGCGCGACGGCTACAAGGCGATCGAGAAGGTGCTCTTCGAGATGACGCCCGAGCAGGTGGTGGAGGAGATCCTCAAGTCCGGCCTGCGCGGCCGCGGCGGCGCCGGCTTCCCGACCGGCATGAAGTGGAAGTTCGCGATGCAGCAGCCCAAGGGCCAGAAGTACATGGTCTGCAACGCCGACGAGGGCGACCCCGGCGCGTACATGGACCGCTCCACCCTTGAGGGCGACCCCCACTCCGTCCTCGAGGCGATGACGATCGCCGGCTACGCGATCGGCGCCTCCAAGGGTTTCATCTACATCCGCGCCGAGTAC
Organism: uncultured bacterium; assembly: GCA_902800055.1. Taxonomy (GTDB): domain Bacteria; phylum Verrucomicrobiota; class Kiritimatiellia; order RFP12; family UBA1067; genus UBA1067. The sequence continues at coordinate 45,675 of CADCCW010000008.1, forward strand.
CCGCTCGCGATCCGCCGCCTCGAGGTGGCGATCGAGCAGGCCCACGACCTCGGCCTCCTCGGCAAGGACATCCTCGGCTCGGGCTTCGACTTCGACATCGAGCTCCGCTTCGGCGCCGGCGCGTTCGTCTGCGGCGAGGAGACGGCGCTCCTCCAGTCCATCGAGGGCAACCGCGGCATGCCGCGTCCCCGTCCGCCGTTCCCGGCGGTCAAGGGTCTCTGGGGCCGGCCGACGGTCATCAACAACGTCGAGACGCTCGCGAACATCCCCGTCATCATCAACAAGGGCGCGGACTGGTTCTCGAAGATCGGCACCGCGACCACCAAGGGCACCAAGGTCTTCGCGCTCACCGGCAAGGTGAACAACTCGGGCCTCATCGAGGTCCCGATGGGGACGACCCTCCGCGAGATCATCTTCGACATCGGCGGCGGCATCCGCGGCGGCCACCAGTTCAAGGCGGCGCAGACTGGCGGACCTTCCGGCGGCATCATCCCGCCGCAGTTCCTCGACACGCCGATCGACTACGAGTCGCTCGCCAAGATCGGCTCGATCATGGGCTCTGGCGGCCTCATCGTGATGGACGAGACGGACTGCGTCGTCGACATCGCGAAGTTCTACCTCGACTTCACGGTCGACGAGAGCTGCGGCAAGTGCGCGCCCTGCCGCATCGGCGGGCGCAAGCTCCTCAACTACCTCAAGAAGATCACCGCCGGCCGCGGCACCGAGCAGGACATCGCCGACATGCAGGCGATCTGCGACGCGATGAACAAGGCCTCGCTCTGCGGCCTCGGCCAGACCGCCTCCAACCCGGTCAGGTCGACCCTGAGGTACTTCATGGACGAGTACATGGAGCACATCCGCGACAAGAAGTGCCGCGCCGGCAAGTGCTCGAGGCTCATCCAGTACAAGATCGACGCGGCGAAGTGCAGGGGCTGCACGATGTGCGCGAAGAAGTGCCCAGCGGGGGCGATCTCCGGCGAGCTCAAGCAGCCGCACGTCATCGACCAGTCCAAGTGCGTCAAGTGCGGCGCCTGCGAGGCGACATGCAAGTTCGGCGCGATCAGCCACGGCTAAAACGGAAAGGTCAGGAAAAATGGAAACTGAAATGATTTCTCTCGAGGTCAACGGCGTCGCGGTGAGCGTCCCGAAAGGCTCTAACCTCCTCGCCGCGGCCAGGGCCGCGAATGTCAAGATCCCGACCCTCTGCTACCACCCCGACCTCAAACCCGGCGCCAGCTGCGGCATCTGCGTCGTCAGGCAGCTCGTCCCCAGCCGCAACCCGGCCGACAACGGCAAGTTCGTGCCCAGCCCCAAGCTGCTCCGCGCCTGCTGCACCGAGGCGACGCCGGGGATGAAGATCATCACCCACGACCCGGACATCGTGCAGGTCCGCAAGACGGTGCTCGAGCTCATCCTCGCCAACCACCCGAACGACTGCCTGCAGTGCCCGCGCTCCGGCAGCTGCGAGCTCCAGGCGATCGCCGCCGACTTCGGCATTCGCGAGAACCCCTTCCCGAAGGAAGTGGTCCACCACGACGTCGACAAGTCGACCCCGTCGATCGTGCTCAACCCCGACAAGTGCATCAAGTGCGGTCGCTGCGCCGAAGTCTGCCAGGAGATGCAGAACGTCTGGGCGCTCGAGTTCATCGGCCGCGGCGAGAAGACGGTGATGGCCCCGGCCGCCGGCGTCAAGCTCGCCGACTCGCCGTGCATCAAGTGCGGCCAGTGCTCCGCGCACTGCCCCGTCGGCGCGATCTACGAGAACGACGAGACCGCCAAGGTCTGGGCCGCGCTGCAGGATCCCGAAAAGGTCTGCCTGGTGCAGATAGCCCCGGCCGTCCGCGTCGCCGTCGGCGAGGCCTTCGGCATGAAGCCCGGCTCGCTCACCACCGGCAAGATCTACGCCGCGCTCCGCCGCCTCGGCTTCGACAAGGTGTTCGACACCAACTTCTCGGCCGACGTCACGATCATGGAGGAGGGCACCGAGTTCATCAAGCGCTTCACCGAGGGCGGCGAGCTGCCGCTCCTCACCAGCTGCTGCCCGGCCTGGACCGACTGGATGGAGAAGTACGCGCCCGACTTCACCGGGAACTTCTCGACCGCGAAGTCGCCCCAGCAGATGCTCTCGGCGCTCGCCAAGAGCTACTGGCCGGAGAAGAACGGCGTCGACCCCAAGAAGGTGCACGTCACCTCGATCATGCCCTGCACGGCGAAGAAGTACGAGATCAGCCGCGACGAGTACATGAGCGCCTCGGGCCAGCAGGACACCGACGTCGTCCTCACGACCCGCGAGCTCGCGCGCATGATCAAGGCCGCCGGCATCGACTTCGAGTCGCTCCCGGAGGAGCCGGCCGACAAGCTGCTCGGCACCTACACCGGCGCAGGCACGATCTTCGGCGTCACCGGCGGCGTCATGGAGGCCGCGCTCCGCACGGCCTACTGCCTGATCACCGGCGACGCCCAGCCGCCCAGCATCGACTTCCAGGCGGTGCGCGGCATGGACGGCGTCAAGACCGCGACGATCGACATCAAGGGCACGAAGGTGAACATCGCCGTCGCGCACCAGATGTCCGCGAGGACCGCAAGAACGGCGTCAAGCCGCGCTTCGACTTCATCGAGGTCATGGCATGCCGCGGCGGCTGCATCGGCGGCGGCGGCCAGCCGTGCCTGGCGACGGACGCGGTCCGCGCCCAGCGCACCGCCGGCCTCTACACCGACGACGAGAAGTCAACGCTCCGCATGTCGCACCTCAACCCCGAGGTCCAGTCCCTCTACAAGGACTACCTCGACGGCAAGACCGGCGCGCAGGGCGGCAAGAAGGCACATCACCTCCTCCACACCGCATACAAGCAGGAAGAGGTCTACAACTTCTCGTAAGACAGACCAAAGAAAGCGCAAAGGCAGTTGCGGCCAGATGGCCGCAACTGCCTTTGATTTTTGCCTGCTTGCTACTTGCCACCGGCGCGGCGCAGGAGGTCGTCGGCACTGTCGAGCATCGAAGAGAGCTCTGGCTGCGACAGTTTGCCGCGGACAATCTCGCGCAGAAAAGCGGTGTACGCCGCCGCCGCACTGGCAAGGTCCTCGCCGCGGCCGCCGCCGAACACCGCCAGCTCGTTCGACTTGAGGTAGGCCGCCAGTCTGACCCGCGGGTCGTTCGCCGACGCCTCGATCGCCTCGCGGAACGAGAGCGAGGTGCGCCCGCCGACGAACGGGCGGTCGAGGGTCTCGGGATAGAGGTAGAGACGCGAAGCAAAGACGAGGACGTCCCGGTGCGAGGCGCGTCCAGGCTCGATCACCTTGCGCATCAGCGCGAGCGCCTCCTCGTCGTCGTGCCCGCCCTCGCCGCGAAGCCATTCCTCAAGTTCGTTGCGGGCATCCTCCGCCCTGGCGCGCGGACTCGCCGCGCGCAGCGCCGCGGCCGCCCCGGCGTCGTCGAGCTCCCGGCCGCACACCGCCCGGTTGAACGCCTTGGCAATCTCGAGGCACAGCCGCGAGCGGTCGACGTAACCTGGAGACTTCGCGTAGATCCTGGTCACCACCCGCTCGCCGTTCGTCTGCACGGTGGCTACGACCTCGGCGAGGTTGGTCCTCACCGAGCCGACGTGGATCATTATCCCGGGCGCGGCAAAACGCCGCGGACGGATTCCGGCGCCGCGGTAGAGGAGCTCGACGGCATCGGCGGCAAAGCGCGCGATGGGCATCTGGTACTCGATGCGCATGTCCTCGGGACAATCGGCGTAGACCTGAACGAGACCCTCGGACATGGTGAGCACCGGCGCCTTCATCCGCGCGACCAGTTCCGCGCGCGTAAGGGCCAGCATCGCTATTACCGCGAAGAGCATCGAAGGAGGCGGCTAAAGGCTATTCTTCGTCGTTGAAGTCGCTGGTCTCGCCCGCGTTCTCGGCATCGTCGTCGCCGGACTTATCGCCATGGCCGTAGCCGTAGCCATATCCGTAGCCGTAGCCGCCATAACCGTAGCCATAGCGTCCGCGGGACTTGCCACCGGGAGAGAACGCGGCGGCGGAGGCGACTTCAACGTCGTTCACCACCACGCCCAGGATGTTGGCGCCGGCCTCGGTGAGGCCGCGAGCGCAGTACTGGATTGGCTTGAAGCGGGTGCGGTCGGGGCAGCACATGACGATCACCGAATCGACCATCACCGAAAGCGAGACGACGTCGCCCACGAGCCCGTAGGGCGGGGAGTCGACGATTACGCGGTCGTAGTTCTCGCGCGCCCAGTCGAAGAACTTGGGGATGACCGGCGAGCCGAAGATCGTGGCCGGCGAGATCCCGTTCGGCGGCGCGGAGGCGATGACGTCGAGGTTCTTGACTTCGGTCTTGTGCGCAATCGACGCGAAATCAGGCATGACGCCCTCGGAACGCTGGAGGATGTGGGAGAAGCTGTTGCTCTCGTCGATGTCAAGGTTCCACACGCGGGCGAGACGAGGACGGCGCATGTCGAAGTCGACGTGCAGTGTGCGACGCCCAGACTGGGCATAGGCAATGGCAATCGAGGTCGAGGTGATGGTCTTGCCCTCGCCGGGCTGGGTGGAGATGACAAGGATGCAGTGCGAAAGCGGCTCGTAGCGCGGTGAGTCAAGCAGGTTCCGCAGCCCCGCCACCGCCTCGGAGAACTGGGAGTAGCGTTCGTCTATCAGGAACCTGGCCACCTCCTCGCGCTTCTTGCGGCGGACGTGCGGCAGCACCGCCAGCACCTTGAGCGCAAGGCGGCCCTCGATGTCGGAAAGGCCGATCACCATGTCCTCGAGGTTGTCCATCATCAGCACGAAGAGCACGCCCAGCACAATCGACAGCAACGAGCCGGCGCCGAAGATGATCAGCGGGTCTGGCAGAACCGGCTTGGTCGGCTCGGTCGCGGGGCGCCCCACGCGCACGATCTCGTTGTTGGACTCCGCCTCGATGCGCGCCTTGTTCTCGTCGAGCAGCAGCCCTTCAAGGAGCCGGTTCTGCACCCCGAAGTCAGCCTCCAGCTGGCCGAGGCCGGATTCCGCCAACACGATCCGCTGCTCCACGTTGGCGAGCTCGTTGCGCAGCTCGCCCTGCCGCACGGCGAGGTTGGCGAGCTGGTTGTTCACCACCTGCAGCGTGGAGCGCCCGGTCAGGAGCGCACGCTCAGCGGCGTCGAGGAACCGCTGGCGCGCAAGCTCGGCGGCCTTCTTCTTCACCATCACCTCTGGGTGGTTCTCGGTATAGGCAAAGAGCAGCTTCTGGTATTCGCTTTCGGAGTCCTGATAGCCGTTGAACTCGGTGGCGATCTCCTGGGCGCGCGGGACGTTCACCGCCAGGCTGCCGTAGGAAGTCGGGTCCTTCTGCACCTGCGAAAGCATCTTCTCCCATTCGACGAGCTGGGTCTTCTCCGACTCGAGGGAGAGGATGTCGCTCGTCGCCTTCTGGAGCGACTGCTGCACCGTGTCGCGGGTGGAGCGGAGGTTGTCCACCTTGTTGGCTGTGCGGAAGTCCAGGAGGTCCTTGGCGATCTTGTCCACCATCCGCCGCTGCTTCTCGACGTTCTGGTGGATCTGCGAGACGGCCTTGTCGCAGCGGATCTTGTTCTCCTCCTCGGTGAACTTGTCGATCGACTTGGCATAGGCGTTGGCGAGCGCAGCGCAGAGGCGGGGCGACCCGGCGCGGACGGTGATGGTGATGAGTCGCGAGCGGCGAACGATGTCGATCTCGGTCTTGGCCAGGATGGCGATAAGCTCCTCGTCGGTGGCGGTGGAGTACGGATTGTCGGCCCGGTACTGCTTGAGGATCATCGCGGCAATCCGATCGGAACGCCAGTCCGGCATGCGGGTGTTGAACACCTCCTCGTAGTTGCTGCCGTAATCCGGCGAAACCTGATCGAGCGCGGTGCCGGTGCGCCCCGAAGTGCGCCTCAAGTCAATCGAAAACTCGCTCCTCGCCTCATAGACCGTGGGGGAGATGCGGTAGACGGCGAAGGAGATGATTGCGCCGACAAGGATGAACACGAAGACGGAAAGCCAGCGCTGCGACACGACGCGGAGCATGCGTCCAAGCGAAAGCGAGCCAATGATCATGCCCTCTTCGCCACCGGACGACCCTCCGTTTGTCCCATATGAACCATAAGAGCCATAGGAGCCATACGAACCATATGAACCGTACGCACCATAGCCTCCGGAATGATAATACACGGGGGACCTACCGTCCATCGGATTCAACTTCGACGACCCGTAGTAGAGAGGCGAAGAGCCGGAATTTCCGTAATACAGGATTTTGTCAGACATTGCGCTTGACCTTTGCGAAAGAGCTTGCGGAGACAGCCAGCATAAACATGAATGCGGTCATTGCGCCCGGAGCGAGCAGCGAAACCCCGGCCAGCGACTCCAACGCCACCGCCGCCAGCACCAGCAGCCCGGCAAAGCAGGGCGGGGTCGGGAACTCCCCGGCAACGACACCTCCAACCGCGCGGCGCACATACGACGCAAGCAGCACCGCCAACGGAGCGAGAAGAAGGAACGCACCGATCGATCCGCGCTCGGCCAGCACCATCCAGAGGATGCCGAACGGCGCCTTCTGGAGCGGAGGAATCGCCGCCAAATCCTCGGGCGAGGCAACGAAGCGCACCCCGTCGGCAAACGAACCCGCCCCCAGGCCAAGCCAAGGATGCTCCTTCCATATGTCAAGCGAAAGCCGCGAAAGAAGGCTATGCACCGAGAAGAAGCTTTCCGGCAGAAAGCCCTCCTCGCCTGCGAACGGCGCCAGCTTCAACGAGACCAGTTCGGAGGGAAGCGCCGTCATCGCGAGCGCAGCCGCCGCCAAGAAAAGGCCGATGGTGCCGATGATGAACACCAGCGACTCCCCCGGATGGCTAACGACGAAATTCCAGGCCGCGCAGTAGACTACCAGCAACAAGGCGGCAACGGCAAACACCAATGCCATCACCGGCGGCAGGAACGAGAACATTCCCGCTGCATTGCCGGCCACCCCGAAAACGTAGAGAAATAGGCTCCGATACCAGCCGCGCTGCAACCCAAGCGAAAAGGCGGAGATGCCGGCAAGCAGCGCGATGCCGAAGTAGACACCGGAATAGGACGGATTGAAGAAAGAGCATTCCATTGCGGAGAGGACCGCGGCATTGCCGACGGCGGCCTCGATGCACAGCGCCACCGCCGCCACGCCCGAGAGCGCAGAGAAAACGAGCAGAAAGGCGCTCCGCGCCGCCCGCCCAAGCGCATGCCTGCACCCCTGAAGCACCACCAGAAGCGCCAGGCAGGCGGCAAACTCCATCCGCCCACAGCCATCAACGCTACCAGGCAGGAACTCAACCGAAGCGCCGCGCATCGCCCAGGCCTCGTTCTCGGCGTCGTACCAAGGGCCGACGCCGCCGTTCGCCATCCTGACCGCCGCCACCACAACCAGAAGCAGCATAATCCAGAACAGCGGATCAAGAGCCACCGCCTTGAGGACGCGCAGCCGCGCGGCGGAAAGGCTTTCGTCGCCGACGCGGGAAGGCTCGAGGAAGAGCCAGCACGCCGACAGCGCCGCGAGCCATATCGTGGCCGCCAGCGAAAAGAACTGCGGCGCGACGGCCAAAAAGGCCAGATGCGCCGCAAGTCCGTACTTGGCGATCAGCTTCTGCACTTTAGTATGTCAAGCGGAAACCGAGCGAAGCGCGAAAACGATCGTAGTCGTAGCTGGACGACCTGCTGTCGCCGTCGTCGAAGGAATGGCGGTACTCGCCGCGGCAGAAAAGCGCCAGGTAGCGGTTGAGGGTGTAGTTGAGGCCAATGCGGAAGGTAAGAATGTCGAGATTGTAGTCCTGGGAACTGCCGAGCGTCGAATATTCATGGCCCTCGCGGCGATAGCAGATGTCGAACGTCGCGTTCATCTTGCCGCGAACAAGCGACTTCGCGATACCCCAGCTCAGCGAGTCGGTGCGCTGGGAACTGCCGTATTCGCGCTCGGACGGCTGGTATTGGCTGGTGGCGAGGACCATCATGTTCCAGGTCTCGCCGATACGCCAGTTGCCAGATGCAGAATAGGTCATACCGTCGGTGGAATGGCCGCTGCCACCATACTCGAAGTGGCTCCAGCCGGCAAGCAGACGGTAAGTGATGCGCTCGGTGGCGAACGAACCGAAACCGGCCATAAGCGACCAGCTCTCGGAACTGTCGGAAAGCCAATTGCCGTAGCCCTGGCTGCCGTAATACCTGTTTGAGGTATTGTCCTGTTTGTAGCCCTGGTAATTAGCGCTTACGAGCAGGTCAAGCCACTTTGAGGCAGCATACCCGATTTCGCCGCCAACCGTCCAGCGCGACCAGCCATAGAGCGAGTTCCTCTGGTTGGAGTTGTCGTAGTCAAGCCAATAGTAACCCCCATTGACGTTGGCGTGAATCTGCTCGGTGAACCGGTGCTCAAGCGCGGCACCAAAACGAAATTCCTTGGTGTCGCGCCCGTAGCTGCTGCCGTCGCTCAAGGTGATGTCGTCTATCGAGTTCATGAGGATGAAACTCTGGTTGAGCATGAGCGACCATCCACGCTCGTTCTTAGGCGCCGAGTCCCATCCGAAAAGAATCGACTCGCCGTAGTTGTGGTAACTGTTCTGGTTCGCGTGTCCGCCGCGCATATAGCCGTTGTAGGAATAGTTGCCGGCCAAATTCAGATACCAGCTCTCGGCCAGATAGTCGAGCGTGAAACCGGGGTTAACCGTCCAGATCACGTCATCCTCGCGATCTTTGCTGCACGTGACATTGCTGTCATACGTCGCCGAAAGCGCGAGGTACGGCTTGAGCGTAAGCCGCTCGCCGATCTTGATGCCAACGGGGCGGTCCATCGTCTCCGCCTGCGCCACCGCCGCCGTAAAGGCGATTGCGATGACCGCCGAGTGCCTGATGCTTATGTTCATTTTCATATCCTTTATTGCGACCTAAGGTTAGATTTCCTGCAACTGGTAGGGAGGAGCCGGAGGCACCGGCGTCGGCGTCGGCGTAGACGTAGACGAGGGGATCGGGACATCTCCCATGTCCTTGGCACCAGCGCTGGCGTCGATCGGGCTCTGGAATGTCGACCCCGCAGCGCCAGAATCAATGTGCGGCTTCAAAACCTGAGTTCCCTCGACAAGATTGCCGAGCAGTGCATCAATCTGCTGCGGGCCGTAGAGTTTGAGGACGATGTCGAGGTTGGGCACAGCCTCGACATCGGCAGCGGAGAGAATCGGCTCGTACGACTTCTCGCGGCCGTCGCTCCCCAGCGCCGACGGAATCCACTCTTCCTGCGCCGCCTTGCGGTCCGCCTCGGGAATCTCCTGAAGCAACGTGTCAAGCAATGTATCGGGGGTGCCGTTCGATGCGCGCACCAGCATCAACAGGCCGAACACGTCACGCACCGAGGAGTTATCGGACGAATCGCTACGGGCGACAATCGCATGGAGCATCGCGGCCGCGCCCTTGGCGTACTGCTCGTCGGTGTAGGACGCGCGGTTGAAGAGCTGCTCGGCGAACTTCTCGTTGATCGCCGTAAGCGAGTCCACCGAAGCGGAGGCGTAGACCTCGGCAAGCATATTGGTTATGTCGCCATTGCTGTCCTTCGCCGCCCTGAGCGCCGCCGCGTTGGCCTGGAGGAACATCGCCGTCTTCTCCTCCTTGGAAGCCTGGCGCTTGGCAATCGCCGCGTTGACCTCCTTGAGGAATGCGACTTGGTCATCCGCCGAAAGCGACTTCATCGTCGAGGCCATTGCCGACGGGCTGGAGATCGCATCGCCGATTCCGGCCCGGGCCTCGGAAAGCTGCATCTTGCCGCTTTCGGCGGCAAATGCCGCGCACACCGCCGCCACTGCGGCGAGGCAGATGTTCATCTTGATTTTTGCCATAGTCTTCTTCTCCTTGTTTGAGGTATCGTAAAGTTGAAGTCAGTACCACGTCTCCGGCACCCAGACGACGTCGCCGGCCCTGAGCAGCATGTCCTTGTCGGGACGCCCCTCCTTGCCGATCTCCTTGAGGTCCACATACGTCCGATTCTGGCGACCGTCCCTGTCGCAACGCGTCACGCAGATCTTCGACTTGTCAGCATACGGCTTGAGTCCGCCCGCCATCTGCAGCACCTTGGTGACCGGCAGATCCATCGTAGAGGGGATGTTCACCGGACCCGGCGTGGCGACCTCGCCAAGCACCGTCACCGTCCCCCATGGGCTCACACCATGGCCATCGTATGGTGCAAAAGTCACCGACACCTGCGGCTGGCGGTAGTAGTGCGAATACTCCTTGACGAGCTTCTTCTTCAGCGCCTCAAGGGTGAGCCCGTCGCACAGCACCGGCTCCTGCAGCAAAAGCGGCATCGTTATCTCCCCGTTCGAATCGACGAGCACGTTCATCGTGGTCGGCGGCGCGGCTGGAGTACCGACCTGGATGATCAGCGCGATTCCGGGGCGAATGCGCGGCCCGTCCCACCACTGCGCCACCACCTGCGTATCCACCGACTCGTCATGCGAAAACATACGAGAAAACGAATCGCAAACACTCGTACAGCCGACTGCGCATATGCACAACGGCAGAATAACCGCGAACGGCTTTCTCGCTAATCTGAACATCGGTGCGTATTATAGCAAAAATGGCGTCTGACCGTCAAGGGTACCCAGAAACTTTGTCACCCGACTGGGTGACGGTCAGTCGCGTTCCGACCTTAGGGCGGGATCAAGCCGATCGCGCAGGAAATCCGCCAGGTGGTTGAAGGCGAGCACCAGGACGAAGATCGCCAGGGTGGTGAACGACATCTCCCACCACACCCCCTGCCAGAGCCGGGTGCGGGCGTTGTTGATCATCACCCCCCAGGAAGGCTCGCCCTGGACGCCGATCCCGAGGAAGGAGATGAACACCTCCGTCGCCACCGCCGACGGGAAGCGGATAGACAGCTGGATGAGCGCGACGTGCGCGACGTTGGGCAGGATGTGCCGGAACATGATCCTCAGGTGCGAGTAGCCAAGCGTCCGCGCCGCAAGGACGTACGCCCGGCCGCGGTGCTTGATCGTCTCGGCCCTGACCGTGCGGCACGTCCCCACCCAGGTGGTGAGGCCGATGCCGACAATCACCCCGGCGAGCCCCTTGCCGACCACCAGCGCGATGGCGAGGATGAAGAGGAGCCCCGGCATCGAGGCGACGGTGGCGCAGAGCCAGACGACGATGGAATCAGTGCGCCCCCCGAAGTACCCGCCAAGCAGACCCAGCACCACCCCGAGCGGAATCGCGATGAGCGATGTGAGCACGCCGACGTAGAAGGCAATGCGCGTCCCCTGGACTAGTCGAAGCGCCACCGAGCGGCCGAGGTTGTCGGTGCCGAGCCAGTGCTCGGCCGACGGCGGCAGGTCGCGCGCCGCGGTGTCGACGCGGTTGTACTCCGGCGTCACGTCGCGGAGCTGCGCGACGCGGTACTGCACCTCGCCGAACACGGCGGCGGCAAAGTAGACTGCGAGCGCCGCGAGGCAGAGCCTCACCGAAAGCCTCACGCCTTCCCCTCCGCGGCGGCAAGCGCCGCCTTGAGCTCGGCGAGCGTGTATGGCTTGGCGAGGAAGAGATCGTATGGCTCGGCGCGGAAGAGCTCGCGGATGCTGTCCTCGGAGCTGCCGCTCGACACCACCACCGGCACCCCCGGCGCCGAGATGCGCAGCGACGCAAGCAGCCTCACCGAGTCGGTCGCTCCGAGGTCGGCGTCAAGCACAATCGCCCCGAGCGACTCGGCGTGGCGGCGGACGATGGCCAACGCCTCGTGGTGGTCTTTGGCGACGTAGGCTGTGCGCCCAAGCCCCTTGAGGAGGATCGCCGAGGTCTTGCGGATGCCAGGGTCGTCGTCGACGACCAGCACCTCGCCGGCGGGGCGCGCGGCACCATCCGCCGCGGAGACCGCCGCCTGTCCGCCGCGCTCCGGCTGCTCCGCAGGCAGCCGAGACTCGGGCAGGAAGACGCGGAACACGGTGCCGCGGTCGGGGACGCTCCCGACGGCGATGCCGCCGCCGTGCGTCTCCACGATGGTGCGCACCGTCGCGAGCCCCAGTCCGCGCCCGACCGACTTGGAGGAGACGAACGGATCGAAAAGCCGCGGCAGCAGCGACGCGGGGACGCCGGGGCCGTCGTCGCAGATTTCGAAAAGAACCCCTAACCCCGGCTGGAGCGGCGCGGCGGAAATGAAGGCCGAGGCGGCCTCCTTGGTCATCTCGAAAGGCTTCACCGACACTTTGATCTTGCCCGGCCGCCCGCCAATCGCCTCGCCGGCGTTCTTGATGATGTTGAAGAACACCTTCCAGAACTGCCCCGGGTCGGCATCGACGTCCGGCATGTCATGGCCAGGCTCAAAGGTGACGACCACGTTGTCGCCCACGGTATGCTCCACCAGCGGCTTCGCGTCCTCGAAGAGCAGGTTCGGGTTGACGCGCACAAGATGGATGCGGTTCTCGCCGGCAAAGGTCCTCAGTTCGCGCATCATCTCCGAACCGCGGCGCACCGCCTCGCGAATGGTGCTAAGCGTACCTGCGGAGTCGCCGGAAGGATCCGCCCCCTCCGACTCTGCGGCGTTGAGGACGATGGATAGGACATTGTTCATGTCGTGGGCGATGCCGGCCGCGAGCAGCGTGAGCGACTCGCGCTTCATCGCGTCGTGCGCGCGCGCCTCCGCCTCGACCCGCAGCCGATGCTCGCTCGCCTCGTCCGTCGCGTCCCTCACCACGGCAAGCGCGAAATAATCGTCCATCCGCGTCACCCGGAGGTCGAAATGGCGCACACCGCCGCCGGGACCGGCGGCCTCGAGCTGGACCTTGCCGACCTTGTGTCCACGGAAGGTGGCGCCAAGGGCCTTGAGCAGGCGCTCCACCGCCTCCTGCCCGAACACCGCCGCGTCGGGGACGCCACCCGGGGCGAAGCCCGGAATCGGATCCACCCCCTCTGGCTGCTTGGTGATCGCGACAATCCGCCCAGCAGGATCGAAGATCGCGAGCGCGTCCGGAAGGCACGCGATGAGCGCCTGATGGCGCGCGTCGGCCTGGGCAATCGAAATCGACCGCGCCGAGATGGTCTCAAGCATCCGGTTGACCGATGCGGCAAGCAGGGCGAACTCGTCCCTTCCCTTCCACTCCAGCCGGGGGCAGTCGATGTCGGCGTTGCGGTGACCGAGGTCGGCAACCTCGCGCGTCATCTTGGTGAGCGGATTCAGGAGCACCCGGCTCTGGAACCAGAAGAGCGGCAGCACAAAGAGGATGCCGCCGACGGCGATAAAGCACGCGAGCCGCCCGACCGCGGTCTCGGTTACGCTCGTGAAGCTCTTTGGAAGCGACACCGTGACCATCGAGATCGAGTTGCCGACGATGTCCCGCAGGGTGAAGACGGCCTCGAACGGATTTGCCCGAAGGTCCCAGAACCCGCCGGAGTAGAAGTTGAGCGCAGAGGAGAACATTGGCACGATGCCGAAGCCGTCGGTCTGCGGCGCACGTCCCTTCTCGGCGGGCGGCACGCGCACCGAGATCTCCGCCTTGCGGTCGGTGACGCGCACCTCAAGCCCCGAGAGCGAGTCGTTCACCTGCAGCGTGAACGCGGCGGAGTCGAACGGCAACCCCAGCATCAGCGCGCCGCCGGCGTCGGCGGGGACCATGGCCACGAAGTGCGAAACGCCGCCGACGCGCACAATGCCAGTCGCGGCTTTTCGCGCCTCCGGCGACGCCGAAGTGCACACCCAGCGCGAGAGCGCCTCCGCGTAGGGCGCAAGCTCCTCCGCCAAGACCGGCCGCGTCGTCCCGTCCGCCCCGCAAAGCACACCGCCGGCAAAAGCCCCGTCGGCCGCAAACTCAACCGCCAGCGAAAAGCCGCCAGACTCCACGCACTTCGCCGGTTCGAGCCGCCCGCCGTCCGCCGCGGCAAGCGCGTTCGCCGCAGCCTGGCGCACCGCGTCCGCGCGCCGGTAGGCGAGGCGCGAGACGTCGACCCCGATCTCCTTCACCTGGCGCTCGGCGTCGTGGACGAGGTGGACGAGCACGATCCTGCCGCCGACGTAGAACATCGCCAGCGCCAACAACAGGAAAAACGCCGTCGCCAGCGAATAGCGGGTGCGTATCGAGTGGAGCGCCCACGCAAGTGGCCCTTGGCGCTCGACATCGGCAAGCGGGTCGCGCTCCTTTGCGCCCGCGGCAGTAGTTTCGTTCATCTCCCTCCGTCTCCTCTCCTAAATGAAATCCACACCCACACGAGCACCAGCACAATCGCCAGCGCGAAGCCGGCCTGCGCGACGCGCAGGCTCGCGCCCGCGTCGGACGGCGGCACCCCCTTCGCCGCGGCGACTTCCCGCGCCGCCGTCGGCACCGGCACATTGAGAGCGGACGCCTCCTCGCGAATCGCGCGCCGCGCCGCCGCCTCCTCGACGGTAAGGACGCCGCGCGGACGCCCAAGCTGCACCCCGGCAGACTCGCGCCGCAGCGCCTCGCGGCGCTCGCGGTCGACCTCGGCGCGGCGATCGCCAGCCTCGCTCTCCTGGTCTATCCTCTCGTCAGTCACCGCTCCCCTCCTCCGGATTCGGGTACACCGGGTTCGACGTGTCGGGAATCTCCATCCAGCTCGCCGTATAGGGGTCGCCGGCGCCCTTTGGAAGCCCCATCTTCGCCACTACCTCGCTGTCCTTCTTGCGCCTGAGGCGCATGTCCCAGTTGAACGAGCCACCGTTCGCAGTGAGGCCCTCGTCGCGGCAGACAAGCGCGCCGTTGATCTGGAAGCTCGCGCCGAGCTTTCCAAAGACGCCGTGGTTGTTGTACATCACCGCGTCGATGCGCGAAACCGTCCCCTTCAGGCTGTTGATGACGGCGTTGTCGATGATCGTCTCGTAGTAGTGGCGGTCGTAGGAGGTGGAGGCGGAAGCGACCTTGCGGGACTTCTGCTGTCCGTTCTCGTAGTAGTATTCGGTTTGCGACGTCGAGCGCACCTTGCCGAACTTGCCTGAGGATGCCTGGTAACCGCCCGGGGCGGTCGACGAGAGCTCGGCGGAAAGCGAGTTGATCTGCTCCACCGCGGAATAGTTGCCGTCGAAGGTGTTGCTCGTCTTGGTGCGGCCGGAGACGGTCTTGGTGGATGAGTAGGAGGTAGAAGGGTACCCGATCGACGAGTCGTTGACGTCGCAGGAATAGGCGATGTCCGTGCCGCTGTTGACGTTCGCGGCGATGGTGCTCGAGGTGCAGTCGCCGACGACGATGTTGCCCTTGGCGACGATGCCGAGCATCGACTTCCTGTCGTTCGCCGCCTGCTCGCTTGCCGCCGCCTCGCCGGTCTTGGTGTGGGTCCAAGTCGGCGCGTCGACGTAGGCGATGTCACCGATGACGTGGACGTTGCGGCCGGCGTAGATGGTGCCCTGCCCCCTGACATAGCCCTTGATCACCACATCGCCCGCAACTACCACCGGGCCGTCGATCACGATCGGGTTCGACTGCGTGCCAACGAGCAGCAGCGAGCCCGCGTCGGCGAGCGAGGCGTCGCCGGACGGACCGGCCTGCGTAGTCGGGTTGTAGCCGTTCACCTGGCCGGCGGGCACGGTGTGCAAGTTGCCGGCGACGTCGCTGTAGGTGACGGCGGGGTACCTGAGCGTACCGCCCTCGTCCTGCGCGTACTCGATGTAGGGCTGGAGCTCGGAGACGAACGGCATCTCCACCGGGTCGGACCGCTCGTTCACGATCGGCACGTTGTCCGAGGTCTTGGTGCCGCTCCTGAGCGAACCGTCGGCGTAGAAGCTCGGCTTGGAGATGGTGCCGGTCGCCGTCGCCGGTTCGTAGGAGCCGATGTCGTCGACGTTGCCGGTGTCGTAGCGGGCGCGGGTGCCGACGGAGCTGCGGTACTTGGTACGGTTGTAGATGTTTGCGTTCTGCACCGTAACCGAGCCCGCCGCGCCGATCTCGGAGTTGGGCGCGGCGTAGACGAAGCCGTTCACCGTGCACCCGCCCTTGAGGCTCACGTTGCCGTTGGCGCGGAACTCGCCGTTGATCACGAACCCGCCGTTCATCCAGCCGTAGTTGTTCACGAAGTAGGCGTTGTCGAAGACCTTGGACTGCCCCGTCCCGAAGACGATGCGCTCCTCGATGGTTGCCGTCGCCCGCAGCCCGTCCGGATACTGGAAGACCGCGGTGGCGATTATCGGCACCACCGCGACCGCGGCGTTGTTCTCGTGCTCGACATTCTCGCCGATCCCCACCCACACGCTGCAGCCGTTGCACGAGACTGGATAGTCGCGCCCCGCGAAGATTGTCGCCGGATTCGACGAGCCGATGGTGCGCCGGTCGGCGCTCACCGTGTCGAACCAGTTGTACGCCTTCGCCTTGCCCGGCGCGATCTGGATGGAGGCGAAGTTCGCCGCGATGTAGCCGATGAAGCCGCGCTGGATCTCGCACTTGGCGTTCTCGATTGCCGACTGCGCGGCAAAGCGGCAGCGGTCCTTGGCAAGGTGGTACCTAGTCGCGCGCGCCGCCTGCGCGACGTACGCACCCACCGAGGCGACGATTATCCCCGCCACCAGCGCCAGGACAAGCGTCATGGGCAGGATAAAGCCGGGTCTCGTGTTCAGTCTCTTCATGGCGTGGAAAGAAGGTTGTCGTGGAACACCGAGGTCGAGTTCTTCACCTGCGCGGCGCCGAACAGAGGCACCACAACCCTTTCGCCGTGGACGACCCCGCCTTCGGACGCGCTGAGGTTGAGGAAGTAGAGTCCGTGCGAAGCGGCGACGCCGTCCTCGAACACGTCGTCGCCAAGATACTCGAGCCCCGACCCCGCGCCGCCTTCGGCCGAGCCGCCGAAGCGGAACCAGAGCGTCCGCCACGGATCGGTCGCGCCGTCGTTCTTGAAGCGGCCGGAATCGTTGAGGAGCTGGATTTCGCCAAGGGACACCGCGCCCCCGTCCAGTGTGAATACCGGAGCGTCAACGAGTACCTTGATCCCCGCCTCGATCGGCGATGTGCCGCGCTTGGCACCAGAGAGAAGCCCGGACCTGACCACCCCGTCGCTGACCGGCTGGGCATGAAAGAGCAGTTTCTCCCTCAACTCGCGCATCGCCACCGACAGCTCCGCCGTCGCCGTCGCGCGCCGCGAAAGCCGCTGGACGCCGATGAAGAAGGTGAGGAGCGACGCGGCCACGATCGAGAAAATGGCGGTCGCAAACATCACCTCCAGCAGGGTGAACCCTGCTCTGCGAAGGAGCAACGTCACGGCGCCCTCCCCATGTCGCCGCGCCAGACCTGCACTGCGTGGCCGGCGCCGGAGAGCGACCTCCGCCGCGCCTCCGGCCCCCACTCGACGTCGGCGACAATCATCTTGAGGTCCGCGAGCCACCCCGTCTCGGCGACGGCGTAGACGTCGACGCGCAGCTTCGCCGGGGTATCGTAGACGCTTAATACCGGCGCCGCGTTCGAAGAGAGGTTCTGCCAACCGGTGGTCTCGTTGAGGACAAGGTCCTTATAGTCCTCGTTGAAGCGCTTCCACGCCGCGTCCCAGGCGACCGCCTCCGCCGCCAGCAGCTGCGCATTGTCGTCCGCGATCCGCGTGGCGATGGTCACCCCGGAGAGCAGCACCAGCACGAGCAGGCCGAGGACGGCGCTCGCGATCATGCACTCGGCGAGGGTGACTCCGCGTCTCATGCGCCCTCCACCTCCTCCGGCCAGAGCTTGGCGACGGCCGCCTCCACATGCTGCGGGTCGGCGAGGTAGAAGCGGACATTCTCGCCGAGCGCGTCGGCGACGGCGCGGCGCAGCTCCTCGTCGCCTGGGTTGAGGACGGCGACAAGCGAAGTTCCCGCGAGGCTCGCAAACGGGATGGTGCCGCGCAGCTTCACAAGCCGCTCGCCGAGCTTGGCGACGGCACTGCGGTCGGGCTCAAACGCGTCGAGCGGCACCGGCGGGCAGCCGTGGGCGTCGGCGAGGCGCGCGATCGCCGGTTCGAGGGCGTCTGGGCGCTCCCTGTACATCGTCGCCAGCGCAGAGACGAGGAAAAGCCGTCCGTTGTCAGGCAGCGAGCGAAGGTGCGCGGCGACTTCCGCCTCGCCCAGGCTTTCGGCAAGCACGGCCTCTGCCTCCGTCGCACGGGAGAACTCGGCCGCCGCAGGGCCGGCATCAGACGCGTGCGTGGCTACGGCCTCGGGCACCAGGTCCGGCTTCGGCTCCTTGAGCGCCCGGATTCTCACCGCCATCGCCTTCGCCGCGCTCGACTCGCAGGCTTCGAGCTTGTCCAGAAGCGCAACTGCGCTTTCGACGTCGCCCTCCTTCACCAGCACGCGGGCGAGTTCGGCAAGCGCGTGCTCGGCCTTGGCCTTCTCGCCCATCTGGGGGTAGACGACCGCAAGGAACTCGAGCGTGGTGCGGTCGTCGGGCATCATCGCGAGCATCTGCTCGAAGTATGCCACGCCTTCCTCGAGCTTCGCGTCAAATTTCTGCTTCTCCTCCATCTGTCCGCTCCCCTTCCCAGAATCCTAATGGTCCCAGTCGAATCGCGGCGGGGCCTTCTCCCGCCACTCCTTGAGCGAGATCATCGTGCCGGCCTCCTCGTTCGCGGCGAGGTAGGCCTCGTTGGCGTATTCGCGCTTCTCCTTCATCTGCGCGAGCAGCGAGCGGATCTCGATCACCGCATCGTAGCACATGTCGAGGATGTCCTTCTTCGTCTCCTCGTCGCAGCCCATCCGCAGCAGCTCCACCGAGCTCAGCAGCACGGTGGCGGGCTGGCCGAGCGCATGGCAGAAGCCGGCCAGCGACTCCATCACCACCTTCGACCGCTCGACCCGCGTCTCGGCAAGCACCAGCCGCCGGTTGAGCTCAACGTTGTCGATCTTCTCCTCTTCCATAGGCCTCCCTTCGGCTTCCTCAGCTCGCAAGCGAGCCCATGTTGAATATCGGCAGGAACATCGCCATCACGATCGTGCCGATGATCGCGCCGAGAAACACCATGATGAACGGCTCCATCAGCGAGGTCAGGGTGGCAAGCATCGTCTCCACCTCCTCGTCATAGGCGTCCGCCACCGAGTCGAGCATGTCCTCGAGCCGGCCAGCCTTCTCGCCCGCGGCAATCATCCTCACCATCAGGAGCGGGATGAAGGGCTTGCCCTCGAGCGCGGTGTTGAGCTGGTTGCCCTGCTCCACCTCGCGTCTCGCGGAAATGACCGACTTCTCCAGCACATAGTTGCCGAGCGACCCGGCGACGACGTCAAGCGACTTCAGGATCGGCACTCCGCAGCCGATCATCTGCGAGAGAAGCCGCGCAAAACGGCCAATCGAGGCCTTGAGCACCAACTGGCCGAATACCGGCATCCTGAGCTTGAAGGCGTCGAACTTGCTGCGCCCGGACTCAGTGGCCTTCCACTTCCCGAACACAACAATGCCAGCAACCGCGACCACGATAATCAGGTACCACCAGGCCTTGATGAAGTCGGCGATGTTGACGAGCGACTGCGTCAACGTCGGCAGCGGCTTGCCCGCGCCCGCGAACATCTCCGCGAAGATCGGCACCACGAACTGGATGAGCCCCCAGCTCATCAAAAGCGCAATCGAGACGATGACCGTGGGGTAGGTCATCGCGCTCTTCACCTTCTTCTTCAGCCGCGCGCCGCTCTGCAGGATCGTCGCCAGGCGCTTGAGGATGCCGGCGAACTCGCCCGACTGCTCGCCTGCAATCACCATGTTCACGTACATCTCGTCGAAGATTCTCGGAAACGCGGCAAGCCCGCGCGAAAGCGGGTCGCCGCCCTCGATCGACTTCAGGAGGTGGTTCAGCACCTTCTTGAACTCCGGGTTCTCGGCCTGCTCCTCCAGCGTCTGCATGGTGGAGAGGATCGACATACCCGCGCCGGTCATCGACGCAAGCTGCTTCGTGAACGGCACCAGCTCCTTGTTGACGATGCCGCGCACGCCCTTGACCTTGATCTCTGCCGTGTCCTTCGCCACTTCCGTTTCCTCCGCAGTTCCTATTCGCCGCCCGACACCGCGAGCGCCGCCTGGAGCGAGGTCACCCCCGCCCGCACCTTCATCATCCCAGCGTCCTTCAGCGTCACCATCCCCTCCTCGAGCGCGTACTTCCTGAGCAACTCGGCGTCGCCGCCGCGTTCTATGACGCCGCGGATCTTCGGCGAGATCGGCAGCACCTCCATCATCGCGCCGCGCCCCTTGTAGCCGGTGCCGTGGCACTTCGGGCAGCCGACGGGGCCGAACACCTCCACCCCCTCGAACGGCGCCGGGTCCACCTTGTTCGCCGCCAGGACGTCCATGTCCAGCTCCACCGGCTTCTTGCAGAACGGGCACAGCCGCCGGAAGAGGCGCTGCGCCTGCGCGAGGATGAGCGAGGAGGCGAGCATGAACGGCTGGATGCCCATGTCGAAGAGACGCGCCACCACGCCGCAGGCGTCGTTGGTGTGCAGGGTGGAGAGCACCAGGTGGCCCGTAAGCGCCGCCTTCACCGCGATGTCGGCCGTCTCGCCGTCGCGGATCTCGCCCACGAGCACGATGTCCGGGTCCTGGCGGAGCACCGAGCGCAGGATGCCCGCGAAGGTCAGCCCCTGCGCCACGTTGACGTGGCACTGGTTCACGCCGGGGAGCTCGTACTCCACCGGGTCCTCCGCCGTAACGATGTTGACGTCGAGCCGGTTCAGGTCCTGCAGGCAGGAGTAGAGCGTCGTCGTCTTGCCCGAGCCGGTCGGGCCCGTCACCAGGATGATGCCGTGCGGCTGGTCGATCGCGAACTTCATCGCCTTGTAGGCGTATTCGTCGAGCCCGAGCGACGAGAGGCCGGGCGCGAGGTTGGCCTTGTCGAGGATACGCATCACCACCTTCTCGCCGTGCACCGTCGGCAGGATCGACACGCGCACGTCAACCTCCTTCTTCAGCGCGCGGATCTTGAACCTGCCGTCCTGCGGCTTGCGCCGCTCGGCGATGTCGAGGTTGGACATGATCTTGATGCGCGAGACGACCGCGTTGTGCAGCGCCTTCGGCGGCGACGGCCGCTCGATGAGCGCGCCGTCGATGCGGTACCGGAGGCGCGAGGTGCGATCCATCGCCTCGAAGTGGATGTCCGACGCCTTCGTCTTCAGCGCCTCGATCATGATGGTGTTCACCATGCGGATGACCGGCGCCTCGCCGGCCGCGTCCACCGTGGCGTCGATGGAGTCCGCCGGGGCCGACTCGGACGAGATCTCGACGTCCGCCTCCTGTCCCTTCATGATGTTCTCCATCGCGAGCGCGGGGTTGGCCGCGTCCTCCTTCGCCTTCAGCCGCCCGATTGCGTCGGCGACCTCACCTTCCGGCGCGACCGTCGCCCACACCGAGCCGCCGCACACGCGCACGACCTCTTCCCGCGAAGGCAGGTCGAACGGGTCGGCGAACGCCACCGTCGTCCGCCCCGCCACGCGGCAGAGCGGCAGCGCCTTCGCCGACGCCCAGAAGTCCGCCGTCTGGCCCGCCAGCAGCGACGGATCGGGCGCAAAGCCCGGCGGCACCGTCATCGGCGGCATCGAGAAGTGGTCTGCCGCCGCCAAGGCGCGCTCCGCCGGGTCGGTTATCGACCGGATCTCCTCGATCGTCTTCCTCTTCGTCGCGGGCTTGATTAGATGCAGTTTCGCCATACTTCAGTAAGTGGTAGCAGAAGGCATGCCAGCCGCAGCGGCTAGCCGGTCCTCCCTGATTTTCCTCAGATATCCAAGGGTAAATTGGTGGATTTGCGAATCGTGTTCGCTCAAACGCGAAAGGTCGCCGCCGCCAGACAGCTCCCCCATGCAGTACTTTCGCCACTCCGCGGCGAAGAGCCGCCGCTGGTCATCGTTCTCGAACGCCGCGGCGGTGGCGCGGCGCATGTCCTTGGTCTCGAAGAGCGCCTCGACGTAGCGCCCCTTGAGTCCCCTGAAGGGATCGAACCGCACCTTCGGCGCGCCGCGCTCGAGGAAACAGGCGATAGACAGCGCCAAGCGGTACTTGAGCCGCCGCTCGGCGTCGGAGCCGGAGTAGAACTCGCCGTAGCCCATGTCCATCAGCGGTGCGACGGCGGCGGAGTACCCGGCAAGGTCTGAGAAGTCCGGCTCATCCGGACCGTCCGGCCCCTCCTCGAAATACTCCGCGTATCCCTCGTTGAGCCACGGCGAAGCGGCGATTGTCGAGCAGGCGTAGGTGAGGTACTGGTGGAACGCCTCGTGGCGCACGGTCTTCAGGAGCTCCGCCGCGCCCCCACGCGGCAGATAACCCACAAGCTCGCGACGCGACGGGCTCCAGTAGGCCGCCGACCATGTCATGTTGGTGAGTCCGTCGGTCTCGAGCGCGTCGAGGTAGCGGTCGCGCGAGGCAAAGATGCGGGCGACGCAGAGGACGTTGGTGCCGTCGAGCGGCGTCGGCACCGCGGCGGCGTACCGCCGGCGCATGACCGCGAGCTCGTTGGTGAGCGAGGGGATAAACGCAGAACTATTGGGCAGCTCGTCAAGCACGGTGAACTCATCCGCATCGGTCGTGTGCCAGGTCGGATACGCCGCCACCGAGTGACGCGCGTCGGCGCGCAGCAGCTCGCGCTCGAAGGCCGGCGAGTCCGGCGGCGGGCCCTTCTTCGCGCGGCCGCGGCGCTCAGGCTTCTTCTCCAGCTGGCCCAGCCGCGCCTTCAGCTGCGACCAGGTCGAATCACGCCCGGAGAACATCTCCTCCTCGAACGCCTCCTTCGCGGCGTCGAACTCGTCGCCTTCGGAGAGCAGCCAGGTGGCGATGCGCCAGGTCTCATCCTTCTCCGGCAGGAACGCGCAGACGATCGCGGTCTCGTTAGTCCCCTGCCAGTACTCGACGTCGCGGAAGCCGCGCGGAACCTGGCGCGGCCGCTCCGGTTCCGCGGCCACCTCGACCGGCGAAAGGAGCTCCACCGCGCGACGCCGGCGCTCGATGTCGTCGCGCTTGACCGGGCCGACGGATCGAACGTAGCCCGCGCGGGTGACCACGGTATCCTCGGAGATCTCCTGCGGCGGGCACTCGCGCAGGGCGGAGCAGACGAACACGCGCCCGTCGTCGTCGAGCCAGCGGCCGTCCACCGCGCGCGACGACCAGAGGTCGAGGCGGTCGAAGCGGTCCTCGAGGTAGCGGCGCCCTCCTTCGCGCACGAGATACGCCTCCGCCCGCGGCATGTCGAGCGGCATGGGATCCGCCATGAGCACGGCGGCGGCGCTCGCGGCGAGGAGCAGCATCATAACGCCCCGGTGGCGAGCGACGTGAAGGTCGAGATCGGCGTAGTGTCGCGGTAGTTGTCGACGATCTGGCGGACGTCCTTCATGAGCCCCTTGACCTCTTCGTAGAGCTCCGGGTCGTTCGAAAGCCGGCCGAGCGTGCCCTCGCCGTTCTTGAGCCGCTCAGCGACCACCCCGAGGTCAGCCAGGAGCGCGGTGCCCTTCTCGGACATCGCCTTGGCGTCGAAGCTCTCGGCCGCCTGGCGAAAGGCGGCAACGCCGGCCTCGAGGTCGTCGAACATCTTGTCGCGGTTGACCTTCGCCGAGATCTCCTTGGCGTTGGACATCGTCTCCTTGAGGTCGTTGTAGACGGTGTCGTCGGACGAGAGCAGCTTGCCCACCATGCCTTCGCCGCGCTCGACGCGGTCCGCCACCGCGACCGCCTTGTCCGCAAAGGAGTTTGCCTTGTCGATGAACGCCTTGACGTCGGCGGCCATGCGCTTTGCGTCCTCGGCGAACTCGCGGGCCTTCTCCGACGCCTCCACCGCGTTGGTCACGATGACGCCGAGCTCCGGACCGGAGACAAATCCGTTCACGGTGCTCGCAATCTGGCGCAAATCCTCCATCCAGTCGGTCGGCGTCACGCCGCGGAAGAGCGTGGTCTCAAGGTCAAGCGCCTCGCCCTCGCCCTCCTCGAGCCGGAGGTATGTGCCGCCGAGCATCGAAAGGCTGCAGACTGTCGCGCTGTAGCCCTCGCGCAGGATGACATTGGAGTCGATCCGCGCGGTCACTACCAGGTTGGACGGCGTCACCTCCACTCTCTCCACCACGCCCACCTTGGTGCCGCGGTACATCACGTTGTCGCGGTCCTTGAGCCCGCCCACCTGGGAGAAAGCCACCTTCACCGGCACCCGGTGGCGGCCGGACAGGAGGTCCACCCCCGAGATGACGATGGTGAAATACCCCAGGAGCACCAGCACCGTGAGCATGAACACCCCTACGACGCCCTGCGTGAACGCCTCGCTTTTCCTGTTTTTCATGTTTCCTCCCCTTTCGCGGCGCCGACGAACTCGGCGACCTCGCGCTTGCCGCACCGCATGAACTCGTCCGGCGGCAGGCATGCGACCGACTTGCCGTCCTTGATCAGCATTATGCGCGACGATATCCGCGCCGCCATCGCAAGATCGTGGGTGACCACCACCGAAGTGACGCCGCGGCTGCGGTTGAGGTCGACGATCAGCCGCTCGATCACGGCCGAGGTCACCGGGTCCAGCCCCGAAGTCGGCTCGTCGTAGAGCACGATCTCCGCGTCGCGAACGATCGCCCTGGCGAGCCCGGCGCGCTTCTGCATGCCGCCGGAGAGCTCGGCCGGGTAGCGGTCGGCCGCGTCCGAAAGCCCCACCGCCTCGAGCGCCGACGCGACGCGGCGCTCGATCTCGGCGTCGGGAAGCCGCGTCGTCTCAACGAGCGGCAGCGCCACGTTCTCCCACACCGTCTTCCAGGCGATCAGCGCCCCGCTCTGGAAAAGGTAGCCGACGCGCGCGTCGGCGACGCGCACCTCGCCAGAGTCGGGCTCCTCGAGGCCGACGATGTGCTTGAGCGTCACCGACTTGCCAGTGCCCGACGGACCGAGCACGGTGAACACCTCGCCGCGCTCGACGGCGAAGGAAAGCCCGTCCAGCACGGCCCGGTCCTCGAACCGCTTGACGACGTCGACGAACTCTATGACCTTCTCGCCCATCAGTAGAACGCCCTCGAAATCATGTACCCGGAGATCAGGATCGCCAGGAAGGAGACGATAACCGCCCGCTGCGTCGCCTTGCCCACGCCGGTCGCGCCCAGCGACGCGCCCATCCCCTCGCAGAAGGAGACGTCGCCCACCAGCACCCCGAACACCGCCGCCTTGGCGATGCCCACGAAGAGGTCCTTGTCGGCCGCCATCCACAGCGCGCTCGACATGAACTGCCCGAAGTCGACGTTGAGCTGCGTAGCCCCCACGATGCCGCCGCCGATGGTCCCCATGATGCAGCAGTAGAACGCCACCACCGGCGACATCAGGAGCAGGGCCAGGATTCGCGGCGCCGCGAGGAAGCGCACCGGCGGTATGCCCATGATCCTGAGCGCGTCGATCTCGTCGTTCACCTTCATGGTGCCGATCTCGGCGGCGATCGCCGAGCCCACGCACGCCGCCATGCAGATGCCGCAGCAGAAAGCCGCCATCTCCCTCAGCAGCGTGAGCATCACCGCCGCGCCGAGGTAATTCTCCTGGTTGAAGCGCGCGAGCTCCAGCCCCACCTGCAGCGCAAGGATCATCCCCATGAAGATCGACACCACCGTCACCACCGGCAGCGTGCGGATGCCGGTCGCGTAGAGCTGGCGGAAGAGATCACGCCGCCCGTCGCTGCGCAGGAAGACCGAAGGGAAATAACCCACCGACTGCACCAGAACAATTCCGGCGTAGCCTATCGAGGTGATGAACTTCGGAAAACGCGTCATTAGGAAGTGAATTATACAAGATTTACGGCGTCGATGTCAATCGCGACCCTCAGCGCCGCAACCGGCGGACGCGCCGACGATATCCACCGCCACGCCCGGACCGCCGCCGCCGCCGAGGTCGAACGCACCACCACCTGCCAGCGGTAGAAGCCGTCCGCCTTCTCGAGCGCCGACGGAACCGCCTCCGAAACCAGCATGCGCCCGGCCTTGATCCGCGCGGCGTAGAGCTTGAGAGACTGCGCATACATCGCCGCCCACTCGCCGACCAGCCTCGCGTCCTTCGACTTGAGCGCCACGACCGACAGGTGGCAGTATGGCGGGAAGAACGCCTCGTCGCGTTCGGCGAGTTCGTGCGCGGCAAACTTGGCGAAGTCGCCCGCCACCACCGCGCGCAGCACGGAGTCGGCCGGGTTCCTGGTCTGGATCAGCACTTCGCCGGGCAGCTCGGCGCGCCCCGCCCGCCCCGCCACCTGGGCGAATAGCTGGAACGCGCGCTCGGACGCGCGGAAGTCCGGCATCGACAGCGCGCTGTCGGCGTTCAGCACCCCGACCAGGGTGACGTTCGGGAAGTCGAGCCCCTTGGCGATCATCTGGGTGCCGACGAGGATGTCGGCCTCGCCGCGGCGGAACGCGCCGAGGATGTCGTCGTGGGAGTTTCGCCGTGACGTGGAATCGGCGTCCATGCGGAGGACCGACGCCTTCGGGAAGCATTTTCTGAGCGCGGCCTCTGCGCGCTGGGTGCCGATTCCCTGGCAGACGAACTCGGCGCCGCCACAGTCAGGGCACTTTGCCGGCAGCTCGGTCCAGCCGCCGCACACGTGGCACCGCAGGCAGGAGTCGGCGCGATGGTAGGTGTAGGGCAAATCGCAGGCATCGCAGGCAGGAGTCCACCCGCAGCGGGCGCAGACGTACTGGCGCGAAAAGCCGCGGCGGTTGAGAAAGAGGATCGTCTGCTCGCCGCGGTCGAGCCGAAGCGAGATCGCCTCCAGGAGGTCGCGCGAGAAGATCGCCCCGCCCGCGCCGCCATCCTCGAGGTCGACGAGCCGCACATTGGGCAACGTGCCCGCGCCCGCGCGCCGCGCGATCGACGCAAGGCGGTACTTGCCCGTCTCGGCGTTGCGCCAGCTCTCCAAAGACGGCGTCGCCGAGCCAAGCACTACCTTCGCGCCCTCCACCGCGCCGCGCAGAACCGCCACGTCGCGCGCACTGTAGCGCGGATTGTCCTCCTGCTTGTAGCTCGGCTCGTGCTCCTCGTCCACCACGATCAGCCCCAGGTTTTTCACCGGCGCCCAGACCGCCGAGCGCGGGCCCACCACCACCCGCGCCGCGCCGGAGCGGATACGGTGCCACTCGTCGTAGCGCTCGCCGTCGGAAAGCGCCGAGTGGAGCACCGCCACCTGGTCGCCAAAACGCGAGGCAAAGCGGTTCACCGTCTGCGGCGTGAGCGAGATCTCCGGGACGAGCACGATTGCGCCGCGTCCGGACCCGAGTTCCCGCGCGATCGCCTGGAGATAGACTTCGGTCTTGCCCGAGCCAGTGACGCCAAAGAGCAGCGTCGGCTTCGAGTCCCGCCCGATCTCCGCGAGCGCGGCGGATTGCTCGGGGTTGAGCGGGAGCGGCTTCGAGGGGAGGATCCTCCGCCCGGCCAGCGGATCACGCCGCTTCGCGCGCACATCTACAGTTACAAGCCCCTTGACCCCAAGCGCCTTCAGCGCGGACGGCGTGGTCTTGAGCTCGCGCACGAGCTGGGCCATCCAGCCGCCGCCGAGACGCACCACCTGGTCGTAGAGCCAGCGCTGGCGCGGAGTAAGCGCGACCGATTCAGCCGCCAGCGACGGGGAAACGAAAAGGAGCTCGCGCGCACGGGCGTTGCGGCGCATCACCGCCGCCGGCACCGCCGCCTTGAGGACGCTCTCCAGCGGGGCGGCGGCGTAGTCGGCCACGCGCCGGACGAGCTCCAGCAGCTTCGGCGTGAAGAACGGCGTCTCGTCGACAATGGCGGAAACCGGCTTCAGCACCCTGTTCCCTATTCCCTGTTCCCTGTTCCCTGTTCCCTGTTCCCCAATCTCCAGTACAAACCCGCGCGCCTCCCTGTGCCCGAACGGAACGGAAAGAAGCTGGCCGACGGCCAGCTTCCCTTCCAGCGCTTCGGGCACTTCGTAGTCGAAGAGCCGGTCGAGCGCGAGGTCGATCGCGACCCTGGCGACCACGCCTTACTTGTCGGACGGCTTGAGGTAGTCGATCTGCGCACCGTCGGTGAAGGTGACGGTCTGCTTGTCGTAGAAGTCGCAGAGCGACTGGTAGCGGCCCTTGTAGACGCCGGCGGCGCCGCCCTTGTGGATGATGACCGTCGCCTTGTTGCCGAAGGGCTGGGTATAGGTGGTGTCGGTCGACTCCTGCTTCGTCTGCGAAATCGTCTCCTGCGAACTGCTCTTGATGAAGTTGTCGGTCGAGATGTTGCGCGAGACGAGCACCGGGATGATGTCGGGCATGTCGTCGGTGAGGTCGGTCACGATCTTCCACGCGATGCAACCCTTGAGGGACTTGTTGCCCTTATAGGCCGAGACGCCTGCACCGGAGACGAACTTGATGTCGACGTCGACGTACGGGCTGCACTCGGTCGTGCCGTAGTTCTGCATGTCGAAGAGGTCGTCGAAGTAGTCGTCGGCGCTGCTCGAATAGCCCTTGTAGGCGATGTCGTCGCCCTGGCCTTCCTCCTTGTTCTTGTTCTTAGGCCACACCGAGCTGCGGCCGTGGCTCTCGCGGTCGACGTTCGCCTGGGTGATGCCGATGAAGAGGTTGCGTCCGTGCATCGCCAGCGCGTTCGTCTGCGCCGAGAGCATCGCCGACGAGATTGCCGGGAAGAGCGCGCCCATGAGAATGCCGAGAATGCCGATCACGACCAGCAGCTCGACGAGGGTAAATCCATTCTTTTGCTTCTTCATTTTTTACTTCTTTCCTTGTGGGTTTGAGGTTTTTCCTGTTGTTGGTTGTATTATCTCATATTTTTCATTTTCGCGCAAGTGCCATTTTAAGACTGGGCAGGTACGCGAGGGTGTACGTCCAGAAGCTCCAGAGGGTCAGCGCGACGAGCAGCGCCTCGACCGCATAGCAGCTCCAGGTCCACGGCGTCTGCCAGGATTCCGGCGCGTAGCGGCGGAAGGCGAGGAACACGTAGACCCAGCCGGCCCCGGGGAAGGAGAGCGCCGTCCTCACCTTGCCGAGCCACATCGCCGCCACCTCCGCCCCGAAGGCAGCGCCAACCGAGCGGAGGAAGGTGACCCAGGTGTCGCGGAGCATGTAGAGGATGGTAAACGAGAGCATCGCGAGCGCGTGGAACTCGCTGTCTCCCTGGTGGAGGATCTGCCAGGAGAGGGTCGGGAAGGCCACAATGTAGAACGCCTTGTCCATCAGCGGATCGGCCATCTTGCCCAAGGTCGACACCACCCCCCATCGGCGCGCGAGCATGCCGTCCCAGAGGTCGGTAAGCCCGGCGAGGAGCATCGCGGCAGCGGCAAGGACCGCGAGCGCCACCGAGCCGGTGAACTCCTGCCACACCGCAAGAACCGCCCACCCGAGGATGAGCGGCACCCGCGCGAAGGTGATCGCGTTGACGATCCCGACTCTCAGCGAGCGGCTCATCTGCCGGCGATGCCCTCCGCCACCACTTCCTGCATCACCCCGAGCGTCTCCTGCAGCTGCACCAGCCGCGCCTTGAGCGCAGCGATCTGCAGCTCCGCTTTCTGGAAGTTCCGGCGGGTGGCAAAAAGCTGTTTCAGGATCTCGCCCGGGTCGAGGTCGAGGTCGTTGAGCTCCATCCCCTCGGGAATCGGCACCAGCACCGTCTCGCCGCACTGGGTGCAGTCGATCTGCAGCCCGGCGCCGCGGTAGTCGATCACCTGGCTCTTGCCGCAATGGGGGCAATCGAAGACGATGTCGGTGTCGCGGATTTCGGTGTCCTCGCCGTCGCGCGCCTCTACCGCCGCGTCGTTGTTCTGTCCTGCGTTCTCTGCCATGTCGTTGACCTCCGTGGTATTCGCTGTTAGGTTAGGTGTAATTATACCAAAAAGCGCACACGGCGGGCAACCCCCCGCCGCGGCAGCTCTTCACTGCTTGAGCCAGCACTCGATCACCGGGATCTCCACCGCCGGCTTGACGACGGGGAGCTCCATGCCGCCCATGACCCCGAACTGCTCGCCGTCCGCCGCCTCAGCGAGCGGCGGCTTGCCGCGGAACTTGATCTCCGAGCCGTCGTGCAGGAACTGCGCGTACTCCACCTTGTCGATGAAGGCGACGGGCAGGTAGCCCATCGGGTAGTCGAAGAGGTGGATGTAGAGCCGGCCGGTCTTCTCGTTCCAGGTGAGCGCGGTGCCGTCGGGCGCGGCGAAGCCGTCCGGCGCCATCGTGCAGCCGTAGATGGAGCGCGAGTTCACCTTCATCCACTTCGCGAAGCCGTCGAGCCGCTCCATCGCGCGGTCGTCGAAGGTGCCGCGGGCGGTGGGTCCGACGTTCATGATCAGGTTGCCGCCCTTGGAGACCGAGTGGACCAGCAGCTCGACGAGCTGATGCACGCCCTTCCACGTCGTCTCGTCGCGGCTGTAGCCCCAGCTGCCGGAGAACGTCTGGCACGTCTCCCAGGGCACGCGCCGACCGCGCACCGTCGGCCAGATCTGCACCTTGAACTGCTCGGGGCAGATGAAGTCCCAGCCGTCCTCGGTCTCCATCAGGTCGAGGCGGTTGTTGATGATCGCGCCGGGCTGCAGCTCACGCGTCATCTTCACGACCTTGACCGCGTCCCAGTCCTTGTACGTCTTGCCGAACTTCTTGGCGACGGGGGTGAAGTCGTACCAGATGATGTCGATCTTGCCGTACTCGGTCAGCAGCTCGCGGATCTGCGCGTGCATGTACTCGCGGTAGCGGTCCATGTTCCGCGTCGCGTTGAGCTTGGCGACGGCGTCCTCGAGCTCCTTGCCTTTCTTGCCCTCGTTCCTGAGCTTCTTCATCAGCGGATGCGGGTTGTCCACCGTGTAGTCGGGATGGTGCCAGTCCATGATCGAGAAGTAGAACCCTACCCCGAGCCCGGCGCGGCGGCAGGCGTCGACGTACTCGCGCACGAGGTCGCGCCCGAACGCGGTCTTGGTGATCTTGTAGTCGGTGGTCTTCGTGTCCCACATGCAGAAGCCCTCGTGGTGCTTGGTGGTGAGCACGATGTACTTCATCCCGGCGCGCTTCGCCTGCGCCGCCCACTCGTCCGCGTCGAAGAGGTCGGGGTTGAACCGCGGGAGGTACTTCGAGTCGTAGGTCTCGTTGTTGATCGCCTCCAGGGACCTGACCCACTCGTGGCGGGCGGGCACGGCGTAGAGGCCGAAGTGGATGAACATGCCGAAGCGCGCATCGCGCCACCACGCCATCCGCGCGTCGCGCTGCTCCGGCGTCTCGGCGGTTATCTTCTCGGGTAGCTCAGGGTACCGCCGCTTGTGTTCCGCCGCCGCCGAAAGCGCCAGCGCCGCCGCGACCACACACGTGACAGCAGTGATTGTCCTCTTCATCCTGTTCCTTTCCGGCCTGACGGCCATTAACCGATTGTCACCTTTAGGACCTCGCCTACGGCGGCGAGCGGCGCCGTCGCGTGCGCGAGTCCGCCGTCCGACACCACGTCGAGCTTGTGGAGATGCCCCGCGAGCACCGCAACGAGGCCTTCCGCCTCGTCCGTCGCACGCCGGAACTCGAAAGTGGTGTCATCCTGGCGTTCGGCCCAGCGTTGCCGCCGCTCGATCTGCCAGTACTTGTCGGTATCCGCCCCCCAGTCGGGGCAGGCGCAGGTAAACACCCCCCACCCCCGGTGCCAGAAGGGAATGTGCATCGCCAGGACACAGGGACCGCCCTTCGCCGTCTCCGCGCGGAAGAACTCAAGCTGCCGTTCGTCCACGTTGTAGGTGGAGTTGTCGATCATCAGGAACTTGACGCCGCCGATCGTCTTCGCGTACGCCATCGGGTCCTCGCCTTTGTAGAGCGGCAGCAGCCGCTTCTCGATCCACCGCTCGCGCTGCTCCGCGTCCGACCCCGAGTCGCCCTCGAAGTGCCAGTCGTGGTTGCCGGCGGTGTAGAGCCACGGCACCCCGCACGCGTCGAGCCGCTCGACCGCGAACTCAACGTTCTTCAGCGTCGGGAACGAAATGAGGTCGCCGGTGACGAGCAGAAGGTCGGGACGCTCGCCCTTGGCCTTCTCGAGGATGCGCTCGAACGCCTCGCGCGCGGTAAGCCCGGGGTTCCACTCCCCACCCATGCGCGCGTAGAAGTCCTTGTATTCGTCGTCGCGCGAGTCCCGCAGGTTGAGGTGCGAGTCGCTCACCTGCCAGACGCGGAGCGGACGCTCCAGCCCGTCGCAGGGGATGTGCAGCCCGGAGGAGGCGTTGTACCAGAAAAGCCGGTCGCACCGCGGACGCAGCGCGCAGCCGGGCATGGTGGCGGCAGAGGCCGCCGCCGCACAGGACACGATGAACTGCCGCCGGTTCACCGATCCACCCCCGGCTTCGCCTTCCGGCGGAAGGCGAGCGCGTACGCGAGGACGACGGCGAAGCAGATCGCGGGCACGA
Organism: uncultured bacterium; assembly: GCA_902800055.1. Lineage (GTDB taxonomy): Bacteria > Verrucomicrobiota > Kiritimatiellia > RFP12 > UBA1067 > UBA1067. Next base: position 77,916 of record CADCCW010000008.1, read on the forward strand.
TGAAGCTGGCCCTAAGCGACTGCGAAGAGGCGTGGAGGTTGGTGTCGACCGTCGCATCGAACATCGGCACCAGCGAGGCCCAGATGCCGGGAGCGTCGATGATCGACGCCATCCACGGCGTGAGCAGCGCCCCGCCGACGATCGCCATGATGAGGCCGGCCGCGCCGAGCTTGTGCGCGCGCGGGTCGATGCCGCCGAGCCCGATGCCGTAGATGGTGGGGAACATGAGCGACATGAAGCCGCTCATCGAGCAGAGCGCGATCACGTTCCAGCTGAACGGCAGCGAGCCGACGGTGAAGACGACGTCGCTCCGGAGGTACATCACCCCGAAGCTCGAGAGAATCGCGCCGAAGGCGAAGAGGGCCATCATCTTCGCCGGCTCGAAGTACTTCATGAGGAAAGTGCAGAGCCAGCGGCAGGCGATGAACATGCACAGCGCGATGAGGTAGTACGACGCGCCCTGCGCCGGCGTCACCCCGAGCTCCTTCTGGCAGTAGACGTTCATCCACGTCCACGCCGCGATCTGCACGCCCACGTAGAACACCTGCGCCACGACGCCGCAGTACCACCGCGGCGAATGCGCGAGGATGGAGAGGATCTCGCCGATGTTGGACTTCTCCGCCGCCACGTGGTCGATCTCCGTCGGCTTGCGGAAGAAGAAGAAAAACCAGATCGCCGCGGCGATCGCGCAGAGCCCCACGTACGGCACGCAGACCCAGAAGAGCTCGTGGTGGACGATCGCGTTCAGCTCCTCGGCCGGCATCGCCATGCGCTCCTCGGTCGTCGCGGGATTGAGGTTGGCGAGGATGAGCTGCTGCGCGAGGACGATGCCCGCGAGCGAGCCGAGCGGGTTGAACATCTGCGCGAAGTTGAGGCGCCTAACCGCCGTCGACTCGTCGCCCAGCGCGAGCACGTACGGGTTGCAGGTGGTCTCGAGGACGGCGCACCCGCCCGCCACCACGAAGATGCCCACGATGTACGTCCAGAAGCTCTGCAGCACGCACGCCGGCACGTAGAGGAGCGCGCCGATCACGTACACCCCGAGCCCGAACAGCACCCCCACCCGGTAGCCCGCCTTCTGGATCAGCAGCGAGGCGAAGATGGCGATCACCGAGTACGCGCCGTAGAACGAGATCTGCACGAACCCGGCCGTCGACTGGCTGGTCATGAAGATCTTCTGGAACGACGGCACGAGGTTGTCCGTCATGTTGTTCAGGAGCCCCCAGAGCGCAAAGCAGCTCGTGAGCATTATGAACACGGCAAGGTATTTCTTCGGAACGACAGGAGTATCTGTTTTCATGGCGTAATTATATAATAATTTTCAGAATCTGGCAAGTATGCGCCGTGCCCATTCGCGCGCGCGCAAGAACTGCTCCACCGAAAACGACTCGTTCGGCGAGTGGATGCGGTCGTTGGACTGTCCCCAGCCGACCAGGAGCGGCGCCGCCCCGCTCGTCTCCTTGAGCGCCGCGACGACCGGGATGGACGCACCTTCCCAGCGGAACACCGGCCCGCGCACATCCATCTCCGAGAGCACCTCCTCCGCCAGGTGCATCGCCGGCGAGCCGAGCGGCAGCTTGAGCGCCGACGAAAGACCGCTGTCCTCGGGGAACGAGATGCGCATCCCGCCCGGGCAGCGCGCACGCAGGTGCTCCTTGACGAGCTCGAAGCAGCGCCGCGGGTTCTGCCCCGCGACCATCCGCATCGAAAGCTTCGCCACCGCCTCGCACGGAATCACCGTCTTCGAGCCGGGGCCGCCGTAGCCGGAATGGACGCCGTTCACCTCGATCGTCGGATCGAACCCGCCGCGGCGCACAGGCTCCACCCCGCGCTCGCCGCCGCACGGATCGGTGCCGATCTCGCGCGCGATCTCCGCCTCGGACGCAGCCCCGGCCGTCGCGGCCTCGAGCTCCTCCGCCGTCGGCTCGACGGCGCCGTCGCGGAAACCCGCGACCGCGATCGCGCCCCGGGCATCGTGGAGCGAGGCGAGAAGCTCGCACATCCCCTGCGCCGCGTTCGGAGCCACCCCGCCGAATTCGCCGGAGTGGAGGTCGCGCGACGCGGCTTCGAGCCGCACCGTGAAATGGCACACCCCGCGCATCCCCGCGACAATCGCGGGCCGCAGGTCCGATGCGGCGGAAGTGTCGCACACCAGCATCACGTCCGCCGCGATCCGCCGGCGGAACTCCGGCTCGCCGAGGAGACGGAAGAGGCCGGTCGAGCCCGACTCCTCCTGTCCCTCGAGAAGAATCTTCACATTGGGCCGTGCGCGCCCATCCGCGCCGGCCTCGCGGCAGAACTCCCTCAATCCGCAGAGGAAGGCGAAGAACTGTCCCTTGTCGTCCTGCGCGCCGCGGGCATAGACGCGGCCGTCCCTCGGCGTCGGCTCGAACGGCGGCGTCTCCCACTGCTCCAGCGGGTCCGCCGGCTGCACGTCGTAGTGGCCGTAGAACAGGAGCGTCGGCGCGCCTTCGGTCCCCTTCAGCTCGGCGAACACCACCGGCACCGAAAGCGCCGCGACCTTCTCCTCGGAGACGCCGCGCTGCGGCGGCAGCACCAGCTCCGCCTCAGCCCCGATCCCTTTCAGCCATTTTTTCAACCACGTCGCGCACGCCACGCAGTCCCGCAGCCGGGACGGGTCCGCGCCGACGGTCGGAAACGCCACGAGCTCGAAGTATTCCCTCGAGTCGCCTGATTTCAGCCACTCTCGCGTCTGTTCGCTCGTAGTCTCCATCGGCCATCTTCCAGTCGCCGCCTACCGCACGACGAAGTTGACCATCCGCTTCGGGACGGCAACCACCTTGACGATCGTCTTGCCCTCGAGGAACTTCGCGACGTCGGCGTTCGCCTTCGCCGCGGCCTCCATCTCCGCCGGCGTCGCCGCGACGGGGACCTTGATGCGCCCGCGCAGTTTGCCCAGCACCTGCACCGGGATCTCGATCTCGCTTTCGACGAGCGCCTTCGCGTCGTACTCCGGCCACGGCTCGTAGGCGAGCGAATTGTCGTGCCCCAGCCGCTCCCACAGCTCCTCGCCGAGGTGCGGCGCGAACGGCGCAAGGCAGAGGACGAACTTCTCCAGCATCTCGCGCGGCAGTCCGCCGGCCTTGGCAAACGCCTCCGCCTCGTTCACGAACACCATCATCGCGGAGATCGCCGTGTTGAACGCCATCGCCTCCAGGTCGTCGCCGACCTTCTTCACCATCGCCGCGAGGCTCTTCGCCTCCGCCGGCGTCATCGCGCGGTCGGCGGCCGGAGTCTCGGCGACGAGGCGGTTGGCGCGGCGGAGGAAGTTGTGGACGCCCTTGACGCCCGAGGTCTGCCACGGCTTCACCACCTGCAGCGGGCCCATGAACATCTCGTAGAGCCTGAGCGAGTCGGCTCCGTAGTCGCGGATGACGTCGTCGGGGTTGACCACGTTCTTGAGCGACTTCGACATCTTCGCCGGGAACTCGGTGAGGGGGTCGAGAAGGGACTTAAGGGACGAAAGGGACTCAAGGGACGGATTGCCCTTAAGATCCGCGAACTGCGGGTCGTTTTCCTTGCCTTCCGGTATCGCAAACGGCTTGCCGTCGATCCAGATGATCTCGTCCATCGGCACCAGCACCCCGCGCTTCGTCTTGTAGGCGAGGCCAAGGATCATCCCCTGGTTGACCAGCTTCTGGAACGGCTCCGGCGTCGGGACGAGCCCGAGGTCGAAGAGCACCTTGTGCCAGAAGCGCGCGTAGAGTAGGTGGAGCACCGCGTGCTCCGCGCCGCCGACGTAGAGGTCGACGGGCAGCCACTTCTTCAGCAGCTCCTGGTCGGCGAAGCACTTGTCGTTGTGCGGGTCGATGTACCTGAGGTAGTACCAGCACGAACCCGCCCACTGCGGCATCGTGTTCGTCTCGCGGACGCCCTTCTTCCCGGTCTTCTGGTCGACGACGTTCACCCACTCGGCCGCCTTCGCGAGCGGCGGCTCGCCTGTCCCCGTCGGCTTGTAGTCGGCGAGCTCGGGGAGCGTGAGCGGCAGGTCTTCCTCGGGAACGAGCGTGTTCGTCCCGTCCTCCCAGTGTATCACGGGGAACGGCTCGCCCCAGTAGCGCTGGCGCGAGAAGAGCCAGTCGCGGAGCTTGTACTGCGTCTTCGCCTTGCCGACGCCCTTCTCCTCGAGCCACTTGATCATCGCCGGGCGCGCATCCTCGACGGAGAGCCCGTTGAGGAAGCCGGAGTTCACCATCACTCCGGTCGCGATGTCGGTAAACGCCTCGCTACCGGTATAGGGCACGCGACATGCGTCATTCGACACGCCGTTCCCCGTTCCCTGTTCCCCGTTCCCCTTCTTCGCGACCACCTGGTAGATCGGCAGGTCGAACACCTTGGCGAAGTCGAAGTCGCGCTCGTCGTGCGCGGGGACGGCCATGATCGCCCCGGTGCCGTAGCTCGCGAGCACATAGTCGGAGATGAAAATCGGAAGCAGGTCGCCGTTCACCGGGTTGACGCCCGCGACGCCATCGAGCTTCACGCCCGTCTTCTCCTTGTTGAGCTCGGTGCGCTCGAGGTCGCTCTTCGAGGCTGCCTTCTTCTGGTAAGCCTTCACCTCGTCGGCGTTCTTGACCGAGCCGTCCTCGAGCCACTTCGCGACCAGCGCGTGCTCCGGCGAGAGCACCATGTACGTGGCGCCGAAGAGCGTGTCGCAGCGGGTGGTATAGACGGTAATCACATCCCCGTTCCCTGTTCCCCGTTCCCTGTTCCCCTTCACCCCGAAGTCGACCAGCGCGCCCTCGGACTTGCCGATCCAGTTGCGCTGCATCTCCTTGATGCCCTCGGGCCAGTCGAGCGTGTCGAGGTCCTTCAGAAGCCGCTCGGCGTACTCGGTGATCTTGAGCATCCACTGGCGCATCGGCCGGCGCTCCACCGGGTGGTTGCCGCGCTCCGACCGGCCGTCGATCACCTCCTCGTTCGCGAGCACCGTGCCGAGCGCGGGGCACCAGTTGACCGGCACCTCGGCGACATAGGCGAGCCCCTTCTTGTAGAGCTGCTCGAAGATCCACTGCGTCCAGCGGTAGTACTTGGGGTCGGTGGTGTTGACCTCGCGGTCCCAGTCGTAGGAAAAGCCGAGCGAGCGGATCTGCTCGCGGAAGCGGTCGACGTTCTTCTTGGTGGTGACGGCAGGGTGGGTGCCAGTCTCGACGGCGTACTGCTCGGCCGGGAGCCCGAACGCGTCCCAGCCCATCGGATGGAGCACGTTGAACCCCTTCATCCGCTTGTAGCGGCAGAGGATGTCCGTCGCGGTATAGCCCTCGGGATGGCCGACGTGGAGCCCCGCTCCGGACGGATACGGGAACATGTCGAGGCAGTAGAACTTCGGGCCCGGCGCGGCGTCGTCGGTCCTGAAGGTCTTGTGCTCCAGCCAGTACCGCTGCCACTTCCGCTCGATGGCGGAGAAATCGTATTCGCTCATTTCTGCTTCTGGTCCTCGGCGTTTTGGGAGATGGCCTTGGCGATGAGCCCGGTGACGTCGTTGGAGGCCGCCGCCACGCCGGCCTTCACCGCGTAGTAGATCGCCTTGTGGCTGGAGCTGCCGTGGCCGATGATCACCGCGCCGGAGACGCCCAGGAGCGGCGCGCCGCCGTAGATCTCGGGGTCGAGCTGGTGCTTGAGGGAGTGGAAGGCCCCCCTCAGGAGCAGCGCGCCGAGGAAGCGGAGCGGACCCTTGAAGCATTCCTTCTTGAGCCAGTACACTATCGCCTTGGCGATCGACTCGGTGGTCTTGAGGATGACGTTGCCGACGAAGCCGTCGCACACGGCGACGTCGATGTGGCCCTTGTAGAGGTCCTTGCCCTCGATGTTGCCGACGAAGTTGATGTCCTTCACCTCCTTGAGGAGCGGGAAGGTCGCCTTCGTCATCTCGTTGCCCTTGCAGTCCTCGGTGCCGATCGAGACGAGACCGACCGCGGGGACGCCGCGGTCCAGCACCGCCTTCGAGTAGGCGTTGCCCATGATCGCGAACTGCACCAGCCACTCGGGGTGGCAGTCCATGTTCGCGCCGGCGTCCAGGACCAGCAGCGGGCGCTTCGGGTTGCGGTTGGGCATCACCGTGGCGATGGCCGGGCGCTTCACGCCCGGGATGCGCCCGAGGATGAGGATCGCGCTCGTCGCCACCGCGCCGGAGTTGCCGGCCGAGACGAACGCGTCGGCCCGCCCCTCCTTGACGAGGCGCATCGCGACGTTGATCGAGCAGTCCTTCTTCTTCTTGACCGACTCCACCGGCGACTCGTCCATCTCCGCCACGTCGGGCGCGTGCACGATCTCCAGCGTGCCGTTCTCGATCGCCGCCTGCGACGCGGCCTTCAGCTTCGGAGGCAGGCGCGCAAGCTCCTCCTGGATCGGGGCGAGCTGCCCCACCAGGAGGATCTTGACATCGGGAAGGCCGGCGGCGGACTCCACCGCGCCAACCACTATCTCGCCGGGGGCGTTGTCGCCGCCCATGGCGTCAAGCGCTATCCGCGTCATGCCCCTGCCCCGGCGGGTTACGCCTTCGCCGCGACGACCTTGCGGCCGCGGTAGGTGCCGCACTTGGGGCACGCACGGTGCGAACGCACCGCCGCGCCGCACGCGGGGCAGGTGCCGACCTGCGCGATGATCGGCTTCTCGAGGGAGGCGACGCGCTCGCGCTTGCGGCGCTTGGACACACGGTTCTTGGGACTGGCCATGACTCTATTCTCCTTGCTTCTTTGCTTCTTTTAGCTTTTCCAAGACATTCCATCTCTCGTCCGGAAGCTCTTGCGTCTTCAGGACGACCCCCGGGCAGGTCTCGGAACAGACCGGGTAAGTCGGTAGGGTGAGTATTATACTCTCTCTGAGCTCGTTAGTCAAATCGACCTCGGTGGTCTTTTCGCCGATTTCGACCGAGGTGGTGAAGTCCTCCACCTTCACCGTGTCGTCGAAGTCGCGGCCGCAGCGCGAGCAGACGAGGTCGAAGTCCTGCTCCAGCGCGCCCCGCACCAGGAGCTCGGTGCCGAAGGCCTGCGCCCGCAGCCGGTAGCGCACGCCGCCGAAGGCCTTCACAAAGCTCTCGTCGAGGTCAACGCACGCGACCTCGCCCTCGAAGTCCTCGCCTTCGGGGTCGAGCCGCGCTACATCTATGACCAGCTTCTCGTCCATAGCCGCGTATTATACCATAAACGCGGCGTTCGCGCCTAGGCTCAGAAACGGTAGGTGACGGAGAAGCCGCCGGCGTGGCAGAAGCCCCAGTTGGTCTCAAGGTCGTACATCGCGCCGTTGGCGTCCATTATGTGCATGTCGCGGCCGTCCATGAAGATGCACGCGTAGGAGATGGAAAGCTCCAGCCCCTTCCAGCAGTTCCAGGTGAAGCCGGTGGCGAGGATGTGGCGGTTCGCCGGCGGCAGCATCACCGACTGCTGCGTCGCCTGCGTGCAGTCCATGTCGTAGGTGTACGACACCATCCACTTCCAGTCCTCGGCGAAGTCCCAGCACGAGCCGAACGACGCGCGCCAGGTGTCGCGCCAGTCGAGGCGCGTGTCCTTGTTGCCGCCCTGGAGGTCGAAGTGGAGGACGTCGAACTTCGACCACTGCGTCCACGAAACCGCCGCGCCGACGTGCCAGGTGGGGAAGACGTCCCAGTTGAAGCCGCCGGTGATCGACTGCGGCAGCGTGATGTCCGCCGCCGCCGCGCCCGTGCGCGACCGCGCCTGCGACGAGACCGTGTTCCGGATCGTCGCGTCCGCCTTGCTCACGTACTGCTCGAACATGCTCGAGGGAATCCCGGCGATCTGCGCGGGCGTGAGCCCCTGCTCCAGCATCTGCTGGTATGTCGCCCCGCGCGCGGCCGCCCTGACGTCGGCGTCGTTCATGTAGAGGACATCATTCGAGGTCTTGCCCTTCACGTGCACCTGGATCGGCGACTTGTAGACGAGACCGACCGAGAAGGTGTCGGTGATGTCGTACTTGGTGCCGATCTGGAAGCCGAAGTCCTTCATCTTGTTGTCGCCGCGCAGCCGGTTGGAGAAGCGCCCGAGCTCGTAGCCGCTGGACGCGACCTGCGGCGTGGAGAACTGCTCGAACTCGAAGTATGTCCACCTGAGACCGACGCCCACCGACCAGCCGTCGAGAATCTCGTAGGCGATGTTGGGCGTGAGGACGAAGCTCTGGATCGTCGTCTCTTTGGCGCTGAAGTTCAGGAGCCAGCCCTCGTCATACGCCGTGCCGAGGCCATAGTCCGGCTCCATGCCGAAGCCGAACGAGAATCCGTGCGGCAGCGGCACCGCGAGCTGGAAGTGCGGCAGCACGAACATCCCGGGATCCATCGGATACTCGCGGTACGGCGTCCCCCACTTGCGCGCATCGACCCGCCCGCGCGGATGCTCGGTCACGAAGCCGACCGTGACCTGGATGTTGGTGAGGTCGGTGAGCGTCGCGGGGTTGTTGAAGTTGGCGGAAGCATCCATCGCCTTGCCCACCAAAGCGCCGCCCATCGCGTGCGAAACCGTGGAGGGCTGATAAAGCCCGAAGCCGCTGCCAAAGACCGAAGAAACGGCCAAACAGGCCAGCGCGAGCGACAGAATTTTGAATTTCATGCTTTACCTTATTTTGGGTTTGCGACAATTAGACACTTTTCGTCTTTTTGTCAATTGATGTGTAGTATACTCTTTTTCGCGCTTGTCTGTCAACCCCCCTGCGTGACACTAATCAGTGGGCGTCGAGCCAGCTGCGGCCGACGCCGACGCCGACCTCGAGCGGGACGCCGAAGTCGTAGGCGCCGGTCATCTCGCGGCGCGCCAGCTCCACCACCTCGTCGACCTCCTCCTCCGGCACGTCGAAGACGAGCTCGTCGTGGATCTGCAGCACCATCTTCGCGCGGAGGCGGCGCTCCTTGAGCGCGCGGTCGACGCGCACCATCGCGATCTTGATGAGGTCCGCCGCGCTGCCCTGGATGGGCGTGTTGATCGCGTCGCGCTCCGCCGCGCCGCGCGCCGTGGCGTTGCGCGAGTCGATGTCCCGCAGCGTCCGCCGCCGGCCGAGCATCGTCTCGGCGTACCCCTTCTCGCGCGCCTTCGCGATTGCCGCGGCCATGAAGTCGCGCACGCCCGGGTAGAGCCGGAAGTAGGAGTCGATCAGCCCCTCCGCCTCGCGCCGCGGCACCTTGAGCCGCTGCGAAAGCCCGAACGCAGAGATCCCGTAGATGATGCCGAAGTTGACCATCTTGCACTTCGAGCGCTGCTCGTCGGTGACGAAAGCCGGCATCACCCCGTAGACACGCGAGGCGGTCTCGCGGTGGATGTCGGCGCCGGAGCGGAACGCCGCGAGCATCGCCTCGTCGCCGGAGAACGCCGCCATCAGCCGAAGCTCGATCTGGGAGTAGTCGGCCGAGACGATGCGGTGGCGGTCGTCCCGCGCCACGAACGCCGCGCGGATGCGGCGGCCGCGCTCGGTGCGGACGGGGATGTTCTGCAAATTGGGGTCGGACGACGAAAGCCGCCCGGTCTCGGTGAACGCCTGCGCGTAGGTGGTGTGGACGCGCGAGTCGGCGTCGATCAGCGTCGGCAGCTTGTCCACGTAGGTCGACTTCAGCTTCGTGCATGCGCGGTAGTCGAGGATCGCCGGCACCACCGGATGCGCCCCGACAAGCTTGGCGAGAGTCTTCTCGTCGGTCGAGAACTGCCCGGTCGAGGTCTTGCGGCCGCCGGGAAGGCCCAGCTTGCCGAAGAGCAGCTCGCCGAGCTGCTTAGGGCTGTCGGGGTTGAAGCCGGGGTCGGCGTAGGCAAGGATGCCCTGGGTGAGGGAAAGGATCTCGCGGTCAAGCTCGCGCCCATACTCCTTGAGCGCCTCGACGTCGATCCGCACACCCTCGCGCTCCATGTCGCAGAGCACCTTGACGAGCGGCTCCTCCACCTCGGAGAGCGCAACCGGACCCTTGCGCCCCTCGGCCAGCGCCAGTGCCTGCGGACGCAGCGCGTCCTCGAGCCGCAGGGTGACGTCGGCGTCCTCGGCGGCGTAGTCGGTCACCTTCGCGATGTCCTTGCCCGCGAGGGTCGGCTCCGGCTTGCCGCGCTCCTGCTCGCCAGCCACCTCGGAGAAGTGGATCGTGCGGTAGCCGAGGTAGCGCTCCGCGAGCGCGTCCATGCCGTGGCGCGCGGCGGCGTCGAGGCAGTAGTGGGCGAGCATCGTGTCGTGCGGCGTGGAGGCGAAGCCGATGCCGTAGCGGTGGAGCACGTTGCGGTCGAACTTGCCGTTGTGGGCGACAAGCACCTTGGCGGGGTCGGCGAAAAGCGGACGGAACACGTCGACGAGCGCCGCGTCCACGTACCACGCGCGCCCGGGCTCGGTTGCGAAGGAGAACCCGATCAGCCGGCAGGTCGAGGCGTCGGTCGCCGTCATCCCCGGCTCGCGCGCAGTGGTCTCGGTGTCGAAGGCGACGCGGGGCGCGGCCATCAGCGTCCCGAGGAGCTCCCGCGCCTCCTCCTCGGTGGAAACGTAGCGGTAATCGTGGGGAAAGTCGGCGAGTGTGGTTAGAGTTTCGGGGGACGTGGTTTGCCTGCCCGCCGGAGCCTTGGCGAAGGCGGGTGGTTCAGGGTTCTGGGATCTGGCGGCTGGTGTCGCGGCGGCGATGCCGTACTCCTTCGCCAGGCGCGTGAGCTCGAACTTCGCGCAGACGGCGGCGAGCTTATCCGGGTCGGGCGCGCCGAGGCGGTAGGACTCCCAGTCCGGCTCGATCGGCACGTCGGTGCGGATGGTGGTGAGGAACTTCGAGGTCATCGCGTCCTCGCGCCCGGCGAACACCTTCTCGGCGAGCTTGCCCTTGATCTTGCCGACGTTGGCGATGACGCCCTCGACGTCGCCGAACTTCGCGATGAGGTCCGCCGCGGTCTTCTCGCCGACGCCGAGGATGCCGGGGATGTTGTCGGACGCGTCGCCGGCGAGCGCGAGGTAGTCGATCATCTGCGCGGGCGAGGAGAGCTTCCAGTGCTCGCAGATCTTCGCCTCGTCGTAGACCTCCGCGGCGTCGCCGGAGTGGGACGGGCGGTAGAGCTTCACGCCGGGGCGGACGAGCTGCGCGGCGTCCTTGTCGGGCGTGGCGAGGTAGACGTCGAACCCGGCGGCGGCGCCCTTCACCGCGATGGTGCCCATCACGTCGTCGGCCTCGAAGTCGTCCACGCGGACGACCGGTATGCCGAGCGCGTCGGCGACCTCGAAGGCGTAGGGGATGGAGGCGGCGAGGTCCTCGGGCATCTTCTCGCGCTGCGCCTTGTAGGGCGGGTAGGCGCGGTGGCGGAAGGTCGGTCCGCCAGGATCCATCGCCAGCACCAGCCGTTCCGGGCGCTCGCGCTTGACGATCGACATGAGCCCGTTGACGAGCCCGAGCAGCGCGGAGGTGTTGATCCCCGACGAGGTCATGCGCGGCGACTTGAGGAACACGAAGTGGCCGCGGTAGAGGAACGGCATCAAGTCGACTACGAAGAGCTTTTCCATCTTTTCAGTCCTTTGCCGGGCGACGTTCCCGGACGAGGACGACGCCGGTGCGGGCCGGGAGGTAGAGGCGAATTTGCTGGACGAGTTCGCCGCGGTCGGGGACGAGCTCCGGCGAGTACGCCGCCCCGCGCTCGATGCGGCCCTGGCCGCCGAAGCGCGGCTCGTCGGTGTCGAGGAGGTGGCGCCAGCTGGACGCCGGCGGCACCATGACTCCGTAGCCGGTGTAGCTCGCGGTCGGGTGGAAGTTGAAGGCGAAGAGCAGGCCGCCGCGCTCGAAGGCGAGCACCTTGTCCGGCTCGTTGGCGACGAGCCTCACCGCGGCGGGCGCACGGCGGCGCACCACCCGCGGCGCGAGCGCGGCGATCATCGCCGCGTCGAAGTCGGCGAGGAAGCGGAAGCGCAGGTTCGGGTCGGAGCGGAGCGACCACTGGCGGCGGGCGTGGGAGTAGTCCCAGCCGTTGCCTTCGCGCGGGAAGTCGATCCACTCCGGGTGGCCGAACTCGTTGCCCATGAAGTTGAGGTAGGCGCCGCCGTTGAGCGCGAGGGTGGCGAGCCGCGCCATCTTGTGGAGCGACATGCCGCGCTCGACGGCGAGGCTCTCGTCGCGGTTGGCCATGCCCTCGTAGATCGCGCTGTCGGCGAGCTGGAAGAAGAAGGTCTTGCCGCCGACGAGCGCCTGGTCGTGCGACTCGACGTAGCTCACCGTGCGCTCCTCGGCGCGCTTGTCGGTGAGCGCGTAGAAGATGCCGCCCATCGGCCAGTCGTCGTCGCTCACCTCGCCGGCGAGGCGGAACCAGAAGTCCGGCTCGCCCATCGCCATGCGGTAGTCGAAGCCGATCCCGAAGTCCCTCTCCGGCGCGGCCACGCCGGGCATGCCGCTTACGTCCTCGGCGATGGTGATCGCGCCCGGGAGGACCTCGTGGATGACGTGGTTGGCGAGCCGCAGGTAGACCCACGCGTCGTCGTCCACCGAGCCGTTGAAGTACATCGAGTAGTCGGTGAAGGCGTCGCCGAGGCCGTGGTTCCAGAAGAGCATCGAGGTGACGCCGTCGAAGCGGTAGCCGTCGAAGCCGAACTCCTCGATCCAGTAGCGGCAGTTGGAGAGCAGGAACTTCACCACCTCGCGCTTGCCGTAGTCGAAGCAGCGGCTGCCCCAGGCCGGGTGGCTGCCCTTGTCGCCGGAGTGGAAGTACTGCCACTCGGTGCCGTCGAAGCGCGAGAGGCCGTCCCGCTCGTTGGCGACGGCGTGGGAGTGGACGAGGTCCATGATCACCGAAAGCCCCATGCCGTGGGCGGCGTCGACGAGCGACTTGAGCTCGTCGGGCGTGCCGAAGCGCGAGGACGGCGCGAAGAAGCTCGAGACGTGGTAGCCGAAGCTGCCGTAGTAGGGGTGCTCCATCACCCCCATCAGCTGCACGGTGTCGTAGCCGGCCGCCTTGATGCGCGGCAGCATCTGGTCGCGGAACTCGGCGTAGGTGTGGACGCGCGGCTCCTCGAGCGCCATGCCGACGTGCGCCTCGTAGATGAGCGGCGCGGCGCTCGGGCGCGGGCGCGCGTTGCGCCAACGGTAGTCGCGGCGCGGCGCCCAGACGCAGGCGGAGAAGAGCTTGGTGCGGTCGTCCTGGGTCACGTAGCGCGCGCACGAGGGGATGCGCTCGCCACGGCCGCCGTCCCAGCGCACCTCGAGGTGGTAGTGGTCGAGGTGGTGGATGCGATTTGCCGCGATTTGCCGCTCCCAGATGTCCGTCCCCGGGATGCGGAAGACCTCGAAGTCGGGGTCGATCTTCCAGCCGTTGAAGTCGCCGACGAGCCACATCGAGGTCGCGTGCGGCGCCCACTCTCGGAACGTCCAGCCCTCGCGCGTGCGGTGGAGGCCGAGGCGGTGGTGGACGACCGCCACCGACGAAAGCGGCAACGCGCCGCCGGTAAGCTCGGCGGCGCAGCGGTCGGCGCGCTCGGCGCGGCCGCGGATTGCGCCTTCGAAGGGGCGGAGATAGGCGTCGTCGAGGAGATGCGCCATGCCGGACGCCCCCTTCAGGACTAGAACGACATGTTGGCGACCACCATGACGGGCAGCGGCGAGGTGGCGATCACGTTCGCCGCGCCGATCTGCACGCCTTCCATCCGCTCAGCGACGTTGACGAGGCCGAGCTGCACGCCGTTCGCCGAAGTGGCGCAGTTGATGACGCCGAACTGGGCACCGACGAAACTCTCGGCGACGTTGACGAGGCCGGCTGAGAGGCCGGAGAACTTGACGAGGTCCATGTTGTACGCGGCGAACTGCACGCCGGCGGAGGCGAGGCGGTCCCAGTTGGCGACGCCGAGCTGGACGCCCGCAAGGGCACCGCCGACATTCACGCAGCCAGACTGGAAGCCGATGAAGTCGCCGCCAATGACGTTGGCAAGCGAGAACTGCGCGCCGACGCCGTTGCCGCGCACCACGTTGGCAATCGACCCGAGCTGGAGGCCCCACATGTCCGCGGAAGTCCAGGAGAACCCGGAGAGCTGGAGGCCGGCGAAGTTCTCGTGCGCCACCTCCACCAGGCCGAGGTCAAGGCCGTAGACGCGGTAGTTGAGGCCGAAAAAGCCGCCGAACCTCAGACCCAGCACGTCGCTGTCTGTCCAGGGGATCTGCAGCGGCGCGGCAATGCCGACGCCGACCGGCGACCAGGGCCAGGAACGCTCCTGCTCGGACTGGCCGGCGGAGCAGACTGCGACGGCGACTGCGGCCGTCATCGAGAGCATCAGCTTTTTCATGCGTTTTCTCCTTCTCCTTGGTTGACATTGTCGGGGTTGACGTCGTCGACTTCCGCGTCCGCGCTTTCGCAGACGCTTACCGAAACCAGCTTCGCGCCCTCGGAGAGGCGCACCAGCTTCACACCCTGCGCGCTGCGCCCGTAGACGCCGATCTCCCTCACCGGCGAGCGCACCATCTGCGCGTCGGAGGTGATGGAGATGATCGACTCGTCCTCCGCCACCGCGTGCGCGGCGACGATGAGGCCGTTGCGGTCGGCGCCCTTGATGGCGGTGACGCCCATTCCGCCGCGGTGGGTCTGGCGGTATTCGCCGAACTCGGTGCGCTTGCCGTAGCCGTTCTCGGTGGCCACGAGCAGCGTCTTCGCGCCGTCGCACACGTCGAGGGAGACGACATGGTCGCCGCCGCGCAGGCGGATGCCCCTCACGCCAGTCGCCGTGCGGCCCATGCGCCGCACCTCGTCCGCCGCAAAGCGGATGCCGATGCCGCCGGCGGTGAGCATCATGACCTCCTCGCCGGGATGCACCAGTCTGACCTCCACCAGCTCGTCGCCCTCGGCGACGTTGATCGCGCGGATGCCGGCCTTGTTGACGTTCTGGTAGTCGGCGAGCAGCGTCTTCTTGACCGTGCCGAGGCGCGTCGCGAAGAATACGTCGACATCGCCCTCGAAGGAGCGGATCGGCAGCAGCCGCAGCACCTGCTCGTCCGGCTGCAGGTTGAGGAGGTTGATGACCGGGCGGCCGAAGCTCGTGCGCGGCGCCTCGGGAATCTCGTACGCGCCCTTCAGGAAAATGCGCCCGGTGTTGGTGAAGAACATGATCTCGTCGTGGGTCTCGGCCACGAAGACGAGCCGGAGGAAGTCCTCCTCCTTCACCTGCGCGCCGCGGATGCCGTGTCCGCCGCGGCGCTGCTCGCGGTACTCCGTAAGCGGCACGCGCTTGACGTAGCCGCGGTTCGAGAGGGTGATGACGCAGGGCTCGTCGGCGACGAGGTCCTTGATCGACACCTCGTTCGCGTCGTCCACGATCTCGGTGCGGCGGGCGGCGTCCTCCTTCGAGCAGTACTTGAGCTTGAGCTCCGCCAGGTCCTCGCGGATGATCGCGTAGACCTTCTCGGGGTCGGCGAGGACCGCCTTGAAGCCGGCGATTGCCTCCAGAAGCTGGGCAAGTTCCTCGGCCAGGCGGTCGCGCTCGAGGCCGACGAGCTGGTAGAGGCGCATCTCGAGGATGGCGTTCACCTGGCGGTCGGAGAAGCCGAAGCGGTCCTGCAGCGCCTTCTTCGCCTCGTCGCGCGTGTTCGAGGCGCGGATCATGCGCACTACCTCGTCGAGGTTCTCGGTGGCGAGGATAAGCCCCTCCACGATATGGCGGCGCGCCTCGGCCTTGGCGAGGTCGAAGCGGGTGCGCCGGGTGATCACCTCGAAGCGGTGGTCGACGTAGGCGGCGAAATAGTCCTTCAGGCTCAGGAGCCGCGGCCGGCCGCCGACGATGGCGAGCAAAATCGCGCCGAAGGTCGTCTGCAGCTGGGTGTGCTTGTAGAGGTGGTTCAGCACCACCTCGCCCGGCGCGTCGCGCTTCAAGTCGACGACGATGCAGACCGCGTCTTCGATCAGCTTGCGGCCCTTGGGGATGCCCTTGAGCGCCTTGTCGCCCTTCGCGCCCTTCTGGTCCTTCGTGTGCCCGCCGGAAAGGTCGCGGATGTCGCTCACGCCCTCGATGACCTTGTCCTTGACCAGCTGGGCCATGTGCTTGATCATCTCGGACTTGTTGACGCCGTAGGGGATCTCGGTGATGACGATCCGGTCGCGGTCGTCGCCGTGCACCACCTCGGCCTTGCCGCGCACTACGAGCTGGCCGCGCCCGAGCTTGTACATCGAGGCGATGCCGTTGCGCCCGCAGATCGTCGCGCCGGTCGGGAAGTCGGGTCCCTTGACGAACTGCATCAGGTCCTCGACCGTGCAGTCCTCGCGGTGCTGGACGTAGTAGTCGATGCCGTCGCAGAGCTCGCCGAGGTTGTGCGGCGGGATGTTCGTCGCCATGCCGACGGCGATGCCGGAGGAGCCGTTGAGGAGCAGGTTCGGGAGCCGCGCCGGCAGGACGGTCGGCTCGTGGAGCGTCTCGTCGAAGTTCGGCATCATGTCCACCGTGTCCTTCTCGAGGTCGCCCAAAAGCTCGTCCGCGATCTTCTGCATGCGCACTTCGGTGTAGCGCATCGCCGCGGGCGGGTCGCCGTCGATCGAGCCGAAGTTGCCGTGGCCGTCGACGAGCGGGTTGCGCAGCGAGAAGTCCTGCGCGAGGCGGACGATCGCGTCGTACACCGACGAGTCGCCATGCGGATGGTACTTACCGATCACCTCGCCGACCACGCGCGCGGACTTGACGTGCTTGACGTTCGAGGTCGTGCCGAGCTCGTGCATCGCGAAGAGGCAGCGCCGGTGCACCGGCTTGAGGCCGTCGCGCACATCCGGCAGCGCGCGCCCGACGATGACGCTCATGGAGTAGTCGAGGTAGTCCCTCGACATCTCCACTTCGATATTCACGTCCTCGTGCGCGCTCTCGGCGGCGGCGTCAACGGGCGCAACGGTCTCTTCCTCGCTCATATGGTGTATTATACCATATTTCCCCGCCCGGTTGCGCACTTCCGGTAAAAATCAATCCCGCCGCCCAGCATCCGGATTAGCGCGAAAAACGCAAAGCCGCCAAGCAGGGCGACGCCCATCGAACGGCTGCCCGCGCCGCCCGCACCGGACGACAACGCAAGGGGAAGGAAGGAGACGGCGATGAGCAGCGGCAGGAAGGCGCGGCCGGCCATGCCGTCGCGCGGATCCACAAGCACCGCCAGGGACGAGCACACCACGACCAGCAGCAGAACCGAGAACTGGGAGTAGAGCGACATCGGAACCCCGGTCGCCAGGTGGAGCGCCACGGCGCCAAGCGTCGCGGCGGCGGCCGGCGCCAGGCACGCCAGCGGACGGACGAGCGAGCCGGACATCACCATCAGCACCAGATACACGGCAAGCACGGAGAGCCCCATGAGCAGTCCCGTGTCGCCCCGGCTCTGGAACTGCTCGTAGATGAGCCCGCTCCAGTCCTGCACGTAGCCGCGCGGAAGGCTCTCCGCCGAAATCCGCCGCACCTCCTTGATCGCCTCGGAGGACGCGACGCCCTTCTTCGGCAGGAACTGGCAGGTGGCGTAGAGATACTGGTTGCAGCGGTAGCAGTCGCGCACGCCAAGCTCCTCGCTGAACGTCACCAGCGCGCTGACCGGCACCATGTCCCCGGTCTTGGACCGGACGTAGAGGTCGCCGACGCGGTCGGCCGACGAACGCGCCGACCAGTCCGACATCACCGTGACGCGGTTCACCTGGGTGCCGAGGTTCACGTCGTTGACGTACACGGAGCCAAGCGCGTGCTGGAGCGTCGTGTAGAGCGACAGCATCGGCACCTGCAGCATCTCGCACTTCTCGCGGTCGACGTGGACGCGCAGATGCGGGACGTCGGCGACGGTGCCGCAGTTGGCGTCGGCCGCAAGCGGCGAACGCGCGAGGGCGGCGCGGAACTTCTGCATCTCGTTGGCAAAGCGCACCGGATCCGCGTCCTCCATGGACTGCACGAGGACGGTCAGCCCGCCCTGGTTGCCCTGCCCCTGGACCGGCGGCGGGCAGATGGTGAAGACCTGCGCCTCCGGCACGTCGGCGACGGCCTTCTCGACCTCCCGGGCGATTTCGAACATCGACTTGCCCCGCTTGGCCCAGTCCTTGAGGACGAGGTACATCTTGGCGTTGTTCTCGCCGTAGCCGCTGACGATGCTCTCGCCGAGCAGCGTCGTCGACTTCTCGATGCCCTCGATGCCGCGCACCTTTCTGTAGATGCCGCGCATCACGTCGGCCGTGACCGGCATGGAGGCCCCTTCCGCCATCTTGCAGTCCACGACGATCTCGCCGATGTCCTCCGCCGGGATGAACTCGCCGGGCAGCCCCTTCCCGATTCCCCACGCCGCGACGGCGCAGGCCGCCAGCGCGATGTACAGGACCGCCGGCGCAAGCGGCATCTGCCGCGCC
Organism: uncultured bacterium; assembly: GCA_902800055.1. Classification (GTDB taxonomy): domain Bacteria; phylum Verrucomicrobiota; class Kiritimatiellia; order RFP12; family UBA1067; genus UBA1067. Next base: position 96,200 of record CADCCW010000008.1, read on the forward strand.
GCGGACTGATGGACTCGCGTCTTCGCGCGGACGGGAAACGCCGCGGCAAAGGCCGGCACGACCACCACCGCCGCCAGCGCAGACGCCAGCGCGGCGGCGGCGAGCACCAGCGAGAACTGGCGGTAGACGACGCCCTGCAGTCCGTCGACCATCGCCACCGGCACCATCGCAAGCGCAATGGCGACGGCGGCGGCACAGACCGGCGGCGCATAGCGCACCGCCGCCGACACCGCGGCGGGCTCCGTCCCCTCGCCCGCCAGGGCGCGGATGCGCGACGCCATGAAAGCCGAGAACGAGACCGAGACGCCGACGGCGACGATGAACGCGTAAAGCGAGACGAGGCTCAGGAAGCAGCCGGCGGCGACCATGACGGCAAAGGCGATCGCCAGCGGCACGGCCGACGCCGCCGCCACTATGAGCGCCCATCTCGCGGAGCGCAGGAAAAGCGCCGCGACGACGACGGCCAGCGCGAAGGCAAGCGCAAGCGACCTGAAGACGGAGCCGAGCGCGGCGTCCATGTAGAGCGTGGTGTCGTACGTCATGTCCCAGGCGAGGTCGCCGGGGAAGGACGGCTCGAGCTTCTTCAGCTCCGCCTTGATCAGCTTCATCGTCTTGCGCACGTCGACGCCGGGAAGCTGGACTATGCGGATGAACACCGCCGGCGTCTCGTCGTAGAGCGCCGAGTAGGTGTATCCCTGCAGTCCCTTGTCGACGCGCGCGATGTCGCCGAGCCGGACAAGCCCGCCGCCGCCTTCGGTGCGGACGACGATCTTCTCGAATTCCTCCGCCGCGTCGAGCCGCCCCCTGGAGATCAGGGACACGACGCGGCAACCCGGCTCCTCGGTCGGGCTCGCGCCGACGCTGCCGAGTGACGCCTGGACGTTCTGCGACTTGATGGCCGAGACGACCTCCTCCGACGCAATGCCGTGCGCGGCCATCTTGTTCGCGTCGAGCCATATCCGCATCGCGACCTTGTTGTCCTTGACCGTCGAGCTGCCGACGCCCGGGACGCGCAGGATCGCGGGGTTGACGACGCCGTAGGCATAGTCGACGACCTGCTCGCGCGCGAGCTTGCCGCCGGCGGAGCGCAGCGTCAGAAGCCCCAGCTCCTCCGTCGAGCCGGACTCGACCGTCACGCCGGTGTTCTTGACTTCCTGCGGCAGCAGCGAAAGCGCCTGCTGCACCTTGCTCTGCACCTTGGTAAGCGCCATGTCGCGGTCGACGCCGACGTGGAAGTAGACGGTCAGCGAATAGGCGCCGGTGTCCGAGCACGAGCTGGTCATGCGGCTCATGCCCTCGACGCCGTTCACCTTCTCCTCGATCGGACCGGCGACCGTGTTCATCACCTCGCGCGCGTTCGCGCCGGGGTAGGTGCAAGAGACGGAGATGGCGGGGCGCGCGACGTTCGGGTAGAGCGACACCGGCGCCCGGGGAAACGACATCGCGGCGACGACGACCGACAGGAGGACGACGGCAATCGCAAAGTACGGACGTCGTACCAGCAGGGCGACCGCGTTCATCTGGCCTCGTTCCCCTCGTGGCAGGCGACCGCCGCGCCCTCCTTGAGCTTGAAGGCGCCCGCAGAGACGACCCTGTCGCCCTCGGAAAGCCCCGACTTGACGAGCGTCGACCCGTTCCAGGTCCTGCCGACCTCGACCGGGACGGAATGCGCCCTGTTCCCGTCGTCGACCTTCCAGACGCGCGCGCCGTCGTCGCCCAGCACCACGGCGCCCGACGGCACCACCAGCGCACGCGGCGGATTCGCCTCGTCGGACAGCACCCTCACGAACGCGTTGGGGACGAGCCGCCCGGTCGGGTTCGGGAACGAAACGTACATCACCAGCGTCCCCGTCTCGCGGCTCATCACGTTGTCGCCGAACTCGACGACGCCGCACTCCGCGTACTCCTCGCCGTTGGGCAGCCTGATGCGGAAGCGGCGCGAGCCGTTCAGCTCCGTGCCGCGGCGCTCCGCGGCGGACTGCCAGGCGTCGTAGTCGCAGTCGGTTATCGGGAAGACGTGGAAGGCCCGGCCGATGCGCCCGGAAATCGGCGAGAACACCTTGGTGTGCTTCAGGTTGAAGTCGGCGATGGCGGCGGCGGCCTTCGCCTGCTCGACGGCGGCGACGGCGGAATTGAGCGTGGCCTTGGCGGACGAAAGCGCCATCTCCGCGTTGTCCAGCTCGGTCGCCGTGATGCCGCGGTCGTCCGCGGCGGCCAGGCGGCGGTAGTAGCGCTCGGCGCGCTCCAGGTCCGCCTTGGCCACCTCGACCTTCGCCTCGGCGCTCCGCACTTCGGAATAGCGCAGGTTGCGGGAGGCGCCGTACTGCTCCTGGTCGATCTCGAAAAGGAGGTCGCCGGCGGCGACCTTCGCGCCCTCGGCAAAGCAGACCTTCTTGATGTAGCCGTCGATCTGCGGCAGGATGTCGGTGGCCTCCTCCGGCTCGACGTGCCCGACATATTCCGTCGGCGGGTTGAACTCGACCATCCTCGCCGTAGTCACGGCCACGGACACGGTCTCCTCGCCCTTGGACGCATGCGTCTGCGCGCCCGCCGGCACCAGCTGCCGGCCAAACCAGCCCAGGGCAGCCATCGCCACCCCGAACACCACCCATCCGACTGTCTTACTCATTGTTTGCGACATTTGGTGTATTATACCAAAATTTCGTGGTTCGTGGTTCGTGGTTCGTGGGATGCGGGTGCGGCATTCGGCGGGCCGAGCTCCCCGCCCGAAGCCGCTACTCCGCTGCCGCTACTCTACTGGGGCGCAGTTGACGCCGGCGGCGATGAGGCAGCAGCGCTGGACGTCCATGCGGCGCTTGAAGCCCTCAAAGTCGCGCGGCGCGGCGGGCGCGGTCCACACCGCCTCCGCAAAGGCGCAGGCGCGCGGCCAGAGCTTCCAGGCGAGGTCGTACTCGTTCCATACGCACTCGCTCCACATGCAGCACTCCGCGCCCAGGACGCGCGCCTTCGCCGCGTCCGTCATGCCGTCGAGCGGATTGAACGAGTACGCGGTCGCAAGCGAGCAGCGGCGATTGGGGCCGAGGTAGTCGAACGGATCGTCCTTGACGCCCTGCGGCACCGAGAAGTAGGTGGACGCGAGCGAGGAGACGACGACGCCATGCCCCTTCTCCGCCGCCGCGATGCCGTATTTCGCCTCGCGCCAGCAGTGGACGACCGTCTCCACGCCCGGGTCGCCGGCGAGCACTTCGTCCCAGCCGATCGCCCGCCGCCCCTTCTTCGCGAGGTAGTCCGTGAAGTGCCGCGTCAGCCACGCCTGGAGCGCGTCCTCGTCCTTGAGGCCGAGCGCCTTGATGCGGGCCTGGCACTTCGGGCACTCCTTCCACCGCTTCTTCGGGCACTCGTCGCCGCCGATGTGGATGTATGCGCCGGGGAAGAGCGCGCACACCTCGTCGTACACCTGCTCCAGGAAGCGGATCGCCGCGTCGTTCCCGGCGCAGAGGACGTCCTCCTCGATGTCGTTCATCGTGCGCGGCGTCCGCGGCAGTCCCCCGCGGCACGCGAACTCGGGGTGCGCCGCGAGGAGCGCGCGGACGTGGCCTGGCATCTCGACCTCGGGCACGACGGAGATGAAGCGCTCCTTCGCGTAGGCGAGGATCTCGCGCACGTCCGCCGCGGTGTAGAAGTAGGGGCCGTACCTGACGCCGTTGCCGCGGTAGTCCCACGGCGCGCCGGTGCAGCCGTGCGCCGGCGACTCGGGACGCACCGCCCCGTACTCCACGAGCTCCGGGAAGCGGTCGACCGCGAGCCGCCAGCCCTGGTCTTCGGTGAGGTGCCAGTGGAACACGTTGAGCTTGTACTCGGCCATCTGGTCGAGGAGCGCCTTCACCGTCTCCTTGCCGAAGAAGTGGCGGCCTTCGTCCAGCATCAGCCCGCGCCACTGAAACGTCGGCGCGTCCTCGATCCGGCAGCATGGCCAGCGCCCGTCCTCGGCGAGCTGCCCGAGCGTCGTGCGCGCGCGGAAGAACCCCGCCGCGCCCGAGGCGAAGACCTTGACGCCCGAGCCGTCGATCTCGATCCGGTAGCCTTCGGCGGCGATTGCCGCGTCCCGCGACTCCACGATCCGCACCTCGCCGGTCGCCGCGACCGTTCCGCCGCGCATCTCGACGGACCTCGGCATCGGCATCAGCGCCGCCGCCACCACCACGCTCAGCATTGTCATCCTCGTCTCCCTCCTGAGCGTATTATACCATAAAGTTTAACTCTGGGGCTGATTGTGAAGGGCGAATTATGGTATACTACACATCAATATCCATAAATGTCCTTGACACCAAGAGGCCAAGCATGTTCAACAACCGAGTCTATCACAAAATCGACGCGCTGTCCGGGTCGGTCGCGACGCTCCGCGCAGAGGGCGTGAAATACGGCGAAATCGCCGAGGTGGAAAGCCGCGCCGGCACTTCCCTCGCGGAGGTCATCAAGCTCGACGGGCCGAACGTCACGCTGCAGATCTTCGCCGGCGCCAGGGGCGTCGACACCGCCGCGCGCGTCCGGTTCCTCGGCGAGCCGATGAAGGTGCCGTTCTCGGACGACCTCCTCGGCCGCGCCTTCACCGGCGCGTGCGTGCCGCGCGACGGCGGCCCCGCCATCCGCGACAACCCCTCGCCGATCGGGCAGCCCTCGGTAAACCCGTCGAAGCGCATCATGCCCTACCGGATGGTGCGCACGAACATCCCGATGATCGACCTCTTTAACACGCTCGTCGTCTCGCAGAAGCTGCCGATCTTCGCCAAGGCCGGCGAGCCCTACAACGAGCTCCTCGCGCGCATCGCCCTCCAGGCCGACTCCGACGTCATCGTCATCGGCGGCATGGGCCTCAAGCACGACGAGTACCTGAAGTTCCGCTCCACCCTCGACCGCTCCGGCGCGCTCGCGAAGACCGTCATGTTCGTCCACACCGCCGCCGACCCCACGGTCGAGTGCGTGCTGGTGCCCGACGTCTCGCTCGCCGTGGCCGAGAAGTTCGCGCTCCGCGGGAAGGACGTCCTCGTGCTCCTCACCGACATGACCTCCTTCGCCGACGCGAGGAAGGAGATCGCCATCACCATGGAGCAGATCCCCTCCAACCGCGGCTACCCCGGCGACCTCTACTCCCAGCTCGCGAGCCGCTACGAGAAAGCGGTCGACTTCGACGGCGCCGGCTCGATCACCATCCTCGCCGTCACCACGATGCCCGGCGGCGACGTCACCCACCCGGTGCCGGACAACACCGGCTACATCACCGAGGGGCAGTTCTATCTCAGCAACGGGCGCATCGAGCCCTTCGGCTCGCTCTCGCGCCTCAAGCAGCAGGTCAACAAGGCGACTCGCGAGGACCACCGCACCATCATGGACGCGATGATCAAGCTCTACTCGCAGTACAAGGAAACGGTCGAGAAGCAGTCGATGGGCTTCAGGATGTCCGACTGGGACAAGAAGCTGCTCAAGTACGGCGCCGACTTCGAACGCGAGATGATGGACCTCTCCGTCAACATCCCGCTCGAGGAGGCGCTCGACCTCGGCTGGAAGATCCTCGCGGACAACTTCGACAAGGGCGAGGTCGGCATCCCCTCCAAGCTGGCCGACAAGTTCTGGCCCGCGGCATGACGCGCGCGCCCGCACCTGCGATTTTTGGTATAATTCGCACATGGCAAAGAAAGGTGAATCCGCGGGACGGTCGTGGCTCCTGATCGCGCTCGTCGTCTGCGCGCTGCTGTCGCTCTACCGGGCGAGCCCGCAGGCGCAGGCGAAGACGCAGGAGACGACGCTGCTCGAGTTCTACGAGGCGATGGAGAACGGTCGCCTCGTCGAGCCCGTTACGCGCGTCTTCGACCGCGACGAGGGGTCCACCTACCTCGCCGGCGAGATGGAGCTGAAGGAAGAGCTCAACGACGACGGCTCGCCGAAAAAGCGCAAATACCGCGTGCGGCTCGTCCCGGGCGAGAACGAGCGGGTGATGAACGACCTCCTCGACAACTCGATCAAGACGGAGGTCGTCGAGAAGAAGGCGGCGATCTCTCCGTTCATCGTGCAGACGCTCTTCTTCGTCGGCATGCTCGCGCTCCTCTACTGGATAATGTACCGGCGCATGGGCGGCGGCGGCCCGTTCGGGTTCGGCAAGTCGAAGGCCAAGGTGCTCAATGGCATCGAGGCAAAGAACAAGGTGACCTTCGCCGACGTGGCGGGCGTGGACGAGGCGCGCGAAGAGGTGCAGGAGATCGTCGAGTTCCTCAAGGACCCGAGCGCGTTCAAGAAGCTCGGCGGGCGCATCCCCAAGGGCGTGCTGCTCGTGGGGCCGCCCGGCACCGGCAAGACACTGCTCGCCCGCGCGATCGCCGGCGAGGCGGCGGTGCCCTTCTTCGCGATGAGCGGCTCGGACTTCGAGGAGATGTTCGTCGGCGTCGGCGCGAGCCGCATGCGCGACGTGTTCGCCGAGGCGAAGAAGCGCGCGCCCTGCATCGTCTTCATCGACGAGATCGACTCCATCGGCCAGAAGCGCACCGGCGCCGGCGCGATCGGCGGCTCCCACGCCTACGAGCAGACGCTCAACACGATGCTGGTGGAGATGGACGGCTTCGACGCCAACGAGGGCGTCATCGTGATCGCCGCCACCAACCGCCCCGACACGCTTGACTCGGCGCTGCTGCGGCCCGGCCGCTTCGACCGCCAGGTGGTCGTCGAGCTGCCGACGCTCAAGGGCCGCCGCGAGATCCTCGAGCTCCACGGCAAGAAGATCACCTTCGCGCCCGACGCCGACCTCGACCGCGTCGCGCGCGGCACCCCGGGCTTCTCCGGGGCCGACCTCGCCAACCTGCTCAACGAGGCCGCGCTGATGGCGGTGAGGAAGAAGCTCGACGGCGTCGACATGGCGACGCTCGACGAGGCGCGCGACAAGGTTCTCTGGGGACGCGAGCGCAAGTCGGCCGGCTACTCGCAGAAGGACCGCGAGTACACCGCCTGGCACGAGGCCGGCCACGCGATCCTCCAGGTGCTGCTGCCGAACACCGACCCGCTCCACAAGGTGACGATCATCCCGCGCGGCCGCGCCCTCGGCGTCACCATGTCGCTCCCCGAGCGCGACGTACTCAACCGCACCCGCGGCTACTTCCTTTCCGAAATCCGCCTCTGCTGCGGCGGACGCATCGCCGAGGAGATCGCGCTCGGCGACATCTCCACCGGCGCGGCGCAGGACATCGCGCAGGCCACCCAGATCGCGCGCGACATGGTCTGCCGCTTCGGCATGAGCGGGAAGTTCGGCTTCCAGGCGTTCGTCGCCCGCAGCCCGCTCTCCGGCGACGAGAACCCGCCGGCGTTCAGCGAGGGCACCGCGCGCGAGATCGACGCCGAGGTGCGCCGGCTGGTGGACGAGGCGTACGCCGACGCGAAGCGCGTCATCGAGGAGAACCGCGCCAAGCTCGAGGAGCTCGCCAAGGCGCTGCTCGAGAAGGAGACGATGGACGGGCGCGAAGTCGAGCGGCTGGTGCGCGGCGAGGACGTGGCGAAGGCAGAGGGAGGCGAGGCATGATCAACGTCTCCGCCATCATCCAGATCGCCATCCTCTACGCGGTCATCTACTCGATCCTCAAGGCAGCGAAGGGTTCGCGCTTCGGCCAGGTGCTCGCCGGCGTTGGGCTGGTGGCGGCGGCGATGTTCCTCTTCACCTACGTCTTCCACTTCGATGTCCTCACCGCCATCGTCCGTGCCCTCCTCGCCTACATCGCCATCGCCACCGTCATCATCTTCCAGCCGGAGATCCGCCGCATCCTCAGCCAGCTCGGCACCTTCGGCACCTCCGACCGGCCCAAGTACTCGCCCACCGGCGCCGCCGAGGCCGAATACGTGGCCGACGTCGTCCTCGCCCTCGCCGAGCGCCGCATCGGGGCGCTGATCGCCTTCGAACGCGGCATCTCGCTCAGGGGCTACGAGGGCACCGGGGTGGCGACCGACGCGCTCTTCTCGCGCGAGCTGGTGGAGACGATCTTCACCCCGCCGCTGCCGCTCCACGACGGCGGCATCACCGTGCGCGACGGCCGCATCGCCGCCGCCCACTGCGTCTTCCCGGTGTCGAACAACCCGTCGCTGAGCGGCAGCGGCATGCGCCACCGCGCCGCAGTCGGACTCTCCGAGGACACCGACGCAATCGTGGTGGCCGTCTCCGAGGAGTCGGGCGCCGTCTCGGTGGCGCACAACGGCAGGCTCATGCGCTACACCGGCGAAGGCCGCCGCGACTCGCTGCTGCGCTGGATTTCCAAGGGCATGCCCGCGGAGCGCAGACGCGGCCTGTTCTCAAGGGCGTTCGACCGGCTTCGCAAAAAAGGCAAGGGAAAGGCGGCTAAGCGGAAATGAGGCTCTTCAAGTCCAGCAACTGGGGGCTTCGCCTCCTCGCCCTTCTCCTTGCGGTGGTGCTCTACCACGCGCTGAAGGACAACGCCGCCAAGGCCAGGGCGGCCGACAACAACCATGACCGAAGCTTCTTCCACTACCGGTAGCCGCGCCCGCCGCGTGCTGGGGGCGCTCCTTTCGCCGCTCTCGCTCTTTCCGCTCGTCGCGCTGGTGACGTACGACTGGCGCGCCGTGCCCGCGCTCTGCACGCCGCCGCTGCCACGCACGAACTGGATCGGCGCACTCGGCGACGGCTTCGCCTACTGGGGCTACCTTCTCTTCGGCCTCGCGGTGTGGGTCGTCCCCTTCCTCTGCCTTGCGGCCGGCGTCAGGATGGCCCGCGGCAAGCCGGTGTTCTCCTGGCGCCGCGTCCTGAGCCTCGCCGCGTTTCTCTGCGCGGCGGCGTGCGCGGTCCAGGTTATCGGCGCGCACGGCGGTCTGGTCGATTCCCTGCGCGCGCGGGTGAACACCCCGCAGGCCGGCGGCGTGGTTGGCTACCTCGTGATGACCCGCGCCCTTTCGCCGCTTTTGAGCGACTTCGGGTCCTCCGTCGTCGCCGTCCTCGCCATGGTCGCCGCGCTGGTCGGGGCAATCGGCCTGCACGCGATCGGCGGCGCCTTCGCCGCCATGTGGCGCTGGGTGCGCGGCGGCGCGGCGGCAGGCGCGC
>CADCCW010000009.1 GCA_902800055.1 uncultured bacterium
TCGTAGTCGAGCTTGCCGTTCAGGTAGGCGCGCTCGGTGAACTCGCCGCGGCGGGCGAGGCGGGCGCCGGCGGCGAGGCAGGCCTCGAGCACGCGGCGCGGCGCGACGGCGCCGCCGTGGCACTGGAGTTCCGCCACGTCCTCGCCGGTATAGCTCCGCGGCGCGGCAAAGGCGAGGAGGACGCCGTCGTCGAGCGGCGTGCCCGAGACGGGGTTGCGGAAACGGACGTGGCGGACCGACGGCAGGCGCTCGCCGCCGCTCCCCGGGGCGGCAACACCGGCCACCCTGGCGGCGACGGCGAAGGCGTCCGGTCCGGAAACGCGGACAACGGCGACGCCGGCGCGACCGGGTGCGGTGGCGACGGCGGCGATGGTGTCGGCGCTCTCCATGGCGGCGGCCTCAGGAGTCGTAGAACTCGCGCCCGCCGTCGGCGAGCGTCCGTTCCGTAGCCGGATATTCGAAGCAGGGCTCGCGCTCGAGCAGCTCGACGTAGCGGGCGGCCTCCCACTTCGCCATCGCGAGGTCGTGAAGGCGGTAGTTGCCGCAGGTCTCCGGCGTGGTGCCAGGGACCTCACCCTTGAAGTCGCGGCAATGGCGGAAGGCGGCGAGGACGAGCGGCAGGATCTCCTGCGGCGTCGGCGTCCCCTTGACGATGAGGTAGTTGCCGGTGAGGCAGCCCATCGGACCCCAGTAGACGATGCGGTCCTTCCACTCCGGGTCGCTGCGCAGGTAGGTGGCGACGATGTGCTCGATCGAGTGGATGGCGTTCGGGTGGATCGCGGGTTCGACGTTGGGGCGCTTCATGCGCACATCGAAGGTGGTAACCCGGTCGCCGCCGACGGCGTCGACGCGCGAGACGTAGATGCCGGGGACGATGCGGGTGTGGTCGACCTGGAAGCTGGCGATGAGCTCCATCACTTCACCTCCCGGAAGAACCGGCGCATCTCGTCCGCCGTCTTGCACTGGGCGAGCCGGCGGTAGCCGTCGTCGTTGCGGAGCGCCTTGGAGACGAAGCTCATGAGCTGCAGGTACGGCGTCTGCTCGGAGTCGTTGGCGAGGGTGAGGACGATGAGGTCGACGCGGGAGTTGTCGATCGTCTCGTAGTCGGCGATGCAGCCGTTGGCGGTGCCCTCGTTGTCCACGATCGCCACCGCGCCGGCGAGGCCGGTCACCGAGCGGCAGCGCCCGTGCGGCACGGCGATGCCGTGGTCGAGCCCGGTCGGCATCGACGCCTCGCGGTGCAGCACCGCCTCGGTCGCCTCGGTTGCGTCGCGCACGTGGTTGGGGCAGGCGGCGGCGACCTCGGCCACCATCTTGGTGATCGCCTCCGCCTTGGTGGCGGCGCGGAACTTCGGCAGCATGACGAAGCCCTGCATGTAGCGGCCGACGCCGGAGCGGCCGATGTGCCGCTCGTTCTTGCTCGCGGCCTCCGCGAGCATGCGGTCGACGTCCTGGCGGCGTATGGGCTTGGAGATCGCGCGCGCGAGGTCGTTGATCTGGCTGGCGACCTCCATCCACGCAGTCATCACGATCGCCTCCTCCTCCGGAGTGCAGCTCACGTAGATGCGGTGGCCGCGGCGGCGCATGGAGAGCTCCATGTCGTCCATCGCCACCTCCCAGATGCTGTCCTCCTTGGAGAGCAGCGAGGTGAAGAAGCCCTCCTCGCGGAACTCGTCCACCAGCCGCTCCAGCATCAGCTTCGCGGCCTCGTCGTTGTTCATCTCGAAGCAGGTCTCGCGCGAGGAGCTGGTGGCGGGCCGCGGGTGTCTGACGCCGCGCGCCCGGGGCGCGAAGAGCCCCACCAGCGCCGGCGGCGCGACGATGGTGGTGACGAGCGTCATCAGGATGCCGACGCCGAACATCTCCTGGGTGAGGTAGCCGCTCGAAAGGCCGAGGCCGGCGATGATGAGCGCCACCTCGCCGCGCGGCACCATGCCGGCGCCGATCCTGAGCCCGCCCAGGACGTTGAAGCCGCAGCACATCGACGGCGCCATGCAGCCGAACACCTTCGACGCGACCGCGACGGCGGTGTAGATGCCGCCGAAGATGAGCACCGGCTCGGAGCAGAGCGCGCGCACGTCCACCATCATGCCCATGGAGCAGAAGAACACCGGCACCAGGAAGGTGTAGACAGGGGTGAGCATCTCCTGGATCGGGTGCTTGAGGTCGGTGCGCGAGAGCGCCAGGCCCATCACGTACGCGCCGATGATCATCGCGAGGCCCATGTACTCGAAGAACCCTGCCAGCGCCAGCGCGAGACCAAAGGCCATCGTCGCGATCACCACCGGGCTCTTGAACGCCTTCTTGAGGAACTTGGCGATCCACCGTGCCGCCAGCAGCGCGACAACCGTGGCGCCAAGCCAGACGCCGAACGCCTTGAGCGCGACGAGGCCAATCTCACCCCAGTCCATGCCGCCCGCCGCCGTCCCCGCGGTTTCTGCCGCCTTGTGCGCCGCGATGATGCCGTTGCCGACGGCGAGCACGATGAGGCCGAGGACGTCGTCGATCACCGCGCCGGCCATGATGGTTACGCCCTCCTCGGAGTCCATCTTCTTCTTCTCGGAGAGGATGCGGGCGGTGATTCCCACCGAGGTGGCGGTGGACATGATGCCCATGTAGAGCGGGGCCGACTTGGTCATCGCCTCGGCAAGCGGGATGCCGGCAAGCGCGTGCTCCCCGCCGGCCGCGAACGCCGAGAAGAACTTCGGCAGCAGGAAGACGGCGCAGAGGTCGCCGAGCACGAACGACACCACCACGCCGCCGAGGCCGACCATCAGCCCGACTACCGAGTACTTGAGGAACATCTTGATGTTCGTCTCCAGCCCCGACAGGAAGAGGAGGATCACCGACGCCAGGGTGGCGAGGCCATAGAGCTCGTCGCTCGTGGCGTCGACCAGCCGTCCGGTGGAGCTGGCTATCTCCCGAAGGGCAGCGCCGTGGAAGAGACCGCTCGCGAAGAGACCGCTGCCGAAGCCGATGCCGCCCAGCGCCCAGGGGCCGATCACGATGCCGGCGCCGAGTTCGCCGAGAATCGAGGGGAGCTTCAGCGCCGACGCGATCGCCCCGCCCACACGCGCGGCGAAGATGATGACGCCGATCTGCAGCACGAGGAACATCATCTGCTCCACGCGCGGCAGTCCGAAGTTGGGATAAGGTTCGTTTTCGATTCCGCCGGAGGCAAACGCGCAAAACGCCGTCAGCGCGAGCGAGACCATTAGAAGCAACTTGCGGTTTTTCATAGATTTGTATAGTATACCAAATTTCGTCCCCCGGCGTCCTGGCCTCACGTGAACCCGGCCTTCGCGAGCGCCTCCTCGGTAAGCCCGCCCCCGCCCTGCTTGGCCAGGTACTTGCCCACGATGTCGCCCTCGAGGTTGACCTTGTCGCCCGCCCGCTTCGCGCCGAGGATGGTGCCGCGCGCCGTCGTGGGGATGAGATCGACCGCGACGTAGTCGTCGCCGATCGCGGTGATGGTGAGCGAGACACCGTCGACGGTAATCGAGCCCTTCAGGACAGACTGCGCGGCGAGGACGCGTCCGCAGCGGATCTTAAGCCGGAAGTCGCGCCCGGCCTTCTCCCTGGCGATGATCTCGCCGCGGCCGTCGACGTGGCCCTGCACGATGTGCCCGCCCAGCGGGTCGCCGGCCCGTACCGCGCGCTCGAGGTTGACCTTCGCGCCCGGCGCGAGCTCGCCGAGGCCGGTGCGCGCCTCGGTCTCGCGGAGGACGTCCGCCGTGAAGCGCGCACCGCCGCACTTCGCGACCGTCAGGCACACGCCGTTCACCGCAACCGATTCACCCTCTTCCAGCGGCTTCGTCCAAGGCTTGTCCGCCTCGACTTCCAAAACCAGCCCCGCACCGCGCGATATGCGCTTGACGGTTCCGACTTTCTGCACTATCCCAGTGAACATAGATTAGTCTCCGAAATATACATTGACCAATATATCGTCGCCGACGCGAACACTACCGTCTTCCAATACCTTGCCGCACAACACATCTTCGACCGGTCGCGAACCGATCACCTTGGGCGCGACTACAGCCAGCCACTGGTCCACCAACCCCTGGTCGGCAAGCGAGCGGGCAAGCTTGAGTCCACCTTCGCAGAGAACGTGCGTGATCCCCATCCGTCCGAGTTCCTCCAGCGCCTTCTTTGCGTCGTCGAAGACAAGCGTCCTGTTCGGTGCGCCGTCGGCGAACACCTGCGCGCTCTTGGGCAGTTTGCCGCTCTTCGAGACGACGACGCGCAGGAGGTCCGGATTTGCATTGTCATGGCTCAAAAGCGACGGGTTGTCACGGCGAATCGTCTCGCCGCCGACCATGATCGCGTCCACCCTTTCGCGCATCCCACCAGTGAAGCGGCGCGCCTCCGCAGAGGAAATCCACTTGGCGTGGCCACGGTCGTCGCAGATCTTCCCGTCCAGCGACATCGCGATCTTCACCGTGACGTAGGGAAGCCCCGTCGCCACATGCTTGGCAAACGGAGCGACAAGCGAACTGGCTGCGCGCTCGACCTCGGCGTCCCTTAGCCGCTCACACTTGACGCCCGCCTTGGCAAGCGCGCGCTTCGCCTTGCCGCGGTTCTTCGGATTGGGGTCCGGGAGCGCGTAGACTACGCGAGATATCCCGGCCGCGATGATCGCGTCGGTGCAGGCGCCAACCAGGCCCGGCTTCGAGCACGGCTCCAGGGTGACATACAAAGTCGAACCCCTGAGAAACTGGCTGCCCGTCCTATACGCCCTGCCGACAGTCACCCACTCGCGCCGCCTCGCATCCTTGATCGCGGCGACTTCGGCGTGGTCGCCGCCGGCCTTCCGGTGCCAGCCCTTGCCCACGATCCTGCCATCTTTGACGACGACGGCGCCGACGGCCGGATTGGGCCGCGTATGCCCAAGCCCGCGAGCCGCCAGCTCCAGCGCCCTGGTCATGAACTCCGCTTCCTGCTTCATCGCTTGAGGCTCTTCGCGTACTTGTCGAGGACGCCGTTGACGAGCGAACGGCTGCGGGGGGACGAGAACCAGTTGACGAGGTCAATCGCCTCGTTGATCACGACGCCGCGGGGGACGTCGGTGCTGCGGAGTTCCCAGGCGCCGAGGCGCAGCACCGCGCGCTCGACCGTGCCAAGGCGGGAAAGATCCCAGTTCTCAAGCAACGGCGCAAGCGCCGCGTCGATTTCGGCAAGTTCGCCAAGCACGCCGAGGACGCGCTCGTCGGCGAATTTCCTCAGCCAGGCGGGAATCTTCTCCCCGCCGTCGCCGCCATCTTCGGCGTCAAGCGTCTGGCGCTGGGCCCAGAAGTCTTCTACCACCCTCGCCGGATCCTCCTCGCGACCGAGGTCCGCCGCCGTAAGCATCTGCACCGCCAGTTCGCGAGCCTGTCTTCTCGTCTCTTTCATCGTATTGCGTATTATACCATAATCACACCGCGGCGCGGACGTCCACAATGCTCCCGGCGCCGACGAGCGCCATCACCAGCCGGTCGACGCCGAGCGCGGCGCCGGCGGCGCGGCCGATCGCGGGAAGCGAGCCGAGGAACTCCTCGTCGAGCGGGTAGTCCTCCTCGCCCAGCTCGCGGCGGCGCGCGCGGGCGCGCTCGAAGCGGCGGCGCTGCTCGGCGGCGTCGCAGAGCTCGGAGAAGCAGTTCGCGAGCTCAATGCCGTTCCAGTAGAACTCCCAGCGCTCGGCGTAAGGCTCCCCTTCGCCGGAAACAAGTGCAAGCGACGCCGCCGCGGGCGGATAGTCGGTCAGAAACACGCCGCCGCCCATCGCCTTGATCGCCGGCTCCACCTTCGCCGCCATGTCGAAGTCAAACCGGTCCTGGTCCCATTCGCCGCTCCAGGGGTCCCAGCCGGCGAAACGTCGGTAGGCGTCGCGCACGGCGAGGACCTCCGCAGGCGAGTCCATGCGCTTCAATCCCGGCGCAGCGTCCGAAACCGCCGCGAGCAGCTCCTTAAGGTCTTCCCTAAGCTCGAGGTAGCCGGCGCCGCGGCGGTACCACTCCAGCATCGTGAACTCGGGATTGTGCCGCGCGCCGCGCTCGCCTTCGCGGAAGCAGGGGCCGATCTGGTAGATGCGCTCCATTCCCGCGGCGAGGAGCTTCTTCATCTGCAGCTCCGGCGAGGCGCGGAGGTAGGTGGTCGCGCGGTCGCCGACGACGCCGGGAGCGGACGGCGGCGGCACCGCGGGGCAGTCGATGTGCTCCTCCGGCGCCGGCGCGGCGATGCGCACCGCCGTCTCCACCTCGACGAAGCCACGGTTGTCGAAGAACGCGCGCACTGCGGCAACGATGCGCGCACGCATTTCGAGAAGCGGGATTCGCTCCGCCGCGGTCATGCGAACCTTTCGAGGTGCTTCGAGAGAATCGGGGCGAGCCGCGTCTCCAGCCACGGCGTCACCTGCCAGAAGTCGCGCAGCGCGAGGTACTCGCCGACTGCCGCGGCCTGTCCGCTCTTCACCCCCGACTCGCAGCGGAGCATGATGTTGCGCGCGGTCGCGTCCGGCGAGACGAACTCCACCACCTGGACGCGGTAGCCGAGGATGCGCATGATCATCGCGCGGAAGGAGTCGGTGAGGATGTCGCAGAGCCGCTCGCGGAGGATCGACTGGCGGAGCAGCCCCGCGAAGGCGTCGCCGCCGGCGGAGCGCCCGTGCCCGAGCGCCTTCTGGAGCTCGTGCTGGCAGCAGGGCGCGCTCAAGACGTACTTCGCCTTCCACTCCACCGCCTTGGCGAGCGCCTCGTCGTTCGCGGTGTCGCAGGCATGGAGCGAGACCACCATGTCCGCCGCGCCGCCCGGCGGCGAGTACGCGGCGATGTCGGCCTCCTCGAATGACACGCGCCCGCCGAGGTCGAGCTGCGCGGCCATGCTGCGGGCGGACTCGACTACGTCGCCCCGGCGGTCGACCCCGACCACCTTTGCCGCGGGGATCTTCATCACCTCGACGAGATAGCAGGCGAGCGCAAGCGTGAGGTACGCCTTGCCGCAGCCGCAGTCGACCACGGTGAACGGGGCGTCGCCGTCGTGCCGCACCGTCTCGCCGACCGTCCGCAGGAACTCGTTGACCTGGTCGTACTTGCCGCGCATCGACGCGCGCACCTTGCCCGACCCGTCGGCGATGCCGGTCGCCCGGAGGAGCGCGGCGGAGTCGAAGGCGGTAAGCGGCAGGCGCTTGACACGGTCGTGGGGCAGCACCACCACCTCGCGGTCCATCTCGGCGGAGCGCGAGACGACCACCCGCCCCTTGCGCGTCACCCTGACGTGGAGGTCGCCCCTGCCGGTCATCAAATGCGGTTCGCGCGCGCCCTTCTGGGCGAGGATCTCCTCCAGCCCCGCGGCCGCCGCGTCGGCATCGAGGTTCTTCACCTGCACCTGGCCGTCGTCGGTCATCTCCGCCTGGAACCGGCGCTCGCCGCCGATTTCCACCGGACGCATCGCGATCCGGAAGACCGCGCCGCCGCGGCGGACGGACTGGACGATCTTCATGAAACCGTCGCCCAGGACCCGCGACCGGATCTCGTCCTTCAGTTTCGGCTCGAGCTCGAACTTCTCCATCTCCGCGCCATCACTCGGCGTTGACGAAGTCGAGCACCTGGCGGCGGACCTGCCGCCACTCGGCCTTGCCGTCCAGCGCCTTCTTGAGGTCGAACGCCGCGGCGGCCTTGGCGAAGCCGACCGCGTCGGACCCGCGCAGGATCCGCGCCTTCTCCGCGGCGACAATGCCGTTCCTCAGCTCGAGGAAGCGCCAGCTCGGCTGTCCGCCGGGATAGACGAGGAAGGTGTCGCCGGCGCGCCAGTCGCCGTAGCCGGCGTCGGCGAGCGGATCCTCCGGCCAGCTGTTCCACGCCCAGCGCAGGAAACCGTCCATTCCCGCAAACGCAGGGTACGCACCGAGCCAGAACGGCTCCTCGCCGGCGGACTCCATGAACGTGTTCGGCTTGACCGGCCAGCAGCAGACGTAGTATGTGGTCTTGAAACCTTTTTCGCGGCGACCGTCGCACTCAGAAAGGAACTCGGGCGTCACATGGGAGAGTATCTGCGAGTAGACGTCGATGTCGATGCCCTTGAAGTCGCTCGGCTTGCGGTTGCCGGCCATCGCGATGCGCAGGCCGGGGGCGTGGCGGTGGACAAAGTCCACAACCGCCTTCACCTGCTCCGGCGACCGCTCGTCCATCGCGATGATCGTGTCGTCGTACCACCCCTTCTCCTTCAGGTGCGCGGCGAAGCGCTGGATGAACGGAGCCCAGCGCGCCTCGAACTCGGGCGTGCCCGGTTTCTCCCTGAGCTTCCAGGGACAGAGCGTGTAGCAGGAGATGTCCGGCCCCAGCCCACAGGAGCGGCCGAACTCGACGTACTCGTCGAAGAGCGCGAAGCCGTCCTCGACCATCGAATGGTAGGCGTCGCGGCACTGGTGGTCCCACGGCTCGTCGAGGAGGGTCACGGTAAGCGTCTTCTGACCCGCCGTCGCCAGCAGCTCGTAGACCGGCCGCATCGCATCGTAGTGCTCCTTCGAGAACGGCCTTAAGCGGGCGACGCGCGCGACCGCCCACGGATGCTGCCAGAGGTCGAGGTAGTACTTCCACTCCTTCGGCGACGGCAGCACGCGGTCGAGAACCTTCACCTCCATCATCCCGCAGCGGTAAACGCCCGGCTTCGCGTCCGCCGGCACCGACACCTCCACCACTCTCGGCCCCGCGCCGGCGCCGCCCCACTCCACGCGGTCATACGCCTCGCGGAGCTGCAGCGAGCCCGGCTCGGCGGCGAATTTCACCGGCCGCATCACGCCGACCTTCACCGCCAGCGGCGCGGGCGCTGCGCCAAGCTCGCAGGAGTCCGGCAGGCGCGCGGCCACCGTCTCGCCGCGCCACGCCTTCAGCTCGAAGGTGCGGGCGGAGGCGGAAAGAGCCGGCAGGGCGAGCGCCAGCGCGAGCAGAACTGCGCCGTGGCGGCGCATCTGCCGCGTCGACGGCGGGTCGATCACCTCCACCGCGGGCGCGGCAGCCGCGCGCTCCTTCGCCGTCTGGCGGCGGATGATCCACATCTGCACGATCGAGAAGAGGTTGGAGAGGAACCAGTAGAGCGAGAGCGCCGACGGGAACGAGTAGAACATGACAAGCATCATCAGCGGCATGAACACCATCATCATCCGCTGCTGGTTCTTGTCGCCGGTAGACGGCGTGAACGCGCTCTGGAGGCCGGTCGAGACCGCCATCAGGATCGGCAGGAGGTTGAGGCCTCCGAACGGGAACCAGCTCGCGAAAAGCCCTTCCGGCTCGGAGAGGTCGGCAATCCAGAGGAACGGCGCGTACCGAAGCTCGACCGCGGACCTGAGCACGTTGAAGAGCGCGATGAAGACGGGGATCTGGATCAGCATCGGCAGGCACGAGCTCGCCGGATTCACCTTCTCGGCGCGGTAGAGCGCCCAGGTCTCCTGCTGCATGCGCTGCGGGTTGTCCTTGTACTTCGCCTGGATCTCCTTCATCTTCGGCTGCAGTTCCTGCATCTTCTTCATGCCCACCGTCGACTTGTGGGTGAGCGGCCAGAAGAGGAGCCTGACGAGGATCGTCAAGAGGATGATCGCGACGCCGTAGTTGGGAATCCAGCCGTAGAAGAGGTTGAGCACCCAGACGAGCGGATAGCAGATCCACCGCCACATGCCGAACTCCATCACGTCCTTCATCCCGAGGTCCCAGAGAAGCGCCTGCTTCTTGGGGCCGACGTAGAAGACGCTCGTGCGTTTCGCCGCGTCGTCGGCGAGCAGGACGCTGGCGGCGACGGACGCGGGGCGGTAGTTGGCGGAGCCGACGTCGCGCGCGACCGTCGCGTCGAAGCCGGCGTTGGCCGCGGTCGACGAGCAGAACGCAGTCACGAAGAAGCGGTTCTTTACCGCCACCCACTGCTGCGCCCCGGGATACTTCACCGAGGTCTCCGCCGGCATCCCAGCCGCGCTCTTGGAGCCGCTGCAGCCGCCGGAAAGGCCGCCGACGAGATAGCCCTTGAGGGGAGAGTCGCCCTCGCAGTGGTGGACGACGCCCGGCTTGCCCTTGCCGGCGTCCATCGCCCAGCTGTCGACGGAGAGGAGGTCGTTCTTCGAGTCGCCCATGCGCATCTGCCCGAGCGAAACCGCCCCGCCGATCCCGTCGTCGTCGAGGGTGATGCGGTAGTCCGCGCCGAGGCGGATGGTGCGGGACTTCGCGCCGTTGACGAAGCGGACGGAATCGGCGCCCTCCTCCGCCACCTCGAACGCCTCGACCGCCGCGCCGGCGCCGAGCGGCGAGTCGGAGAAGTCGAACACGACCGGCGGGTTCTCGTCGGAGATTTCGCCGCGGTCCTTCGCGTACTTCTTCAAGGTCGCCTTCTTGACGACCGCGCCCCAGCTGGAAAGCTCGAGCTTGAGCTCCTCGTTCTCGAGGACGACCACCTTCTCCGGCACCGACGGCTTCGCCGGCGCGGGCTCGACCGCCGCAGGCGCCTTCGTGGCTTCGCCGGCGACGGGCTCCGTCCGCGCGGCCTCGGCCTGCGCCGCGGCGTTCGTCGCGACGGCGACCGCGGCGGGATGCGCCGCCGCGTACTTCGCGCGCTCCTTGGCGCGGCCGACCTCGCTCCACACGTACCACGCGAGAGCCGCGCCCAGCAGCAGGCAGATTATCTTTTCGCTCTTGTTCATCTTCAGTTCCTCCAACGTCCCTTCGGCGGCACCGGATCGGGGCCCTTCGCCCCGAACGGATGGCACCTCAAAATCCTCCAGAGCCCCAGCAGCGTCCCCTTCGCCGCGCCGTGCACCTGCAGCGCCTCGAGCATGTAGTTCGAGCAGCTGGGCGTGAACCGGCAGCAGTCGCCGAAGAGCGGACTAAGCGTCACCTGGTACGCCCTCACAAAAAGCTGCAATGTCCTGGACAACATCCTGCACCTTCTTCCCCGCGATCGCGCGCCTGGCGACGAACACCCACTCGGTGCGCTCCGGCACGCGTCCGTCCTTCGCCAGCAGCCGGAACGCCTCGCGCATCAGCCGCTTGGCCCGGTTGCGGTCGACCGCGTCGTGGAAGGTCTTCTTGGAAACCACGACGCCGGCCTGGCGGTCGGCGTCGGCTGACTTCAGCCGCCACGCGGCGAGGAGACGTCCCTTCAGGGGACGCCCCCGGTCGAAGACACGCTTGTACTTCGCGCCGGGGAGCCGCGTGGACATTGGCCGGGTGGTGTCAGACCTGGGTCAGGCGCTTGCGTCCCTTGGCGCGGCGGCGGGCAAGCACCTTGCGTCCGCCCTTGGTGGCCTTGCGCGCGCGATAGCCGATTTTCCTCTTCCGCTTGATCTTGGAAGGCTGCCATGTCATCTTCATTTTCTTGATTCCTTTCAGTTGAAAAGTTTGTGTATTTTACCATATTTACCCCACGCAGTGCAAGGTGCCGCGGTTCAGCGGGGAGAAATGCGCTTCGCCGCTTGGGAAGGTCCAATGGACTCAGACAGGACCACGGCAGGGACGAGGATGCGGGTTGGGCGGAGGGCGGGGCGAGCGCCCCAGCCCGAAGCCGCACCGCCGCGGCGTCACAACTCGGTCTTGCCGGCGGCGCGGCGCTCCAGGAAGTCCCTGGTGGTGCGCCAGACGACCGGCGAGAGCAGCACCAGCGCGATCAGGTTCGGGAACGCCATCAGCCCGTTCATCGTGTCCGCAACGCCCCAGACCACGCTGACGGTGAGGTACGGCCCGACCGCCACGAAGAGGACGTACAGGAGGCGGTACGCCATCAGCGTGCCGCGGCGGTGGGAGCCCACCAGGTACTCGAGGCACTTCTCGGAGTAGTAGTTCCAGCCGAGGATGGTGGTGAAGGCGAAGAACGCGAGCGAGGTCATCAGGAAGAATGACGAGATCTTCGCTGAGCCGGGGCCGAGGAACGACAGCCCGCGCGAGAACGCCTCGATGGTGATGTCCACGCCCTTGAGACCCAGCGAAGGCTCCCAGGCGCCGGTCACCACGATCGCCAGGCCCGTCATCGAGCAGACGATGATGGTGTCGATGAAGGTGCCGGTCATGCAGACGAGGCCCTGGCGCGCCGGCTCGTTGGTCTTCGCCGCCGCCGCCGCGATCGGCGCCGAGCCGAGGCCGGCCTCGTTGGAGAAGATCCCGCGCGCGATGCCCTTCTGCATCGCGATGAAGATCGTCCCCACCATGCCGCCGGTGAACGCCGCGGGGTTGAACGCCGCGCGCACGATGAGCTCCACCGCCGCCGAGACCTTGGAGATGTTGCCCAGCAGGATGAAGCCGCAGATCAGGATGTAGAACACCGCCATGAACGGCACCACCACCGTCGAGACGCTGGCGATGCGCTTGAGCCCGCCGATCACCACCAGCGCGGTGCACAGCGCCACGACCGCGCCGGCGATCATGACCGGCACCGAGTAGGTGGTGCCGAAGAGCTGCACGCCGGTCGCGAGGTTGGCCGGGTCGAACCCGGGGTCGAAGAACCGCTGCGCCGCCGAGGTGATGCCGTGCACCTGGGTGATGGTGCCGATGCCGAGGATGCCGGCGGTGACGCCGAAGAAGGCGAACAGCACCGCGAGCCACTTCCAGCTCTTGACGCCGAACATCCCCTTCAGGCCCTTCTCGATGTAGTAGAACGGGCCGCCGAGCACGGTGCCGTCGGGCGTGAACTCGCGGTACTTCACCGCCAGCAGCCCCTCGGCGTACTTGGTGGCCATGCCGAAGAACGCCGCCACCTCCATCCAGAAGAGCGCGCCCGGGCCGCCGGTGCCGATCGCCGTCGCCACGCCCACGATGTTGCCGGTGCCGATCGTCGCCGAAAGCGCCGTGCAGAGCGCGCCGAACGAGGAGACGTCGCCCGAGGTGCCGGCTTCGGTGTGGAACATGTACCGGAAGGCGTTCCTGAGGTTCATGAGGTGGCAGAACCTCAGCATGCCGGTGAGCAGCATGCCGGTCAGGAGGATGGTGCAGATGAGCGGCAGCCCCCAGACGATCGAGTCCGCCTTGTCCACCCAGGCGGTAAGCGCCGAGAGCCAGTCGCTCGAGGTCTCGACCGACTTCGCCACGGCGCCGGTGAGCGCCGCCTCGGGTTCATTCGCAATGGCCTTGAGGGCCGTGGTAACTACTGCGTTCGTCATTGCAACCTCATTTCGCTTTGTTTTTGTGTATTATACCATATTTCCCCGCGCAAACTGCCGCGGCAATTACCGCGCCGGGGTGGCGGTGTCGATGGAAACGCGGATGAAGGAGCCATCGGACGCGGGGACGAAGACCTGCGCCTCGCCGGAACCGTAGGCGACGTTCCCCGCCTGAACCGCCTTCGGCACAAGATTGACGGGACTCTCGCCCGCCTCAACGCAGAAAACGCCGTTGACCCTCTCCATGTCGACCGCCTCGCCGCCCGCCGAGGCCGCCACGCGGACCGTCGCGCCGCCGCCGCCGACCTCGATCCCGACAATGCTGAGCTCAGCCGGCTCCGCCGCCGGATCGGCGTTTAGGAGGAACGCCTCCTCGTATTCACTGTTGACGTCTTTGCCGTAGCACGTCGCCCACACGACGTAGTTGGACCGCACCGAGTTGTCCGCATATTTGAGATACGTCGGGAATGCCATCGGCTGGACGAGCTTCAGATCGCTGCCGTCCAGCTGCACAGCGTAGCCGTAGATATCGCTGAAGAAATACTTTTCGTCGCCAGCCGAAGCACCTGTAGCAAACATGACTGGGTTACCGAGGGTCGGCTCGGTCGCTGTCTGCACGCCGATCGACGCGCCCGCCGCAAGACCTTCCACGGTGATCGTGCGAGAGGAGGCAAGATAGACATTGCGAGACTGGCCGACGGAGTTGGTGTTGCCGGAAACGACCGAACTACCAGAAACCCTGAGCGTACCGACGTTCACATACACACCGCCGCCTTTGCTGGCCACGTTGCCGGAGACGACGCTGTTGGTCATCGCAAACGTAGCGCTATTGTTCACGTACACGCCGCCGCCTCCGTAGCAATTATACCAGCCCAAACATTTTGCCGTGTTGCCGGAGATTTCGCCGCCGGTCATCACGAACGCATAGCCAATACCGCCCACAGCCACGCCGCCGCCGTTTTTGCTGGACCAATTGCCGGAGATCTCGCCGCCGCTCATCGTGAACGCGCACTTGTTCACGAACATGCCACCGCCAGCGGCATAAATGTTATTGCCGTCGCCGGTAGTGTCCACGAAGTTCCCGGAGATCGTGCCACCGGTCATAGTGCCCGTGCCGATGATATTTTTCAGACACACGCCGCCGCCATACGCTCTGCCGGAGCTTTGGACCGAATTGGAGATGATCAAGCCGCCGGACATCGCGAACGTACCGTTCTCGTTCACGTACACGCCGCCGCCTCCATAGACATCAGTGGAACCACTTGCGTACACCACGTTGCCGGAGATTTCGCCGCCGGTCATTGTGAACGTGCTGCGGTCACTATTGCTGCTGTACACATACACGCCACCGCCACCTATGGTGCCGCTGCTTGGGCCTACCACGTTGCCGGAGATTTTGCCACCGGATATCGTGAACGCGCTGCCGGTCACGTACACGCCGCCGCCATTGCCGTATGCCGTGTTTCCGGAGATTTCGCCGCCCGATATCTCGATCGTGCCGCCGTCCACGTACACGCCGCCGCCCCGATTGGCCGAGTTGGCGAAGATTGTTCCGCCAGCCATCGTGAATGCGCCACCTTCATTCACATACACGCCGCCGCCATAGTACACGTCACAACCACCGATCACGGCGCCTGCCCCTTCCACGCTGTTGGTGAGCGTGAGGTTGCCGCCTTCAAGAACCTCGATGACCCTGAACCACCCGTCGGCGTCGATCACGTGTCCGCTCAGGTCAAGCGTGACGGCGTTCGCGACCATCAGCGTTGCGTCGTCGTTCGTCGCGGTAACGTCGCTTGCGAGCTTGACCATGCCGCCCGCGTCCAGCCGCTTCTGCAGCCGTTCCCACGGAGTGATCGCGCGAAGGCACAGCGAATTATTCTCGACGCACACGGCGAAGCCAGGATCGTCGCTGAAGAAATGCGCGCCGTCTGCCGCCGAGCCACTGGCGAACGCGACGGGATTGGCGAGGGTCGGCTCGGTCTGGGTCGTCACGCCGATGGACGCGCCCGCCGAAAGACCTTCCACGGTGATCGTGCGAGAGGAGGCAAGATAGACATTGCGAGACTGGCCGACGGAGTTGGTGTTGCCGGAAACGGACGAAACGCCAGAAACGTAGAGATGGCCGCTGTTCACGTACACACCGCCGCCTTTACTGGCCTCGTTGCCGGAGATGACGCTGTTGGTCATCGCGAACGTGCTGTTGTTGTTCACGTACACGCCACCGCCGCCGACAGCCGTGTTGCCGGAAATTTCACCGCCTGACATCTCGAACACTCCGCTATTCACAAACACGCCTCCTCCGCCAAGGCCGTTCATGCCGATGCAATATGCCGCATTGCCTGAGATGGCCCCTCCGGACATCATAAACAGGTGTATTGCATCACCTCGCACGCATACGCCGCCTCCGTTTTTGCTGGACCAGTTGCCGGAGATTTCGCCGCCTGTCATCGCGAACGTGCTTTTATCCACGAACACCCCACCGCCAAAAGTCCAGACATTTCCGCCGGCGGTCGTGGTCACAAAGTTACCGGAGATCATGCCGCCGGAAATCGTGTTCGTGGCACTCCCGTAAACGCACACGCCGCCGCCATACGCGCTGCTTGAGCTTTGGACCGAGTTGGAGATGATCGTGCCGCCGGTCATAACAAACCCCTCGTAACCTCCGGACACGAACACGCCTCCGCCGCCTCGGGTATTGTCGACTCCGTTGGCGTAAGCCACATTGCCGGAGATTTCGCCGCCGGACATCGTGAATGTGCCGTCGCCGCTGCCGGTGTTGTACATAAACACGCCTCCGCCGCTGTATCTGGCGATGTTGCCGGAGATCTCGCCACTGGAAATGGTGAACGTGCCGCCATCCATGTACACTCCGCCACCGTTTTGAGGGGCGTAGTTGTTGGTGACAGAACCGCCGGACATCGTGAACGTGCCGCCTTGCATGTACACGCCGCCGCCGTTGTAGCCGGCATTGTTGTTGGCGATCGAGCCGCCCGACATTTCGAACATGCCACCTTTCATGTACACCCCGCCGCCGTTATAGCCAGAGACCACAGTGCTCGGCAAAAGGTGCGGTCTGTTTCCGGAGATTTCGCCGCCGGTCATCGTGAATGAGCCTCTTCTGCCGTCCACGTACACGCCGCTGCCCTGTTGGGCAATGTTGCTGCAGATCGAGCCGCCGGACATCGTGAACGCGCCGTTCTCCACGTACACGCCGCCGCCATAGCGCTCGCCCAGGCCGTTGACAATTGCGCCCGCCCCCTCCACGCTGTTGGTGAGCACGAGGTTGCCGCCTTCAAGCACTTGGATTGCCCTAAACCGATAGTCGGCGTCGATCACGTGCCCGTTCAGGTCGAGCGTGACGGCGTTCGTGACCGTCAGCGTCGCGTCGTCGTTCGTCGCGGTAACGTCGATTGCGAGCTTGACCATGCCGCCCGCGTCCAGCCGCTTCTGCAGCAATTCCCACGGCGACAAACACGGCATCAGCGTCTTGCCCGCGATGGCGGCGGGGTCGACGACGCCAGCGTAGGAGTCTACACCGTCCGTGAAAATCTGCCCTTCCTTGATGGAGAGTGTGCCGTTGCCATAGTAGAACCCGTAGCTGCTGGCGGTGATGCTGTCGTCGAGATCGCTCCAGCCGAGGACGATGGCGTCGTTGGCAGAGATGCCGTTGTTGTTGCCAGTGCCGGTGGCGTTGACGGTACCGCCGTTGATGGTGACGTTTGCGCCGATTATGCCCCTCTCGCTGACGCCGTTAGCGGTGACAGTGCCGCCGTTGATGGTAACTGAGTGGCGGCCGACGATGCCGTTGCTGCCGGTGGCGCTGACGATGCTGCCGTTGATGGTGACATGGGCGGCGGCGAAGATGCCGATGCCGCTGCCATTGGCGACAACAGCGCCCGCGCAATCCGACTGCCCGTAGATGGCGATGTCTCTCCATGAACAGATGGCGTCGCCGCTGACGTTGGTGACGGCGAGGGTTGCGTAGTCGCAGATAATCAGGTGGGGGCAGTCGTCGTTGAAACCGAGATTTCCGCTGATCGTGACGTCTCCGCGCACAACGTACCAGTTTTCCTGGCCGATTGCGCCATATAGGACGTCGCCGACGGCGTTCGTGATGACGGTGCATCCAAAACATATCTGCACATCACCGTTCTCGTCAACGTAGGGAACCACGAGACCAGATTCCGCCGCCGTGTCCGCGCCGTCCACTACCGCGCGGAAGCCCGCACCATCCACCGTGAAATAGTGCGTGCCGTCGGGGAGCCAGACGTAGAGCCTGCCGTTCGAGTCCGTCCACATGTCGTTCTGGCCGTAGCCAGAGTCCGCCGTCGTCAGCCAGCTGATCCGCGGCTCCGTGTTTGGAGGCAGTCCAGAGACGGTCACGCAGTGGACGGCCACGTGGTTGGCATTCTCCGCGGCAGGATTGATGCGGCCGTTCACCGCGTGGACGGAACCGCCGGAGATAATGCACGACGCTTCCTCCGAGTTCGCCATCCCGCCGATGTCCGGGCGGTTGTCCACGGTGCTGCTGGCGTACACCGTGCCGCCGGAAATCGTGATGTTGCCGCCGTGGCCTTGGTAGCCGCCGCCGATGCCCGACTGCCGCCCTTGGGCGTTGACGACACCGCCGGAAATCGTGATCGTGCCGCCATTGCCGCCCGTGCCACCACCGATGCCCGCGCCGCTGTTTCTGGACAACGCCGTGATCGTTCCGCCACGGATTTCGATCGTCCCCGCGTTCTGGCCGCAGCCGCCGCCGATGCCCGCCCCGCCCCCATTCCCGCTGGCCGTGCCAGCGGTGGCCGAGAGCGAACCCTCGCCGCCGATGGTCGCCGACGCCCCTTCCGGCACTTCGAGCGCGGCACGGCCGGTCTGGAGACCGCTGTTTCCGTCGGAGGTCTTGAGGGTGTTTGATCCTATGAGCGAGAAGTCCACGCTCGCCCCGCTCGCTACGCGGAAGGCGATGCAATCCTCGTAGGCGGAAGCGTCGATCGTGGCGTTCGAGAGTATCACCTGGGCGCTCGTGGTCGCCTCGATGCCGTAGCCGCCGTCCGTGCTGCCGCTTACCGTGAACGGCCCTGCGTTCGTGAGATAGACCGTGTGCGCCCCGTCCGAATACCAGCCAGGGCCTGAGGGGAATCCCACGTCCCGCCCGTTGACGGTCAGTCCCGTCATCACGTACGCAGTGACGGTCACGTCGGCGGCGGGCAAGGTGAGGCTGTCGCCGTCAAGGATGCCGGCGCTTGCGACGTAGCCGCAGGTGGCGCCGGCGGGCAGCTCGCCGGTGTAGGAGAGAGTGACGACGCTCCCCTCGACGTAGTAGTTGGTGCCGTCGTGGGCGACGGCGCTCGTGCCGGCGACCGCGATGTCGTTGCCGCCGACGGTGAACACGGGAAGCGCGCCCGCGACGTCGCCGTCGCCGGTGCCGACGTCGATGGCGTTCGCCGTGCCGGCCACGGTGCAGGCGTGGTAGTAGTTGGCGGCGAGGGTGGAGTTGTTGTTGTTGCCGACGATGGCGCCGGATTTTTCGACATCGGGCAAAGATACGTCGAGGACGAAGCAGTTGCTGACTTCGCCGCGGTAGGCTTCTCCGACGATTCCGCCGACACTACTGGAACCAGTGATGCGGGCATCGGCAAGGGTGACGTTCCTCACGGTTCCATCGTAAGTCCTGCCGAAGAGTCCTTGCTTGCCGTCGACCGTGCCAGACCCGCTCTTGTAGATGCGAATACCGCTCACGGTGTAGCCCCGGCCGTCGAAGACGCCCTTGAAGCACCCGACAGACCCGCCGATGGCGGTGTAGTTGTTCTCGGTGCTGGTGGCGTCGTTCCAGGCGGTCGTGTAGGCATAGGTGATGTTGGTGCCGAGGACGAAATATGAGTTCTGAAATTCGTCGCCGGCATTCACCTGCGCGGCAAGCAGGTCGAGTTGGCTGGGATATATGATGACATACGGATCGACGCTGGTGCCGGTTCCGGCCCAGGGGATGGTGTCCCAGTGTGCGACATAGCTGCGGTCGCCGTGCGATCCAGCCGGGATGGTTACGGAGTTGGTGGGACTGGTGATGCCGGTTCCCGTCCAGCCAACAAAGTTGTAGCCAGTGCGAACCGGGTTCGCGAGGGTGATGCCGTCGCTCTCGTAGGTGTAGGTGGTCGGGTTGGACGCGCTGCCGCCGGGAAGCGCGCCGCCGGCGAGGTCGTAGGAGATGGTATAGACGTAGGAGCCTGTCAGCGAGGCAAGATTGCTCTGGTTGAGGGCGCCGGAGCCGGCCAGCGCATTGCCGGCAAGGTCCTTGATGGTGCCGCTCCAACTGGTGATGTTGAGGTTGCCGGAGGCGGAGGCGGAGATCTTGCCCTTGAAGGTGAGGACATTCGAGCCGCTGCCGGAGTTGTGGCTGAGCGTGCCCCAAGTAGTCGTGAGCGACGCAGAGGAGCAGGTGACAGGTTCGTTGAACGCCACGGAGACGTAGAGGTCGTTGCCCTTTGCGTGGACGCCGGGCGCGGCGGCGGCGGATGCGGTAAGCATGACGGGGGAAGCGGTGTCGACAAGGGCGAGACGGACCTTCAGGTTCTTGAAGTCCCAGGTGTCGCCGCCGGAGCCGGCCGCGTCGAAGCGGATGTTCAGGTTGTTGACCGAGGTTGCAAGGACAAGCGAGCCCGAGGTGCTGGTCCGGTAGGACGGGGTGTTGTTCCTGAACTTCTGCTCGTAGAGGTGGCTGTTGTTGTAGTCGAACTCGTAATGGCTGATGCCGGCGGAGGTTTCGGCGGCCTTGTCGGCGTAGTCGTAGCGGTGCGGGAAGAACTGGTAGTGGTCGTCCTCCATCACGCTGCCGCTGGGAGTGTAGCTCAGGATGAAGCACGCCTTGTAGATCGAAGTGGACGGCGTATCCACCGCGCCGTTCGGGTCGTTGCCGTCGTAGGTCGTGGCGTTGTCGGCGAGGATCTGGATGTACTGGTAGCCGTCCTGCTCCTCCTTCTGCGTGAAGTAGACGGTGGCGTACATCTTGCAGCCAATGCCGTCGAGGAAAGTGCGCAAGTCGGCGTTGTTGCCGTAGAGGCTGCCGGTGCCGACCGTGTGGACGGCCTGATTGTAGCCGCCGTCCGTCACCTGCCGGTAGGAGCTGGTGCCGTAGGTCACGTCGAGGTACTTGTTGCCGGAGCCGGACGTGATGGAGCCGCCGCTGGTGAAGTACACGAGGTCGGTGACTTCCCGGTTCAGGTAGGTGGTTGAGAGCTGCGTGCCGGTGGTGATGCTGCGCGTCGCGTTGGTGACCGGGAAGCCGCCAATGTCCGTGATCTCGAAGCGGTAGGAGCGCGAGGCGCCGGTCTGGTACCTGTAGGCGGCGGTGGACGGCGTCCTCCCAGTGACGGAGACGTTCGTCGTGGTCTGGCCGGCGGCGAACGCGAGCGTGCCGTAATTGGCGGTGTAGTGCTGGCCGGCGTAGGCGCTCAGCGACACGGTGCGGTAGCGCACGGTCTCGGCGTCGTTCGTCCCCTCTCCCGAGCGCGAGACGATGAACTGGTTGCCCGAGCCCGCGATGCTGAACGTGGACGAAGCCGCCGCCGCGAAGCCCGCAAGCGCGAACGCAACGCAGACTCCCGCCGGTACTATGGATCTAATACGCATATAGCTTTTTTGTCTAAAATGTGCGTATTATACCAAATCTGCCGCGGGAAGTGCCGCCATGCGGCGGAGGGCGGGAGTCGGCCCGACGACGTGATTCGAGACCTAAGCGCGTTTGGAACGGAAGCGCGTTTCGGTCAGTGTCGAGAATCCCGAGCTCGGCACGTTAGGAGGCCGAGCGTTCGGCGGGGCGAGCTCCACCGCCCGAAGCCGCACAACTGCCGCAGAGACTGCCGCGTATACAGAAAGGCCGCCCCTTTTACCCCTGCCGCATGAGGCCGGCCCGCTTCGCCACGATGTAGGTGCAGACATTGTCGCCCGTCACATTGCAGCAGGTCTCGAACATGTCGAGGACTGGATTGATCCCGAGGCAGAGCGCCACCACCATCGCCACCTGGTCGGACGGCAGGCCCATGTTCTCGAGCACCATGAAGAGCAGGAACACCGAACCGCCGGGGATGCCGCCAGCGCCGACCGAGGCGAAGACGATCGACACGCAGAGGGTGGCGATCTCCACCACGCCGAGGTCGTGGCCGAACATGTTCGCCGCCAGGATCACGAAGACCGGAAGGTGCACGCAGACGCCGTCCATGTTGATCGTCGCCCCCATCGGCAGCGAGAAGGACGAGAGCGTGCGGTCGACGCCGAGCGCGTCCGCCGCCTTGAAGGACACCGGCAGCGTGGCCGCCGAGGAGCGGGTCACGAAGGCGGTGAGCATCGGCTCGCGCAGGCGCAGGAGCACCTTGTACGGGTTCTCGCGGCAGAAGAGCGCGATCGCGAGCGGATAGACGACGACGATCATCGCCACCACCCCCACCACCACGCAGAGCGTGATCTTCGCGTAGGGGCCGAAGAGCAGCACCCCGTTCTCGGCGAAGTTGACGAGCGAAAGCGCGAACACGCCGATCGGGAAGTAGTGGATCACGCAGTCGATGAGCTTGAACGCCACCTTCTGGGCGCCGTCGCAGCAGGCGACCAAGGTCTCCACCGAGTTCCGGGTACGCGCGTCGAGTCCGGCGGAGTCCAGCAGCCAGCGGGCGCAGAGCCCGAAGCCGATCGAGAAGACGATTATCGGCAGGAACTGCCCGTTCGCGAGCGCCGCGAACGGATTCTGGAAGAGCCCCACGAAGAACGCGCCGAACGTGCCGCCCGTTGACTTCGCGGCCATTCCCTCGACGCCGCCCATGTAGCCGCTCGCGACCGACTTCGCCGACGCCATCGACGGATCGAGCGCGTAGGCAAGCGCCACCCCGAACACCGTGGCCAGGATCGAGGTGACGAAGTACCACGCGAGCACGCTCGCGCCTACCCGCCCCGACCGCTTCAGCGGCAGCGACGCCGCGCCGAGGATCAGCGAGAAGAGGATTATCGGGCAGACCACCATCTTGAGCATCGCCACCAGCACGTTGCCGAACGGGGCGACGAAAGGCACCACCTTCTCGACGGTCTCGGGCCCTCCAAACCTGCTTATCAGCAAGCCCGCCGTCGTGCCCAGCAGAAACCCGATCATGATCTTGACGACCAGCGACACCTTCTTCTTGTGCATTTCGCCTCCTCTTGTTGAATGCATGGCCCGGGCCTGCCCCAGGCACTACGCATATTTGGGTGCATTATACCATAAATTCCCGCGCCCTTGGCCTTATCTCCCGCGCGGATCCCTGACCGTCAGCCGCAGGGTCTTCCACGGCTCCACGTCCTTCTCCCATGGTCGGCGGTAGCGGAACTCCACCCGGACCGGCTTGCCCGCCTCGCGCTCGACCACCAGCTCACTCGGCATGTTGCCGAAGGCAAAAGCCGTTCCGTCCCTGAACTCCGCGGCGGAATCCGCGCCCGCCAGACCCGCCGCCGCACCCGCCAGCGCCAACACTGCAACCATGCTTTTCTTCATCGCATTTGTCCTTTCGCTTTGCGGATGGCATTCCAAACATTAGAAAATAGGTCAGACCTAAATTCTAATGTTTGGAATCTCCGCAGGCCACGTGTCCTTGATGTCCTCGTAAAAGGCAGCGCAGGCGGTCTGGACATACGGCTGCAGGAAGAGCTGCGCGAAGGTGCCGCCCGGAAGGAACGCCGCGGGAATGAGCAGCAGATACCAGCCGATGAAACTCATGTTGAGGCAAAAGTAGCGCCACTTGTTCCCGTGCATTATCCGCCGCGACTCCGTGATGCACTGCGTCGCCGTCCAGTCGGGGTGGTCAACTGCGATATACGGCGTCATGGCGTAGGAAAAGGTCTTTATGACGCCGGGAACGATGAGCAGGAGAAACCAGAGCTGCAAATACGTCCACTGGACTCCGAGCACCCAGAACATGTGCCACCCATGGCCCCATCCAGAGGAAAAAAGCTCGAACTTCATGTGCCTGCGCATCGTCGCAAGCGCCATCGTGTTCTGAGACCACGACATGAAGCCGATCAAGTAGAAAAACGGAATGAAAAGCAGCAGAATCGACGGGATTATCGCCGCGGCAGAAATGAGCGTAAGGATGAACATCGCGCCGACGAAGGGCCAGTACTGCCCTTCGCCGAGCGCGTTCCATGCCTCGCGGCGGTAATCCCGCGCGCGCTTCATAGCGGCGTCAGAGCCCCTTGGGGTTGGGACCGTACTGGTTCTCGCCAGGCTGGCTGTCGAGGCAGCAGAAGACGAGAAGGACGATCCAGCCGACAAACGGAATGAGCCCAATCAGCCACCACCAGCCGCTGCGCCCGGTGTCGTGCATGCGACGGCAAAACACAGCAAGGCTGGGGATCAGGACGGCAAGATTGTAAATCGCCCCGAGGAACGCAAATGCACCGACGCCAGTCACACTCGCAAGAAATCCGCCGATAAAACCAACTACAAAAGCGGCGATGAAATTGAAAAGAAAGAACAGCCAGTATTCCTGGCGACGCGCGCGGCCAGAGAAGCAGGCGTATTTCTTGGTGAGGCAGTCAATGAAGTAGTTCATGTTTCTTATGTCCTTTCGTTTTTCCCCGACACCATGCCGGATAGTGTGTATTATACCAAATCCACCGCGGCGATTCTTATCTCCGCGGCTTCGCCGGCGGACGAGACGGCATTGGTCTCGCAGGGCCTGGCTTCACAGACGGACGCGATTGCATTGGTCGCGTAGGGCCCGGCTTCACAGACGGGCGCGATTGCGTTGGCCTCACAGAACTAGGCTTCGCCGCTGGGCGCGACGGCGTTGGTTTCGCCGGACCTGGCTTCGCCCTGTGCTGCGGAGGTGGCGGACGCCGGTTCGGCGGCGCCGGATGGACCGACGGCCTCCTCGGCGACGGCCCGGGACGGCGCGGCGGCGGGTGCACAATCGGATGATGGTGCGGACGATGCGGCGGCACCACCACCGTCTCGACGTAAACCGGCTCGACGTATGCCGGCGCAACATACGCCGGCTCTACGTATGCCGGCTCAACGTAAACCGGTTCCGTCACGTACGTGCGCGAGTGGTAGCTGTGTGATCTACATCCGCACGCAAACGCCGCAAGCGACGCCGCGACCGCCACATAGGCAAGGTTTTTCCTGTTCATGACATCCGCCTTCCCATTTTGCCGCATATTATACCAAATCTGCGTCCCCGCCGCGTCAATATTTTCCGGCGGGTCATTGCCCAAGCGCCTTGCGCTCGGCGGGGGTAATCACGCCCTCCTTGACCTGCTTGTCCAGGTATCTCCTGAGCGCGGCCGCCGACTTGGAGCAAAACGCCTCGCTCTCATCCTTCGTGCAAAGCCCCTTCTCCGCCCGCCTGCGCGAACGCGCCATCGCCTTCTCCGCCCCGGCGACCGCACGCTTCACCGCGACCGGAATGCGCAGCAGTTCGACTTGTCCTCCGCCCTGCCCAAGGACGAAATCCGCCGCGATCCGCCGCCGCTCGGACTCCGGGAAAATCGAGAGCGGATACGTCGTCAAAGACGACGAGTTGAAAGGTTGATTGGTCGATGCATTGACAGATTTGGAGTCTGCCAGGGTGACTTCCTTCTGGGTGAGCTTTACGGGCCATCCCGAAATGGCGTTCCCGGCGTGGTTGGTATAAGAGTTGAAAGGTTCGGCTTCCGCCCCCGCAACGAAGACAGCGAACAAAACAACTATCAAAGCCAAACTTCTCACCTTTTCAACCTTTCAACTTTTAGTTGCCCTGCCGCGAGTAGGCCCGGATGCCGATCTTGATGTCGTTTATGCCGGGGATGTCGATATGGCCGTCCTTGTCGGTGTCGAGTCCGTTGATGAACGTCTTGAGCGCGTTCACGCGATCGCTCGATAGCGAGCTCGCGGGAATGACAAGAAGCCAGCGGTCGTTCCAGACGCTGCGCCCGACAAGGCGGCTCGAAGTCGTCTCCGCGCCCACGCGCATCGTGGAGTGGCGGCGGATTGTCGCCATGGAATCCACTGTGCCGTCGAGTCCGGAGAACGTGGCGAGCCAGTCCGTGTCATCGAGTTCCGTGGAGCCCACCGCATACGGCAGCGGCAGCACCTGGTCAACCACATTGAAGGCAAGGGTCTCGCGGCTCGTCCCGGACGGGGTGCGCATGTAGTCCGAACCGACGGGCACGAGGTATATGTCCGGCTCTACGGAAAGTCCTTCGGAAGACTGCACTGTCAAGGCGTCGTAGCCCGCGAACGAAACGCCGACCGAGTTGATCTTGACGGCGTAGTAGCTCGACGAATACGTCGTCTCGCCGCCGAGGAGCGGCTTGCCGAAGAAGTTCTCAGCGCTGTTGATCGAGGTCGAGAACGGGATGATGAGGCCCGGCTCCTTGAGCGGCACTGCGGCACCCTGGGTCTTCTGGCAGTAGCGAAGAACCTCTGAATCGGCGAAGATGTCGTCAACGGCGTACTTGGCGAGCTCCTGTCGCCATGCCGCGTCCCCCTTGCTCCCGGGATTGATGCGGAAAAGCGAGTACCTGAGCGAGAACCACTTGGTGGAAGCGTCCTGGTTGTTGACTCCGAGACGCCCCTTGAGAACCTCCCAGTTGCCCTTCATGCGGCTTACGATGTCCCAGAGCCCGCCGTCCGTACCTTCCGCCACGACGCTCACGCCCTTCTCGCCCAGCGCACGGGTCGCCACGATTTCGCGCAGGAAGGCGTCGCCCGCCTGCCTGTCGGACGAGAGGAGCCCAGTCTCATAGTCGTAAACCTTCGCGAGCTGCCACACGTAGTGCTGGGCGACATCGAAGGACGTGTTGAACTTCGAGAGCGCCGTGTTCCTCTGGACGCGGTAGTACATGTCCTGGTAGCGGCGGGCCGTCGCCGTGTTGGACTGGTGCTTGCGCATCATCTCGCGCTTGGCGAGCAGCTGCTGCCCCTTCTCAACCTCAGCGCGGTAGGAAGCCTCCGCGGCGGCGAGCGCGGCGTATGCGTTCTGTATCTCGAAGGCGGCCGCCTCGATCGCGCCCATCGAGGCGCAGAGCGACTCGCGTATCTCCGCCTTGATGTTGTAGCGGTCCTGCGCGGCAGCCTCTACATCGAACGCCGACGCCATCACGTTCACGATGCTGTCGGCTACCTGCTGGGTTATCTTGGCGTAGCGGGTCACCGTGTCGGCGGAGGTCTTGATGCCCAGGTGGATCGACCCCATCACGGCCTCGGCGACAGCCTGTGCCGGGTTGCCGCCCACCGCCATGCCGGCGACGAACCACGGGATGGTCTCGCTTCCGTTGTCGGTGACTATCTTGGATGTGCTCTCCGCCGTCTCCGCGACGTCGATCACGATCTGCGTCACCGCCTTGACCCCTTCGTTGAGGATCTTGGCGGCGTTGATCGCCTGCTGCAGGTGCCACGTGATGTTCGCGTTGTCCCACTTCTGCGGCAGGTACTGGTCCAGAAGGTGCTGGTGATCCAGTTCGTTTTGGTACAGCTTGATCTTCTGCTGGACGCGCACGTATGCCTCGATGAACTCGCGGTAGGCGGCCTGTATCGAGCCCTCGGTTACACGGAGGTCCTTCCACTCGCCCGGCTTGACGATGATCCCGCCTGCGGCGACGTTGTAGGTGATGGGGATATTGTAGTCGAAGTCCGCGCCCGGCTTGGTGTTGAGCCAGTCCGCGTCAAGCTCGGCATACACCGTGATGGTGGTGGAGAGAGACGTCCTGAACTCCTTGATGCCGTACTGCGAAACGTCAATGTAGTTGTAGTGGTAGAGGTCAGGCCCGTCGTAGCCCTGCACGTAGGTTCCGCTAGGCCCGATGTCGTCGGGGTAGGGTGTTCCATAGACCGCGATGAGATCCTTCTTGAACGCGGCCTCGGACTCCTCCAGGGAGTCGGCGTCGCTCGCCTCGGCCTCCTCGATCTGGCGGAGGCGCGCGCCGAACCTGTCGGCGTAGTCCAGGACCGTCTTGGCGTTGTCAAGCGCACGTTCGGCACGCTCGAGTATCTGCTCGAAGTGCGAGGCCGCCCCGGATTCGACGCGTACTGGGTCGATGTCGAACGGAATAGCGTTGTCGGAAAGCCCAAGCGGATTCAGGCCGGCGTCGAGACGGTTCACCTTCGCATCGACTGCGGCGAAGTTCTCCGCAAGAAGCCGGAGCGCGGGGATCGTCTCGCGGGTTATGTCCTTTATGGAGACGTCGGCGAAGCGGTTCGTGTCCGCATTGGCCTCTGTCGGCACGATGGAGTTCACAGTCGCCCAGTTGTAGAGGGCGCCGAGGCCGGTACGCACCGCCCATTCGCCGTAGCCGAAGCCCTGCTCTTCGTTTGCGTCGAAATAGCCTGCGCCGGCGACGCCACCCTGGTCGCGCCACGTCTTGCGCGCGGTGAGGTCAACGACGTCCGCCCCCGCCTGCGCCATCTTGGCCGCAGCCATCGCGAACTTCTGCTCGTCCTCGTAGTCCATGTTCACTATCGAGTCCGCGACGAGCATCTCCATCATCGACGGGTCGCCCCACTCGAAGTTGGGGTTCCTCAGAAGCCGGTAGTAGCCCCACACGGCGGAGAGGTAATGCCCGTACGCGTCGCCGTGGCCCATCGGATAGTGCGCCGCCGCCTGCTCGGGCGTGATCTCGCCGCCGGAGCCGGCGATGCCGTAGTTCTGCACGTAGGCCATCTCGCCCTGGGTGATGCCCTTCGTGAAGTTCCACATGAGACGGTTGTAGTAGGGATAGGTCGTCATGTTCGGCGCGACGGCCTTTGTGCGCCCCCTGAGGAGCGCCAACTCCTCGTCGAGGAGCGAGGGCACCTGGTTCGCGAAGCAGTAGGTCGAGGCGGGAAACGTCGCGTAGTCGCTGATGCGGCTGTCGGTGGAGGACGTCTCGATCGTCGGGTTCACGGCATCCGAGTAGGCGTCGTCTCCGAGGAGCATGTAGAGGTCCGCGAGGCGCGAGGCGGCTTCCATCAGCTGCTTGTTGGCGTTGGGGTCGTTGATGCCGAGGGCGAGCGAGAGCGACTCCGCCTTGTTGAGGACGGTCTGATAGAGCTCCACGAGGCCAACGGAGTTGAGGTTCGCGTCGTTGAGGGCTACGTCGCCGCGGTAGGGTCCGCCGATCTGCTCCGGCATTGTGTAGTTGATCTCCGTGGCGTTGGCATAGAAGTCACTCATGCGCTGCGCGAACGGCGTGATCGTGTTGAGCACGCGCTGCACCCATCCCTCGGCGAGCGTCGGGCCGCACCAGCCGCTCCACACGTCGCCGAGCGTCCTGTAGGGATCTGTGCCCGGAATCGGCTTGTATCGCATCTCGTAGTAGGTGTTGACGAGTTCCGTCAGGTTCGCGCCCCCGCCGCCGAGGAGGATGGTCGTCGCGCCGACGCCGTTCGTCTTGACGCTCCAGCCCTGCTCCCCTGCCGCCGGCACTACGCCGTCTGCGGCGGGCTCGCGCCTGCGCCATTCGAACGTGTAGTTGTCGGACGAGTCGCCGAGCGGGGAGGCGTAGAGTATGTTCAGCTGCTCGGAGAGCTTGTTGTTCGGGTCGGCGAGGACCACGAGCGGACCAGCGTAGAGCTCTGGAACGACCTTTATGACGTGCATCGAGATCGTGGAGCCCGCCGGGACGACGGTCTCGTCGGGGAAGTCGTTCTCAATGAGCGTGACGTAGTTCGTGCCGCATCCGTTGGCGACGAGCGCATAGTGGTCCTTCGGCGCGTAATCGACCCTGACGCGCGGCGTCACGGCGTTCACCAGTCCGTCGTCGGTCGTGTCCACGACGAGCGCGACATTCTCGATGCGGCGCGGCGACGGCTGCACTTCGCGCGGCGCAAGCGCCTCGACACCCGCATCCCACCGTGCCTTGACGGCGCCCGGCGCCTTGCAGATGTCCTTCAGCGCCTGCCGCTCGGCGGCAGAGAGCGTGTTGACCTGCAGATAGCTCGTGCCGGCCTTCTTCGAGACCATCTGTCCGATGAGCGTCATGCGCTTCGCCTCCGCCGCGTTGGTGTCGATGTAGAAGCGGTCCGAGATGTTCGGCGGAAGTCCCGCGAAGTAGTACTTGCCGCTCTTAAGCTGGCAGCTGCCGGCGGGGCCGACGGTGAAGCCGTATTCGTCCGCGAAGTTCCGCTCGATCGCGAGCGGCGCGGTCTGGGCCACGGTCGGGTCGATGAGCGTGACCACCGTGTCGGCGCGGTTGGTGCCGTCATCGCGCGGCACGGGATAGACGACCGCCATCGAGAGTGCGTTCCAGACCTCCGGAAGACCCGAATCCGCCGTCGTGAGCGTCTGTCCGATTCGCATCGTCGGGATCTTGTCGTCCGCCGGCCAGACGGCGCGCCACTTCCACGGCTCGGGGGCGCCGTTCAGGATGTTGTCCCTTGTCGGGGAGGTGATGTCCAGGCACGAGAGCCAGCCGACGAGCGTACCCGTCGCGGGCTGCTCCTCCAGCGTCGGGAACCAGAACCCTTCCAAGACAGGATAGTGGTTGAACTGCCACGTAGTGCCGTCGCGCCGCGCCCACATCCGGTTGTGGCGGTCGCGATAGACAACGTAGGAGTCTGCCACCTCGGACTCCTCCACGCAGAAGTTCTTCGTGTTGTAGTAGCCGTCGATGTAGTCGAGCGGATGAGGCCCGGCGAGGAGGTTGCCGACCGTCACGTCGCTCGCGAACGACGAATACACCTCGTTCGTGAGCTGGATGTCGAATGCCTTCATCGCGCCCTTCCCGCCGCTGTTGTACTCGACGAGCACGAACGGCTCGGAGGATTCCGCCGTGTTAAGGTCGCACCTCAGCGCGTAGGCGACGCCGCCACGCATGAACGCATGCTCCTCGTTCGGATTGTAGCCGATGGCGGAGATGTTGTTCTCGTAGTATATCCTGGGCTCGATGCCGTCAACGGCCTTGAAGGTTCCGCTCGACTTCGCAGGGCCGCCAGGGCCGAGCGCGAGACATTCAATGGCGATCAGCGCCATGCCTCCCGCATCGTCGAAGGCGACGCGGAAATCTACGCCGCCGATGTGCTTGAGGTCGTCGTCGCTGTCGAAAGTCCACGAATAACGGAGACGTTTCGTCGCGTCGTTCGACCCGCCGGCGACGTATGCGGCGTCGTCGGATGCGGCGAGCGCAAAAGGCCACGCCGCCAGATGGTCGATGCCGATGCCGGTGGCCGCGGGCTGCGCAATGTCGTTCAGGTCGTCGAACGCACATGCGCCGAGGACGAGCATCGTCCCGTTCGTTGCGAATCCGGGGACGGCAAAGGCGCGCGAAAGAGCCGCCATGCCGTTCCGATAGATCTCCATCGTGCCGTTCGTCGTCGCGACAAGGGCAATGTGCGTCCAGGCGTTGGTGGGAACATCGAGAATCGCGCCGTCGATATTCAGCCCTGTCGCGCTGTTCGCCGCCACAGTGACGCATCCAGCTGCGTTGGTGATGGTCAGCACCCGGCCAGGCGTCACGGGCTCGTAGCCGCCGGCCCGAGAGGACGGATTGATCCAGAAGCCGACGGTCCAGCCCGTATCCTCGCCGCCAAGCGTGAGCCCGTGCGCAAGCGCCATGGAATTCGTGGAATCCAGATAGAGGGCCTGACCAGTGGACGCAAGGGATTCTCCGGCGGAGCCGAGCTGCGAGGCGAGGACGATCGAGTGCGTCTCCTCCGGAAGCGGCCATATCGCCCGGTATAGCTGCGCGGCTGTCGGGAACATCAGCTCCGCTGGCATATCATCCTGCCTGAGCGACCGGAACCACCAGACTTCGATGGGTTCCTCGGCGGCGCGAACCGCGTAGATGGCGCTTTTCAGGCTCGCGTAGGGATCGACGTTGTCGGCGGACTGCGTCCCGCCCATCGACTCCTCGGCCGCGGTCTTCGCTCGCGGGGCGTGGTAGAGGCGCGGATTCCAGTTCTTGGCGTACGACCCTTCCGCGTAGATGTAGCCCGGGAGCGTGCTGTCGATGGCGTCGGCGATCGCCGCGCCGCGCCCGGCTGCCGCATCGCCGCGAGGAGTCAGCTCCATGCCGACATGCCACTCGCCAGGCACGCGGTCGTACCAGTTCGTGTCCGTGTTGAGGAGGCTCTCGAACGGCTGGAACCACACGTTGTCGTCCACAAGTATCTTGAGGAGGAACTTGCCGGCCCCGGTCACGACGACGGAATTCGACGAAACCGTCGCGATGCGCGCCGGCGTCGAGAAGTGCTCCACCGACGTCGCGCCATCGAACTTCGATGGGAGAAGTATGCCGCAGCCCGGCGTGCCCTCCCCGCCCGTTACGACCTTTGGAAGGTCCTCGCCCCAGCGGATCAGGTACTGGTCGTGCTCGAACGGCCAAAACGTGCCCATCGGGTCCGTGGACTGCCAGTAGATGTCGGCCTTGTGGGCTGAGTCCTTGCCCGAGGCCATGTTCGCCGCGTCGTTCGGTGCGATCGCAAAGACGCAGCCCGTCTTGGGGCTGAAGTCCGTAAAGCCCGCGTGCTTGTAGAGGTAGGGCGAGTTGACGTCGCCAGGGTCGTCCGAGTCGCCGGAGACGATGAACGCCGAGAGGCTGTCGGTCGAATAGCCGACGCCCGTCGGCTCCACGCGATCGCCCACCTCCACCACGCGCTCCGCGACGTCCGGCTCGTCAACTTCCACGACGATGGCGTAGATGAGCCGGCTGAACGAGTCCGTGTCGTAGTAGGCAAGTATGAACTGTCCGCGCGGGCCCTGATGCTCGCCGCGGTCAGGATCGGAATCGTGCTTGGCGAATGCGCGGATGGTGTGCGAATCGGTGTCCACCACGACGCCTGAGACGAGGTTCGTCATCGACTGCTGCACGCTCACCGGAACGTTAGTCGCCACGATCGCCGGATCGCCGAAGAGTCGCACGTGGCGGTAGCTCTGTCCGTTGCTCCCCACGAGCGAGACTGCGGGTCCGTCGAAGCCGTCCTCCGTCCAGAAGATGCGGTACGGGCGCGTCGCCGCCGTGGACGCCACGATGTAGGTGCGGTCCACGCTCTCGTCGCCGACCCTGGACCTGAGGTACCATTTGACCGTAGTCGCGCCGCCGCGCGTGAACATCACGCGCTCAAGGTCGTTCGTCGCGGAGGCGTTGTACAGGAGCCGCCCTTCTTTGTAGTCCTGGGACTTGAGGATCTCATCGCCCGTCTTCGCCCAGTCGATGTCGGCGGGGTTCTCCGTCGGCAGGTACGTACACCAGTCGCCGAGAGAGAAGTCGGGCTTCTGCTGCGAAACGAGCATGCCGTACTGCACCGTCTCAAGGCTGAACGCGACATTGCCGTTGTTGTCGAGCGACACGGGCCTCGCCGCCTCGTTCGTCGCGACGAACGCTCCGGACGAGAGCCAGAGGCTGGCCGCGTTCGTCCGGCTCCATTCGGAGGGCGTGGACGTGTCGTAGATGTCGAGCGGCTTAAGATCACCGAGGTCGTATTCGGCGAAGGCGGCGTGGGCGAGAAGAACCGCCGCCGCCAATGCCGGCAGGACCAGGACTCCGGATTTCAGACATTTCCTCATTTTCCACCCTCCTTCCTAGTTGGCCGCCCCGAAGGGATAGAAATAGACCTTCACCGGATGGGTCACGCTGAAGGGCGGACAGATATTGCCCGGGCTCACCGCCCATGTCACGCACGGAACGCCGTCCGATTTGTCCCAGTCGTCGCGGCTCTCGGACATCACCGTCACGAGTCCGCCGCTCGACGTATAGAACATCGGCTTGTTGACGTAAATGCTGCTGAACAAGTACGACTGCGGCGCGGACTGCTTGAGTAGCGAGACCTCACCGCCCTTTTTCAGGGTGAGCGTGCCGCCAGACACGAGCCGTGCCGACGACAGCGTAAACGTCGTACCGGGCTTCGTGAACGTGAGGTCTCCGCCCAAGCTAAGCGACGCAATGGACATCGTCTGGGCGGAGAGCTTCCCCGCCTCGACTTTCCCCACACTTCCGCCCGGAGCGAGGCGTGTCGCAGACTCCGCCAGGTCGGCGACGGGCGCGGCGAACACCTCCTGTCGCGGGTAATGCTCCGCCTCGCCGCCGATGCTCACGCCGAGGAAGCGCGCGTTGGCGTTCGTGAACGCCGCCGCAAGTCCCTCGCCCGCGAGTTCGCACTGAAAGACTCCGTCCGCCGTAGGCATGACTGTATTCGTCCCCGTCCACAGCGCCGCGCCGCCCGCGGCCCGCTCGTAGAGTGCGAACTGCACTTCAACACGGTCGGGGATCGACGCCCCCTTGAGGCACCCGCGGTACGTGAAGGCGAAGCCGTCCGCGCCGAAGGCGCAGGGCGAAAACGCGGCCAATATTGCCAATGCTGCCAATTTCCTCATTTTCCACGCTCCTTTCTCAATTCGCACCAAAGTAGATGACCTTGGCCTTCGCCCATGACTTCACGTCCCACCAGGCATGGTCGCGGTGGTTGTGCAGCTTGAGCGAGACCTTTTTGCCCTTGCGCACAGGGAAGGTGAAGAGGCGCGCGTTCATCACTCCCGTCACGCCGATCAGCGTGTCGTCCAGTATCTTGAAATCCCCGTTGGAAAGCGTCGCCTTGACCCAATAGTCGCGGTCTTCCAAGGATATTTCGACGCGTATCATGACCATGACGATTCCGTCGTCCTCGGCGATGAAGTCGTCCATCTTCGTCTGGTCGGTATCCCCGAGGATGAACCCCGTGGTGTCCATTACCTCCATGCTGTAGTCCGCGTCGAAGTCGCTCCACTGCGTCGAGACGCCGTTCGGCGCGTTCGCGCGCATGAGGCTGGCGTTGCCGCTGCCGAGATAGAGGTTGCGGACGTAGAGGTCCTTCACGCCCTCGACCGATCCGCGCAGTGTCAAGTCTCCTGTCAGGACGACATTGTCGGCTGCCGCGTCCGCGTTTTCGACACTATTCGCCGTCAGATCGCCGTCGATCGTCATCGCATGCATCGACTCTATCCGCTTGGCCTTCGCCGCGACCATCGCGAACGGCGCGGGCGAGACGCGCATGCGGGGCTTGATCTCGTCCCCGCCCTGCGGCGTGACGCCGATCCAGAACGTCGCGTATCCATCCGGAACGTCCAGACTCTCCGCAGTTGCCGCGAAACGCCCCTCGGAATCCGTCGCGATCACGGTCTCGGCCGAGCCGAGAGCGGAAGTCGCGCCTTCGCTCGCATACGCCCGGATCGTAGCCGGCACCTGCACGTTGGCCTTGACGTCGCCCGAGGCATCACGATACCGACCCTCGTAGCAGACGCTGGCACCGAAGGCGGATTGTGAGCATGCCGCCAATGCCGCCAATACAAGGCAGCCTATGCCGAATTGATTGCGCTTGCGCATTTCAAAGCTCCTTTCCAAATGTAACGGCGAACTTTCTGTCGGCAAGATTGCGTAGCGTCGCGCCCTTGGGAACGACGATCGACGACCAGCCACCTCCCTTGCCACCCGATGCGTTCTGGATCAGGAGGATCATGTCCGTCGGCGCGGTTGCAGGCAGGCCACCCGTGCGAAGATTGATGTTCACTCCGTGCATCATCTCCGTCAGCTTCAGATTGCCCGAGGCGCTCAGCGTCTGGTCGTCGCCAACAACCAGCGATGTCGTGCCGCTGGACTGGCGGAGCGCATCGCCGACCGTGAGCGTTTTGAAGATCGCGGTCGTCGCGTCCAGCGTCTTGACCGTAAGCGACGGCGCCTTCAGCTCCACGGCGAAGTGCGCCGTCTCCGCGGTCAGCGCCCGCGGAACGGAGGTGAGCTTCTGGCGGGGGAGCATCTCCGAGAATTCGCCGGGCGAAAGCCCTATCCAGTAATCGCCGCCGAACACGAGCGCCTCGGCGAGGTTTTCGGTAATGGCCTCCGGGACGGGGCTCCCCGCGTCGTCGGACAGCTCCACGTAGAACGAGCCGTCCGCCGCAATCCGCACAGGCATCGTGCGGCCCCACATGATGTAACCGCCGGTTGGCTTCGTGTAGAGGCGGAAGGTCATCATCATCGGAAGCGACGTGTTGAACGCGCTCCCGTCAGGCTTGGCGAGCTTCCCCGAGTAGGAAAACTTCTCGGAGCCTGTGGCGCAATGCGATAACGCGCAAGCAAGCGCCAGAAGAACAAGACTTGTCATCCTCATTTTCATTTCTCCTCCTTGATTTCAACCGCGTCGCTGACGCGCTTCAGGGTGAAGAGCCCGCGCATCACGATCGGATGCTTCGTCAGGCCCGTCAACTTCCAGTCAATCCGCCCGAAAGTCGTTTCCTCGGGCGTTCTCGAATAGGTGCTCCTGCCGTTGTCGTCCGACCACGCAAACGCGATCTGGTTCGTCACAGAGAAGCTCTCCGGCTTGATGGAGCCGATGAAGTTCGCCGGTACGTCGCCGCTGGGCGATTCGCCGGAATAGTCGGCCTTCTTTCCGTCGTGGTCCGGATGCCAGGCGTGGCGGAACGGATTCTCCTTCGACCTCTCGCCGACCGTGAAGCGGAACGTCGCCTCGCGTCCGAACTCGCTCGCGGACGTATCGGTGTTCGTCCCGGACGGAGTCGCCCTGTTCGCAGTGTCGATGAATATGGACGAGACCCGCCGCGCCGCCGTGCCTCGCGGCACGTCGTCGAGATCCCGGTAGAGCGCGGTACGCCAGGCACCGTCCGCAGCCCGCTCCTGTGCGACGGCAACGCGCTGGAGCAGCGTCATTCTGCCGCTGCCGTCAAC
The DNA here is from genome assembly GCA_902800055.1 of uncultured bacterium. Classification (GTDB taxonomy): domain Bacteria; phylum Verrucomicrobiota; class Kiritimatiellia; order RFP12; family UBA1067; genus UBA1067. Next base: position 35,732 of record CADCCW010000009.1, read on the forward strand.
ATGCAGGAGCAGTGTCCCCTTCATCGAGCCTCCGGCGTTCTTGAGGTTTCCTTCGACGTCCGACACCTGCATCATCTGCGCCTGGCCGATCCAGAGGCCGGCGGGATACGCGCCGACGCCCTCGCGCACCGCATCCTTAGTCGCAGAGACCGGCAGCCTCACGCGCATCTTCGTCCCGCTCAGGTCCTCGACCGCGAGAACCGCCGCGTAGTTCGTGCCGTCCGTCATCGCGGACTTGTCGCACTGGAAGACGAACGTACGCGATTCGCCCGCCGAAAGGACAACGTTGGTCGATGCGAACTCCGTCCACGACGAGCGGCTTGCCGCACCCGGCGGAATGTAGATGAAGAGCTGAGGCCTGACGTCCCCCTCCCGCGCAGAATCGGCAAGCGACAGGCGCACCTCGCGCTCCTGCGTACCCGCGTTGCGCACGATGACGCTCGCCTTCGCCACTCCGTCGGAGAAGTCGAGCCCGCCGAGGTCCGTCGCCACGTCAATGACGCCCAGCCATTCGCCGGCGGCATCGCTCTCGAACGCATATACCTTGCCGCCTTCCACCTTCGGCTTCCTGTTGAAGGCGTTGACTGGGGCTATGGACGGCGCCACGGGGTCGGATCCCCACACCGAGTGCGGAACGCCGGCATGCGTAGCGCCGCAGGGACCTTCGCCGAAGTATGTCGTGGAGAGCATGCTTTCGCCAACAGGCGCGGACACCGGCGCAAACGTCGCGAAGCCGCCGGCGGATACCTGCCAGGATACGTGCGGCAGCTGCGGAACGCCGAGGAACGTCCTGATCGCGGCGTTTGTCGCAAAGAGGAAGTAGCACTGTCCGCCAACGATGTTCTTCAGCGTGGAATTCACCTCGTCGTGCAGGTCGTACACGAGATGGGATACTGGCTTCTGGGAAATCTCGCGCCCGTCGTCTGCGAGCTGCGCCGTCGTGGAGTACACGCTGGACAGGTAGCACGACGCCTTCGTCACGGCGAGGTCCGCGAAGAACGCCGCAGCATCCGGGTTCTCGGGAGTCGATTCTATGTACACCGCGTTCCACCCCTTCGACACCGTCACCGTCTCGGAGATGTACGAGGCAAAAGCCGCCGCCGGCAGTAGTGCAAGAAGAGACAAATATTCAGTAATGTGTTTCATAACTCACAACTCCTAACTCTCAACTTTCAACTTTACTTTACCTCCACCTTGTAGAACCTCTGCGGCGTATCGGCGACAGGCGTCACGTACAGCGTCGCCTGACCGACATCTTCATCCTCCGGGCCTTCGTAAACGGCCGTCGTCTGCGTGGAGCCGGACTCACCCACGAACCTTGTCTGGACCCATTTGGGATTGGACAGGCTCTCCGCAGACTGAAGCGCGTAGAGATGTCCGCCGACGAACTCGAACGTCAGCACGTGCGCGGACGGTGTCACGCTGAACGAAGTCACGCGCAGGTAGTCTGACGGGTCGAATGGGTTGGTGCCAGCCACGTATTCCCCGTAGTTGGTGATGCCGTCTCCGTCCCAGTCGTCCGCTGCGCTGTATTCGGAATGTCCGAAGGCGTCCATCCATGGCTGAATCCCGTCGATGTAGTCCTCTGGCACAAGCACCCTCTCGCCCTTGTGGTCGAACTCGCGCGCATTGGCGTACTTCACAACGCAGTTCGTCACCGCGCTCGCGCATAGTATCGGAGGAAAGGCCGTCGTCGCGGCGGAACGGATGCCCGTCGCGGACTCTATGATGCAGTTCGGCGCGTCGCCCACTGCGGCGGACTTCTCCGTCGCGAACGTCGAGACGGGGACTTCGAGGCGGAAGTTGTACCCGCTCTCGTCCGCATCGACGAGCGCACAGCTCGAAAGCACCGTCCCGTTTGTGGAGACGGCGTGGATCGTCAAGCCGGAATCCGCGCCCTGCACTGCGTTCCGGAAGTCCATGACGCTACCGGTGTAGATGTACGTCCCAAGCGGATAGTTCACCGCTCCTGACGCGATGAAAGAGGCCGCCAGCACTGCGACCGATAAAGCCTTTGCCTTGCAGTATTTCATTGTTCCTCCATTTATCGGCCAAGCGCCTTTCGCTCGGCCGGAGTGATCACACCGGATTCGACTTGCCTGTCAAGATAGCTCCTTAACGCAGACGCGGACTTCTCGCAGAAGGCGTCGCTTTCCTCCTGCGTACAAAGCCCCTTCTCCGCCCGCTTGCGCGAACGCGCCATCGCCTTGTCCGCCCCGGCGATCGCGCGCTTCACGGCAACCGGAATGCGAGGCTGACCAGCGTCGGAGGCGATTCGCCGCTGCTCCGATTCAGGGAAGATCGAGAGCGGCAGCTTCGCGGTCTCGGTCGCGTTCGAGATTGTCACCGTGCGCGCGTCAAGCGCGACAACAACTCCCGAGACCACGTTCCCCGCGTGGTTCGTATATGAGTTGAAAAGTTGAGAAGTTGAGAAGTTGAAAAGTTCTGCTTCCGCCCCCGCGACGAAGGCCGAGAACAAAATGACAACCAAAACCAAACTTTTCAACCTTTCAACCTTTCAACTTTTCAACTTTTCAACCTTTCAACATTTCAACCTTTCAACTTCCCCGTCAGTTCCCCTGACGAGAGTATGCCTTGATGCCGAGCTTGATGTCGCTGATGCCGTCGATGAACTTCTCGAGCGCCTTCTCGCGGTTCTGGTTCAGCGACGAGGCTGGGATGACGAGCAGCCAGCGGTCGTTCCAGACGCTGCGCCCGACGAGGCGCGTGGACTTGAAGCTGTCGCCGACGCGCAGCGTCGAATGGCGGCGGATCGTCGCGACGGAGTCGCTCGTACCGTCGAGCCCGGAGAAGGACGAAATCCAGAGGACGTCGTCCAGCTGGGTCGACCCGATGGAGTACGGCAGCGGCAGAACCTGGTCGACGACGTTCCACTTGACGAGCTTGCGCTCGTTCCCGGCCGGGGCGCGCATGTAGTCGCTGCCGACCGGCACGAGATAGACGTTCGGCTCAACTGCAAGTCCGTCGGCCGTCTGCGTCGTCAGGCGGTCGTAGCCGGGGAAGTCCACGCCAACGGCCGCGATCTTCGTCGCGTAGTCGGCGGACGAGAACTGCGACTCGCCGCCCTGGAGGGTCTTGCCGAAGAAGTTCTCGGCGTTGTTGATAGAGGTCGAGAACGGGATGACGAGGCCGGGCTCCTTCCGGACGACCGCCTCGCTCGCAAGCGGCTGGCAGTGGCGCACGAAGTCGGCGTTGTCGCGGAGGTCGTCCACCCAGTACTTCTTCAGCTCGCGGCGCCATGCGCCGTCGCCCTCGGCGTCGGGGCGAATGCGGAAGAGCTCGTAGCGGAGCGAGAACCACTTCTCGGGCTTGTCGGCGTTGTTGATGCCAAGGCGCCCCTTGAGGTTGTTCCAGTTGGCCTTCATGCGCGTGACGACGTCCCAGAGCCCGCCGTCGGTGGTCGAAGAGTCGATGGTGACGCCCTCCTGACCGAGCGAACGGGTGGCAACGATGTCCGCGAGGAACTTCTTGCCGCTCTGCGGGTCGGTGGAGAGGAGACCGGTCTCATAGTCGTACACCTTCGCGAGCTCCCAGACGTAGCGCTGGGCGGTGTCGAACGAGGTGGAGTACTTGGCGAGGGCGGCGTTGCGCTCGACGCGGCTGTACATGTCGAGGTAGCGGCGCATGGTGGCCCTGCTGGCGATCTTCCTGCGCCAGGCGGCACGCTCGTCCTGGAGCATCTCGCCCTTGTACACCTCGGCCCGGTAGGCGGCTTCGGCGGCTGCGAGCGCGGCGTACTTCTCGGTGGCGGCGACAACGGCGCCGTCATATCCGAGCGCGGCAGTGAGCAGGTTGTCGCGCAGCTCGATGATGCTGTCGTAGATGGTGTTGGCGAGCCCGTAGACGCCCGAGACGATGTCGAGGACGACCTTGGCGGATTCGAGCTTGGTCTTGACGGTCCGCACCGTGTTGATGGCGCCCAGCGTACCGGTGAACGCGGCCAGAAGCCCGGGCGTTGCGGCGGCGGCGGCCACGGACCGGGGGCTGGCGACGAAGGTGGCCCCGGCGCCCGTCACGATCGGAATGGACGCAGCGGTCAGGGATTGGACCTTGTACTCGTGCTCGTAAGCATCCTTCGCAGTCTGGAGGGCCGCATCCTTGATGGCGATCGCGGTGCCCAGGCCGATCTCGGAGAACATCGTCGAGAGAATCGTCTGGGGCAGGTGCATGCCGAGCTTGATCTTGAGCTTGTCCCAGGCTTCGTTCATCACGAGCCACTTCATATCCACCTCAAACAAGGCGGCTTCGACCTCCTTGTAGGCGATGAGGTACTTGCGGTAGGCGGCCTGGATGCTGCCCTCGGTGGCGCGGACACCGGTGATGGTCACGGGCTTGGCGCGAATGCCGCCCTCGCTGACGTTGTAGCTGATGGAGTATTCGATGGGGGCCGACTGTTTGCCGGTACCGGACAGGATCTTGCGGACGGAGGCGGGCAGGTATGGGAGCACGGCAGCGAGCGTGTCGCCGTCAAAGTCGCCGGTGAGGTCGTTGACGTTCATCTTCAGGTCATAACCCTGGAGGTAGAGGTTGCCCTTTGCGTCCTTTTCGATCTTCAGGTCGCAGAAGCCGGTGGCATTGCCCCACTTGAGGGTCCAGGAGTTGGTGAACGCGGTGGAGAGCTCGTCCAGCCCGTAGGGTTCGAGATCCATGTAGTTGTAGTTGTAGAGGTCTGGCCCCTCGTAGCCCTGGGGATAGGTGCCGCCCGGCCCGATGTCGCCCGCGAACGGCGTGCCGTAGATGGCGATGAGCTGGCTGTTGTAGGCGAACTCCTGTTCGGCGATCTCGTCGATGAGGGACGTCTCCTCCCGAGAGAGCATGGAGATGCGGTTGCCGTACCTGTTGGCGTAGTCGAGCGCGGTCTTGCAGTTGGCGAGCGCCTTCTCCGCACGCTCCAGGATCTGCTCGAAGTGCGAATCCTTCTGCGCAAGGCGGTCGGGGTCGATGTCGAACGGAATCGCGTCCTCGGAAAGTCCGAGCGGATTCATGCCGGCATCGGTGGCGGCGAGGCGGTTTTCCACGGATCGGACGACATCGCAGATGACCGGCAGCTGCGCGGCGGTCGTGCGGTCGATCTTCATGATTCCCTTGTCGGTGAACGACTTGTACGGCGCGTCGTTCGTCGGCAGGAGCGCGTTCACCGTCATCCAGCCGTACGCGGCGGCGAGGCCGGTGCGCGTCGCCCACTCGCCGTAGCCGAAGGCCTGCTCCGTGTTTGAGTCGCGGTATCCGTCGGCCGCGCCGTCGTTGTCGCGATACTGCTTGCGCACCGTGAGGTCCATCACGTCAAGTCCGGCGCGGGCGAGCTTGGAGACGGCGTCGGCGAACTTCTCCTCGTCCTGGTAGTCGACATTCGTGAGCTTCTGGTCCATGAGCATCTCGCCCATCGCGGCGGTCCAGTCGAAGAGCGGATTCCTCAGGAGCCGGTAGTAGCCGGAGATGACGGAGAGGTAGTGTCCCCATGCGTCGCCGTGGCCCTGCGGATACTGCGCCGCCGCGCAGTTGACGTCGAGGACGCCGTCGCGGGCGCGGATGCCGTAGTTGGCGACGTAGGCGGGCTCGCCTTCGACGAGGTCCTTGGTGAAGTTCCAGGCAAGGCGGTTGTAGCACGGCGCCTCGGTCATGCGCGGATAGGCGGTGGAGGCGGACCGTCCGCGCAGCAGCGCCAGTTCCTCGTCGAGGAGCGTCGGAACCTGGTTCGCGAAGCAGAAGGTGGAGCTCGGCAGATTGATGGTGCTGTCTTCGCGGCCGTCGAGGGACTGCTGCGATACGAGCGGGTTCTTCGCGTCGGAATACGCCTCGGCGCCGAGCAGCGAGTAGAACTCGCCCATGCGCGTCTGCGCGAGGAGCATCTGCTTGGACATGTCCACGCTCGGCGTGCCGGAAGACTGCAAGACCATCTCGGCGCGGTTGAAGAGCGTCTGGTAGAGTTCGAGGAGCCCAACCTCGGCGAGGTTGTCGTTGTTGAGCGCGACGTCGCCCTGGTAGGGCCGGCCGATTTCCTCGAGCATGGAAATCCAGGAATCGGCCTTCTGCTGGTAGAAGTCCTCCACGCGCTGGGCGAATGGCGTGACCTCGTTGAGCACGCGCTGGAGCCACCCTTCCGCGAGCTGTTCCGGCGCCCAGTCGCTCCAGCCGGTGCCGACAGTAGCGGCGACAAGCGTACCGGGCTTTGCGCGGTAGTGGAGGGTGTAGTAGGTGTTCACGTACTCGTCGGGCCGCGCGCCGTTCGCACCGAGGAGGATAGAGTAAAGCCCCGAATCAGCGCGGTAGTACTCCCACGGAGCACTCGTGTAGTCCGAGGTGGAGAGTGTGCCGTCGGCGGCGGGCCTCGCGCGCCGCCACTCGAACTCGAAGTTGTCGGTGGCGCTCCCGAGCGGCGTGCGGTACTGCAGCGTGAGCTGCTCGGAGAGCTTGTTGAGCGGATCGGTGAGCACCGCGATGCCGTCGGTGTAGAGTTTGGGCAGGACGCGCAACACCTTCATTGAAACCGGAAGGCCCGGCTTGACCTGGGTCTCGTCCGGATTGTCGTTTTCGATGAGCGTAACCCAGCCGGCTCCCGCGCCGTTCGCGACGAGCGCGTAGTGGTCGCGCGGCAGATATACCGTGATGGGCAGGCGCTCGGCGATGGTGGAGGTGAACTTCATCTCCACGCTCAGGTAGCTACCTCCGTCGTTCTCGGTCTTCCAACCGAGCCCCGTGTACTCGGCAAGCCCGTCCTTCTCCCACTTCGTCGCCTTATCGGTCGTGGCCGTGCGCGGCAGCGTCTTCCAGCTGGTGCTGACGACCGTCCAGCCGCAGGTGGCGCACAGGTACTCCGCGCCGGCGATCGGGGGCATCGGCCCAGTGACGAGCTGGAACTCGAATTCGAGCTCGCTCTTGACGCTGGAGACCACGAAGTTCGTCGTATCGAGCTTGTCTCTCCAGACCTCGAAGGCATGCTGCGAGGGGAAGGCGTAGGTCTTGCGGACGGCGTACTCCTTGGAATTGATCTCCAGGCCGGAGCGAGACGAGGGGACGACCTCTTCCTTCGCGAGGGAGTCGATGGCCCTGTCCCAGTCCTGCTTGTGGACGTCCGTGCTTTCAAGCGTGCAGATCGCCTTGAGCGCGGTGCGCTCCGCGTCCGTCAGCACGTTGAGCTGCAGGTAGGAGCCGCCCGACTCCTTGACCACGCGGCGGCCGAGGAGGCACACGCGGAACATCGGGTCGGCGTTCGTGTCGATGTAGAAGCGGTCGCTGATGGACGGCGGCAGCCCCGTGAAGTAGTACTTGCCCTTGCGCAGGGTCGTCGTTCCCGACGGACCGAGCTCAAACCCGTACTCGTCGGCGAAGTTCGAGTTGATCGGCAGCTCCTCCTCCGAGCACTGCACGACCGTCGGGTCGATGAGCTCGACGACGGTCTTGAGACCGTCGGACGGCGAAGGATAGGCAACGGCCATCGAGGCGGCGTTCCAGACCTCCGGCAGGCCATTCTCCGCCACCGTCAGCACCTGGCCGACGCACATCGTCGGCACCGAGTTGGTGTCCGGCCACTGCGCAAGCCACGTCCACGGCATCGACTTGAAACCGTCCTTGAGGTCCGTGACCGACGGCGAAGGTATTTCGGTGCAGTTCATCCAGCCGACGATGGTTCCCGTCGGGAGCTGGGCGTCGCCGAGAGACGGGCAGTAGAAGCCCGGCTGCATCGGGTAGGAATAGACGGCAAAGGCCATGCCGTCGCGCCGCGCCCACATCTGGTTCTTGCGGTCGACGTACGCCACGGCCGCGTCGTCGGCCATCATCGGCGAGACGGCGAAGTCGTTCTCCGTGCCCCAGCCCGGCACCTTGCCGATCGGTCCCGGCGGCAGCATCAGGTTGCCGACGGTGACATTTCTCACGAAATCGGAATGGGCGTCGTTTTGGGTGACGACGCGATAGGCCTGCATCGCACCCTTGCCGTTGCGCGAATACATCACCATCACGACCGGTTCCGAGAGCCCCGCCTGGTTGAGGTCGTTTCTGAGCGCCCATGCCACGTATTCGCTCCCGTTCGCTTCGAGGAAGGCGTGTTCTTCGTTGGGATTGAAGCCGACCAGACCCTGCACGTTCTGGTAGTAGAGCTCCGGCGCCACGCCGCTGTCCGTCGCGAGGGCGAGGCTGAACGGTTTTGGCGCGCCGGCGCCGAGCGCCGCACAGTTCTTGCAGCGCAGCACGTTGCCCTTGACGCCGGTCGCGGTGCGTACCGTTCCGTCGGTGCCAACTGTCGCGAGGTCGTCGTCGGTGAAACTGAAGAAGAAGATGGCGTCGCTTTCCGATTCCGGCGCGGCCGTGTCTCCGTACCAGAGCGCGAGGTTGTCGAGCGCCACGTAGGTTGCCGCCGCGCCGCCCTCCGCCGCGCCGAAGGACGCGAGAATGCCGTGTCCGCGCGCCGGCAGCGGAACGTTCACGGCGACATTGTTCCACTGGCCTGCCTTGACGGTTTGATTGGTGATTGTCCCGTCAACCGCGAACGCCACCTGCCAGCCGTCCTCGCCGACGCGTTCGAGCCGCGCCTCGACGGTGCAGGCGGCGGTTCCGCTCCTGTCGCCGAAGGCCAGCCGGGCGAGACGCCCCGGCGTCGCCGGCTCGTCCGCCGGCACGTAGATCGAAAAGCCCGCGCGGATCGCCTCGGCCGTCGCGTCCACGACCGTTCCGGCGAGGTTAATGGATGCAATCGAGTTCGTCTCCTCCAGCAGCAGCGAGCGCCCGCTGCACGCGGTCATCGCCGGGTCGGCCGAGCCGAGCCCTGAGGAGAGGGCTATTTCGGGCAAAAGCCCTTCGGCCATCGTAGTCTCCCAGTTCGCGCAGTAGTTCTGCACGAGGGCGGGGTAGGTGACCGGAGCGGGCATGCCGTCGGCCTGGAAGTTAGCGCGCCACCACACCTGGATTTTCCCGCCGCTCGCGTTCACGGCGTAGATCGAGGATTCGAGGGCGGCGTACGGGTCGGCGCTCTCCGTCGCCGTTCCGTCCACGTTGCCGAACACCGACGACATGTCGGGCAGACCGGAGGAACCGGCGGGCGCGTGGTAGAGCCGAGGGTTCCAGTTGCGGCCAGGCGATTCAGGCAGGTAGATGAAGCCCGGGAGCTTGTCGTCCACGCGCTCGGACATCGTCCGCGCGTCCAGTCCGGCCTCGATCCCGAGGCGCGGCTTGATCTCGACGCCGACCGGCCAGTCGATGGTCCAGGGCGTCGTCACCGACTTGTCCCGGTAGTCCGTCATCTGCACCGGCATGTACCACGGGCATCCGGCGCCGCTGTCGTTGGTGAGGCGAATGAGGATCTTGCCGCCGTTCCCGCCGCGGAGCGAGACTTCGCCCGTCTGCTCATCCACAGTCGCCGAAACGTTCTCGGGCATGCGGAACATGGTCGAAATCGCGTAGTTGGTCGGCACCAGGAACGGGCATCCGGGCGTCGAGTCCGACGGGGCGACCACGACGCGGATCGGATTCGCCGGCCAGCTGACGAGGTACCAGTCGTGCTCGAAGTTCCAGCGCGTCTTCATCGGGTCGGCGGTCTGCCAGTAGATGTCGGCCTTCCACGGCATGGCGACGCCATCAGAGCTGGTGGTCACGTCCGTCGGCGCGATGGCGAAGATCTTGCCGTGGTCAGGATCCGTCACCTCCTCGCCTTCCGCTGCGGTGTACTGCTCGAGGTAAGGCGAATACGGGTCGGTGGAATCCTTCGAAAGCCCGGCGGCCACGACGGCGTAGAGGTTGGAGACGTTGTACCCGCCACCGGCCGGCTTCAGCGCGTCGCCGACTTCGGCGTACATCGTGTTGACCGTCGGCGGGCACACCTCCACTACGACGTGCGCGACCATGTGGTCCTTCGTCTCCGTGTCGTAGTAGGCGAGCACGAACTGCCCCTGCGGACATTCCATGGCCCCTGTCGTCTCGTTTACCGTGTAGCGGAAAGTCAGCATCTTGGACACCGACGGATTGTAGTCGAGGCCGTACACGACGTTCGACACGCCCGCCGACGTCGTCTGCCAGCGGCTCGAAAGCAGCTGGCTGTCGCCGAAGAACTTCACGAACTTGCCCGAGAGGTCGACAAACGCCGCCGAGTTCGCCTCGTCCGCGCGCGTGGCGAAGATCCGGTACGGGCGCGACGACGACATGGCGCCGATCCTGAAAGTCTGCTCCTCGCGGGTTCCGTCCTTCCTCACCCACGTCACCGTAGTGGCGCCGCTCGCAATGAACATCAGCCGCTCGCCGGGATCCTTCGCCCCGGTGTCGAATGCGATGCGTCCCGCCGCGATCGCCTCGGCGTTTGCGGCAACCGTCTGCTGCCAGTCGAGGGAATCTTCGTCGGGGACGTCCTTGCAGAAGTCTCCGACTCTCGCGTTCGGCTTCTGTTCCGAGAGCGTGCGCCCGGCAGTCCACGCGGCGAGCGTCCAGGTCGTCTGCACGTCCTTGACGGAGGTTGCGGTCACCGGCGACTCGGGGGCCACCGGGGCGCATGCAGCCGAAATCGGATAGGCCGCAATCGGCTGCACGAACTTGCCGCCGGTGTAGCTCGGCATCCACGTCGGCAAGCCCACCTCGCCGAGCGAGAGCTGCGTGTCCTGCGGAGCAGCCGCATTCGCAGCCGTCGCGGCCATCGCCGCGACTACGGCGAATGCGATGGTTGAAAAGTTGAAAGGTTGAAAAGTTGAAAAACAACTTTTCAATATTTCAGAAAGACTTCTTGCGAAGCGCATTGATTTGCCCTCCTTGCGAAATTTAATCTGATTCTTTAGATTCATAATCGTTCAACTTTTCAACTGTTCAACTTTTCAACCTTTCAACGGGCGGAGCCCACGAACGGGAAGAACGTCACCTTCACCCCGTCCGGCTCCGATGCGGGCGCCCGCACGTACTCCCCTTTCCGGCAGTACTGGATCACCCCCGGGATTCTAAGCCCGCGCGCCCCTTCCTTCTTGCTCGTGATCAGAGCGAAGCCGTCGGACGGCGCAGGGTCCGAGCCGATCTTCTGCCCGCGCTGCACGTTGTCCGTAGTGCCCAAGTCGACGCGGTTCTTCGAGAACACATTTACGCCGCCGCCCCTGAGGAGCGTCAGCGTCTCGCGCTCGCCGACCACGACCGGCGAGACGTCCACCGGACCGGCGCCGGGCGCCGTCACCGTGCCCGCCACCTCCAACTGCGAAATCGTCACGTTGTTCGCCGCGAGCGCGTTTTCCGTGACCAGGTTTCCGACGCGCGGATTCGTCCCCGCGGCCTCTGCCACCAGCGCGCGGTTGACCACCGCGACCGGGCGGATCTCGCGCCGCGGCTTCAGTTCGATCGCCTGCCCCGCGTTTTCGCCGATCGCCACGCCCACGTGCGAGACAAGGCCTGTCGCGATAAGCGCCGCGAGCGTCTCGTCGCCGAACATCGCCATGAAGCTGCCGTCCTTGTTGACCGTCACCGTCTGGTTGTCGATTTGCCAGACCGGCGTCGTCGCCGACTCGTCGTCGTACACCCTGAAGTGCATCGTCTTCGTGTACTTCTGCGTGTCGGTAGCCGGAGTGTCCGTTCCGAGCAAGGTCAGCTGCCCGCGATAGACGAGCTTCGCGATGCTGCCCTCCGGCGGCGCCCAGTGCGCGTAGAGCGTCGCGTCCGTCGAAAGTCCCGGTAGGGATCCCGGAATGAGCGCGCCGCTCCCGTCGAAGACCTGCACGCCGTTCTCCGTGAAGTAGCCGAGGAAGATGTAGTCGCCTGAACGGGTCGGAACCGGCGCGGCATCCCCCGCCTCCCCTTCCACATAGACGGCCGAGCCGACTGTCGCGTCCGTCGAAACGAAGGTGACGGCATGCGTCGGCGCCCAGTGCGCATGGAGCGTCAATTCCGGGTAATAGCCCCAGGTGGAATTGACAGGCGTCCCGTCCGCATTGAAGAACTTGGTCCCGGAAGTCGCATCCGTCCAGTAGCCTTGGAAACTGAAGTTGGCCTTCACCAGCACCGAAACCGATTCGACGGCATCGCCCTGACGGACGAGATCCCTGCTCACCGTGGAGCCGTCGGCCTTGAGCGTCAGGTAGAATGATACGCTCACCGGCTCCCAGTGCGCGTAAAGCGTCATGTCCTGGGTGGAATCCCACACGCTCGCCACTGGATCGAGGTTTTCGTCATAGACCATCGTGCCGCCTTCGGGATCCGTCCAGTAGCCTGCGAAGTTCCAATCGGTCTTTGCCGTCGCGGGTGCGGCGGGAAGAGCCAGGCCCTTTTGCGCGACGGCAGTTCCGACTTCGACCAGGCCCGCTCCTACGTCCGACATGAACGTGAGGTTGGAAAGCCGCAGCCAATGCGCATAGAGCGTCACGTTCTCGGCGTACGGCCAAACGCTAAAGGCGACACAGTTGAGGCTTGCGTCGTAGATTTGCGTCCCGCCCGACGCTTCCGTATAGTAGCCGAGAAAGACATAGCCTGTGTATTCGGCAGGAGAAGGCGCAGCCGGCGGAGCGAACGCGAGCGACGCCGACCTGGTCTGATCTGCGACATTCGCGCTTGAGTTGTGCTTGAACGTGACTGTGGTATTGACCACTTCATTTTCGGAGCCTGAAAGCGCCGTCACCTCGGAAGGAATGCGCGCCGGCGATGCGGTCAGCGTTGCCGTTGACATCTTATAGAGGCTGCCGGCGTTGCCCTGGCTTCCGCCATTTCCGCCGGTGCCGCCCGCGCCCGTCTTCGAGTATCCATAATCGGAGTCGTAGTTGTCATGATAAGTACTCGCTTCGCCGTCACCCCTCGTGCCGCCGCCGCCGGAATAACCGCCGCCACCGTTGCCGCCCTGGCCGCCGTCGACGCTAGAACTGTAGAAGCTTTTTTCGTTGTCGGTAACGACAAACGAACCGCTGCCGCCGCCGCCGCCGGCACCGCCGCCGCCGCCGCCGCCGCCGATGGACATTGCAGCGCCGCCGCCACCGCCGCCGCCGCCGCCACCGCCGCCGCCGGAATACCAGTCGTCATTGCTGGTCTCGTTATGACCGTAGCCACCCCATGATCCGCTGGCGGAGCCGGCTGCACCGGACGAGCCACCTCTCACTTCCACGGTAACAGTGCCGAGGATGTACACGCTTCCGCACGACACGCCGGGCGAACCGTCGCCGCCCGTGCCGCCATCGGTTCCGTTTGCCGGGTATTCATCGTTGTCGCCATCGGCCCGCGGGCCACTTGTCCCACCACCCGCGCCGCCGCTTGCACCCGTGCCGCCGTTGCCGCCGATGCCGGCGCCCGCGCCGCCGCCCTTCCATTGCCGCCGTTATCGCCGTTGCCGCCCACGGCAACCAGCTTGCCTTCGCCGGTGATGTAGAGCGTCGCGGTCCGGGGGACGTAGATGGCAGGCACCCCGAAGGTTTGGCCGCTCGCGTCTGCGCCATACACCGTAAGCGTAACACCTTTCTTTATATTGATAACCGCTCTCGTGTTGCCCGGCACGTTGATCGGGCTTTGGCCTGTCGTGCCATACCAGGTGGTATTGGCGTCGATGGTCAAGACCTCCTTGTCGGAGAGATCCTTCACTGTCGCCGCCGAAGCGGAGATCGCGGCGACCGTCGCCAGTATTGCCAAAATCGATTTTTTCATCAGCTGATTCCTTTCAACTTTTCAACCGTTCAACTTTTCAACACTCATTCAGCCACGCCGAAGTAGATGAACTGCCCCCCGACCGACGAGAGCTCGAACGCCGACGAGCCGCCGTACATCGTAAGCCGGATCGTCTGGCCCTTGCGGACGGGCACCGTCCAGACGAGACGGCGATCCGTGCCGTCCGGGCCTACAGTTCCCTTCGGCGTCACGTTGAAGGCCACGTTGCCGCCCTCCACGACATCGATCTGGAGCTGGCCGCCGTTCGGGTTCCTGCACCGCGCCTGGAGCTGGAAGGAAGACACGCTCGTCTGCACACCGCCGCCGACCGACATGTCGCCGAGATTTGCGAAGGTGACGCCCGATGCCGGCCCCATCCCGCCGAGCCACTTGAGCGACCCGCCGGAGATCGACACCTGCTCCAGGCTGATTTCCTTGAAGCCCTTCAGCGAGCCTGCGGTAAAGCTCTTGGCGCTGCTCGCGTCGAACGACTGCCCCGCCGCGATCGACTGCGCAGCGACGTTGCCGATTGCGATATCGTCGCCTTCAAGTACAATGTAGTCGGGCGAAGAGAGCACATCCACCGAGGCCGCCTTCAGCGCGTAGGGCGCCATCGTAACCGCGATGGGGTTGGGACCGAGCTGTGCGCTCTGGATGCCCGTCACGTTGTGCGAGATGCCGTCCGAGCCGTCCACCGGCACCGAAAGCCCGAACACGCCGTAGTCCGCAGTCTTGATCACGAGATTCGTCGTCGCATCATTGCCGTCGCTGTAGGAGACCGTCACCGCCGCATTGACGATTTCGTTGGACCTCACGTTGCCGCTTGAGTCGCAGAGGACGCCGTCCAGCTCGACCACCACCGGCTCCGTGCCCACTGCGAGGCGCACCGCGCCGCGCGTCGGGGACGTGCGCAGCTGCGCGAGCTGGTCGATCGTGAACGGAATGGTCGCCTCGTTCGCGTCGCCCAGGAGCAGCACGCGCCGCCCGTCGCGCCCGACGGCCAGCACATGGTTGTAGCTCGCATCGTGATAGATTTCCGCCGCGTCCTCGTTGCCGGCGAGCGCACCGCCGAGCGGCGGATGGACGACGTGCGTGACGCCCGCGACGACCTGCGTGACCGCCATGCCGCCCGCGGTGAAGACATTGTTGGAATAGACATTTTCGGAAGTCCAATAGGATTCCTTCTTGCCTTCAGACATCGAGACGCAACCCCAGTGGGTCGGATTGTCGGCAAAGATGCAGTTCACCGAACGAATCTCGGCTCTGGGATCCGCGCTATGGATGGAAGCGCCTCTTACGGCAGTGTTTTTGGCGAATGTGCAGTTCAGCATGTCGATATGGGCGCCGCCAACCTCCAGAATGGCGCCGCCGAATGTGTCAGCCTTATTGCCGCTGAATGTCGTATTCACGAAGAGCGCATAGCCCCTGCGCATAAGCACGGCACCGGCGTAGTGCGGCGTGCTGTTTCCCGAGAACGTGGATGAAGTCACAAGCAGCACGGCGGACGGGTCCGTCGCCGCATCAAGGGCGATGACCGCGCCGTCCACCACTCCGTCGGCATGGTTGTCCATGAACGAGCATGTGTCCACCGAGAGGGATGCGCCGCCGCCGAGGTAGATGGAGCCGGCATAAGACTCTACCGTGGACGAATAACTGCCGCCCGTGAAGTTCAGGCTGGCGAGCGAGAACATCCCGCCGTCCGAAGACTTGCCGGCGTAGTTCAGGTGCCGCGCGTTCGGTCCCGCGACAATCTCTACGCCCTTCTGTCCCGGTTCGAGCGTGCAGAGCCCGTTGATCTCGAACGACCGCACGCCCGCTGGAATCTCGATCTGCCGCGCGAGCCGGATGACTCTGTTTGTCGCGTCG
>CADCCW010000010.1 GCA_902800055.1 uncultured bacterium
GGAGATGGACATCACCTGCTTTCGCAACCAGCGGCATCGCTCCGCGATTGGCCCTTGACAATTGTTCTCATAGGAGATTACGGTGCGGACGAAATCAAAACTGCTGAGGAGATGGCGTTCCAAACATTAGACAATAGGTCTGACCAAAATTCCGGTGTTGGGAGATGGGTTATAAAAAACCAAAGGGCCGGAAACCGGCCCTTGGTTTGGGGTGGCGCGAGCGCCACCTATTTGAGGTTGGCTTACTCCTCGGAGACCTTCATGAAGCCCGAGGTGCCGTCACCGAAGTTGACCTCGACCTGGATCAGGTTGCCGCCCAGGAGCTTGACCGCGGAGATGTTGCCGGCGGTCGGCGCGACCCAAGTGCCCGACGTGAGCGAGCTGCTGATCTTGACGAGCGCACCAACCTTGTCGGCGGCGACGTTGTAGGCATCCGTATCATCGCCCTCGGTCACCTTGACGGTGAAGTCCCAGAGACCGGCGGTGGCACCAGCCGTGAGCGAGGTGATCTGGACTGCGGGCTCTTCGTCGAAGAGCGGGTTGGCTCCGAGGATGTAGGACTTCCACATCCAGTCCACCTGACCCTCCGTGAGGAGGTCCGGGGTCGCAGGAGCACCGGTGGTCGACTGGATGTAGGTCACGAGCGCTTCGTACTCCGCGTAGGTGGTGACATGCGCGGCAACTTCCGACTCAGAACCGAAGACCTCATCAACCTTCGCTGCCACATCCGCAGGATCCTCAGATGCAGGTTCCCACGGATCCGCCGGGCCAGGAATCGCGCAGGTGAAGGTGACGCCGTTCGCATCAGCCGTCTCGACGAGCTCATAGCCCTGAGCCGTAAGCGTGGAATCAACCGTCACCGTGCCAGTGTAAGCGCAGAGGTTCGTGATGATCGTGAGCGACGCATCGTCAGCAGTGAGCGTGAACGCGTCCGAAGCGGGCTGCATCGCCTTGTAGGTGACGGTGGAGCCAACTGTAGTGACCGGGGTCACGAAGGTGGCGACATTGCCATCAACGGTTGCCCAATCAAAGGCATGCGCCTGAACTCCAGAAGCACCAACCGGCTTCTGGTTGGCAAGCCCCTGAATAACGCCCGTCGTACCCGACAGCGTGCCACTCCGCTCACCATAGAAGCTTCCGGCTTTGCCCGTCCCCATCTCGACGGTGCCGAGCGAGATTGCTCCGTTAAACGTGGTCGAAATAGCATCATTATAATCCCAGCCGATGAAGCCGCCAACTCCATTATCTCCACTGTTATCAATGTTTGTGCTGGACAGGTTTCCAAGGTTTACGCCATTGTTAATAACAACACTGGCACCGCCAGAGGCCCAACCAAGGAAGCCGCCAAGCTTGGTACCGCTAGAATAGACGTCCATGGCGTTTGTGCAGTTATTATACGTAATGACACCACTCGGTCCGAGCAAATAGACCACCAGGCCACCAGCATTGTGCGAGATGCGGTTCCCAGATGTACCGAGCGAGCCAGTCGCCTTAACCGCCGTAAGGACGTTCGCACCATACGCCTTGCCGACGAACGCGGCAGCGCCTGTCGAGCCGGACACTGTGATGTCAGTGACGTTAACCGTGAGGTTGGAGATAGTGGCATTTCTGATGAAGCAGAAGAGGCCGTTGTACTTCCCGGGGGCAAAGGCGATGTTGATCGTCTTGCCATTGCCGTTGAGCGTACCCTCGAACATCGCGGTCTCGGTACCGATACCGACCCAGTTGGTGAGGGTGATGTTGTCGACAACAACCTCGAAGTACTTGTCAGCGTTATAGCCGTCGGCAACATCTCTCTTGAGACCGTCAAAGTCATCATAGTTGCGGATCACGAACGGCTTGGCGGCCGTACCATCGCGATCAGCCCACTGCTGCTCGATCGTCTTCTGCGGGAAGTAGGACAGCTGCACCGCGATCGTGTAGTTGAAGTTCGTCGCGGCGTTGATGACCGCGTTGGTCGGATCGACATCCCACGCGCCGCCGGTGAAGGCCGGAATCGCATCAACAGGCAGCGTGGCGCCAGCGGTGATGTTCGTGGTGTACTCGGCGACCACAACGGTGTTGGTCGAGAAGGTGACCGCGTAGGTTGTGGGAGCCGAGCCGCTGGTGACGATGGCGTACCAGAAGCCAGTATCGGTATCCTGCGACCAAGAGTAGGTCGCGCCCTTAGCAAGGCTGTCCACGAGGTAGAACGACTCCGGCTGCTCGCCACTTTCAGAATAGCAGAGGTAAGCGCCGTTAGAAATTACGAGGGTGTTATTGAGCTCGTCCTTTTCGATGAGTTCATAAGTGCCGGCATCAAGCGTAGTGGCAACCGCAGCCTCGGTAATCCCGAGAGCCCGATAGTTGTTAGCCCACTCTTCAAGTCCTTCATCATAATTCAAGCAGCCAAGTACCTTGCCGGTCTGCCCAACTGAGTTGTCAACAATTGTCAGGATACCACCTTCGTTGACAATCGTAGTATCATCACTTGCCGTGCCCTGGATGGTGTGTCCGTTGAGGTCAATCGTAAGCTCGTCGTTCTCTTCAACAACGATCTGGCCTTCGCCCTCGGCGATAAGTATATCGTTGTTGAGCACAATGGTGCCGCCGTTCTTCGCCGCGCCAAAGGCGCCAGTGGGCTCGGTGACGGTGCCACCGAAGAGCGTCTGGTACTGCACCCCGCCAACCGTGAAGTTGGGCTTGAAGCCGGCGAGGTTGAGCGTGGTGCCGTTGGCGAGGACGAAGGTGCCATAGTCTGTATCGGTCACCGCATCGTATTCGTTGGAAACGATTGTCGAGCCGTTATACCAAGTGCCCTTCTTGTGCTGCCAGCCGGAAGAATACACGACATTGGAGATTGTCACCGACGCAACTGCCGCAGGAACAGTGAGGGACTGTTCAGTGAAATACTGTACATTGTCATAGATGAAAGACTCGACACCCTCGCCAGGCACAACCTTGAAGTCTGTCGCGTCGGCGGCGAACGGTGGGAAGTCGGTGGTTTTGTCATCAAAGATTACATCGTAGATCTGGCCCATGCCAGCATAGCCGACACCAGAGAGCTTATCGTAGTCCGTGAGGTTGCAGCCCATCAAGCTCGGGAAGAGCATATGGTGCCCAGTCTCGTAGTAGCTTTCGGGCGTAGCGGCCAGGTCGTCAAGATAATCACAGCCCGCAGCAAAGGCATCTGCGGTGTACTCAATGGCATGCTCGTTGAGATAAACCACAAAGCCAGCGGGGCCGCCTTCCGAATCGGTGATGTTGGAGTACGACTTGATGGTCAGGCGGTTGGTGTGGCTGCAGAGTTCAGAGACATCGGCCGAGCTAATATTGACAACATAGTTTGAGGCGGAAAGGTTGTTATAAGCGTCATAGTAACCGGCGGTCACGATGAGGTTGGTCTCGTTGGCATCGTTCTCGACCTCGGTCTCGCGCACCCAGACGATGAGCTTGTCATCATCGGTAATCGCAGAAGGCGCGAGGTGTTGATCGTTCACGAGGTAAGGCGTGAACTGAACGTGGGTGTCAATGAACAAACCGGTGCCAATCGAGCGCTTGGGGAGCGCGCTGACGCTCTTCGCGCCATAGCAGTCGTTGATTGTGCGGTAGAGCGGGTTGGTGATGTTCGACTCGAAGTTGAGGTAATTCGCCAACCCATCGTTGGCGATTGTACCTTCGAGGTCGTTGGTAGCGCCGTTGTACCAAAACGAGGTGCCGGAATCCGCGCCACTGTCGTCACGCTGCGTATAGAACGTCTCGCCGGCGGTAAGGCCGGAGAAGTCGGTCCAACTAATATGATTAGGCGTGTCGGCCCATGCACCGAATGCGCATGAGATTGCGACAAGCATTGCCAGCATTTTTTTGATCATTTGTAACCTCCTATTTTGTTGAGATGTCTGAATTATACCATATTACCCATTCGGGTGACAAGGGGGTAAATGAAATTTTTTTTGGGGGGGAAGAGGGAACAGGGAAGAGGGAACGGGGAAGAGGGAACGGGGAAGAGGGAACAGGGAAGAGGGAACGGGGAATGGGGAACGGGGAATGGGGAACGGGGAACGGCAGGACGAGCAGGACGGGTGGGGCGGGCGGAAGTAGTGTTCAGCAGCCAGCAGCCAGCAACCAGCAATAAGGTAATAAGGAAAGACTGAGGCGAAGAAAGCGGGGACCCGGGGTTAGGGGTCGGGGGTGAGGTGGGCGGGGTAGGTGTCGTCGTACTTGAGGGTCTGGACGCCGAAGGGATATTCCTCGGTATCGATTGACCAAAGGTAGAAACCAGAGGTGTTCGGGTAGTCCTGCCAGCCATAGTTCGCGCCAATCGACTCGGCCGAGTGCGGGTCAAGAATCTCAATGCGCGCGGAGTAGGGGCCGATCTGGCCCATCTCCGGCACGTTGGCGCTGGTGGCGCCATCCTGGCCGGCGAAGGAATTGGCGTTGAAGATGAAGAAGCGGAACGGCAGGAAGTCGGATATCTTGTCGAGCCAGCTGAGGTTAAGCTTGGCGCGGACCTTGAAGGTCTCGCTCGTCCAGGCGCCGGACCAGTTGTCGCTCTGGGCATTTTCGAGTCCCTGCAGGCGCTGCGGCGCGTGGACGACACCAGTGAAGGTGTTGGTGATGTACATCGTCATGTCGACCACATGATTGGTGTAGCAAACCTCCTGGGTGCCGCGGGTGCGGTAGATCTTGTGCTCGGTCGGGCCGTAGGTAATGCCGGCACGAAGCCACCAGTTGCTGCCGTGGTCGGGGCTGTTGCGTTCCTCGTCGCTTTCCGGCACCGGCGGGATGTCGAGCCAGTACATCTCGGTAAGCGAAAGCGGCTCGACCTTCGAAGTGTCGTTCAGCCCACGGAAGCGCGCGGCGCGGATGTCGTCGGCATCGCTGTCGGGCCAGTTCTCCGTCAGCCAGTTGAAGACGGAGTCGGAATAGGGGTTGTTCTCGTCAAGCCCGAAGTCGTCGGCAAGCGCCGGGTTGACGACCTCGCTGGCGACGACGCGCATAGTGGTGCTGGTGGGAGTGACGGAACGAACAAAGTGGCCGCGCACTCCCGATGCGACCTCGACGTTGTTCTCCTTGAGGTTCATCGCGTACCACCTGGCAACATCGTAGACTACGTTGGTGGTGGAGTCGCGAAGGACGACGGCGGCGATGTAGGGGGCGGTGTTGGTGCCGAGCGTCTGGACGATATGGGGGCCGTTGTTGACAAAGTACACCCAGCTGAAGACGCCGTTCGGGGCGGTGTACCAGTTTTCGGGGATGATCTGGCCCTCGTTGAGCCAGCCCGGGGTGAACTGGAGGCCGGACCGCCAGGTCTCCGCCTCGCCAGGAGCAGGCTCGCCGGAATCCTCGCCGCCGACCACGCCGCTCGAGCCGAGGGCGGTCGGATTGGTCACCGCGCGCTCCACCTCGCCGCCGAGGACTTGGCGCTTCGGCGAGACGGGATCCTCGCGCCTGGCGAGCTCGCGGGCGAGCGCGTCGGCAGTATAGCCCCAGCTCACGGGATAGCGGTTGGTCCCCTGGAAGACAATCTGGTGCTCGATGATGCCGTTCGGGCGGATGAGCTCGAGTTGATAGGGCTCTTCGTTGTTGAGCGTGCCGCTGCTCGCCCCGACGATGCTGCCGTCATTGTTCCAGGTGCCGTCGGCCTCGGGCGCACCTGGGGTGCGGCGGTTGATGCCGCCAGCCATGTCGGTGACCGGGCTTTCGAGGAGGTAGAACTCGAAGTTGTTGGTGGCGTTCGGCGATACCTTGGACGACGGAAGCCCGTTGGCGCCGAGCTTGGCCATGACCCAGGTCTTGCGATCGATGTCGGTGAGCCGGAGGCGCCAGCCGCTCATGTCGACGCCGCTCGGGATGCAGAGCTCGATAAACTGGTTGTCGACGGGCTTGGTGCCGCCGTTGAACGCCGAGGTACCGTCGTTGTAGTTGAACTCGTTGATCCAGGCGCGGCCGGGGCTGACGGCGTCGAGGATGGTGTAGGGCGAGAAGTAGTCGGGGTTGCGGTCGCCACCGGCCTCAACGTTCTTGTCGACGGGGTAGTACCACTCGGGCTGGGCCCAGTCGGAATAGGACGCGAGGCGCTGGTTGTAGACGACGCCGCCGCGGTCGGTGTAGTGGACGAAAAGCTGGAACTGCACCACGCCGCCTTCCTCGGCAGGGGGAACGAGCGTGGTCTCGGAGGTGCCGACGGAGCGGAAGACGAGGTTGGTGGGGTCGCCGACGGGGACAAGCTCGATGCCGGTCACGGCGGAGGGCTCGTCCCGCCACTGCATATAGCCCCACGGGGTGTCGCCGCGGTAGTAGGAGAGAGTGACCCGGAAGCCCTTGGAGGTGTCGATCTCGTCCGCCAGCTGGCGCAGCAGCACCTTGGCCTGGACACCCCAGCTCTCGCCGACGATTGGCTGCTCGGAGGGCGAGAGGATGTCGTCCACCTCAACTGGGTCGAAGAGGTAGTTGCGGAACGGGCGCGCGTAGAGGAAGCTGACCGAGGGCTGCACCTTCTCGCGGACGGTGATCTCGTCGAGGATGATGCGCTCGTACTCCGGGCTGGACTCCTCGCGCGCCGAAGAGTCGGCGATGGCGAACTTGACGGCGAGGTAGCTTTCCGAGAAAGTCGACCAGGAGAAGGTCTTCATCACGGGGCTGTCGACGACGTACTCGCCAAGAAGCGTCCAGGGGCCGCCGACCGAGCTCTTCGAGCCGTAGAGCCAGATCTTGCCGCCCTTAGGCAGGATGGCGGTGGTGGTGGTGTAGAGGCGGGCGCGGAAGTCGACGGAGCCGATGCCAATTTCGTTGTAGCTCGTCGGCGCCTTCGAGAGGTCGAAGGTGGGCGAGTAGACGGTGGGGTAGTCGGCGCGGGCGCGCTCGGGGCTGTCGTCGATGGTGCTCGCGCCGACGGTGTTGTTGAGCGCGCCCACAAGGCCGCTGCCTACTTCGCCGGGGAGGGTGATGTCGGGAAGGTACATGCGCGACTCGGAGTCGGTGGAGTCGCCGACGGTGCGCAGGTTCCAGCCGCGCCAGGAACGCTCGGAGAGGGCGGGCTCGTCGGTGACGGTCATGCCGCAGATGGTGAGCTTGCCGTAGTTGACTTCCTCGGTGAGGTACGCGTTGGCGCGGGCGGTGGTGATGATGTTGGTGGGCACGAAGAGGCGGAAGACCCCCGACAGCGGCTTGGTCTTGTTGCTGTGAAGACCAAGGTAATAGGTATAGGAGCTGGTCTTGCCGGAGCCGGTGGCGAGCTTGCCGTCGTAGCCCGGGATGTCGGTGCCGGCGAGCTTGCAGATGGTAGTCCAGTCGTTCGGCCCCTCCTTGATCGAGGTGTTGAGGCGCTCGATGTTGTCCTCCACCGCGTTGGTGGCGATCTGCACCCAGATCTCGGCGGTGACGTCGGCGTTGCAGTAGGAGAAGGATATCTTGCCGAGGCCATTCTCCAGGATCGGCGAGCGCATGCTCATCGCCTTGGTCGGCTCGCCGCGGCTCGGCTGGAGGATAAGCTCCTGCCGCCGGTCAAATTTGTTGGTGACGGCGACGCCCTGGGTGTAGACGAATTCGTCGTCGCCGTACCGGAGGTACTCGTAGTCGGACGCCTCCCACTTGTTCTGGGTGACGGACCCGACCACGAGATCGACGTTGTCGGCGCCGGTGGTGATGCGGGTGTTCCACTGGCCGGTGGTGTGGAGGAGGAACTCCTTGTTGGTGTAGCCGTAGCCCTTGACGGTCGCGCGGGCGTACTCCTGCCATTCGCCGCCGACCGCGGGCTGGAGCATCAGGACGATGTCCTGCGCCAGGTTATCGGGCATATAGAGGCCGCGGTAGCCCTGCCAGTAATCGCCGCTCGTACTCGTGCCGGAGCCATTGAACATCTTAAGCCGGCTCTGGAGCGCCCAGCGGGGATTAGCATCTTGGTCTTCAACGTGAAGGTCCGGGGCCTCCGCCACCGGGGTTTCGGTATTGATAATCAGGTTCTTGTTGTCGCTGGCATAGAAGTAACGGGACTTGTTAGCCGCCGGAGGAACATGGTTCCTCGCAGGGCCGCCGGTTTCCTGTCCATACATGATATTGGCAGACGGCACTGGCGCATCGTAGTGGTGCATGGCGACAAAGCGCGCGGCGCAGTCCTTGGCGGCCACGCCATAGCTGCCGAAGGTAAGCTTGGACGCGGAGTTGTCGCGATAGGCGATGCCGCGGTAGGCGGAGCCGTTGGAGGAGTCGTTCCAATTGGGCTGGATGTTCCCGGAAGGACTAAGCGGATGCCAGGTGCCGAAGTCGTCGTTCTGGTTGTCGGCCGTCTTTATCGTCGTTGTTTCCGAGACGCCGCCGATGATAAGCGTGCCGGTGTCGGTGTTCTCGACCGAGATGAACATGCCCCAGTACCGCGGGTTGCTCACGCTCGGCTTGCTCCAGTCGCTGGAGGTCGCGCCCCTTGGCGTGCCCCAAAGGCGGACGGAGCTGCCATCCATACCGGCATCACAGAGCTTCGTAGGCACGATCCTGCCGTTGACCATGCTCCAGCGGTAGAGCTCGAAGGTGCAGCGCGGCTGATTGCCGCCGTGGTCGTTGGCGTCGTTGGCGTTGTTGGAAAGGCGGCTGATGCGGAACTCGTAGCAGCCGACGCCGGGCCAGTAGTAGGCGACGACGGAAACCGCCGCGCCAACGGCCATCTTGCTGCCGAGGCCAAGATAGGCGCTGGGAACATCGTCGCTCATGTACACCGGGGCGAAGAACGTGTAGTTGCTGCGGGTGGCGACGCTGTAGCTGCTGAGGTCGAGCTTGAGCAGGCCGGTGACGCTGTAGTTCATCGTGTCATAGGAAATCGACTGGCCGATGCGCGCGGAGACGCCCACCGACTCGAGTCCTAGCGGGCGATCGCCCTTCTCGCCGCCGTTGAAGTCGATGTAGCCTTCGCCGCAGCCCTGGAGCTTGCCCGCCATGCCGGAATAGGGATCGCCGACAGAGGACGCGTAATAGCGCTTCAGCCACCTGGAGACAAAAGTGAGGTTGTGGCCGATCCAGTCTTGGGGAGTGCCATGATCCTGAAAGAATGTCTCCTTGGGGAAGCGTTGGTCGTTGTAGTTGGGCAGATAGAAGGCCTCGTTCCAGTTGGTGGAGCCGGAATCGTAGAGGCGCCAACCGCTCATGTCGAGGTTGAAGGTCTTCATCGCCACGTCGTCGACGCCGTTGGTGCCAGAGGAGACGCAGAACTTCTTGTCGAGGCGGTAGGCGTCGGACCAGTTGTTGAAGTTCTGGTACTCGGCGCGGGAGACGCCCCAGGTGAGGAAGCGGTCGGAGAGCTTGAACTCGATGTAGCCGGTGGTGTTGTCGACGGTGGTGGAGATCTTCTTCACGGCGTCGGGGTCGAGGACGGCGACGAGCTTGCCGCTGCCGGGCATCAAAGTCGACTCGGCGGCGTTGGGGCAGAAGTAGGTCTTGTTGGTGGCGAATTCGGCGGCACCGGAGACCTGCTGGTTGAGGCCGACGAAGTAGAAGGAAACGGGGCCGGAGACGTCGACGGGGACCTTGACGAGCGCGCGCCACATGTTGTCCTCGACCACGTCCATCTCATATTCGCCGGCGAGGACGCCGTCGACGACGACGCGCAGCCGCTCAAAGTTGCTCTTGCCTTCGCGAAGGCGCACGAACCAGTCGGCGCCGGTGGTGGGCAGGATTGTCGGCAGCGCCTCGAGCTCCGCTTCGGAAAAGTGGTTGGTGGCGACAACCTGGCGCTCGTCGTAGGGGACGCCGTAGCCGAGGCCGGAGTAGTCGACGTACTCGTAGTATGGCGTGTTCATGGTAAGGTCGTACCAGAACTCGACGTCGCCGGCGGCGGCAGGAAGGACAAGCGGGTCAATGGAGCGGTAGCCGTTGCGCGGGTTGAGCGGGACGGTGCGCCAGAAGGAGTCGTTGTAGTAGCCGGAGTAGGCGGGGTCTAGCTGGGCAATCAACGCGGCGGGGTCGGCGCGCTGGCGCAAGTAGCGCCAGCGGTAGTGGAGGTTCGCCGCGACGACGAAATTGTTGGTGTCGGCGCTGGGGTTGCCGGGGTTGACGTAATAGTATGGCTTGGCACGGCCGCGGATGTCGGTGTCGGTCTGGGAGGGGAAAGGAGGCTCGAAGGCAATCTCCTGGCCGAGCACCTGTTTGCCGCGGCGGTCGGGGTCGTAGAAGCCAAGCGGCTTCAGGTCCGCCGACATCACGGGATAGGAGACGAGGACATTATCAAGCAAGATGAACCCGGCGCTGTCAATAGAGGCTGGCGCGGGGGCCATGGTAGAGCGACGGATGCGGAAGCGGGCGGGGGTGCGGAGATTGAGCGGCACGGCCATGCGGTAGAAGTTGGTGGTGGTGCCGCCGTTGACAACAGCGAGGTTAATGCCGGAGGTGGGGACCTCCTCGCGGACGAAGTCGGCGGTGTTGTCGCGCTTATACGCGACAA
This sequence comes from uncultured bacterium, assembly GCA_902800055.1. Lineage (GTDB taxonomy): Bacteria > Verrucomicrobiota > Kiritimatiellia > RFP12 > UBA1067 > UBA1067. Next base: position 10,409 of record CADCCW010000010.1, read on the forward strand.
ACGAAACCGGCTGCCAGTCGGCGAAGGCGTAGTATTCGATGTTGGTGGTAACAACTTCGACTTCTTCCTCGTAGTTGGTGGTGATGGTGATGCGGGTGATGTTCTCGTCTGTCGGCGGGAGGAGGTGGGTGGTGTCGCCAAGGACGTTGGTGCAGATGTCGACGCGGATGCCGTAGTTGCCGGCAATATTATTGTTCCAACCGTTGACGGCGTCAAAATAGATGGTGCCGATGCCGTCGTCATAGCAGGGAGAGTAGACCGCGGCAGAGGTGTCGGACAAATCGCCGTCATCGCTCACAATGTTGCGCATTACAATCTGGCCGACAGTTGCGGGTGTTACCGTTCGCTGCTCGAGACCAGTAATGCGGTAGGATCTAGGAGACCAAGACAAATAGTTTTGCAAGGGGTTGGCAGTAAAGGTAGAACTTGTCTCGTTATCGGTCTTCATCGTGTTACCATGACGGCAATTGATGAGGTGCCACAGTTTGGCACCATGCTGCTGGGTCCAGAGAATGGATTCGGTTGCCTCCTTGAGGTTGGGGCACGTCACCTTGTTGCCTGGATCAGAAGATTCAAGCACATCCCAGAAGAATGGATTATTCACTGAAGCTGGACGGTCCATCGTATTGTACGAGTAGCCCTGATAGCGAACAATGTCGGTGGTGCCAACGCGGTGGCGGTTCATAAGCAGAATGCGCCCGGAGTCACCGAGGTTGCCGGCGATGTCGGTGTAGGGCGACCGACCGTTGAGGGCGAAGTTGAAGTAGCCCTTCTCGGGCTCAAGGAGCTCATAGCCGGTGAAGCTTTCGTCAAGCGCGAAGACGACGCGATAAGAGCCATGCGCCGTGGGGTAGGCGCTGTTGGTAGTGGAGTCGTAGACGTTAACGTAGTTGGTGGAAGCCCAGCCTTCGGCGAGGCGGCCGTTGTAGCAGACAGTGGGATATTCACCGGCCTCCATCGCGAGCGGCGCGAAGGCGGGGTAGTCGGTCCAGTAGTTGACCTTGAGGCCGTCCTTCACCACCAGCGAGTTGGTGCAGAAGGCCGTGTCGTTGACGGTGTCGAACTCGGCATTCAACCAGTCGCGGGAGCGCACCAACGGGGTGAGGCGGTATTCGTCGACCATGCCAGCGAAGGAGTTGTAGGTGTCGTTGGCGCCGGGGATATTGCCGAAGGCAAGGTTCTCGCCAGAGTCCGCCACCGAGTTGATGGTGAGCGGGCGTTCAACAAAAGTGACGTTGCCCATCTGGGCGCCACAGACCTTGGCCGAGGCACCGTTGTACGCCGCGCCGAAGTAGCTCCAGGCGTTCAAGACCTGATCCGGCCAGATCTGGAGAGCATCCCCGCCAGAGGTGCCGCTACCGAAAAGCCGGATTCCCCTGAGGTTCTGGGCAGCGGTGCTATTCCGAGTGACAAAGGCGCCGAAGTCAGTATCGGCAGCGGTCTCGCCGTTACGCCGAGAGAAAGGCCAGACGCGCGCGGTGCCGCTGGGCACCTGCGACATCTTGAGCCAGCCAGAGATGGTGAGCTTGCCATTGAAAAGGAACGACGGGGTGTTCGAGACTACGAGGCGGCAGCCGCCGGCTGCGCTGACACTCATGCTGATGGTGCGCCCCTTGCCGATGTTGGCGGTGCCGTGGGACATCGTCGTGGTGGGTTCGTTCGGGTTATGGGAATAGGGATAGGCGAAGTTCTTTTGTTCGGTGGAGTCGGACGAGGGTTCGCCGTCCTCGTCGGCGAAATGCCATACGCCGACGTAGTCAGACCACACGTCTTCCGGGGTGTAGCCGGGTGCTTCAGCACCCTCGCGGAGCATCCAGTACATGCGGATGGGGGCGTCGTTGGTAAGGACGCTGACACGCACCCAGACGAGCGACTCGCCGGTGACATTCCAAGTGTCGACCTCGTAGGGCAGCTGGGAATCGGTGGTGGTGTCCATGAATACCATTTCCTCGCCGGTGAGGCCGGCGCGACTGTAGTAGAAGCCGCGCAGGCGGCTTTCGCTGATGCGGACGAGGAGCGGGAAGTTAGTGAGCGGCTCGGTGCCGCGGTAGCCCTGGACACGCAGATCGACGTAGTCACGGAAGATGCGGTCGGGGTCGCTCCAGATGGAGAACTTGATCGCGCGCTCGGCAGCGGCCCAGTTGGGGGTCTCGGCGACGGTGGCGCGAACATAGTAGATGCCGACGTTGGTGGGCTGGTTCTCCTCCCAGGGACCGGTCAGCGAGGAAGAGTAATCGATATGCGGCTTGACATTCTTCGGCCATTCGGATTCGGCTTTGACTTCGTGCTCGACAGGATTCTCCTCGGCCTTCCAGCTGGAGAGCTTGAGGACGGTAATTGAGTTCGGTGCCTTGGCGATGGACCAATCGAGGCGAAGGTCATCAGAGCTGCCGTCGGTCCAGCAGTTGTTGTCCGGGTCGTTGAGCCTGAAAATGGAAAAGTAGTCGCCGGCATTGACGCCGCCACGAACGGAGCCGCCGCCAGGGACAAAGGCGTAACGCCCGCTATCCGAAGAGTCGGTGGTGCCCTGCTGGGAATAGCTATTGTAGACGAGGCCGAGATTCACGGTCGGCGGCTGGACAAGCGCCTTGGTGATGGACCATGAGATGGTGATGGGCGCATTGGTCTTGGGGTCGGTGTTCCAGATATGGTTGAGGTCGTTGAGCTCCACGGTGAAGGAATAACCGCCAACGACGACGGCGTTGGTGACACCGCCGGGGGCGATGTGACTGTAGCCGGACCAGCCGGCGGGCCCGACGACGACGCAGTGGTTGTTGGTGTCATATTCAAAGGAGTCGACGGGGATGGTAACCGGCGCAACCGGCAGTGGGGCAATGGACCAGGGAATCTCGATGGTGACGGTACCTGGCGATTCATCAGCCCACTTGCAGTTATTCACGTCTTTGAGCTCAGCGGAGGCGGAGTAAGAGACTGCGTCGACGCCGTTCGTTACATCGCCAAGGGTGTAGTAAGCAACGTCGGGGGAGTCGACAATACCGTTCTGGGAACTGCCGTTGTAGACGAGGTCTGGATCAGCGGTCGGGCGACGAACGGTGTACTGCGCGATGGTGAAGGTGATTTGCTTAGGGCCGGTGGAGCCGTCAGACCATTTGCAGTTATCAAAGCCGGGGAGATTGTTGAGCGTGGCGGTGGCAGTGTAAACGCCAGCATTGGTGGCGGTGGTGTCACTCAGCTGGTAGTAATTCGAGGACTCAGGAGAAATGCCGCGCTGTTCGGCACCGTTGTAGACGAGGCCAGCAATGGCGGTTGGCTCGTCGGAGGGTGAAACCGTGGCAGTGACGATCTTCCAAGTGAATACGCGCACCTCTTCGCCGCCATTGCTCCACTGGAGACCATCCTTCGGCTGCGCCTTGAATGTGTATTCATGGGCATTGGTTGCCACTGTTTCGCCTTCAACAAGAACCCAGTTGCTGCCTTCCGTGGCCAGACCGGAAATTGCCTCGCCGGTGTAGGGCTGATCGTCCTTTATTGTCGGCGCCACCGCGGGCATGAAGAAACGCACGATGACCACGCCGTCGCCGCCCTTGCCACCGGGGGCGCCATCGCCGGAGGCGGAACTGCCGCCGCCGCCGCCAGAGCCGGTGCCATCCTGACCCGGGGTTGCAGAATCCTGCTCATTGATGGCACCGTCGCCGCCGATGCCGCTGCCGCCTTGGGCCACAGTTGTGTTCTGCGACTGACCGCCGCCGCCGCCGGCAGCGTAGAAGAGAGAGGTTCCGGTAATGTCGCTGGCCTTGCCGGCGCCACCGGCACCAGACGAAGAAGATGTCGTGGCAGTGCCGGCACCGCCAGCGCCGCCGCCGCCGCCGGCATATTTGATGTGACCGCCTCGGCCACCGGCGTTGCCTATGCCACTGCCCTCCGCAGTGCCGCCATTCTTGGCGCCTTGGCTCATGGCCGAGGTTCCGCTGGCAGAGCCGCCGCCGCCGGAGCCGCCATTGTGGCCAACGGCTCTTGCACCGCCGCCGCCGCCGCCGGCCGCGGTTATGGTTCCCAAATCGGAATTCGAGAGCGTGGAGGGACCGCCGTCATTGCCGTCGACCTTGGCACTGCTGTCAGCAGCTGCCGCACCGCCAGCACCCACGGTTATGGAGTAAGTGCCGATGGGAAAATCCACATCAGTAGCTTCGACAAAATCTCCAGCGCCGCCGCCGCCGCCCTGACCATACGCCTTGCCGGATTTTATCGGCGTGCCGCCGGCGCCGCCACCGCCGACAAGGAGGTATCGACCCATGCGCGGCGCTCCGGCGATGGAGAAGGAGACGCCGGAGGGGGAGGTGTCGGTGAAGACGAGGATGAGGTCGCCGGCTTCGGAGTCGTAGGAGACAGCGCAGTTAGTGACGGTGATGGTGGAGTCGACGAATTGGATTTCTTCCGCGCGGGCGGGGGCGGAAACAAAAGACAGCAAGGCAAAGGCGACCAGCGCGGCACAGGCTGCGAAGCGCCGCGTCAGACCTTTTGCTGCTATCATGTGTTTCCTGTTCAGTTTCACCTCCCGACACCAAACTACCACCGCTCGCTATGCGAGGGCATAGTTCTGTCTTTGAGTAGTTTGGGTGGATTATATCATAAATTGAGGAGCTGGTGGGGGAAAATTTGAAAAAAGTTGGAAAGGGACGGAAGAGACAAAAGAGACAAAAGAGACGGGAACAGCAAGCGGACGACAGCAAAGGGAGGCGCGAAAATAAAAGACCGCTACTCGATGTAGGGCTGGCCGCAGTGGGAGCAGACGGCGCCGGCGTGGACCGGAGCGCCGCAGTTGGGGCAGAAGCGCTCCAGCACCTCGCCGCAGACGGCACAGAAGCGGCCGCCCACCGGATCTGCCGCGGCGCGGTCGGGCGAGTAGAGGGCGCGGCCGGCGACCTGGTAGGCGTGGTTGCTGGGGCACTGCGGATTGGGGCAGAAGCCGGAGCCGGGGGCGTAGGCGGCCAGTGAGTCTGGGGACGGGGCCGCGGCAGAAAGGTCAACGCCCAGCTTCTTGGCAAGTTTTTCCACCACTTCCGTGCTTAGCTTGGTGGGACGGCCCTGCTCGAACATGGAAAGCGCAGACTGCTTGCAGCCGACTTCGGCGGCAAGGACATGCTGCGAGAGGCCCGCCAGCCGACGGGCATCACGGAGCTTGAAGCAGATCTCTGGATTTAGCGCTTTCACAAGGTGTGGGTATTATGGACTTTATTTTTGATAAACGCAAGGGGGCAGTTATCAACAAAATGATGACAGCGTTGATAAATAAGTTGATAAGTTAGTTGATAATAGGAGGTGAAAGGGACAGAAGGGACAAAAGGGACGGAAGCGACAGAAGGTTGGGAGTAGCCAGCAGCCTGCGACCAGCGGCCAGTATGGGGCCCGGTCAGGACTCAATATCTTTGCGTCTTTTGCGACGCAAAACTAGTAGATTCGCTTGAGGATTTCGGAGGGGAGAAGGTAGGTTTCGCCGTCGCGGTACTGGATGGTCAGCTTGGTAAGCTGGCGCATTACCTCGCCATTGACGATATTGCCATTGTCGGCGAACAGCTTTTCCAGCGCGGCGCGGCGCGCGGCAAGCTCGCCGACCGGCGCGTTCTCGAGCAGCACCGCCTCGAGGATCTGGGCGCGGCGGTTGCGGCCTTCCTTCTCCGCCACGTCGCGCGCCTCGCGCAGCACCTCGAGGACATGGTCGCGGGTCTCGCCCTCGAAGCGGTCGTCAAGGTCGACGTTGCGCTCAAGGAGCGCAACCTTGCTCGAATCGGGAGTCACTTCATTGCGGGCGAGGCGGTCGGCCATGAGCGCGAGCTCGGCCTTGAGCGAGGCCACCTCCCCTTCCAGCTCGGCGATGCGCGCGCGGGCGAGGGTGGCTTCTTCTTCGATCTTCACCTTGTCGGCGGCGAGCGACTCGACGACCGCCTTCTGAATTTCGATTTCTTCTTCTGGCTCGGGCGAGCTCGACGGCTCCTCGCTGCGAGCGAGCGGGGACGGAGCCACGCCACCACGAGAGGAAGGTTGATCGTAGAGAAACTCTTCGAATTTCATATTTGTCCCTTCAGCTTGCAGCCTTCGTAAATGAAGAGTCTGCAGTCGATTGGCCCGTTGAAGAACGGGATGCGGTTGCGGTAATATAGGTTGACTTGCGCGGCAAGGTCCGGGTTGCCGGTGATGAGCGCGCCGGTCCAGCCGCGGCACTTTTCGTTCATGAAGGTGCCGATGCGCGCGTAGATCGGCTTGAGCTCCTCGGGATCGCCGAGGCGGATGCCGTATTCGGGATTGAAGAACACGCAGCCCTTGGTTTCGCCGGCCGGCGGTGCGGGAACTTCGGGAACAGGAGTCTCGCCGAAGTCGCAGGCGTGGAACTCGATGAACTCGGCGACGCCCGCGGCGATGGCGTTGGTGTGGGCGTTATCCACCGCCTCGGGCGAGATGTCGGTCGCGATGATCCGCGGCAGATTGTCGCGGCGCTCCTCCTTCTTCGCCTCAAGCACCATTTCCTTCCAGATCTGCTCGGGGGTGGCGCCGGAGGTCTGGCGCGGCGCGACGACGGGCGCCTTTTCGCCGGGGATGATGCGGTTGTATCCCTTGATGGACTGGAAGGCGAAGTGTCCCTTGAGCGAGCCGGGCGCCTTGTTCATCGCGATCATCGCCGCCTCGATCGCGGGCGTGCCGCTACCGCACATAGGCGAGAGGAAGGGTCTGTCCCCTTTCCAGCCCATGCCCATCAGGCAGGCGGCGGCGAGGGTTTCCTGCATCGGCGCGGAGCCAGGGATGTGGCGGTAGCCGCGCTTGGAAAGCGGCTCGCCGGAAGTATCGAGGTAGATAATCGCCTCGTCACGCTCCCAGTAGAGGAAAACCGCCGCGCCGATGTTATCGCCGCCGGAGTCGGGACGCTGCTGGCAACGTTCGCGCATCCGGTCGGCAATCGCGTCCTTGGTGTAGAGCGAAGGGATGCGAGTGTCGCGGATGGTGCGGTTGTGGGTGATGGACGAAACCGAAAAGTAGCCGTCAGCGTCAAGCAGGTTCTCCCAGTCGATGGAGAAGACGGCTTCGTAGAGATCGCGGATGTTGTAGCAGGTGGTGCGCAGGAGCGGGACGAGCACGCGGTGGGCAGTGCGCAGGCGGAGGTTGAGGCGAAAGACGTCGCGCATCGCGCCGCGCACGACCACGGTGTTCTCGGTCACCTCAATCGGCTTGTAGCCCATCGCCACCACTTCCTGCTCGGTCCAGCGGGAAAGCGCCTTGGCGCAGGAAATGATGATGGGATAGTTCTGGTCGGTCCAGATTCTCATCTATTTTTTTAAAAAAAAAGGGACACAAGGAACATAAGTGACATAAGGGACACAAAATCGAATTAGCTGGCGCGCAGGGGCATGAGAACGTAGAGGAACGGAACCGAGCACTTGACGACGGCTGGGGAGTGTCCGTTGTTGAGGTTGATGGTGACGATGTCGTCGTCAATCGCCTTCAAGGGATCCATGAGGTAAGTCGGGTTGAACATGATCTCGATCTTGTCGCCGGCGTACTTGATCGGCACTTCGTCCTTCGCCTCGCCGATCTCGGTGGCGGCGGAAGTGACGATGAGACGGCCGGACTCGAAGATGAGCTTGGTGGAGTGGGCTTCGTCGATGGTCATGACGCTGGCGCGGTCGAGCGCATTGAGGAGCAGCTGGCGATCGACGCTGATGTGCTCAGCTGTGTCGTGGGGAATGACCTGGCGATAGTTGGGGTAGGTTTCGTCGACGAGCTTGGAGTAGAGGTTGAGCGAGCCGAGGTCGAACGCAACCTGCGACTTGTTGATGGTGACCTTTACTTCGCCTTCGCCGGCGAGCGAACGCTGGAGTTCACCGACGGCCTTGGAGGGAAGAACGATGTCCTTGTCGCCGTCCTTGGGAAACTCGAGTTCGCTTTCGACCATCGCAAGGCGACGGCCGTCGGTGGCGACGAGAGTGAGCTTTTCGGCCTTGAAGCTCATGAGTACGCCCTTGAGGGTGCGGCGGGTGTCGTCTTGGCTGGCGGCATAGGCGACCTTGCGGAGCATCTCGCGGAGAGTGGACTGCTCGATGTTGTAGGAGAAGGAACCTTCGTCGACAGGGAGGCGGGGGAAGTCCTTTGCCGGCATGCCGACGAGAGTGTACTTGGCGCTACCGGCACGAATTACCGCCCTTTCGTTGAAGTCGACTTCGACCGAGACCTCGCCTTCCTCAACCTTGGAGATGGAGTTGAAGAGAAACTTGACGGGAAGAGTGGTCTCGCCCTTCTCTACTACCTCGCACTGAAGGATACAGCGCACTGATATGTCGAGATCGGTGGTGGTCATCTTGAGCTCGGAGCCGTCTGCTTCAAGCAAGACATTCTGGAGAATGGGAAGCGATCCCTTTCCGGCTACGATGTTCTGCACCCTTTTGAGTCCGTCGAGGAACTTTGAGCGCACAATCTTGAATTTCATTTTCTTCCTCCTTGTCGATTGTTGAGAAGTGTATCAAATATTACTGATAAATGAAAGAGTAAAAATTACTACCACTATGTTTGTCGATAAGTTGACCAAGTCCTTTTTGTCCTTTAAATACAGGGGTTTGATGGACAGTCACGCTTAGACAAGTTGTTGTGCCAAATTTAGGAAAGATAGACATCTTCGTTTTTGCCTTCATTTGCCGACAGCATGCATTCACTCCATTGCGTCGGAGAGTTTATAACCGAGTTTGGCAAGAATTTCCTCCAGGTCGGCCCTTAGGTTGGGCTCGTTGGAGAGCCTTTCCTGGATGGTTTTGCAGCCGCTGATGATGGTGGCGTGCTTTTTGTCGAATTCCTTGGCTATTTCCTTGAGGCCCTTGGCGGTGTACTTGCGGGAAATGAACATAGCAAGCTGGCGCGGGGTGACGATCGACTGGGTGCGCTCGTGGGAGAGGATGTCGTCCATAGTGGAATTGAAATGGCTGGCGCAGACTTGCTGGATTTCCCTGATGGTAAGTTTCTTCAGCGACGATTCCTTCTTGATGAAAGGATCGAGGATGCGGGCGAGGATGTTCTTGTCGAGCACAATGTCTGGATTGGCGGAGACATATACCTCTACCGTCGCCAAGGCCCCTTCCAGCGCGCGGACGTGACTGTTGATGTTGTCGGCAATGTACTCAAGGGCGATGTCGGGAATGCGAACAGTGATGGACTCCGACTTCTTCTTGAGAATAGCGAGGCGGGTCTCGTACTTCGGCGACTCGATTTCCTGAAGCATGCCGCCTTCGAAGCGAGAGATGAGACGAGTCTCGATTGACGAAGGCAGGTTCTTCGGAGCTACGTCGGAGGTCATGACGATCTGCTTGTACTTGTCCTTCAGGGCGTTGAAGGTGTTGAAGAACTCTTCCTGGATGTCTTTGCCGCGCTGGAAGAACTGGACGTCGTCGATCAGGAGAACGTCAAGCGAACGATATTTCTCCCGGAACTTGGCGATCTTGCCGTCCTGCAGCATGTTGACGTATTCGTTCACGTATTCTTCGGCGGTAAGATAGCAGATGGCCAGCGAGGGGTTGCGTTTTTTGAGTTCGTTGCCGATCGCCTGCATCAAGTGGGTCTTGCCGAGTCCGGTGCCGCCATGGATGAAGAGCGGGTTGTTGCCGGGACGGCCGGGATTAGCCACCACCGCTTTTGCTGCGGCGATGGCAAAGCTGTTGGAAGGTCCGCTCACGAACTCGTCGAAGGTGAATTCCTCTTTGAGCGGAAGCGTGGAGACGAAAGAAGACGAGCGCGAGGTGGTATGCTCGGCGCTGCCCGATGAAGTGCTGTAAAGTTCGCGTTGGTAGGAAGAAATATCCGAGACCGGTTTTAGGGACTTGTCGAACTTCACTTCTATCTCGAGGCTGGGATCGGCGCCAGCTATGAGAAAGCTGCCCTTGATCTTGTTCGCATATTCCTTGCGAATGAGATCCGCGGCAAAATCGTTGTTAGTAAAGATGGTGAACTTGCCGTTCTCAAAAGCTACGGAAGATACCATGCTGAAATAGCGCTCTGCCTGGCTTCTATCGCTTTCGCTGTGCAAGGTGCCAAGATAAAAGGATTTCGCCTTTTCCCACAGTTCGCTCGTGTGCAGTTTTGCTTCTTCGTTGTTCATGGTCGGTATAATACCATAATTTCGTTGGCAAATGTGTAAGCAAGAATCTACGCGTGTTAACTACTTATCAACAAAGTGTGTAGATAAGTGGGTGGTGTTAAAAGGGACTGAAGGGACAAAAGGGACGGAAGAGACGAGGACAACAAGCGATTTAATGGTGGCCGCGGTGGATGATGACGGCGAGGATGGCGACGTCGGCGGGGTTGACGCCGGGGATGCGAGAAGCCTGGGCAAGGGTTTCGGGGCGATGCTCCTTCAGTTTCTGGCGGCTTTCAAAGCGCAGGGCAGGGATTTGATCATAGTCGAGCCAGGCTGGAATTGCTTTTTTCTCATCGATTTTCGCCTTTTCTGCTGCTTTTTTTTCTTGTTCAATGTAGGGGGCGTAAAGACGCATAATCTTAATTTCGTTTTCAATGCGGTCGGCGGAGGAGGGGGTTTCCTCGCGCGAAGTTCGCAAAGTCCGCGAAGTTGGGTTTTGGGAATTGCTGGGCGGATTTGGGGTTGCTTGTGATTGAATGTAGGCGTATTCGGCGGCGAAGACATCGAGTTCGGCGGCGGAGCGGATGCCGACGCGGCGGGCTGCGGCGAGGAGTCGGTAGATGGCGTTGTCCTGGCGCAGAATCAGGCGGCGCTCGGCGCGGGAGGTGAACATACGGTAGGGTTCGTCGGTGCCCTTGGTGACAAGGTCATCGATCATGACGCCGATGTAGGCATCCTGGCGGCTGAGAACGAGCGGTGGCTCCCCTTTTGCGCGGAACGCGGCATTGATGCCGGCGATGATGCCCTGGGCAGCGGCTTCCTCGTAGCCAGTGGTGCCGTTGATCTGTCCGGCGAAGAAGAGACCAGGGTTGTCTTTGGCCTCGAGACTATGGTTAAGCGTGCGGGAGTCGATGGCGTCGTACTCGATGGCGTAGGCGTAGGCGAGGAATTCGGCGTGGGAGAGTCCGGGAATCGAGTGGACCATCCGCTCTTGGACATCGCGAGGCAGACTGCAACTGAGTCCGTTGGGGTAAATGATGGTGCCAGCGGCGTCCTCGGGCTCGAGCATAACATGATGCTGTTCGGCTTGGGGAAAACGAACGATTTTATCTTCAATGGATGGGCAATAACGTACGCCAGTACCCACGATGGCGCCGCCATAGAGGGCGGAATTTTCGAGGTTTTCGCGGATAATCTGGTGAGTTTCGGCAGTGGTGTGGGTTTGGTAGCAGGGAAGCTCGGGGAGTGGTTGTTTAGCCGCATAGGACGCAAAGGGCGCAGAGGTTTTGGGGTCTGGGTCTGGGGCGGAGCCCCAGTTCTTTGCGTTCTCTGCGTTCTTTGCGGCTAAAACTAGCGGTTCGGGGGTGGGTGGCGGGCATGGGAGCCCGCCGGCAAGACAGGGGGTGGACGAGGATTGTTCCACGTGGAACAGGGGGCGGGGGTGGTCGCCGGGCTGGCGGATGCAGGCGGAGAAGTCGCAGGAGGAGGCCTTGAGCCGCGGCGGAGTACCGGTTTTGAGGCGGAAAAGGCGGAATCCAAGGCGCTCCAGGGCGGCGGAAAGCTGGTTGACGGCGGGGCGGCTGTCGCCGGCACTCTCGGTGCCCTTTTTGCCGATCCAGACCCGCCCGCGGAGCGCGGTGCCAGCGGTAATGACGATGGCCTGGGCGCGGAAAAGGCCGTGGCGAGCGGTAATGAGGGTGGGTGTTGGGTAATTTTTAGCCGCAAAGGACGCAAAGGGCGCATAGGGTTTGGGGTCTGGGGCGGAGCCCCCGTTCTTTGCGTTCTCTGCGTTCTTTGCGGCTAAAACTGAAGGTTCAGGGGTGGGCGGGCATGGAAGCCCGCCAGCAGGACTCGGAGCGGATGGGGATTGTTCCACGTGGAACAAGGGTGATGGTGGCTCGGGGGGTGAGTTTGGTCGCAAAGGACGCAAGGGAGATTGCGGCCGATTCCGATTGTCGTCGCCTCCCGCGCAAGCGCGGGCGACAATCGGTAATCGTCCGCGGCTTAGGAGATTTTTGACAGGATTTACAGGATTAACAGGATTGGGAGGCTGGGAGGCTGGGGCAGGAATATCAGGATTTTGGGGTCCTTTAGCCGCGAGCGAGACTGATTGTTGCCCGCGAAGCGGGGAGCGACGACAATCAGCTCTCGCTCGCTGATCTGCGACATTTGCGACAGAAAGGAGGAGGTCGATGACGTCGTCTTCGATGAGGGTGAGGTGGGGTTGGGCGGCGAGGACGGCCTGCATGCGCTGGGAGTAGGCGGCTTTGTCGCACTGGCAGCGGGTGGCCCAGACGGCCGGGCCGCGGCTCAGGTTGAGGGTCTTTGCCTGAAGCGCGGTAAGGTCGGCATTGCGGCCCATTTCGCCACCAAGGGCGTCAAGCTCGCAGACCAGGTGGCTTTTGGCAAGGCCGCCAATCGATGGGTTGCAGGGCATGCGCGCCAGGGCGTCAAGCCGCGAGGTAATAAGCGCGGTTTCGACGCCCATCCGGGCGGCGGCGAGCGCCGCTTCGCATCCGGCGTGGCCGCCGCCGACCACAATGACGGCAAAATCAGGGGTTGATTTCATGTGTGAGTATTATAGCAAATTATCTACCTTTTGGGAAGGGCGAAATGGTAAATGTTAAGCGGAAAGAAAAGTCAAAGAAAAGCAGAATAATTCGTTGAATTAGCGAATTGAACACATTGTAAAAAAATGTCAAGTGTGAAAAATGGAGAAAATGTTGACAATTATCTAATAGTTATCAACAGGGAAGAGGGAACAGGGAACAGGGAACAGGGAATGGGAATGGGTGGGGGCGTTCGGTCTTGCTCGCGGGTGATAGGACGGGCAGGACAGGTAGGACGAGTGGGGCGGGGGCGGTTGAGATTTTTGGCGGGGTTTGATATACTACGCAACTCAAATTTCAACCACACCGGAGAACTGAAAACTGGGGATCTGGGAACCGGGAAATGTAAACGGAGAGTCGAGAAAATGAAGACGAGCAAGAAGAAACAGGGCAAGTGCCGCATAGAGCTGAAAGTCACGCTGGACGCCGCCGAGAAGGCCGAGATCGTGAAGTCCGTCGAGCGCGAGTTCCTGCGCGAGGCGCAGGTGCCGGGTTTCCGCAAGGGCAAGGTGCCGATCGAGGTGATCCGCAAGAACTTCGCCGGGTCGCTCAAGCAGGAAATCGCGACTGCGATGGTGCGCAAGTTCCATCCCGAGGCGGTCAAGGCCGAGGAGGTGGACGAGGTCGCGCTGGTTGGCGTGAAGGAGTTCGACGTCGAAGGCGAGGGCGGCTCGTTCACCGTCATCGTCGACGAGCGCCCGACGTTCAAGCTTCCCACCTACAAGGGGCTGAAGATCGCCGACGCGGACGCGACGGTCAAGGACGCGGAGGTCGACGAGCAGATCGGCCGCCTGCGCGCCGCCTACGCGACGTTCGAGGACGGCAAGGAAGGCGAATCTGCCGCGGATGGCGACTACGTGCAGATCGACTACGAGGGCACGGTCGGCGGAAAGAAGATCCTCGAGATCAACCCCGAGGCGAAGATCGTCGCCGAGGGCAAGGGCTTCTGGACCCAGCTCGAGGAGGGGCGCTTCCTGCCCGAGATTCTCGACGCGGTGAAGGGCATGAAGGCGGGCGAGACCAAGGAGAAGGTCGCTGCCAAGTTCGCCAAGGAGGGCGCGCCCGAGGGGCTCGCCGGCGCGAAGGCGGTCTACACGGTGACGCTCAAGACGCTGCGCCGCCGCGTGCTGCCGGACGACGCGACGCTCGCCGAGAAGGCGAAGGCGGAGTCCTTTGACAAGCTCAAGGCCTCCGTGCGCGAGTCGATGGAGCGCGCGAAGGTGGAGAGCGAGAAGCGCCGCCGCGAGAACGAGGCGGTGGAGCTGCTCCTGAAGAAGGTCGACTTCGACGTCCCCGCGACGCAGGTGGAGTCGACGATGCGCGGGATGCTCTCCGAGATGGCGCAGCGTGCGCAGCTCTCGGGCATCGACGCGAGCTACTTCGAAGAGAACGCCGAGAAGATCCGCAAGGACGCGGCGGAGAGCGCCGAGCGCCAGGTGCGGCTCTGGTACGTGATCGACGCGATCGCCAAGGCGGAGAAGATCGAGGCGTCCGACAACGAGATCGGCCAGAAGGTGGTCGAGTTCGTGCTCGCGAACGCGAAGAAGTGAGGGAAAGCAGGAAAAGGGACGAAAGCGACAGAAGGGACGGAAGGGACGCAAAGAAAGGAAAGGGGAAAATGAAATCTTATCTTATTCCTTATGTAGTGGAGCAGACCGGCAAGGGCGAGCGCTCCTACGACATCTACTCCCGGCTCCTCCTGGACCGCATCGTGTTCATCTCCGGCGAGGTGACCGACGAGATGGCGAACGCCGTCTGCGCGCAGCTCCTCTTCCTGCAGTCGCAGGACGCGGAGAAGGAGATCTCGGTCTACGTGAACTCGCCGGGCGGCAGCGTGACGGCGGGCCTGGCGATCTACGACACGATGCAGTTCGTGAAGTGCCCGGTGGCGACGTACTGCATCGGCCAGGCGGCGTCGATGGGCGCGGTGCTGCTTGCCGCGGGCGCGAAGGGGCGCCGCTTCGCGCTTCCGAACGCGCGGATCATGATCCACCAGCCGTGGGGCGGCGCCGAGGGCAAGGCAAGCGACATCGAAATCACCGCGCGCGAGATCCTGCGGCTCAAGGAGATTTTGAACGGCATCCTCGCCAAGCACTCCGGCAAGAAGGTGGAGGAAGTCACGCGCGACACCGACCGCGACCACTTCATGAGCGCCGCGGAGGCGAAGGAGTGGGGGCTCGTGGACAAGATCCTCGCCGAGGGCGGGGAGGAGGCGAAATGAAGCGCCGCCGCGCCGGCGACGACGAGCTGATCTGCTCGTTCTGCGGCCGCTCGTCCGACGAGGTGCCGATGCTGCCCGGACCGGACAGCAACATCTGCGTCGACTGCGTGAAGCGGGCGAACGAGCTCATCAGCCTGGGCGACGCGGTGAAGAAGGGTGGTGGCGAGCCGCCGCCGCTGCCGCCCACGCCGACGCCGAAGGAGATCAAGAAGTTCCTCGACCAGTACGTCATCGGCCACGACGAGGTGAAGAAGGTGCTGGCCGTGGCGGTGCACAACCACTACCGCCGGCTCGAGGCGACCGCGGCGGCGCAGAAGGGGAAGGTGCGGAAGGCGGCGCCGGCGGGCTACGCGGGCTACGACGACGTGGAGATCGAGAAGTCGAACATCCTCCTCATCGGCCCGACCGGCTGCGGCAAGACGCTGCTCGCGAAGACGCTCGCGAAGATGCTCGGGGTGCCGTTCGCGATCGGCGACGCGACGGTGCTCACCCAGGCGGGCTACGTGGGCGAGGACGTGGAGAACCTGGTCCGTTACCTTTTGCAGAACGCGGACGGCGACGTGCAGCTCGCGCAGCGCGGCATCATCTACGTGGACGAGATCGACAAGATCGCCTCCAAGACCGACAACGTTTCGATTACCCGCGACGTCGGCGGCGAGGGCGTGCAGCAGACGCTCCTGAAGATCGTCGAGGGGACGATCTGCCGCATCCCGCCGAAGGGCGGCCGGAAGCACCCCGACCAGGAGTACATCGAGGTGGACACCTCGAACATCCTCTTCATCTGCGGCGGCGCCTTCGTGGGGCTCGACCGCATCGTCGCCGCGCGCAAGGGCCACGGCGTGGTTGGCTTCGGCGCGGCGGAGCGCGGCAAGGGGGACGAGGCTGGCGCGG
The DNA here is from genome assembly GCA_902800055.1 of uncultured bacterium. Classification (GTDB taxonomy): domain Bacteria; phylum Verrucomicrobiota; class Kiritimatiellia; order RFP12; family UBA1067; genus UBA1067. The sequence continues at coordinate 26,199 of CADCCW010000010.1, forward strand.
TCAATCCGCAGGATGTCCGACCCGAGGACTTGGTGAAGTACGGGCTTATCCCGGAGTTCACCGGGCGGCTCCCGGTCATCACCACGATGAAGGACCTTTCCGAGGACGACCTCGTGAGGGTGCTCACCGAGCCGAAGAACTCGCTCGTCAAGCAGTACCGCAAGCTGCTGGCGATGGACGGCGTGAGCCTCGAGTTCGAGCCCGCGGCGCTCCGGAGCCTCGCCAAGGCGGCGCTTTCGCGCGGCACCGGCGCGCGCGGCCTGAGGGCGGAGATGGAGCGGCTCATGACCGACATCATGTACGAGGCGCCGGGGAGCGACTCGCTCCGCAAGGTGACGGTGACCGCCGAGATGGTGGAGAACCCTGCCGCGGCGAAGGCGGCGGGCTGAGCGGTTTTTACGGAGGCGAGGCGAAGATGGAGATCGAGGTACTCAAGGCGAAGCTGCACCGGATCAAGGTGACGGAGGCGTGCCTCGACTACGAGGGCTCGCTCACGCTCGACCCGGACGACATGGAGGCGGTGGGGATTTTTCCCTACGAGAAGATCCTCTGCGCCGACGTGGAGAACGGCAACCGCTTCGAGACCTACGCGATCGCGGGCGCGCGCGGCAGCGGCGTCTGCTGCCTCAACGGCGCGGCGGCGCGGCTCGGCAAGGTGGGCGACCGGCTCATCGTGATGGCGTTTGCGCGCATGTCCGAGGACGAAGCTGCCAACTGGCAGCCCAAGGTGAAGCACTTTGAGAGTGTTTGAGTGTTTGCAAAGGGTTTAACTCCGATCTGTGGGGCTCTCGCTAACGCTCCGCAGAATGGTTTATGCTTCGCATTTGACATTCGTCATTGCACAGCCACTATTACCATGTTTTATATCTGCGGCTTCGCCGCAGTGGTCTGTTCTGGGGTCTGGGGGCAAGCCCCCAGATAAAAAAACTCTGCGCCTCTGCGCCTCTGTGTGAGCAAGATCTGTAGTTGAACAGGATTTGGGTTGGATGGGGCGAAGCAGTGGAGCGGTAGCGAGAACCCCAACCATCGGAGTTTCAACTACCCCCTTGCGCGCGTGGGAGGGGTTATGGTATAATCCGCTGCGTATGCTGAAGAAAGGCTTTACCCTCGTCGAGCTGCTGATCGTGATTGTCATAGTCGCGATCCTGATGGCGATTACCTTCCGCATCATGGGGGTGAGCGAAGATCAGACGGCCCGGCAATGGACGGTGATGCGCCTTCATGCGCTTGAAAGCGCCATCGGCGGCTACTATGCGGCGTTTGGCTCCTACCCTCCGGTTCGGCTCCACGGCAGCCGCAACATCTTCTGCAGACTGAACCAGCAGGGAATTCAAGTCCTCAACCAGGTTGACGAGGGAGTGCTGGTCTGGGAGCGCGTTCGCGCCGCCTGCCTCAGCCAGCCGGTGGCCATGAGCTACCCTGCTTGCGCGCACAGTTTGCCCCTGGCGAAAAAAATATCTGAAGAATTGCTGGAATTGGCAGCGGAAGACCCGGAGTTCGGCTCGGGCTCGACCGCGCGTGTGCCCTTTGACGGAATCCCCACGACAGGCAGATTCAGCGGTAAGGAAGACGAGGCGGAGTGGACCGAGCTCAACCTCTTCAAGTTTGGGTTGATGAGCTTCCTCCTGCCTCGCTACATCTACATGATGCAGGGGGCGGACCCCACGCTCTACGACGCTTTCGTCCAGTGGGGCGACAACAACAACATCCCGTGCAGGTTTGAGGACGGCATACCCTACAACTCATGGAGGGACCTTGCGCTCCAGAGCATGCCCGAAGAGGACGGGAGCTACAACACCCACTTGTGGGAGGTGGCGCTCATGCCGTCGCAGATCGTAACCGCTCGCTGGATCCCGTACCTCTCGGAGATCTGCTTTTTCTACTATGGCGCCAACAGCGCCTATACCACGTTGTGGGGGGTTAATCTTTTTAACTCCCAGCCAATGGCTACCTGGCTGGACGAACCGGCGTTCCGGACGCAGACCGGCAAACCATGGCGTCGTCCGCCGGTGTATACTGCCGGCGAGCAGCAGAACGAGCACAACGACTTTACGCAGGCGTTCATGCCGGACGGCGTGTCTGTCATGGACGGCTGGGGGGAGGAGTTCTACTACTATTCCCCTCCGCCGCACCAGGGCTACCGGCTGTGGAGCGGGGGGTTCGACCCGACGGCGCGGAGCGACCAGCAGACGGCGACATTCCCGCCCTGGATCTCGGAGACGGAGATCGACAAGATCCTCAGTCCCGCAGACGCGAAGTTGGCGCGCCGGTGGAAGGCGGACGACATCGTGCACATGAGCAACTGACAGGAGGTGGAACCAATGATGAATGCAAAATCGCAGAGGGCGTTTTCGCTGATAGAGCTGCTGGTCTCGATTGCCATCATTGCGATCATCACCGGGCTGTCGATGGCGGCGTATGGTAAATTCACCGCCCGCGCCCAGAACACGCGCTGCATCGAGTTCGTACACCAGGTGCGCACGGCGCTCGAGCAGATCTACCAGGGGGGCGAAGGCTGGCCGCCGGCACTGCAGGCGGCGGCCGCGAGCGGCGACGGCAGGCTCGACGCAAAGGCGGGTGCGGTGCTCGCCCAGGGCAGAATGTCGCTGACCTATGGTTTGAAAGACAACGACGACGGCACCCAGTCGTATGTCCTCAAGGGGCATGACCGCTTCGGCGTGGTGACGCCATGGGCGATGGACTACATCGTCCACCACGACTCCGCGTCGCTTTCTTCGAAGTTGCCGGGCGGCGGCACGATACAGGACCACATTCTGCACTACGCAATCGACCTCGACTACGACGGCATCACCGAAGTCGCCCACGGCTACGACGGCGGCAACGCGCGCGTCCGCGCCCAGGCGTGCGTGTGGAGCTACGGGCGGGACGGCGTCCCCAACACCAAGGACGACGTCCGCAGCTGGGCCAAGGGACAGGAGGTGGGCAGATGAAGAAGGCAAGAAGCGGGTTCACCATCGTTGAGCTGCTGGCGGTAATCGGCGTTGTCGCCGTTCTGATATCCATCATCGCCTCCGTCGCCACCAACTCGATCAGGGCGGGGCGCGGCAAGCGGGCGGCGGTGATGGGCAGTTCGCTCCAGCAGGCGATAGCGGCCTACTACGCCGAGGAGGGGAAGTGGCCGTCGCTGATCGAGAGCGCCAACACCGACGGCGAGGACACGGTCAAGTTCGAGGGTACCCAGGCCGACCAGATCTTCCAGGAGGTGGTGGGCAAGGGCTTCGGCAAGAGCGGCAAGAAGTCGATGCTTCTCGACGCTTCGGGACTTTTCGTATGCGAATCCACCGCGGCGAACAACCCGCGCGCGCGCGGCTACAACTTCTCCGAAGTGACCGGCAGCAGCGCCAAGCACCGCATCGGACTAAAGCAGATGGCGTTCGGCTACCAGGACGCGGGGTCCGGGTGTTTCCGGCGCTTCCGCGTCATCTACAACTGCCGAACGGATTCGGTGACGGTCGTGCAGTAACCCAGGGAGACCGCAATGCGCAAGGCGTTTACGTTGATAGAGCTTTTGGCGGTGATCGGCATCGTGGGGATGCTGGGCGTCGCCGCCGCCGCGAGCTACGGCGCCCTTGTGACAGGCATGCGGGACCGGAGCGCCTGCGCCGCCGCGACTGCAGTTCTGCGGGAGGCGGGCGAGCGGGCCCGCATCGACCAGCTGCCGACGGTTGTCTACTGCTACAACGTCTGCCTGAAGGAGCCGAAAGGCGATGATACGGGCAGGGTGGTGGGGATGATGACCGCCATCCGCCGCGTCGGCCGCATCACCGGCGTGCGCGGCCGGCTGCTCTTCGACGAGTTTGCCGATCTCGACCAGTCCTACAATGTGGAGAGCGAGGCAAAGCTCGAGGAAATGGAAGGCCACCGGCTTTTCAAGTACAACGACGAGAGTTCCGTTCCAAGCCGCATGCAGTATTCGGTGGTGGCGAACGCAGTCTACAGCGACGACGATTCAGAGACGGTGACCATCTTCTCCGACTGCATCAACAACCGCACCAACATCATCACCAGCGCCTTCTACAACCTCGGCTCCAGCGACCGCGAGCCAAGCTCCTGGAAAGTCGGCGACGGCTACGCGGCGGAGTTTGCCGAGCTGCAGCTGCCGGAGGGCTACGTCTTCGGCCAGCAGCTGCCGACGAGATCGGGGGCGGTGTCCGAGGTCAAGGCGATAAGGTTCGACCCGGACTCGTCCTCCAGCGAGACCGTCGAGATCTGGATGACGCGTCCAAATGCGCAGGGAGTTCCAAAGCCGGCGAGAAAGGCGGGGCAGGCGTATGCCGACGACAGGAAGCACGTATAATAGAAGGGGCTTTACGCTCCTGGAGGTAAACCTCGCCGTGTTCATCATGACGACGGGAATCCTCTCCATCTGCGCGCTCTACTCGCTGGGCTTCCGCGAGAGCCGCCAGAGCGTGGAGGACGTCGCTGGCGCCGCCTGGGCAGAGGCGTACCTATCGCCGCTCATCCAGGGGCTTTCGGCGACGAATATGCCCTGGACGGCGTGGACGCAGATAGGCGACGCCCCGGCGAGGAGCACCACCCGCAACCAGAATGTGGCCGACGGCGTTTGGCCGAGCGCCGGCTGGAGCGCATACATCCAGTCGCCCAGCGTTCTCAACAATGACATCCGCTATCGGGTTGTTGGTTCGCCGCGCTCGCGCGCGGACTCCGCCTGGAGCGGGGTGAACGGAAAGATCCCGTCGCCGTACAAGGGCACGAATCCGTCGATACCCACAGACTTCGAGTATGCTCTCGTAGTCACCCGCCGAGGGACAGTTATCCAACTTGCTTTCCGTCTCGCGCGTCGGCGCGAGACGCTGATGACCCTGCCGGCCTTCGTCACCGAAGTGCGGTTCAACGGAGATCCGGAGAAATGAACTTAAGAAACGGATTTACGCTTTTAGAGGTGATGGTGGCCAGTCTCCTTCTGGGGATGATGGTAACGGCGCTTACCATGGTCTTCAACCAGTCGTCCGTTGCCTGGCGCGTTGGCATGGCGGGGGTGGTAAATCTCTATGAAACGCGCAGCGACCTCGGCAAGAAGCACGACAACTACGACAACATCCTCCCGGGGCTCAAGACCGCCGAGGACATGGGGTACCGGGCGGTGTCGCTGTGGAAGAACGGGCAAGTGCGGACCGACCGCGCCTTCGACTCCGTGACCGAGTCGCTCTCCTACTCCGACGCCAAGACCGCCAAGGCCCAGTCCATCTCCTCGGCGTCGGCCGGACAGTCGTCCTCGCTTTTCACCGTCGGCGTGCGCTCGTACGGGCCCGACGGGCGGCTTGGCACCGCCGACGACATCACCACCTATCCGGAGGGGCTGTAGATGAAGCGCCGCGGCTTTACGCTCATAGAACTCCTCGTCGTGCTGGCGATGATCATGATCCTCGTCAGCGCGATGACGGCGAGCGTCAACTCTGCGCGGCGGCGCGCGCGGGAGGCTAAGGCCCAGCAGGAGATGAAGGAGCTCACGAACGCCATCCTCGCCTTCGAGCAGTATGCGCCCAATCGCACGCTCGAGGGCTTCGAGACCGGCGGCTGGAAGACGTGCGACGAGAAGTCGCTGGCGATGGTGCTTGGCGGGCTGGCGGGGGACAGCGGCGAGCCGGTGCCCGTCCTCTACGCGGCCTCGCTTACCGGCGGCAAGATGCTTGACCCGTGGGGGAAGGCATACGAGTTCATCATCGAGAAGACGGCGACTATCGGCTCCGGCGACGGTACCGCCGGTTCGGGCGCGAGCTACAAGACCGGTGCGCAGCTGCCCAACTTCTTCCGCCTCCAGCCGGCGGAGCGTGCCATACCGAAGAGGGACTGACGATGAAGCGAACCTCATTTAGACAGGGATCTGCGCTGCTGATCGTCCTCGGCATGGTGGCGTTCATGGTCGTATCCGCCGTCGGCTTTTCCGTCTTCATGCGCGAGAGCCGCAGGCCGTCGAGCCACCTGAGGCGCAACATCACCTCGAGATTCCTCCTCCGCGCCGCGCTCGCGAACGCCATCGCCCGCCTCGACGGCGAGATAGCCGGGGTGCGCGACGATGATGATGAGATCCATTATTATGTCGAGGGCGTCTACGACGACCCCTATCCCGGCGTTGGGCCTTCGCTTAACGAGACGCAGAAGATGATGGATGAGCACAAACTGAAGTGGGATGGCCGCGAACTTATGAGTGGCGGTCATTGGGACAAGCGCGTCTTCATGCCGTTTGGCCCGGTCAACCCCATGTACACCGTCTCGACGCTGACCCTGGAGAGCCTCGCCTACCTGCCGCCGGCGATTATCAACGAGGTGCGGGTGTGGTCGCGCCAGACGCTCACCGCCGAGTGGAAGAACCTCGCCTACGACCTTGGCCGCTACGCATTCTGCGCGGTGGACGTCTCGGACTGCTTCGACATCAACAAGGTGCGTGCCAACGAGCGGCGCTCAAGCGCGGCAAACCACCGCTTCAATCTTTCTTCGCTCTACCCCGACAATGCGCAGCAGCTGGACGAGGTTCTCGATAAGGTCGTCAACCAAGACCCGCCGTCGTTCATTTCGCTCGCCGACTTCAACATTGTCGCCGGCAAGGGATGTCCGTTTGCGCCGTGGATGGACTACATCGGCAAGGCGAACGAGCAGATCTACAGCCGCAGCAACCACCAGACGGTCTCCAACGCGCTCTTCATCACCGACACCTGGTTCCCGCCCACCAACACCGTCGGCAGTGCGGCGGCGATGAAGACCTACAACCTCGAGGCCGGCGGGCGAAACCAGCCGTGGACGGACTTCAACCTCAATTCGTTCGAGGACGCGCTCGAAGCCAGGAACTCCTCCAGCGTCGGCGAGGCGCTATACGGAATGCTGCAGGGCATCGGGCTTGCCTGCCTCTACGACTATCTCGACGAGGACCAGGTTCCGCTTTCCTACTGCCTGCCTTGCACCGAGACCTCGCCGATGGTGTGCGCGCTCGGTATCGACCAGGCGCAGACGAGCGTCAAGGTGTCCTACAGGGAGGAGCAGGTCGACGAAGGGGACTTCGGCCAGCTGAGGCGGACCGGCTCCGGTGACGAAGTGTACGAGTACCATGTCACGGTGACGCGCTGCTCGCTGAAGGTGGATGCGTCGGAGCTGGCCGTCGATGGTGTCCTTGCCTTTCCGTTCAAGCGCGCCCATCTGAAGCGCGACTATCCCAAGAACTTTGACGGAGATGCTCTTGTCCGTGTGTTTTTCGGCCCCGGGGACGCCAGGTGCCGTCTCGCCGCCGTCGGCGGCGGCCGGGGCGGCGACATGGTCCACCCGCTTCCGGGGCGCACCTGGGACAACGAGCCGCGCGGCGCCTGGAACAAGGGCGTCTTCACCTGCTATGTGCCGAGGATCGGCATTTCGTCGCGGGATCTGCTGACCAGGCAGATCAAGGAACAGCCTGATGCACTTGAGGAATTCAAGGTCATCGCCGAAGTCAGCGGCGATCTTACGCTCTTCTACCGGGTCGAGAAGAAGGCGAACCCCCGGCTACCGGGCCTCGCGAGCGAGACTTGGTATAGCTTCGACGGCATGAAGGACGACGCCGACGCCTTCTTCCCCCGCGACAAGAACGGCAAGGTCTGCGACTGGTGGGCCGACGACTATCTCGACGGCAAGGACGGCAAGGGCTACAAGTCGGACAAGCCCATACGCACCGAGCCGGGCGGCTACTACGGATCCGATCCGGCCTCGCTGCCGTCCGGAAGCGGACGAAACAGTCTCCACGGCCTCGAGGTGTATCCGCATGTCGCGGTGTGGACGCGCCTCTACAACGGCAACGACACGTACGACATCGTCCCGGCGCGCCCGGACGACGACGAGATCTACGGCCGCCGCGACCGTCCCCACAAGGGCGACGGCGGCGAATGGAACGAGAGCGCCGGCGGCGAGGACAACGCGCCGATCCTCGCGTTCCGCGACAGGGCGAAGATCACGCTCGTCGAGTCCGAACTGGCGGCGGCGTTCCCTGCTTCGGACGGGGCGCTCCTCACGTTTGACGCGGCATGGAACCGCCTCTATGTCGCCGATCCCCGCTACAACTACGCGCCGGAGAACTGGTTTGTGGTCAGCGACGACGGCGAGATGAAGGAAGGCTGGCTCAACGCGGTTTCGTCGCTTTTCGGCAAGGACGGGCGCGACCGCGACATCTTCATGTTCACGAGCGACCAGGAGTATCTGCAGTCGATCGGCGAGCTTGCGTTTCTGCCGCGGGTGGGCGAGCCCAACCAGCCATTTGGACGGTTCACGAGATACTACCGGGATAACTCCCATTTCGCCCCTGACGATTCTCGGTTTGGCGCGCCGTTTGCGAATCGCGCCAGCGCGGACAGCGACCAGCTTTGCCAGTCCGAGCTTTTCTGGCGCACCTACACCGGCTACGACAACGGCTACGACAGCGACAATGACAGCCGCGTCTATACGTTGTACGAGGATGAACGGCCCTGCGAGATTGTTTCTGGCGTCAACGACTTCCGCGCCAACCCGTTCTCGCAGGACGAGCGTATCATGGCGGCGGTGGTGAGGGACACCCCCTTCGACTACTTCGCCGCAAGCACCAATGAGCTCAATTCGCTCTTTTCCGAGCCAGACAAGGCCACGCCTGCCGATGTGAAGAAAGCCAAATGTGTCTTTACCGAAGACGACAGTAGCAGCGCCGGCTACGTCAAGGGCTTTTCGCGTCTTGCCGCCGGCATGCGCCAGAAGTTCGCCGACGGCGCCCATAAGTCCAGCGCGGCGACCTCGGGCTGGCTTGGCATCTACGACAGCGTTGACTTCGGTTGGCGGTATGGAGACGAAACCGGCGACGACCAGGTTCACCTCTTCGGGGTCGAGCTTGACGAGCCGCTCCACGGCGTCGATCGCAAGTTCCTGTACGCGTACTGGCGCGAGTGCTTTCAGAACCGCCAGCAGCTCTTCCTCCTCTTCCTCCGCGCGGAGCCGCTTACCGTCGGCGGCATGGGCTTTGGCTCGCTCGCCGCCGCGCAGCTCGGCTCGCGCGGCGTGGCGCTGGTCTGGCGTGACCCGGAGCCGCCGGCTCGTGGGCGCGCGGAGCGCATGGATCGAATCAAATTCTGGGACAAACCCAACCAGTGGCGCGAAAAGTCGAATGAGTCAGGCCCTCATCGCACCCGGGTCCTCTTCTACCACCCCATAGACTAAAGCGAGGAGAAAATGAAAAAGGCATTTACCTTGATTGAAATGCTCATCGTCGTCGGCATCATCGCCGTCCTCATGTCGATTGTGCTCGTCAACATCCGCGGAGCCACCGATTCCGCCAACGCCACCAAGTGCATGAACAATATGCGCAACCTTTTTGTCGCGATGGACGCGATAGGCATGGACTCGGGGTCGTATCCGCTGGCGGGGCCGTGCATCCGCAAGGCCGCGCTGGAAGGCAAGGCGATAAAGAACACGTATGAGCCATGGGTAAGCCGCGACCACTCGGAGAAAATGGTTCCCTGCTATGGCACCGGCAACGATGACGAAGACCGCTATGCGATTACCAACGGCAGCGGGGGGGTGTTCTGGAAGGCGCTGGCCGGCAACAAGAGCGCCTACAACTGCCCGATGTTCGCCAAGTACCATTTTGACAGGCGTAAACGCATGCCGCTCTTTTCCTATGCCTTGAATGCGGTCAAATTCCAGTCGGATGTGACGGCCATGGCCGATAGTTTTGTCGGTGTCGGCATCGTGGTGTACAACTCGCTTGAGCGCGCCGACCGCGCGGTGATGTTCGCGGAGCTGCCGATCTACCCCCAGAGCTGCAAATACGATCCCCTCGCCCGACCGGAGACCTGCGACGCCACGCTTAAGCCGGATGTCGGGAATCCGAAGTGGAAGGGGAGCAAGGAAGCGATAGGCTTCGTCCACCAGGACAAGCGGAAGCGGTACTACGGCCATGTCGTGTTCGTAGACGGCCACATCGAGAAGTTCATGCAGCCGCCCGCGAGTTCCTCCCTCAAGGAGGACAAGCTCACCGCCCACATCTGCTCTGGCGACGACGTCGCATACGACGAGAGGGGCTACCGGCTCGTCGCCAACGCGGTAGGCGACGAAGATTAACTGCCCCCGGCAATCTCGACCATGAAAACCAGAATCACCGCCGCTGCGGCCGCCATGGCCGCGCTTTCCGCCTTCGCCTCGTCCGGCGCCGACGAGCGCGTCGAATACCGGGACTGCCCGAAGTGCGACAAGCGCATCCGCGTCGACCTTGCCGCGGGCAAGGCGTACGTCAACCTGAGCCGGCTCGAGGGCGCGGACAAGGAAGTCGTGGCCGCACGTGCGGCCAGGCTCCTCGACGCCGCGAGGATCCCGCCGGCGAGCGACCCCAAGATCCGCCCGCTCATGGGGTGGTCGAGCTGGAACACGTTCGGCGTGGGGATCTCCGAGGACGTCATCCTCGAGACCGCGAGGGCAATGGCGACCAACGGCCTCAAGGCCGCGGGATATACCTATGTCAACATCGACGACGGCTTTTTCTGGGGGCACAGCGAGGACGGAATACTCAGGTTCAACCCGAAGCGCTTCCCCAACGGGATGAAGCCGGTCGTCGACGGCATCCACGCGCTCGGCCTCAAGGCCGGCATCTACTCCGACGCCGGCGCGGACACGTGCGGCAGCGTGTGGGGCGGCGGTCCCGACGGCCCGGACAATGGCGGCGTCGGCGGCGGGCTCTACGGCCACGACGCGGCGGACTGCAAGCTCCACTTCGTCGACCTCGGCTTCGACTTCATCAAGGTCGACTACTGCGGCGGATTTGTACTCAAGCTCGACGAGCGCAAGCGCTACACCGAAATCGCGAACGCAATCAAGGCGACGGGCAGGACCGACGTCCGGCTCAACATCTGCCGCTGGGGATTCCCCGGGACCTGGGCTGCGGACATCGCGGAGTCGTGGCGAACGACGGGCGACATCCGCGCCAACTGGGGCTCGATCAGGCAGATCATCGGGGAGAACCTTTACTTAAGCGCATATTCGAAGCCGGGGCACTACAACGACATGGACATGCTCGAGGTCGGCCAGCTCGTCGGGCAGCTGAAGTCGGTCTTCGGCAAGAACGGCGACACCGGCATCACCCCCGACGAGGAGACGACGCACTTCGGCATGTGGTGCATGCTCTCGTCGCCGCTCCTGATCGGATGCGACGTGAGAACCATCCCGGCGTCCACCAAGGCGCTCATCACCAACCCGTACCTCCTCGCGATGAACCAGAACGACCTCGGGCTCCAGGGGTATGTCGTCGCGAAGGACGGCGCGGCGTACATCCTCGTCAAGGACGCGGTCGAGAAGTTCGGCCGGTCGCGCTACGTGGCGCTCTACAACGGCTCCGACCAGGCGCACGACTTCACGGTCAGGGCGGCCGATCTCGACCTCGGCGGCCGGATCGACGCGTTCGACCTCGTCGAAATGGCGGATGTCGGCTGCTTTAAGGACCAGGTATCCGTCAATGTCGCCCCCCATGCCTCGAAGTTCTACCGCTTCGACGCCGAAAGGCGCGTCCAGAGGAAGGTCTACGAGGCGGAGTGCGCGTATCTTGCCGACTACCAGGAGCTTGACGAGCGCTTCGAGAAAAAGTTCGGCACGGCCGCCCCCGCGCCGATGGAGAGCGCGTCTGGCGGCATGGTCGTAGTCAAGCTCGGCAACAGCGCCACCAACTACCTCGAGTGGCGTGACGTCAAGATCGACAATGGCGGGGAGTATGTTCTCGTCATCGACTACTCGTCTCCCGACGACCGGGCGTTCGATCTCGCTGTCGACGGCGGAGTGGTGCGCCGCGTCGAGGTGAAGGGAACGGAGGGCAGGCTTTCCAAGGCGGAAGTATCGGTCAAGCTCTCCGCCGGCGTCCATACGATCCGCCTCGCGAACGCCAGCGCTCGGATGCCCGACATCGACCGCTTGACGCTCACCCCTTGAAAGGGTGCCGCCGCTTGCGGATTGCAGGCGGAATTATTTTCGCAATTTGAGCGGCAGTCGTTGCGCGGCCAGGCCTGAATTTGGTATAATTACGGCAACATGAAAAGACACGAACTCCTTCCCGCCTGCTCGGCGGCCGTCGCCGCCGCGGCACTGGCGACTTTCGCAGTTGAAATCCCGGTCGAGGTTCCGGAGCGCGGCTACGTCTCCGTCCAGATCAGGAACGCGGCCGGCGACACCGTCGGCAACGTCATCACGCAGGAGCCGCTCGAAAAGGGCAGGGGCGTCGTCGACTGGGACCTGTCGGGGCCTGACGACGGCGTGCGCCAGGGCGAGGGCAAGTACACGTATTCCGCCGTCTGGATTCCGGAGCACACGCTCGCCTACCGCGGCTGCTTCTACCCGACGCCGCTCCCCGACGGGACGACGCCCTGGCATACCAGTTCTGGCACCGGCGGCTGGACGGCCGACCACTTCGCGCCGAAGTCGATCGTGCGTGTGGGCGAGTTCATGTACATCACCGCGATGTGCGAGGCGGCGCACGGGCTTATCAAGTGCGACAAGGACCTGAACAAGCTGTGGGGCACGCGCCAGTGGGTCTTCAACACGCCATACACCTCGGCGGCCGACGGCGACTTCTACTACGGCTTCAAGAACGGCGTCAAGAAAGTCGACTCGCGCGACAACAAGACGGGCGGCGTGAAGACGAAGGCGAAGGGATTTTCGTTCGCCGTCATGGGCGGCAAGGCGTACTTCAGCGACGGCGACGCCGTCAACGTGTGGGATTTCTCGGAAAAGCCGGACGCCGTGACCGACAAGCCGATCGACGTCATTCCCGTCCCCAAGGCGGGGCAGATAAGGAAGACGCCGGACGGCAAGCTGCTCGTCTGGAGCGACAAGGACGTCGTGCAGATCGACCCCGCGACGAAGGAAACGAAGACCGTCCTCAAGGACGCGGCGGAGAATCCCGGCGGGCTCGCCGTGCGCGAGGACGGCGTCTTCGCCGTCGGCGACTGCGGAAAGCACATCGTCACCATCTACGGCCGCGACGCAAAGCCGATCCGTACGCTCGGCAAGGGCGGCAGGCGTCCGGTGGGCGAATGGGACGAGGACACGCTCGAGGATCCGTTCGGCATCGAGTTCGGTCCCGACGGACGGCTCTGGATCTGCGAGCAGAGCCAGCAGCCGAAGCGCGTCGGCGTCTGGAACGTCGACACTGGCCACTGCGAGAAATCGGTCGTGGGCCCCACGAACTACGGCGGCGGCGGAACGCTCGATCCCGACGACGCGGGCCGTGCGTTCTGGGGATACCTGGAGTTCCATAAGGGCACGGACGGCAAGTACCGCCCTGCGCGGATCTTCTTCCGTCCGGGCGCGGAAGGCTGCGGACCCTGGGGCGGCGTGCCGACCTACGCGTTCCGCGCGAAGGGGAGGCTCTGGTTTACCGACCAGCAAAATCCGATGGGCAACGGCGGGAACATCCTCTACGTCTACGAAGACGGCCACGCCCGCGCCGTCGCGGCGTGGGGCAACGCGAACTTCCTCGCGTCCAAGCTGCCGGAATTCAAGGGCAAGAACTTCGCCTTCTCGTGGACCGACCTCAATGACGACGGCAAGGTCACGGTCGACGAATGCGTCATCGACGAGCGCGTAACGGGACTCGGCACCGGCTGGGTCAACCGCGTGAACGAAAACTTCGAGATCGCGTTCGGCTGCGACGGCAGCGGCGTCGTCAAGTTCTCGCCGGCGCGCTTCACGGAGAAGGGCTATCCCGTCTACGGACATCTCGCCGAGCCGCTCCATCCGCCGTTCGTCGCCGCGCACCACCAGGGGCGGTTTGCATCTTCGCATCTTGTCGACGCGAAAGGCAACATCCTCACGCTCTCGAAGCCGCTCATGTCGATCGCCCCCGACGGCAAGGTGAACTTCCGCTACCGCAACCGCTGGCCGTCCCTCCACGACAGCCACGAGACGACGGAGTCGGGACGGAAACTCGGCGAGCTTATCGGCACCACGCGCTTCTGGGGCGCGACGAAGCTCAACGACGACATCGGCGAGATCGTCTGCTTCAACTCCAACCTCGGCTGTGCATACTTGATGACGGCGGACGGCATCTTCCTCGCGCAGCTCATGCAGGACCAGCGCTGCGGGATTCACTGGTCGTATCCGCAGCTCCCCGACTCCGACACGCTGAAGAAGACCTCGATGCAGGACGAGCACTTCCTCGGCGAGTTCCAGCGCACCAAGTTCGACGGCCGCGACGCGCTCGCGATCGTCTGCGGCAAGACCCACGCGTCGATCATCGAGGTCGGCGGGCTCGAGGGGGCGCGGCGGCTGAAGGGAGGCTCTTTCGAAGTGACGAAGAAGGGGCTGCTCGAATCGGCGCAGCGCAAGGCCGACAACCTCGCGAAAAACTACGCGCCGCCGGTGTACACGGTAAAGCAAATCGATCCGCCCAGCGGGTTCGGCGGCGGGGACGAGGTTTCCGACGCGCTGGACGATTTTGTCGGCGATCTTGACGAGGATGCTCCTGCGCCGCAGGTTTCGCTGGGCAGGCCGCCGGCCAGCGTGTGGAACTCGGGCGATCTCGCCAAGGGCGCGGGCGGCGACTTCTTCCGCATCTTCCACGACGGACGTTACCTGTACTTCGCCTACACCTGCCGCGAGGACGGCTCGTCGATGAAGAACTCGGGGAAGGACCTGACGACGCTCTTCGAGACGGGCGGCGCAATCGACCTTATGCTCCAGACGGACGCGAAGGCGGATCCTTCGCGCAAGAGCGCCGCGCGCGGCGACACCCGGCTGCTGTTCGCCGAGTGCGGCGGAAAGGTCGTCTGCGTAAAGTACGACTACGTCAACCCCAAGGCGCCGAAGTCGGCGCGCGTCGACTTCGAGTCCGACGTCGCCAAGACGACTGTCGCGTCGATAACCGAGCTCAAGCACATCTCCGCGTGGGCCGAACACAACAAGGGTCTCTTTACACTTCGCGCCATCGTGCCGCTCTCGTCCATCGCGAAGAAGAAACTTCCCGCCGAGACGCGGCTCGACGTCGGGCGCATCACCGGCGATCCTTCCGGTGCCGCCTCGGTAGAGCGCATCTACTGGAGCAACAAGGCAACGGCGCTCATGAGCGACCGTCCGACTCAGGCCGGGGTCGAGCCCCGGCTCTGGGGCAAGGCAAAGTTCGAGTAAGATATGAAAACTAGAAACATGAAGACAATGAAAACGAAATATGCACTGGCAGGGGTGCTGTTCGCGGCATGTGCCGCGTTTGCGACCGAGACGGAAAACGTCCGGTTCAGGATCATCAAGGCGCCGGGCGCGGTAAAAGTCGACGCGGACTCGTCGGACTGGGATCTCACCGGCTCGATATTCTGCTGTCCCGACGTCGAGAAGTTCCGCACGAGCTACGCCGTGTGGATCTCCGCGATGTACGACAAGGACAACCTCTACTTCTTCTTCCGCTGGCTCGACTCGACGCCGATGAACAACCCGGGCCTCGCGGGGAGCGACTACCCGTGGCAGGGCGACTGCATGCAGGTGCGCATGGCGACGAGCCCGCAGTCCAAGACCGTCTTCAACGGACTTCGCCACAACACCGATGTCTCGAGGCTCCCGATGAAGTTCGCGCACTTCGAGTTCTGGCGGGACCGCAACGCCACCGCGGCCGCTGGCGCCACGCTCGCCTTCGGGGCGCAGCCGAAGGGCGAAGACGTGATGCCGATGGGCGTCAAGGAGGCGTTCGCCGAGATCCCCGGCGGCTATGCCCAGGAAGTCTCGATCCCGTGGTCGCTGGTCTGCGCCGGCGCGTATCGTCCGAGCGCGGGCGACAGGATGCTGCTTACGTTCGAGCCCAACTACCGCACGAAGGGCGAGCAGCGCCTCACCACCAAGGAGTGCTTCCGCGAGGGAATCGAGCCTGACCGCGTGATGACGTTCATGCGCGCCGACGTGTGGGGACTGGCGGAGTTCGTCGACAAGGGCGGTGCGCCGCAGCCGCTTCGCCTTGCGGACGGGCGGACGCTTCCGGTCGCGATGAAGGACGGGCTTCCCGCGGTCGACTGGAGTTCCCTCAAGACGGTCAAGGCAAAGCCCGGCTTCAAGCCGATCAAGTTCAAGCTTGACGAGCCGGCGAACGTCTCCGTCGTCATAAAGAACGCCGCGGGCGACGTCGTGGCCTGGCCGCTTTCGAACCAGCCGCTTCCTGCGGGCGAGAACGAAATCTTCTGGAACGGACTTGATGCCTGCTACGACACGCACGTCGGCTCTCCCGTGCCGGCCGGGTCCTACACCTGGGAAGGCCTTGCGCACCAGCCGCTCCACATCGAGTTGCAGGGCTGGGCGCACGCCGCCGGCCCCAATCCCTACGACTTCGCCGGCGGCGGCTGGGGCGGCGACCACGGCGATCCTTGCGCCGTCGCGTGCGATGCGACCCAGGTCTACATGGGCTGGCATCGCGCCGAGGCGGGACACGCCGTCGTCGCCACCGACTACGATGGCAACCTGCTCTGGTCGCACAAGCGCGGCGGTTTCGGTTCCGCACGTGCCCTGGCCGCCGACCGCGCCGGCCATCTCTATGTCTATGACGCGGGGCAGGGCAACACCGTCTATCGTCTGGACGCCGCGAAGGGCACCTACGACAACTTCCCCGGCACGAAGAGCGCCGAGTTCTCGCTTGACCAGTTCAAGCTGGGGCAGGCGAAGAGCATGCGCTTCGCGGATGGACGCCTTGAGTTCGTCTTCGACAAGGAGGTTGTCTCGGTTGCGGTCGCGAAGCTTGGCGACGTGAAGCGCCGCCAGACGACGCCTCGCGACCTGGAGGCGCGCGCCGTCGCGCCGGACGGCACCGAATATGTCGCAACCGGTGCACCAGACCACCAGGTGAAAGTAATGAAGAACGGACGCGAGATCCGCCGCATCGGCAGAAAGGGCGGGCGTCGGCTCTCGGGCAAGTGGGATCCCGACGGAATGTACAATGTCGCGGACATCGCGCTCGACGACAAGGGATTCCTGTGGGTCGCCGAGGCCGACGCGCTTCCGCGGCGCTTTTCGAAGTGGAATGCGGCGACCGGCGAGTTCGTGGCGGAGTTTTTCGGCGCCACCGCATACGGTGCGCTCGGCGGCGCGATATGCCCGACCGATCCGCACGTCATGGTCGGACAGGGCTGCGAATGGCTTCTCGACGGCAAGTCGACGCGCGCGAAGTGCGTCGGCTACGTCTCTCGCGCGGCGGGCTGGGGTTGCACGCGCTTCGGGCGCGGGCCGAAGGGCGAGGTGTACGTCGCGATTGCGGGCTGGTGGATGACCGACGCCTCGAAGGTCAAGATCTACCAGCGCCTCGGACCCGGGGAGTGGAAGTTCCGCGCCGAGCTCGACCAGGCCGGCAAGGGCCTCAAGGCGTGGGCGGACGAAAACGGCGACGAGCAGCAGCAGCCGAACGAATGGCGCGACTTCTCGTCGATGGACCTCGGCTCGTGGATAACCGGCTGGTACATGACGATGAACCAGGCGATGACCTGGTTCTCCGGCCGGTACGTGATCCCCGTGACGGGCTGGACCAAGTGCGGCGCGCCGGTCTACGATCTTTCCAAGGCGAAGCGGATGGGTGACGATGCCGCGAAGCACTCGGGAGGAATGGGCGCGACGGCAGGCGTCGTTTCGGAGGACGGACGCTTTGCGTTCTACAACGCGCAGTACAACACGAAGCATTCCTACTCGCCCTGCTACGACATCGCGACTGGCAAGTGCCTCTTCAGGATCCCGAGCTGCTACGTCGGCGTCCACGGCGGACACTCGGCGCCGCCGGCGAAGCGCGGCCTTATCCGCGCCGCCTACGACGTCATCGGCACCGCGAAGTTCCCCGGCGCGCTCGGCAACATCTTCGTGATCGGCACCGACAAGGGCGAGTGGCACATCGTGAACGACCGCGGCTTCTACGTGGCTGGGCTCTTCGAGCCGGAGCCGATGAGCGTCGCGTGGCCGGAGAAGTTCGAGGTCGGGACCTGTCTCGACCGCACGCCGCCCGGGCAGGGCTCGGAGGACTTCGGCGGCTCCATCATCCGCGCGGACGACGGCGAGCTCTATGCGATGTTCGGCAAGACCGCCTTCATCAACGCGAAGATCGCCGGTCTCAAGACGGCAAAGGCGATTCCCGGCGGCAAGATCGACGTGACGCCGGCGGACGTGGCAACGGCGAACGGCTTCAAGCAGCAGCTCCAGAGCGGCAAGCTCGCCGCGTTCACCTGCGACTTCGAGCCGGAAGGCGGCGAAGAGGCGAAGGAGCTGTTCACCGCGTCCGCGAAGTGCGCGGGCGGGCGAGTCAGCTTCGAGTACGACGTCGAGGACAAGACGCCGTGGATAAACGGCGCGAGCGACTTCAGGAACATGTACGCGATGGGCGACACGGTCGACTTCCAGCTCGCGGACGCGAACGGCGACCTGCGGCTTTCGGTGGGGTCGCTGCAGGGCAAGGTCGCCGCGGCGCTCTACAAGCCGAAGAGCAAGGCGGGGAAGTCGCCGCATACCTTCTTCTCCGGCGTCTACCGCGACGGCGTCACGTGGGAGCTCGTGAAGGAGATTCCCGTCGAGGCGAAGGTGGAGAAGCGCGACGGCGGCTACAAGATCTCGTTCTCCGTCGCGGAGAAGGACCTGGGCCTCGCAGCGCCGCTCGCCGGACGCAAGGCCAGGGGCGACTTCGGCGTCACGTTCGGCGACACGGCGGGACGCGACACGGTGCTTCGTGTCTTCAGGTTCAACAAGGAGACGGGCATCGTCTCCGACGAAGTGGAAGAGCTCAAGCTCCAGCCGAACAACTGGGGCGAGATCGCGTTCTAGCTGGCATTACGGCGGTGGCGAAATGACCATTCCATTTGTACCGAAATTGTGGTATAATATGCCGCCAAAGGAGAGGCCAGATGAAAGCCAGTAGCATTTGCCAGGCAATCGACGAACAGTCGGCAGAGCGGAAAAGGCGGCTAGGGATGCCGCGCGATGTCTTGCCGCAGCTGCCGTCTGTTCGCAATTTCGCGACGGTCGTGACGGGCGTGAGGCGGTCCGGGAAGTCCACTTTGCTTGACCAGTGGACGTCAAAGAACGGCGGAAAGGTCGTTTCCGTCCATTTCGACGACCTGCGCTTGGCGGCATTCGCGCCCGACGACTTTCTGCTGCTATACGAAATCGCCAAGGAGCGCAAGGCGGACACTCTGGTCTTGGACGAAGTGCAGGACATTGCGGGATGGGAGAAGTTTGTCGTCGGCTGCCTGGACAGGAAGCTGCGCGTGATGGTGACAGGTTCCAACGCCAAGATGCTTAGTCGCGAATTTGGCACCAAGCTGACTGGACGGCATCTGAACATCGAGCTGTTCCCGTTCTCCTATCCGGAGTTTCTCCGGTTTGCCAGAAAACGTGCATCGAAGTCGTCTCTAGACGAGTATCTGTCGATTGGTGGGTTCCCGGCTTATGTAGAGAGCCGGCGGCGCATGGTGCTGTCTGAACTGTTCAACGACATCCTTTATCGGGACATTGTCGTTCGCTATTCGCTGAAAGACGCGGCGCCCATCAAGGGCCTTGCCACATTTCTGCTGGGGCACGTCGGCTGCCGCATTTCGCCGAGCCGTATCAAGGACGCGGTACACGTCGCTTCGGCCTCGACGATTCTGGAGTATTTCAATTATCTGGAGGAAACCTATCTCGTTCAGCGGATTTCGCGCTTTGCAGCATCGCAAAAGGCCAGCCTGTCGGCTCCGAAGAAGGTCTATGCCTGCGATACCGGTCTTGTTTCGGCCATCGAATCTGTCGATGAGTCGAACTTCGGCCACAAGCTCGAGAACCTAGTCTATCTGAAGCTTCGCAATCCCGATGATTCGATATTCTACTTTGTAAACGATGCAGACGGTACGGAATGCGACTTTGTAGTCGAACGGAGGGACGGCTCGTTCAGCGCGGTGCAGGTTTGCTGGGAACTCAGCCGCGACAATGAGGAGCGGGAGACAATCGGAGCGGTGCATGCGATGGAACGTTTCGGCCTCAAGGAGGCTGTGCTGGTGACGCGGGACCAGTCGGATTTGATCAGCGAAGGCGGCCGGAAGATCCGAGTCGTCCCGGCGTGGAAATGGCTGTGTGAAGACTAATTTGAAAACACAAAAAGGATAAAAGACATGAAACAATACTCAACAACATTCGCAACCAAGTTCGCTGCGTTTGCGGTCGCGATCTTTCTGGCGGGCGGCGCGTTTGCCGCGGAGCCGGTGAAGGTAGAGACCGAAAACACGATGATGCTCTTCGAGCGCGAGCAGTCGGGCGCGGGCGAGCGGCTCTACCTGCGCCACTTCGGGCCGAAGATCGCGGACGAAGCCGGAGCGCTCGCGCTTGCGGTCAAGAGAGGCCCGATAAGTTCGCTTGGAACCGACAATCCGCTCGCCTATTCGGTATTCGGCGAGTCCGGCCGCGGGCTCAACCGCTTTGGCGGACTTAAAGTCACGCACGATGACGGCACGGTTACGCTTGATCTCATAGTCGAAAAGATTGAACGCGACGGCGGCGCGCTTAAAGTCCGCTGGCGCGATGCTGTGCACGACTTCCGCGTCATCCAGACGTTTCGCCCTCGTGCCGACGCGGATGTCGTCGAGACCTGGGTCGAGCTTGTGAACGGCGAGAAGGGCGCGGTGAGGATATCGCGCATGTCGTCGTTCTCGCTCGTCTTCCCGATGCTCGCGAACGACTGGCGGCTTATGAGTCTTACCGGCGAATGGGCTTCGGAGGGCGAAGTCGTCGACAAGCCGATTGAGCGTGGCAGGAGGATCGTTCTTGATTCGCGCTCGGGCGTCAGGGACGCATGGCTCAACAACCCCGCGTTCATGCTTTCGATCGGTGGGCCTTCGACTGAGACGGACGGGCGCGTAATCGGCTGTGCGCTTTGCTGGTCGGGCGCGTGGGAGATGTCGTTCCGCAGAAGCGAAGTCGATTTGCTCGAAGTCGTTGGCGGCCCCGCCAATGTCGCCGGCGACTATGTCCTCGACTCCGGGAAGTCGATCACGCTACCCGTAGCCGCGCTCACCTATTCCGAGAACGGCAAGGGCCAGGTTTCTCGCAACTTCCACCGCTGGGCGCGTCGCCACTGGATGCCCAACGGCGCGAAGGAGCGGCCGACCCTGCTCAACAACTGGGAGGGGACGGGGCTTCTGTTCGTCGAAAACGAGATCGTCACGATCATGGACGGCGCGAAGTCCGTCGGCGTCGAGATGTTCGTCCTCGACGACGGCTGGTTCGGGCTCGGCGAGCGCGTCCGCAACACCGACGACCGCGGGCTTGGCGACTGGTACGTGAACAAGGAGAAACTTCCAAATGGACTTGCTGGTCTTGCCGCCGAAGCGAAGAAGCGCGGGCTCAAGTTCGGTTTCTGGAGAAGCATCCCGACTGGGCGCTTCAGGAGAAAGGCCGCCCGATGCGCGGCGGACGCGGCGGCACGCAGGTCGTTCTCGACTTCACCAATCCGGCAGTGCGCGACGAGATCTGGAGCCAGCTTGATGCGGCTTATTCTTCCGTTCCAGACCTCTCGTTCATAAAGTGGGATGCGAACGCGAACATCGACAACGTCGGCTCGACGTATCTCGACGCGGCGCACCAGGGCAACCTCTACTTCGACTACACGATGGGCTATTACGACGTCCTCGCCCGCCAGAGGGCAAAATATCCAAACCTCGACATGCAGGCATGCTCGTCGGGCGGCGGACACATGGAATACGGCTCGCTCAAGTACTGCGACGAGTTCTGGACTTCCGACAACACCGATCCGCGCGACCGCGTGAAGATGCAGTGGGGCGCGAGCATGTTCTATCCAGCATGCGCGATGGCGAGCCATGTGACCGTTACGGGGCGCCAGGTTCCCTTCAAGTACCGCGTAGACGTTTCGTTCTCCGGGCGCTTTGGCATCGAAATGCAACCGAAGAGCATGAAGCCGAGAGAACTCGATTTCGCCCGCAACGCCCTCAAGGAATATCAC
>CADCCW010000011.1 GCA_902800055.1 uncultured bacterium
AATTTGTCGGCGGAACGACGTTTCGCGTTGGCGCCTGGGGCGCTTGGATATCCAAGGTCCATTTTTAGCATTCCCCACTCGCCACCGTTGCGTCGATTTAGTATAGGAACAAAAGGTTCAGACCCTTCCGTATATGTTTTACTGTATATGCTTGGAGGAATGTGATTGGATTTCGCGGCGGTTTGCGCGGCACCTTGCGCGGCAGTTTGCGCGGCACTTTGCGAACGCTCTCTTACCGCCGCATTTATATAAATCCGGCGGTAGGTCAGAAGCAGAAGTGATAATTTAGGTCTGACCTATTTTATCATGTTTGCAACACCCTCGCGGCAGTTTGCGCGGCACCTGAGAGGTTGAAAGGTTGAAAAGTTGAAAGGTTGAAAAGTTGGGCGGAGCCGGGTGGGCTACGCCGGTTGAAAAGTTGAAAGGTTGAAAAGTTGAAAGGCCATGCCCTAACCACCCAACCACCTAATCACCAAACCAAAGCCAACACAGAGCGCGGCAGAAATGGTATAATTCACGCGATGAAACCCCATGCCAAGTCCGCGCTTGCGCTCGCCCTCGCCATCGTGGGCGGAATTAACCCCATGCCAAGTCCGCGCTTGCGCTCGCCCTCGCCATCGTGGGCGGAATTGCGGCTGGCATGCGCTGTGACGCGTCCGTGACGGTGGAGCCCTCGTCGCAGACCACCCCGCGCCCCGCGGCATATACAGTAAAAGCATATACAGGAGGGTTTGACCCTTTTGTCCCAATGTAATAAACGATGACACGCATATTTTGGAGGCGGCATGAAAGATACAGACTTCCCTTCTGAGATTGTAGGCATGACAGATATTGTAGCAAGGGACATTGATGATGCCTTCATAAAGTCGCGGATATATACTGTCCGCAGTGTTCAGGTGATTATTGACCGAGACTTGGCCTCGCTCTATGGTGTAGAGGCAAAATACCTTAATCGACAGGTCAAGCGCAACATTGAGAGGTTTCCTGAGGATTTCATGTTCCAGTTGACCAAGGAAGAATGTTTAAGGTGCCAAATTGTCACCTTAAACGAAGGGCAAGGACAGCATCTCAAATACATGCCTTATGCTTTTACGGAGAATGGCATTGCAATGCTAAGTGGTGTCCTTCGCTCGCATACTGCAATTGAAATCAACATCAAAATCATGCGAGTGTTCAATGCAATGCGGCGAGCGTTGGCGTCCATGGCTCCCATTTTAGAAAGGATTGCAGAGACCGAGCGACGACAGTTAGAAGACAGGGCAAAACAGATTGCGGACCAGTCGCGGAACGAAGAGCGGTTTGACACGATTTTCAAGGCTATGGACGGCGGCGACTTCCCGCCGCAGAAGGTATTCTTCGAGGGCAAGCACTATGATGCATATTCCTTCGCGAAGAAACTTGTGCGCAAGGCGGCCAAGAAGATCGTCCTTGTCGATGGCTATAGCGACGAGGTTACGCTGGATATCCTTTCGCAGAAGAAAGGCGGCGTTGAGGTTCTTGTGGCGACTTCGCAGAAGATGATCGACAAGCATTTGACGTCGGTCGCCGTGGAAAAGTTCAACAAGCAGAACCCGACACTGACGGTCAAGGCGGTCGGCACTTTCCATGATCGCTTCCTGATTCTCGACGACAAGGAGCTCTACCACTTCGGCGCGTCATTGAAAGACCTCGGACGCCAGTACTGCGCCGTGACGAAGATGGACGCCATGTTCATCCCGTCGATTCTTGAGCGGATATAATGGAGGTTTATCATGTTGGCCGCATTGGGTAAGGAGGCAGGGGTCTGTCCCTTCTGTTAAGACAGTGCGTTTCCTTGGGGATGCGCCAAGGGTTCCTGCGGGAAAAGCGAAGGGCATATACTCCATGACCCCGACTGCACTCACGACACATGCCCGCAAAGACGCGAAAGGCTGGCGGGTGAACGGCGAACTGCCTACAACGTGGTGTGGAAGACCTATTATATTTGAATGACATGAATGGAATTTGTGCAGAGAATAGAATGACAAAAGGGTCGGACCCTTCTGTATATGTTTTACTGTATATGCTTGGATGAATGTTACTGGACTCCGCGGCACCTTGCGCGGCACCTTGCGCATATCCCCCGAGCGGAGCGAGTCCGCGAAGCGGATGCCCTGGCAGGGGTGCAGTTTGCGCATATCCCCCGACCAAAGGTCGTCCGCAACGCGGATGCACTGGCAGGGGTGCGGTTTTGATTATCACGCGGATTTGTTCGCGTCTAACGACGCTCACCTTTCGCGGCGGCGGAAATCTGCCGCGAAAGCCAACACGGAGCGCGGCAAAAATGGTATAATTCACGCGATGAAACCCCATGCCAAGTCTGCGCTTTCCCTCGCCCTCGCCATCGTGGGCGGAATTGCGGCTGGCATGCGCTGTGACGCGTCCGTGACGGTGGAAAACTCGTCGCAATACAACCCGCGTGTCGCAGCATATACAGTAAAAACATATACAGCAGGGTCCGACCCTTTTGATGCTAATATCTGATATTGAAGCTGTAATGGAAGGATTTAATTCAGATGGAGCAAATTGCTATGAAAAATATATACCATCAGAATGCAAGCTTAAGACATCAAAGTAGCGGAATGTACTTTAAGCCGCATGTAAGAATCGCAGTGTTGATTGCGATTTTAGTGCTACTCATGCTGATTTTCAGATTGCTTTGCCCATTAAGATCATCTTATTATAATATGAAAAAGGGGATGAATATTGTCAATGTAATGGCCTTATTTCCTAAATGGACTTTGGCGAATGCAAATCTTTGGCAGTCTCGCGACCTGTGGGTATTGGATATCACCAATGATTCGATGCTTGTGCGGATCATCCCTGGGTCACATGAGCACATATGTTGCTATTTTAACAAATCGCTAAAACTTGAAAAGGCATGCTATGTACCAGAGTGTGGCGGTATGAAGGATGATTTGAATTCAAAGTAGCATTGCCGTGAGACCGAGCAACACCATGCGCTCCACTGCGCCGTTCGCCGTTTCCGCCGCGCCGGCGGAGGCAGGGCAGGACTTGAACACTGTCTCTGCATATACAGTAAAACATATACAGAAGGGTCTGACCTTTTTGTTCCTATGATTGGACCGGGCTTCTGATGCGTTATGGGGATTATAATGAGTGAGGGGAAAATGCTTGCCTTGTTTGTCCTAACAATCTTGTTTGTATCGTTAAAATTCAGGATATATGGGACTGGTTTGGTTGTTATAGTTCTTTTCTTTATCGTTTCTGCTGGAAGCGTTGAGAGGAGCCCACTCTATGGACTTGCTGTGGTTGCCGCTCTGTCAATTTTGTTTCAGCGGCTTTCTGTGCGCGAGATGAAAGCTGGACGTTTCATGCCAGATAGAAATGAACATCCTATTCGTGCGAGTGTTGTTCGCTGGGTGCTAATCATAGGCATTGCTTGCCGTATAATGATTACATTCTTAGAAAGACTTGGGTATTGGTAAACGGATCTTCTCAGATTATAATAAATAGGGACAAAAGGGTCAGCAACATGCTTGGAGGAATGTGGCTGGATTTCGCGGCACCTTGCGCGGCAGTTTGCGCGGCGGTTAAACAGGTTGAAAAGTTGGGCTACGCCGGTTGAAAAGTTGAAAGGCCGCGGCACCTTGCGCGGCGGTTTGCGTGGCAGTTTTGATTAACACGCGGATTTGTTCGCGTCTAACGACGCTCACCTTTCAGAGCGGCAGAAATCTGCCGAGAAAGCCAACACGGAGCGGGGCAAAAATGGTATAATTCACGCGATGAACAACCGTGACAAGACCGCGCTTTCCTTCGCCCTCGCCATCGTGGGCGGAATCGCGGCTGGCATGCGCTGTGACGCGTCCGTGACGGTGGAAAACTCGTCGCAGATCAACCCGCGTGTCGCAGCATATACAGTAAAAACATATACAGAAGGGGTCGGCCCTTTTGATGCTGCGCACTATAACCTTGATGTCATATTGGCAGTTGGCATGAGGGTGTAAAGACGAAAATGGCAAGAAAGGAGATTGAAGACATGAGGAAAATGCTGCTGACAGTCGTGGCGGGGGCGGGGCTCGCGTGCGCCTTCGCCGAAGTGAAGCTCGCCACGCCTTTTGCGGACGGCATGGTTCTCCAGCGCGACGCGAAGACCGCCGTCTGGGGAACTGCCGACGCGGGCGAAAGGGTGACCGTCTCGTTTGCGGGGCAGAGCGTGTCGGCGACTGCGGACGCGGAGGGGCGGTGGCTCGTCCGCCTCGCGCCGATGGCCGCCTCGAAGGAAGGACGGACGCTCAGGGCGAACGGCGTCGAGGTCAAGGACGTGCTTGTCGGTGAAGTTTGGTTCTGCTGCGGACAGTCCAACACCGACATGCCGCTCGTCTTCGGCAATCCGCACTACCGTGACCGCGAGGGCATCCTCCTCGCCGGAATCACGAACCTCAAGACCGTGCGCTGCGTGTTCGCGAGCGACTACAGGGGAAGCGCGACGCCTCGGCGCGAGGCGACTTATCCGGTCGCCTGGCGGCCGTTCACGCCGGAGAATCTCGGCAACCCCCCGAGCTTCTCCGCCATGGGGGTTTATTTCGCCATCGCGCTCCACAGCGCGCTCGACGTCCCGATTGGGATCGTAGGCTCCTACTGCGGCGGCTCGAACATCGACGCCTGGACGCCGCGCGCGGGCTATGTCGGTGCGCCGGAATCCATTCGCGAGACGGCGGAGTTCCCGGTCGTCGAGATGAACGCATGGACTAACACCATGGCGAGGGGGCCGATCTTTAATGCGATGCAGCAGCCGACCGTACTGTGGAACGAGATGGTCGAGCCGTGGTGTCCGATGACCATGAAGGGCTTCATCTGGTACCAGGGCTGCACGAACAGGAACGAGCCCGAGCGCTACTGCGACAAGATGCACGCGCTCTACAAGGGGTGGTCGGCGAAGTTCGAGAACCCCGGACTCAAGCTCTACTTCGTGCAGCTTGCGCCATGGAGCCAGGACATAACGGGCATCCAGCTCGCGCAGGCGAAGTTCGCGGCCGAGGAGCCGAACGCCGGGATGGTCGTCACGGCCGACATTGGAAACAACTGCGACATCCACCCGGCGGACAAGGGGCCGATCGGGCGACGCCTTGCCGCGCTTGCGCTCCGGCGCGACTACGGCTTCGATTCGCTTGTCGCCGATTCGCCGACGATCCGCGAGGTGCATGCGGACGGTGACAGCCTCGTCCTTTCGTTCGACAACGCCGAGGGATGGTACGTGTACAACGCGGACTGGGGCGCCTCGGTCCCGTTTGAGGTCGCCGGCGCCGACGGCGACTTCCGCCCTGCGAGGCTCGTCAACCTCAACGACGGAACGCGCGAGGCGGTCGCCTACAAGACGACCGGCGTGGTCAAGGGCAGGGAGCTGATTCTGAAGTCCGACGCCGTTTCCGCTCCGCGGCGCGTGCGCTATCTCTTCCAGCGGCCCTGGACCGGCAACGTCTTCTCCTCGTCCGGGCTTCCGCTCGGCCCGTTCGAGGCTTCGGTTGACGACTATTCCGGGCGCAGGGGCTTCGTGTACATCGCGGAGGCGGTGCCGGACGTGATCCAGGAGATCCGCTACTACTCGACCTACAACTTCGTCGGCGACCGCATCGACGGCTACGAGCGCCCCTGCGCGCTGATCACCAAGGAGGCGGCCGCGGCGCTCAAGGCGGCAAGCAACGACTGCGTCCGCCGCGGCTACCGGCTCAAGATCTACGACGCCTATCGTCCGCAGCGCGCCGTCAGCCACTTCATGCGCTGGGCGAAGGACACGTCCGACGCCCGGATGAAGGCGCCGTTCTACCCCAACCTGGACAAGTCCGTCCTCTTCGCACAGGGCTACATCGCCGAGAAGTCCGGTCACAGCCGCGGCAGTACGGTGGACCTCACGCTTTTCGACGCGAAGACCGGCAAGGAGGTCGACATGGGCGGAACCTTCGACTGGTTCGGCGCGGAGTCGCATCCCGACTACAAGGGCATAACGAAGCAGCAGTTCGCGAACCGCATGCTGCTCCGTGAAATCATGCTCGCCCATGGGTTCAAGCCGCTCGCGGAGGAGTGGTGGCACTTCACCCTCGCCAACGAGCCCTACCCGGACACCTACTTCGACTTCCCGGTAAAGTAGAAAAATTGGTATAATACGCCCGCTATGAGAAAAGGGAAAGGAAAGGATGCCGCGGTGAAGGCGGTGGTGGTGCTGTCGGGCGGACAGGACTCCGCGCTCTGCCTTGCGCTTGCCGTGCGCAGGTTCGGCGCTGACGCGGTCGCCGCCATCACCTTCGCCTACGGCCAGCGGCACGCGGTGGAGACGAAGTACGCGCGCCGGCTCGCGAAGCGCTTCGGCGTCCGGCGACACAAGGTGGTTCGGCTCGGCTTCTTCGGCGAGCTCACCACCAACGCGCTCCTCGACCACAGCGTGAAGATCTGCCGTCGGAAGGGCGCGAAGTGCCCGACGACCGTCGTCGAGGGGCGCAACGCCGTATTCCTCCAGCTTGCGGCGGTGTGGGCCAAGACCCTCGGCGCAGCCGAGGTGCACATCGGCGTGAGCGAGGCGGACTTCTCCGGCTACCCGGACTGCCGCGGCGCCTTCCTGCGCGCGCAGGAGCGCGCGATGCGCCTCGCCCTCGACTGGCCCGTCCGCGTCGTCGCGCCGTTCCTCCACAAGACCAAGGCCGAGGAGTGGGCGCTTGCCGACCGGCTCGGGCTTCTGGAGCTGATCCGCACCGGCACCGTTACCTGCTACAACGGCGTGCCCGGAGACGGCTGCGGCAAGTGCCCCGCCTGCCTCCTCCGCCGCCGCGGGCTCGCCGAGTACCTCGCCTCGCGATGAACGTCATCTACGAGGACGATGCGATACTCGTGGCGGACAAGCCTGCCGGACAGATTGTGCATCCGGCGCCCGGGCACGAGGGCGGTGCGCTATCCGACGAGTTTGTCGCGCATTGCCCGTTCGCCGCGGCGGTCGGGTCGAAGGAGCGCCCTGGTGTCGTCCACCGCCTCGACCGCGGCACTTCCGGCGTCATCGTCCTCGCCAAGACGCAAGATGCGTACCTCGAGCTCCGCCGCCAGTTCGAGTCGCACCGCGATGTCCGCAAGACATATCTCGCCGTCTGCCACGGCGCGCCGCGTCCAGCGAAGGGCGTGGTTGACCAGCCGGTCGGACGCGACCGCCGGCGCGCGGTGAGCAGTTACGAGGTGCTGGCGAGGTCGGGGCCGCTTGCGCTTGTTCGATTCGACATCGAGACAGGTCGCCTCCACCAGGTGCGGCTGCACGCGAAGGCGCTCGGCCATCCGGTCGTCGGCGACCCGGAGCATGGCGACGCCGCGGCCGACCGCCGCCTCCGAGCCCGCCCCTCGCGGATGATGCTCCATGCGGTGGAGCTGTCGTTCCTCCACCCGACAACCCATCGCCGCGTTACCTTTGTCGCCCCGCCGCCAGCCGCCCTCTCCGCCGCGGCGCTTGCATAGTCGCGAGGCCGAACGACCTGTCGCGTTATTCCGCCTAAGGCAGAATCACTACCTTCGTTCCAACTGGACACATGGCATAGAGGCGCGCGGCGTTCCAGTTCGCGAGGCGGAAGCAGCCGTGCGACTCGGCGTTGCCGATTGTCGCCGGACGCGGGGTGCCGTGGATGCCGTAGCCGGGCAGGTTCAGTCCCAGCCAGGCGACGCCGATCGGCGAATTGGGTCCATCCGGCAGCACATACCGCCGCGGACGCTGCCCGGGCGGAGTGTAGTCCGGCGTGTAGGTGTAGTTTGGGTTGGCGATCGCGGTGACGATCTTCAGGTTTCCGTGCGGTGGCAGCTTCGCCTTGTCGCGGGCGATCGAGCAGGGGAATATCGCCAGGCACTCGTTTGCCTTGCCGAAAACGCGGATCTCGAAGTTGGTGAGCGATACCTCGACACGGTCGGCGACCGGCATCCGCGCCGGCCGCTGTCCGTTCCACGACCCGAGGTAGCTTTCCATCGGCGGAAAGTCCGGGATGACGAGCTTGAGCCCCGGCTGGACGTGCTCCCAGTCCACGCCTGGGTTCATGCGCTCCAGCGCGCGCTCCGAGAGGTGGCCGCGCTCGGCAAACATCTCCTTGATCGACTCGTAGCCGAGGCGCGCGAGCTCGGATTTCCCAGCCGGCGACTCCGGCACCTTGACGAGCGCGGCGAGGTCCGCGGCGGTTACGGTCTCGATGCGGAAGAGGTTGCCGGAGCTAGCGAAGAAGCGATTGTAGGCGGCGTCTGGCGTGGATGGGACTGCTGTGCCCGGAGTTTTCCGGTGCACGTATTCGGTGAGCGCTCGCTCGCTCTTGCGTCCCCATACCCCGTCGATGGTATTGCACGAGCAGGCCTCGCGGTCCAGACAGATCTGGAGCGCGAGCGTCTTCGTTTCGGCAAAGGCCAACGAGCAGATGACGAGTGCAGCTGAAAGCATATAGCGCATATTATACCAAATTGTGGAGGTTGCGAGGAGTGCATCGGGTAATCCAATATGGTATAATACGCTCAATGGAACGCAGTGTAGAGGAAATCGGCGCGAAGATGGGCGCGCTTGGGCTGTGGGACGCGCTCGCGCCCTACAACTGGGCGGTCAAGCCCCACGGCACCGCATTCCCGTACTTCTGCACGGTCATCAAGGGCGGGGAGGCGGCGGTGAAGGTGCGCTTCCTGATGCTCGAGGGCTGGAATACGCTCCACGACTTCGTGCGCATGCGCGCCGACCGCGCCTTCGGGGTGGTGAGCTCGCCGATCGAGCTTCCGCACTACGAGCTCGTGGTCCTCGCCGCCGGCGACATGAAGCTCTTCCGCCACGACCCCGGCTACATGCCCCAGGAGGCCGTCGGACCTGGACGCGACATCGCCGCGAAGATCCTCTGGGAGGCGTACGGGGTGATGCTTCGGGTGGAGTCCGACCCCAAGCTGCCGATGCGCTTTGCGGACGAGAAGTCGGTCTTCGCCAGGGTCGAGGACAAATCCGGTACCTGGCGCGACGAGCCGCTGGTCATTCCCGATCCGCCGCCATACGTCGAGCGCATTTCCTTCCGCACCGATGACGTGAAGAAGGCGAAGGACCTGCCGATTGTCTCCACCGACGTCCTGGACGTCGACTTCCGGCTCGTCCCGGGCGTGATGACCCGCGATGCGCGTCCGCGCTGCGTGTACGAGCTGGTGGCGGTGGATCCGGTCTCCCGGACGCGCGTCGTCGGCGCCCGCACCTCGATCGTGCCCGAGGCGGGACTGAAGGCGATGTGGGAGTCGATGCCGCAGCAGCTGCTCTCGCAGTTCCTTGCGCGTGGGCGCGTGCCCGGGCGCATCCGCGTCACTTCTCGGCGCGTGTTCCGCTTCATCCGTCCGCTCGGCATGGAACTGCCGTTCCGGCTTTCCCTCCACGAATCACTCCCCGACCTCGCATGAACAACTTCCGCATTGGCTACGGCTACGACTCCCACCGCTTCGAACCGGGCCGCCGACTCGTGCTCGGCGGAGTGGAGTTCCCCGGTGAAACCGGGCTCAGGGGACACTCCGACGCCGATGCGCTCCTCCACGCCGTCATCGACGCGCTGCTCGGCGCGGCGGCGATGGGCGACATCGGCGCGCGCTATCCCGACACCGATCCGCGCTGGAAAGACGCCGATTCCGCCTCGCTCCTGGCGGACGTCGCGCGCGACCTCGCCGCCGCGGGCTGGAGCATCGCCAACGTCGACGCGACGGTAATCTGCGAAAGGCCTAAGCTGCGCCCAAAGGTGGATGCGATCCGCGCGCGGATTGCGGATATCCTTGGGCTCGACGCCTCGGCGGTGTCGGTGAAGGGGAAGACTAACGAGGGCATGGACGCAACCGGCGCCGGGCTCGGCGTGGTCTGCCACGCCGTCGCGCTTTTAACGAGAAAGGAAAAAGATGAACACTAAGAACATCCTGGCGGCGATTGCCGCCGTCTGCGCCGGGTCGGTCTTGGCGGCAGTAGAAATGGGCGCGCCGTTCACCGACGGCGCAGTGCTGCAGTGCGGCATGAAGGTGCCGGTTTGGGGCAAGGTGGTCCCGCCGCCGCTGGTTATCTTGAAGCCGAAGAGTCCTATTACCCCAAAGAAGGTAAAGGTTGAGTTTGCCGGCCAGTCGAAGGTCGTCGATGTCGATCCTATTACCGGCGCCTGGCGAGTAGACCTCGACCCGATGGAGGCGTCGTCGGAAAGCCGCACGATGAAGGTGACCGAGCTCAATAAAGGCTTCCTGTTCGACACGACAGTGGACTCGGTGGAGGTGAATGACGTCCTCGTCGGCGAGGTGTGGTTCGCCTCTGGCCAGAGCAATATGGAGTGCCCGATCTGGCACCCAGGCAACAGCCGCTACCGCGACGGCAAGGGCGCGATGATGACCGCGATGACCCGCATGCCGCTCGTCCGCTTCGTGAAGACGCCGCGCGTCTACGGCACGCCCGGGCGCAATCCGCTCAAGGCGAAGTGGCTCAAGTTCGAGCCGGAGTCCTTCCAGTTGAAGGTGGAGGACTGCCATTGGCAGCTTCCTTCGGCGGTGGCGTGGTACTACGCGCGCGAGCTCCACGTCGCGCTCGGGGTGCCGGTCGGCATAATCGACTCCTCGATCGGCGGTACCAACATCGACGCATGGACGCCGCGCGAGGGCTACGAAGGCTGCGACCCGTCGATCAAGGCGACGGCGGAATGGATGCCGAAGTTCGGCAAGGACTGGACCAAGGACTGCGCCAACGGGGTGATTAGCGCGGCGTTCCAGCAGCCCACCGCGCTCTTCAACGCGATGGTGTGGGACTACGCGCCGATGGCGATGCGCGGCATGATCTGGTACCAGGGCTGCCACAACAACTCCGAGAGCGAGCTTTACTGCGCCAAGATGCACGCGCTATACAACGGCTGGTCGCGGGTGTTCGAGAACCCCGGGCTCAAGCTCTACTTCGCCCAGCTCGCGCCGTGGAAGACGAACTGGATGGGCATGTGCATGGCGCAGGACAAGTTCTCGGCCGAGGAGCCGAACGCGGCGATCGCGGTGACGGCGGACGTCGGCAACTTCGACGACATCCACCCCAACGACAAGGAGACCGTGGCGCGCCGCCTCCTCATCCATGCGCTCAAGCGCGACTATGGCTTCGACATCCCCGAGGACTGCTCGCCGACGGCGAAGTCGCTTTCAGTCTCCGGCGACGTGGCGACGGTCACGTTCGACCACGTCCAGACCTGGTACGTCTACAACCGCGACATGTCGCTTGGCGCGCCGTTCGAGGTGGCCGGCACCAACGGCGTGTGGGAGGCGGCTGAGCTCGTCGACTGCGGCAAGTCGTTCAAGCCCTGGCAGACGCTCGGGCTCATCGACCACCCGCAGCTCAGCCTCAGGAGCGAGAAGGTGAAGGAGCCGGTCATGGCGCGTTACCTCGGCAAGGACCGCACCATGGGCGTCATGTACAACCAGGCGTCGCTGCCGCTCGGCCCATTTACGATTGCCGTCGAGTGATTCGTTTATGTATTCACCACTTGCGCGACGGGCGCGAGTTATGATATACTACACAAAAATTCATTCACCGACAGGAGAATAAAGACAGTATGGTAAAGATCAGAATGCGGCGCACCGGTTGCACCAACCACGCGACCTATCGCATTGTCGCGGCGGACGTGCGCTCGCCTCGCGACGGAAAGTTCCTCGAGATCCTCGGGTCGTACGACACCCAGGTCAAGGAGAACAACTTCAAGCTCGACCTTGCGCGCGTCGACTACTGGCTCTCGAAGGGCGCCAAGCCCTCGACCACGGTCGCCTCGCTGATCCGCCGCGCCCGCAACCCCGAACTCAAGCCGCACCACGCCGTCAAGGCCAAGAAGCCGGCGGAGAAGAAGGAGGCATAAGCCATGGGCATCAAGCTTATCGACAAGATCAACGCCGAGCAGACGGTCGCGCTCAAGGAGAAGAAGTACCCTGAGTTCCGCGCCGGCGACATCGTCCGCGTCTCGATCAAGATCAAGGAGGGCGACAAGTTCCGCATCCAGGACTTCGAGGGCAAGGTGCTGGCGGTGGACAACGGCCGCGGCAACGCTTCGGGCAACTTCACCGTTTCGCGCGACAGCTACGGCGTCCGCGTGGAGAAGCTCTTTCCCTTCGCCAGCCCCTGGATCCAGGCGATCAAGGTGGTCAAGAAGGGCACTGCGCGCCGCGCCAAGCTCTACACCGAGCGCACGTTCTGCTCCCACAAGGCGGTGCGCAAACTCGTGAAGAAGTGATACTGCCCGCGACATGAGGCGAATGAATGCGGAAGGGCGTCGCGGGGTTCTCCGCGGCGCCTTTCCAGCACAATCCGCCAGCCGCGGCAATCAGACGACGAAAGGAACTATACCGTGAAGATCGCGATTCAAGGCGCCGCCGGGCGCATGGGGAAGATGCTCGACTCGCTCGCGTCCCGCTTTGGGCTCGAGGTAGTCTCGCGCGTTGACGTCGCCGATGGGTATGACCGCGGCTGGACGGACGGCGTGGAGGGCGTCGTCGACTTTTCCCACCATTCCGCGCTCCCTGCCGCGATTGCCGAGGCCGTGCGCCGGAAGGTTCCATATGTAATCGGCACGACCGGCCTCGACGCCTCCGAACAGGCGGCGGTGGACGCGGCGGCGAAGTCGATCCCTGTCGTCCAGAGCGGCAACTACTCCCTGGGCGTCAACCTGCTGGTCGAGCTGGTGCGCCGCGCGGCGTCCGCGCTGGGACCCGAATACGACATTGAGATCGCCGAGATGCACCACCGCCACAAGAAGGACGCGCCGTCCGGTACCGCGCTGATGCTGGCGAAGAGCGCGGCGGAAGGGCGCGGACGCCAGGCGGAAGACTTTGTCTTCGGCCGTCGTGGCGACGTGGGCGAGCGTCCCGAAGGCGAGATCGCCATCCATGCGCTCCGCGGCGGTTCGGTGGTCGGCGACCACACGGTGATGTTCGCTGGCGATCTGGAGCGGGTGGAACTTGTCCACCGCGCGCAGAGCCGCGAGGCGTTTGCCGCCGGCGCGCTCAAGGCGCTCGTGTGGGCGAAGGGGCGCGCAAGCGGGCTCTACTCGATGCGCGACGTACTTGGACTCGCCTAAACGGACTGAAATTATCGCCTTAATTTGGTATAATACACAGACATGGGAATCAAGATATTAGGAACCGGGAGCTATCTGCCGCCGAAGGTGGTGACCAATGGCGACATCGCCGCCTCTTTGGACACGAGCGATGAGTGGATATTCTCCCACACCGGCATCCACGCGCGGCACGTCGCCGGCGAGGGCGAGACGACTTCCTCGATGGCGGCCGAGGCCGCGCGCAAGGCACTGGAGATGTCCGGGGTGAAGCCCGAGGAGATCGGGCTCATCGTGGTGGCGACGTCCTCGCCCGACTACGGCACCTTCCCCTCCACCGCGTGCATCGTGCAGGACCTCCTGGGCTGCGTGAACGCGGGCGCGTTCGACCTGCAGGCGGCCTGCGCCGGCTTCGTCTACGCGCTCGAGCAGGCGCGCGGGTTCGTGAACTTCTACCCCGACAAGAAGGCAATCGTCATCGGCGCCGAGTGCCTGACGCGCATCCTCGACTGGACCGACCGCTCGAACTGCATCCTCTTCGGCGACGGCGCCGGGGCGGTGGTGCTCGGGAACGACGAGGGGCCGGGCATGGCGTCGGCCAAGACGACCGCGCACACGATTCTGGGCGCGGACGGCAAGGGCCAGGCGTTCATCATGCGCACCGGCGGCACCCGCGAGGCGCCGAAGTTCGACCCGCTCACCGGAGTCCCGCTCAAGGGCGAGCCGCAGCTGCCGCAGCTGACGCTGCAGGGCCACGACGTCTTCGCCTTCGCGGTGCGCAAGCTCTCGAAGGTGGTGGGCGACCTCTGCGAGCGCCTCGGCACGACGCCGGAGTCGCTCGACCGAGTCTTCGCCCACCAGGCGAACGGACGCATCATCGAGGCGACGGCGCGGCGGATGAAGCTGCCGCTCTCGAAGTTCTGGCTGAACCTCGAGACGACGGCCAACACCTCGGCGGCGTCGGTGCCGATCTCGCTCGACCAGGCGGTCAGGGCGGGGGAGCTGAAGGACGGCATGCGCATCGTGCTCGTCGGCTTCGGCGCCGGGCTTACCTACGGCGGAACCTACATGACGTGGCCGAACCTCTGAGTCGGCGCGGCGGATCTACAAAAGGAGAAGAGAGATGAAGAAAGTCATGATCACCGGCATCGGCATGCTGACCGCTGTCGGCAACGGCAAGGACGCGACCTGGGAGGCGGTTAAGGCCGGCAAGCCCGGCGTCGGCCGCATAACCAAGTTCGACCCCTCGCGCTGCACCTGCCAGGTCGCGGCGGAGGTGAAGGGCTTCGAAGAGTACGCTTTCGGCGCCGGTCTCCTCGAGAAGCGCGAGGCACGGCACATGGCGAAGTTCTCGCAGTACGCGGTGGCGACGGCCAACGAGGCGTGGCGAGACGCCGGCTACAGCGCCGAGAAGAAGCCCGACATGAACCGCGTCGCCACCATCTTCGGTGTCGGCATCGGCGGGCTCGAGGTGACCGAGGCGTCGTTCAAGACGCTCTTCGACAAGGGACCCGACCGGCTCTCGCCGCTCGCCATCCCCGAGCTCATCGCCAACGAGGGCGCCGGCAACGTGGCGATCGCGCTCGGCGCGAAGGGCCCCTGCCACGTCCTCACCACCGCCTGCGCGTCCTCGACCGACGCGATCGGCTACTCGATGGACCTTATCCGCACCGGCCGCGCCGACGTGGTGGTGGCCGGCGGCGCCGAGGCGGTGATCATCGAGTTCACCGTCGGCGGCTTCATGAAGGAGAAGGCGCTCTCCACCTCCTACAACGACACGCCCGAGACCGCGTGCCGTCCCTTCACCAAGGGCCGCGACGGCTTCGTGATGGGCGAGGGCGCGGCGGTGCTGATCCTCGAGAGCGAGGAGCACGCCAAGGCGCGCGGCGCCAAGGTCTACGCCGAGCTCGCCGGCTACGGGGCGACGTGCGACGCCTACCACATCACCGCGCCCGACCCGAGCGGCGAGGGCTCCGTGAGGGCGATCGAGGTCGCGCTCGCCGACGCCGGCGTCACCGACCGCTCGACCGTCGACTACATCAATGCGCACGGCACCTCCACCCACCTCAACGACCAGATGGAGACCAAGGCGTTCAAGACCGTCTTCGGCGAGGAGGGGGCGAAGAAGATCTCCATCTCCTCCACCAAGCCCTGCCACGGCCACTGTCTTGGCGCGACAGGCGCGATCGAGGCGGCGATCACCGCGCTGGCGGTGAAGGACGGCTTCGTGCCGCCGACGCCCAACTGCAACGAGCCCGACCTCGAGGTAGACACTTCCAAGGGCGAGGTGCCGCTGGACCTCGACTACACGCCGAACGTCGGCCATCCGCGCGACATCCGCGTAGCGGTGTCGAGCTCGCTCGGCTTCGGCGGCCACAACGGAATTCTGGTCTTCAAGAAGTACGTCTGATCAACGAATCACGAACCACGAACTACGAAACGGAGTAACTGACATGGACCTGCCAAAGTACAAGAACGTCTTCAACTGGGAAGGCATTGAGCTGTTACCGCACCGTCCGCCGTTCCTCTTCGTGGACAAGCTCATCGCCGGCGACGAGACTGGGTGCATTGCCGAGTACACCTTCACGCAGGAGAAGAACGAATTCTTCAAGGGACACTTCCCGGACTACCCGGTGGTGCCGGGGGTGATACTTGTCGAGGCGATGGCCCAGGCCGCCGGCGCGAACGTGGTCGCACGCGAGGTGCTTGGGGTGCAGGTCGCCTTCGCGCTCGCGGCGATCGACGAGGTGCGCTTCCGCCAGCCGTTCCGTCCCGGCGACAAGCTGGTGACGGTAGTGGAGATCGTGCGCGAGCGCGTGCCGCTCGGCGTCTACCGCTGCCGCGGCTACCTCAACGGCGAGCCGAACGAGAAGGGCGAGCCGGCGGTGGAGTGCACCGT
The DNA here is from genome assembly GCA_902800055.1 of uncultured bacterium. Classification (GTDB taxonomy): domain Bacteria; phylum Verrucomicrobiota; class Kiritimatiellia; order RFP12; family UBA1067; genus UBA1067. The sequence continues at coordinate 15,949 of CADCCW010000011.1, forward strand.
CAAGTGCATGATGGGCGGCAAGATCGTCGGCGACCGCCGGGGATGACGGAACGATGGTGAGGATTGTCGATTCTGGCGACCGGCGCATCGAAGCTTTCAACGCACGCCCAGCGTTCCCCGAGGAGGCCGAGCGCGCCGCGGCGGCTGCGATAGCAGAGATCCGCGCGCGCGGCGACGCGGCGGTCGTCGAGCTGGTCGCGAAGTTCGAGGGCTTCAAGGCGCCGCGGGCGTCGGCGCTCAGGGTGGATCTCGCGAAGGTGTCGGAGAAAAGAATCGACCCGAAACTCGTCAAGGCGGTCAAGGACGCGCACCGGCGCGTCATGAGGTTTTCGAAGGCGTCGCTCCGCAAGGCGTGGTCGATCCCTTCGCCACGCGGCGGACGGCTGGGCGAGTTCTACTCGCCGATGGACCGCGTGGGCGTGTACGTGCCCGGCGGCACCGCGCCGCTCGCCTCGACTTCGGTGATGACGGTCACGCTCGCGAAGGCGGCCGGGGTGAAGGAGATCGTCGCCTGCACGCCGGCCGGGCGCGACGGGAAGGTGAATCCGGTCCTGCTCTACGCGCTCAAGCTCGCCGGCGCGACCGAGATCTACCGCGTCGGCGGCATCCAGGCGATCGGCATGATGGCGTTCGGCACCAGGACCTGCCGCAAGGTGCAGAAGATCGCCGGTCCCGGCAACGCGTTCGTGACCGCGGCGAAGCGCCAGGTCTACGGCTACGTCGCCATCGACCAGGTGGCCGGGCCGAGCGAGATTGCCGTACTTGCCGACGGCTCGGTGGACGCACGTTGGATCGCGGCGGATCTGCTGAGCCAGGCCGAGCACGGCAGCGGCTGGGAGAAGTCGCTCTGCGTCGCCACCTCGCGCAAGTTCGCCGAGAAGGTGCGTGACGAGGTGCTTGCCCAGACTGCGACGCTTACGCGCAGGGAGCTCGTCCAGCGCGTCATCGACCGCGACGGAATCATCATTGTCGTCGCGAAGAACGTACGCGAGGGGCTGGAGATCGTGAACCGGTTCGCGCCAGAGCACTTCGAGATCATGACGAAGGACGCGCTCAGGGTGATGAGGGGCGTGAGGTCGGCCGGGGCGGTGTTTGCCGGACCGTGGACGCCGGAGTCGGCTGGCGACTTCGTCGCCGGTCCGAGCCACGTGCTGCCGACCGGCGGCGCGGCCAACATGTTCAACGGGCTTACGCCGGACGACTTCCGCCGCCGCCACAGCTTCGTCGCCTTCACCCGCGCCGACCTCGCCGAGACCGCGCCGACCATCGCCGCGTTTGCCGCGGTCGAGGGGCTCGACGGCCACGGCCGCGCCGCGTCAATCCGCTTTGCCTGATTTCTTTGGAATTTAGGTCTGACCTATTTTCCAATATTTTTCTACATATAATATTTAAAATTTGAATAATTCTTACCTCGCTATTGCACAATCTGCATAGAAATGGTATACTATGCATCAATCACATGGGAGTAGTAGCGATGGATATACCAGATGAATTGAGAAGGACGGCGCGGTCGCTCGTGGTTGAACGTGAGCGACTGGGACTGTCACAGAAGCAGGTTGCCCAGCGCATGGGTGTATCGCAGTCGAAGGTCTGTCGTCTTGAGAGCTCGGCTGACGCGAACCTCGTCTACGGCGACGTGGCCGCTTACGCGAAGGCGCTGGGGCTCAATGTCACCTTGTTCTACGACGACATTGAGGCGGAGCCGGAGATCCGGGCGCAGATCTACGCCGAGCACATCGCCGACATGCTGGAGAAGCTCAGGAAGGTGCTGCCGAAGGGAATTGGCTACGAGGACGCGATTGCGCACTTCTCCGGCAATGTCCTCCTGCCGCTGATCCGCAACGGGAGGTCGCGTTGAGCGCTTTTGTTCCAGGATCGTCCTTTGGCGACTACCGGGTGGTGCGGAAGCTGGGCGCGGGGGCGTCCGGCGAGGTCTGGCTGCTGGAGTCGGGCCGGAGCGGACTCAAGGCGGCGGCGAAGATCCTCGCGCCGGAGCTGGCCCAGGTCCACGAGCACCGCATTCGTTTTGTGCGCGAGGCGGCGACGGCGATGGAGATCCGCCATCCCAACCTGGTGCGGGTCTACGACGTCGGCGAGGACCCCGAGACTGAGCTTTGCTACATGCTGATGGAGTATGTGAGCGGCGGCACGCTGGCGGAGCGGATTGCGCGCGAGGGCGCGCTGCCGGTAGCGGAGGCGCTTCGAATCGTCCGCGCGCTCGCCTCGCTCGTAGAGGTGGTTTCGTCCCGGGGAATCGTCCACCGCGACATCAAGCCGGGAAACATCCTCATCGGCGACGGCGGCGAGCCGAAGCTTTCCGATCTCGGCATTGCGCGCTTCTCCGGCGTCCCGGCGGAGGCCGGCGGTTCCGTAGGCGGAGCGATGGTAGGGACCCTGGCGTACATGGCGCCGGAGCAGATGCTCGACCCGCGGACGGTAGACGTCCGCGCCGACATCTATTCGCTCGGGGTGGTGTTTTTCGAGATGCTCGCCGGGCGGCGTCTTTCCGGCGGCGGCGACGTCCTGCGCATGGTGGCGGAGCGGATCGGCGGCGACGCCGTGCCGGACGTGCGGGAGTTCCGTCCCGACGCGTCCGAGGCGGTCGCGGGTCTGGTGCGGCTTATGTGCGCGGCGGATCCGGAAGAGCGGGTGCGGTCGCCGCGGGCGCTGCTGTCGCTTGTCGACTGGGCGGAGAGGGGGGCGGCATGATCGGCGCGCCGAGGGAGGATATGTTCCAGCCGGGCGACGTGTTCCGCGGCTACCAGGTGGTGCGTCTCATCGGCAAGGGCGCTGTGGGCGAGGTGTATCAGGTGCGGCATGACGAGCTTGACACGCTCTTTGCTCTCAAGGTGCTTTATCCCGAAGTGTCGGCCGGCGACGCGGAGAGCGTGAAGCGGCTCTACCGCGAGGCGAAGATCGGCGCCAAGGTGCGCCATCCGAGCCTTGTTACGGTGCACGACTGCGGCTATGACCTCGACATGCGGCTGAACTATATGGTGATGGACTACGTGCCCGGCTCCAACCTGCGCGTCGCCATCGGCCACACCGGCCGCATCGCCGTCGACCGCGCGGTGCGGATCGTCACCCAGCTTGCCGACGCGATGGCGGCCCTGCGGGGTTTCGGTGTGGTGCACCGCGACATCAAGCCGGAGAACGTTATCCTCCAGCCGGACGGCACCGCCAAGCTCGTCGACCTCGGCATCGCGAAGGCGGTGCATCTCGAGGACTCGCTGGTGACGCTCGCCGGCGCCACGTTCGGCTCGCCCATCTACATCTCCCCCGAGCAGGTCGTCGACGCGTCCGACGTCGACGCCCGCGCCGACATCTACTCGCTCGGCATCGTGTTTTTCGAGATGGTGACCGGCCGCTGTCCGTACGTGGGGCGGAACATCGCCCAGGTGCTGCGCGAGATAATGAGCGAGGATCCGGTGCCGGACGCGCGCGACGTCTGCCCCGACGTTCCGGCGGAGGTGGCGGTGCTCATCCGGCGGATGTGCGTGAAGGATCGCGCCCGGCGGCTGCAGGACTTCAACGCGGTGCTTGAAGAACTCGAAAAGCTCGGCTACGATTTGCGCGGCTGCCGCACCGGCGGCATGGTCTACACCTCGATCGGCGGCACGGCGCCATAGCCGCCTTTTTATGGTATAATACCCTGCATATGGCGGACATGAAGACACTTCTCGATGCGATTGAAAAGGCGGGGTGCGTGGCGGCGATGACCGGCGCTGGCGTCTCCACCCTTTGCGGCATTCCGGATTTCCGGGGGCCAAAGGGCCTCTATCGCAATCCAGACGCCGAGCGCATCTTCGACATCGATTGGTTCGACCGCGATCCTTCCGTCTACTACCGCGGCTGCAGCGAGCTCGTCTACGGACTCGGCGCATTCAAGCCTGGGCCGGTGCATGATGCGCTCCGGCGGCTGGAGCTCGCCGGCCGTCTCGACGGCATCATCACCCAGAACATCGACATGCTCCACCAGAAGGCCGGCTCGACGCGTGTCTGGGAGGTGCACGGCTCGCCGATCATGCACCACTGCCGTCGCTGCGGTCGTGGTGTCTCGTTCGACGAGGTGATGACGATGATTGACCAGAACGGCGGAACTGCCGCGCTCAACGACGGCTACGTTCCGCGCTGCGCCTGCGGCGGACCGTTCAAGCCTGACATCACCTTCTTCGGCGAGGCATTGCCAGAAGCGGCGTTCATGCGTTCGCAGGAGCTGGCCATGCGCGCTGACGTGATGCTGGTGCTCGGCACGTCGCTCACCGTCTTCCCAGCCGCAGGACTCCCACGACTCACTCTCCAGCGCGGCGGCAAGGTGTTCATCGTCAACGCCCAGCCGACTCCGCTCGACGACTTTGCCGCGGCGCGATATCCAGATCTTATGGAATTCGCGGAGGCCGTGCCGTGAGCACATTGTTAGTAGGCTACACCGCGGCGGATCTCGATGCGAAGCTCCTCGAAGGCGACGTGGTCTGTCATGTCCTCGACATCTACCACCAACACGCGATCGAACGCAGGTGGGGAGCGAAGTGCGTCTGTGCCCCGCACCTGCCGGAAGGGCCGTGGGATCTCGTCCGCTTCCGCACCGGGCCGAAGGTGATGTCCGGCGAGCTCTCGCTCGACCTGCTGCAGGAGATCCACCTGCTCAAGCCGGCGAAGTTCGAGCTCGATTTTGTCGGCCGCGAACGCGACCGTAACGACCTGCTTGCCAAGATCAAGGACGACCCCTACCGCGTCCGCTCCTTTGCCGCCACCTGGCCGGCCTCAGTGCCCGGCGGTCCGCGGTTGAAGTTCACGAGCTTCCCCGGCTGTTTCTGCCACCGTCGGCTCGACGAGGGCGGCCTCGCGCTCGCCGAGGTGGTTTCGCGCGAGCTTGGCCCCTCGCCGCGCGTGCGGCGGCTAACGCTCCTCGACATGGGCGCGGGCTGTGGGCTCGTCGCATTCCTCGTCGCTTCGGCCGTGCCCGGGATCGCGCTCACGATGGTCGACTCGCACACGCGCGCGGTGGAGGCGGCGCGGCTCAACTCCGCCAACCTCGGCATCCCCGCCGACGTGGTCCTCTCGGACGACGGAACGCCGCCGGAGCTTGACGGCTCGTTCGACGTCTTCGTCGGCAATCCTCCGTACTACAGCGAATACCGCATCGCCGACGTGTTCCTCGCCACCGCGGTCAGGGCGCTGAAGCCTGGCGGTGTCTGCTACATGGTGTGCAAGAACGTGGACGGTCTCCGGCCGGTGCAGCTGCGGCGTTTCGCGGAAGTCCAGGTAGTCAACCGCCGCGGCTACGCGGTGCTCAAGTCCCAGAAAGGAAAATAGCGATGCTCAGCTTTGGTTTTAGGCGCCTCAAGGTCTGCGAGGCATTCGGGATACCGGTCTACCTCGACTGGTCGACGATTTTCCTTGCGCTGATGTTCCTTCAGCTCGACAACATCGTGCTGTCGCTTTCGCTCGCCGCGGTGCTGCTCGTCTCGATCGTCCTCCACGAGCTCGGCCACTCGCTCACCGCGCGCTGCTTCGGCTGCAACACCAAGGATATCACGCTTACAGTCATCGGCGGCTGCGCGTCGCTCGAGCGGATGCCCTACAAGGCGTGGCAGGAGCTGCTGGTGGCGGCGGCTGGCCCGGCGACGAGTTTCGCCATCGGCATTGCGATGTGGTTCGCCGCGGTCGCCCTGAACGAAGGCTTTGCCGCTGTGCTGTTCTGGTGCGGCGCGCAGCTCAACATCGGGCTTGCGCTCTTCAACTTGCTGCCGGGTTTCCCGATGGACGGCGGCCGCATCTTCCGGTCGCTCGCGAGGTTCTTCACCACCAGGGCGAGGGCAACCTACGTGGCGATGGCAGTCGGTCGCGTCTTCGCCGTGCTGCTCGTCGTGGGGCCACTTCTCGGCGTCACCCACGTCTGGATCATCCCCATCGGCGGCTCTTTCATCCTGCGTGCGCTCATCGCGTGGATGATCTGGACCGTGGGCTGGAACGAGTACCAGCTCGCGCTCGCCGAGGAAAACTACCGGCGCTGGACGCAGGCGGACTTTGACGCGCGCGTCTCGCCGCCGCCTTACGAACTCTAACCGGCTGGAGAAGGGGCATGAAGGTCATTATCGAGGAGAGCTGGCACAAGGCGCTGGCCGGCGAGTTTGAGGAACCGTATTTCGAGAACCTGGCCCACTTCGTCCGCGGCGCCTACCAGAGCGGCGTCTGTTATCCGCCGCCGAAGCTTATCTTCAACGCCTTCGCGCAGACTCCGTTTGACGCGGTGAAAGTGGTAATCCTGGGGCAGGACCCGTACCACGAGCCGGGGCAGGCGCAGGGTCTGGCGTTCTACGTGCCGCCGCAGGTGACGCCGCCGCCGTCGCTAAAGAACATCGCACAGGAGCTTGGACACATGCCCGACCTCCTTTCCTGGGCGCGGCAGGGGGTGCTGCTGTTGAATTCCACGCTGACCGTGGCGGCGCATCAGGCCGGTTCCCACCAAGGGCGGGGCTGGGAGCGTTTCACCGACGCCGTGGTGCGCGTCCTTGCCGAGCGGCGCGAGCATCTCGTCTTCATCCTCTGGGGCTCCTATGCGCAGCGGAAGGGGGCGATGGTTGACCGCTCGCGCCATTGCGTGATCGCCTCGGCGCACCCGTCGCCGCTCTCTGCCTACCGCGGCTTCTTCGGCTCGCGTCCCTTCGCCCGCGCCAATGAATACCTGGTCGCCAACTCCATCGCCCCCATCGAGTGGTGAGGGCGATTGACGCGTCGGCGCCCGCGGCTGCCAAAGGTCATTCCCCGCCTGCGCCGAAGACGCGGCGGACGGCTTCGAGATAGCCGAGGCCGTTGACGGTGTCGGGTTCGAGATATGATCCTTCTGTCCACTCGTTCCAGGCGTTGACGGTGATCAGCTTTGGCATTCCCGGCTGGGGATTCCGGTCGAGCCAGTCCTTGGCGCGGCGAAGGACCTGCTCGAATTTCTCCGGCGTGGAACCGACGGCCGCCGCCGCCTTGACCTCCTTGGGGAATCGGGGATTGTTGTCCCAGCCGACGGATGCATGCGGGAAATAGGCAATCCCCAAGCCGCGCTTCGCCGCGTCAAAGCGCGCCGCCGCGCGTTCGGCCCAGTCGGCATAGTCCGGGTTGCCGGCCGGACTCGCCCAGTGAACGAGATTGTAGATTGTCGCGGAATCGATGCCGAGAGGCTTTGTCCATTCCGGCCGGAGTCCGTAGTCGCACGCCATTAGATGGATGCCGTTGGGGAAACCCGCCTTGGCCGCTTCCGTGCGCAGGAAGGCAATCGACTCGGCCGCTTTCCCGATGCCGCCGACGCGGTCTATGAACGTGCCGATCTCGTAGATCATGAGAACGGGCTTGCCGCCGATGCGGTAGTAGTTTGGGCGCTTGAAGTAGTTGTCGATCCAGCGCCGCGCAATTACCCTGAACTCGGCCGCGTCGACGTCGGCTTTCCAGAGGAATCCCCTCGATTTCTTGTCCGCGACTTTGTTGTTCCAGGTCGAGTCGACGTCGTGGTTTGCCCACATGACGAAGAACTTCATCTTGCCGTTGTTCTTCGCGCCCAGGAAGCCATGGTCAAGCGCGTCCTCGAGGAAGGGGCGGCCGCCATACCAGTACCAGTCGTAGATGAATACGTTGACGCCATGCGAAACTGCCGCGTCGATCTTCTTCTCCATCACCTTCGGGTCGGCCTCGTTTTCGTAGCCCCAAAGCGGCATTAACGGCTGCGCGTGGCCTTCCCATTTCGGCACGGCCTCCCAGACGTTCTGCCACTCGCCCTTGCCCGCATCGAAGATACCGAGCTCCGTCCAGCGCGGATCGGGCTGGTACGCCGGCCACACATAGGCAGCCACGTCGTATTTCTGCTCCGCCGCGAAGGCTAGGAAGCACGCGAGCGTGGACGCGGCGAACGTGTACCAGCATTTCTGTTTGTCCATAATGGATTATCTCCTTGTTTGTTGCCTGGAATAACCCGCTACAAGCCACGGTGTTGCCATCCATAGCGGCGATGGCGAGAATTATAGCAAAAGTCGGCCGAGAATGGCAATGTGCAAGGAGTTGCAAGGGGCGGTTGCGGATGGGGCGGATAATTTGGTATAATACGCACAACGCGCAAGGAGGCGCGTTGAAAACGCAGATTTAACCACTTAATGAAACGGATGACCAATGAATTTGTTCGGATGGCTCAAGCGCTCCAAAATGAAGCGCGAGATAATCGTCAACGTTGAAAAGCTCGAGACTCGGGTGGCGGTGATAGAAAACGGCCGCCTCGAGGAATACATGGTCGAGCATCCCGAGGAGGAGCGGCTGGTAGGCAGCGTCTTCAAGGGTCGGGTGCAGAACCTCGAGAACGACCTCCAGGCGGCGTTCGTCGACATCGGGCTGAAGAAGAACGCCTTCCTCCACTACTGGGACATGACCAGCGACGCGGACTCGATCCTCGACGACGACGACGACAAGTCGCGCGGCGAGCGGCGCGGCGGCAAGAAGTCCAACCGGCTTTCCGACGCCGAGATCGCCAAGCGCTTCCCGCCCGGATCGGAGATCATCGTCCAGGTCACCAAGGGCCCCATCTCCACCAAGGGCCCGCGCGTCACCGCCAACCTCTCCATTCCCGGGCGCTACCTGGTTATGATGCCGGGCGAGAAGATACGCGGCGTCTCGAAGAAGATTTCCGACGGCGCCGAGCGCAAGCGGCTGAAGAAGATCCTCGACAAGCTGCCGCTTCCTGAGAACGTCGGCCTCGTCGTGCGCACCGTAGGCGCGGGCGCGAGCGCGCGGGCGTTCGCGCGCGACCTGAGGGGGCTCATCTCGGTCTGGAACGAGATGCAGGCCAACACCAAGAACCTGCGCACGCCCTGCTGCATCTTCCAGGAACCGGACCTCTGCGAGCGTGTCGTGCGCGACTGGCTCACCGAGGACGTCGACTCGATCGTCATCGACGACGAGGCGAGCTACGAGGCGATGCGCAGGCTCACCGGCCAGATCTCGCGCCGGGCGAAGTCAAAGATATGCCGCTACGACGGCAACGCCGGCATCTTCGAACACTACGGCATCGAGCGCCAGCTCGCCGACGCCTTTGCGCGCAAGGTGGCGCTGAAGTCCGGCGGCTATCTGGTCATCGACGAGACCGAGGCGCTGGTGGCGGTGGACGTCAATACCGGCCACTACAAGGGCAACGGCAACCAGGAGGACGCCATCCGCGAGGTGAACCTCGAGGCGGTGGACGAGGTGGCGCGGCAGCTGCGGCTGCGGAACATCGGCGGCCTGGTGGTGCTCGACCTCATCGACATGAAGAGCCGCAAGCACCAGCGCGAGGTGGTGCGCCGGCTCAAGGAGGCGCTCAAGCGCGACCGCGCGCGCACCAACGTGCTCGAGATCAGCGAGCTCGGCCTCCTGGAGATGTCGCGCCAGCGCCAGGACAGTTCCATCCTCTCGCAGCTCACCTCCAGGTGTCCCTACTGCCAGGGCTGCGGGCACGTCAAGTCGCCGATGGCGGTGTCGGTCGAGATCCAGCGCACGCTGACGACGCTTCTGCGGAAGGCGGAGCAGAACAAGAAGCCGTTCGAGCCGAAGATCGTCATCGCGCCGCAGGTGATGCAGCGCCTCCGCACCGAGGACAGCCAGATCCTCGCCCAGCTGCAGAAGGACTTCAGCACCTGCCTCACTTTCGTATCCGAACTCCACCGCCACCCCGAGTCGTTCGCAGTGCTCGATGCCGCGACCGGCCAGGTGGTCTACTCACAGTCGTAGGAACGCCATGAGCATAGCGCTGATACTCGCCGCCGCGTCGATAGGGACGCTCGACATCGCCGCCGACCGTGTCGCGGTCGACAACGTCACCAAGGCGGCCGTCGCCGAAGGCAACGTCACGGTCAGGGAAGGGGTCATGTCGCTCCGCTCCGAGAAGCTCGAGCGCGACGCCGACGGCATCGTGCGGCTGCACCGGCCGTCCACCGCCACCACCTGCACCAATGCGGTCGGCCACACCCACTGGTGCGCGGAGGGTGAAGTCGAATACAGCCCGCACGACTACGTCGTCCTGCGCGGCGTGTGGCTGAGGCTGTTCGAGGTGCCGGTCTTCTGGCTGCCGTACTTCTGGTATCCGCTTGACACCGACTGCGGATTCAGCTGGATGCCCGGCTATACCAGCCGCTGGGGCGCGTACGTGATGACTAAGTACCGCTACCACCTGCTCGGCGACGAGGCGCACGGCGACGAGTCATGGTGGCTCTCCGCGGCGACGCGGCTCGACCTCAGGTACAAGAACGGCGTGGCGGTTGGCGAGGACTTCGAGTGGGGTCTCGGGCGGTTCGGCACCGGCTCGTTCAAGGCCTACTACGCGCTTGACGAAGACGCCAACCGCCGCTACGGCGGCTATGGGTACTACCCCTCTGCCGCCGGCTATGCCTATCCCTACGGCGGAGACTACGCCAACTGGGGCGGTGGCTCGGTCGGGCGCGACCGCTACGGGTTCGAGGCGAAGCACCGCTGGGAGGCGACTGAGCGCGACACGGTGACGTTGCGCGGTTCGCTCTATTCCGACGCCTACTTTCGCAACGACTTCTTCCGCGACTCGTTCTTCAACATCAAGAACCAGTTCCGCAGCTACGACACGAGCGGCGTCTTCTGGGAGCACGTCGAGAACCTGTTCTCCTTTGGCGCCGAGGCCGACGGCCGGCTTGAGACCTTCCGCGGCGCCACAGAGCGCCTGCCGGAGATATACTTCGACGTCAATCCAACGCCGGTGCCGCTTCTCCCGGTCAACTACGAGTCATCGAGCCGCATCGGCTACTTGCGCCGCCGCAGCGCCGACAGCACTTTTTCGGCACGACCGGCGTACCGGTCCAATCCCGGCGTCTGGGCAGATTACGAGTCGCTGCGCATTGACACCTACCACCGCCTGACCGCGCCGTTCAGGCTATTCGACGTCCTTTCCGCGGTGCCGCGGCTTGCGTGGCGCGGCACTTTCTACGACAAGGCCGGCTACACCTGCCTCGACGGCTGGTCGGAGGCCGGATCGACAGGCAAGTGGTTCTCGCGTTCGATCGTCGAGGAGGGCATCACCTTCGCCGCGCGCGGCGAGGCGTGGGTCAACGACCGCTGGCGCCACCTCGTCGAGCCGTATTTCGACGTCCTCGCCCAGCAGGCGCACATTTCCGGCGATTCCGGCGGCGCACGCGCCTACGTCTACGATTCTCTTGACGCCTCTCGTACCTGGGAAGACCAGTTTGCCGGCCGCAGCCGCAACCTGCCCTACACCTACTACGGCGTCACCCCAGGCCTGCGCAACGCCTGGAGCAAGATGGACGAGAAGGGCCGCCTGTGGACGGTGCTTGACTTCGACGCCTACGCGGCGCTGCAGTTCAACCATGCCGACTACCTGCATGCCCCGTGGGGTCTCGATGACGTGTGGCACCGTCTCGCGGTCAACGGCAAGCCAAACTACGGCGAAGGTGATCCGCTTGTCGTCCCCGGTGCGCGGCTGAGGTGGACGCCTGCCGAGGACATCCGCCTTGTCACGCGCGCGGAGTACGATTCCGACGACAACAAGGTGGCGCTCGCGGACGTCACGCTCAACCACCGGCTCTCGCGCGACTTCGACTGGAGGCTCTCCTACATGCTACGCGACCACCGGATGTGGGACTTCTCCTCCTCGCCGTTCGATCCCGCCTACATGCGCACCGACACGCTCAACCGCACGTTCTTCCACCTTGCCGAGCTCGGCTTCACCCACCAGCCGCTCGACTGGTTCCGGTACTCGCCGTTCATCCGCTGGGACATCGACGAGAACGAGCTCGACGTCGTGGGTGCGACTTTCGACTTCATGACCGACTGCCTCTGTTTCCGCTTCTACGTCGAGTACGAGAACGAGTGCTGGCTTGTTGACGGTGCCCGCTATGACGATGACTGGAACTTCGGCTTTCAGCTGATCTTGCGTGCCTTCGGCGAAGGGGGCAGGAGCATCTTCAACTGACGCAAACCCCACTCCCTCGATGCGCAAGGCCAGACAGAGCGGAATCGAGCGCATAGAGAGCGCACTCGTCAAGATTATCCAGGAGAAGGGCGCCGACCTCGACCAGCCGTTTTCGGTGAGGATCCTGCTCGTGTTCCTCTCCGTGCTGAGCTTTGTCTTCGCTCTGGCGGTGGCGGCGCGCGATGGGCTCTACCGCATCGGCGTGCTGCGGCCCCATCCGCTCGGCATCCAGGTCATCTCCATCGGCAACGTAACCGCCGGCGGCACCGGCAAGACCCCGGTCACCGAGATCTTCGCCCGCACCCTCGCCGCAGAGGGCCGCAAGGTGGCCATCCTCTCGCGCGGCTACCGGCGCAAGGAGGCTCCGTGGTGGCGGCGCATCCTCACCGGCGTCGTCGACCCGCCGCTCGTCGTCTCCGACGGCCGCCGCGTGCTGCTCGACCCCGAGGTCGGCGGCGACGAGCCATACATGCTCGCCTCCAATCTGCCCGGTGTCGCGGTGGTGGTCGACCGCAATCGCGTCAAAGCCGGCCGCTACGCCATCAAGCGCCTCGGTTGCGACACGATCATCCTCGACGACGGCTTCCAGTACAAGCGGCTCAAGCACTCGATCGAGGTGCTGCTCGTGGACGCCACCAATCCGTTCGGCAACGGGCGGATGCTGCCGCGCGGCATCCTGCGCGAGCCGGCGCGCCACCTGAAGCGTGCCGACATCATCTTTCTCACCAAGTGCCGCGGCGACGTCTCCGAGGTGCGCGAGGAGATCCGCCGACTCAACCCGAAGGCCGAGATCGTCGAGTGCAACCACACGCCGAAGTCGCTCAAGGACGTTTGGAGCCGCGAGGAGTTTCCGCTTTCCTGGCTGGACGGCAAGACCGTTTGCACCCTATCCGGCATCGCCTCGCCGAAGGGTTTCGAGAACTCGTTGCGCCACCTCGGCTCGAAGGTGGTCTGGTGCGAGCGCTACGCCGACCACCACCGTTACGCGCCGTCCGAGGTTCTCTACGCACTCAACCGCACCGCCGACATGGGCGCGGACGCGCTGGTGACGACGGAGAAGGACGCGGTCAGGTTCCCGCGGCTAGAGACCTCGCCGGTCAAGTGTCTCTACCTGCGCATCGCAATCGAGATCATCTCCGGAGCCGAGAGCTTCGACTCCGTCATCAACCGCATCTGCTTCCGCACCCAAAGAACATGACGACTCGCGATTTGGTATAATACTCATCAATGATTTCCTGGCAAATAGTACCTTCGCTTGTGCTGGCGGCGCTGACAGTGGCGCCGTCGGACAGGCTCGCCATGGCCGACCGGCTCTTCAACCGCGGCGACTACGCGGCCGCGCGGCGCGAGTACCTGGCGCTCAAGGGCGAGAAGGGGGTCGACGAGGCCGACGTCCTCTACCGGCTCGCGGCGGCGTCCGAGGGGATGAAGGACGCGAAGGCCGTCCGCGCCGACGCCGACGCCTTCCTCGCCAAGTTCGCCGCCCACCGGCTCGCCGACCGCGTGCGGCTCATGCGCGCACTCGTCTGCGAGGGCGAGGAGCGGCGCAAGGAGCTGAGGATGCTCGACCGCGACGACGCCGATCCGTCGCTCCGCGCCGAGGCGCTCTTCCACCTCGCGAGGATGTCCAATGACGCCGCGCTCTACGAACGCTGCCGCAAGCTCGACCCGAAGGGGCGCTTCGCCGCCTACGCCTCGTTCTACCACGCCTCCGCCGCGCTGGAGAGCGCCGACGCCGCGGCGCGACGCCGCGGGCTCGCGGAGCTGATGGAGATCGTCTACGGCAAGGACGCCGCGCTCGCCAAAGACGCGCTCTACCTTGCCGCGGTGCACAGCTACCGCGAGGCGAAGTACGGCGAAAGCGCCGCGCTGCTGAAGCGCTACCAGAAGCTGCATCCCGGCGACGCGCGCCTTGCTGAGGTGAGGCGGCTTGCCGCGCTCAGCGAGCTCATGGGCGGACACTACGCCGCCGCGCTTGTCTGCTGCACTGACGACAAGGACGATACCCTCGTCTTTGTGAAGGCCACCGCCAACGAGCGCATGGGCAACCGCGACGAGGCGCTTGCGCTGGCACGGAAGTACCTCGAGGAGTTTCCGCAGGGACGCCACCGCGACGCGATGGAGCTGGAGCGCGCGAGGATGGAGTTCGACGCCGCGGCGAAGTCCGGCGACAAGGCGAAGGCGCTCGACGCGGCGAAGCGAGCCGTCGCCTTCGGCAAGGGCGCGGTTGCGTCCGACCGGCTCCGCTATGCCTGGGCGCTCGAGCTCGCAGGCGAGGCGGAGAAGGCCGAGGCGGAGTACGCGTCGGTGGCGAAGGACTTTCCCGGCAAGGGCGACGCGGCAGAGGCGATGTACCGGCGGGCAATGTCGCTCCTCAGGCACGAGCAGTGGGCGGCAGCTGAGCTTTCGCTCGCCGAGGCGCTTGCATCCGGAATCGACGGCGAGAGGCGCGCGCTTGCGCTCTACTGGCGCGGCGTGGCGTCTGTGAGGTCCGGCCACGCGGTCGAGGGGGTGGCACTGCTGAAGGACGCGGTCAAGGCTGGGCTGCCGCTAGACGAGTCGCGCGAGGCGCGGCTGATGATCGCCGACGCCGACTTCAACGCCGGACGCACCGACGAGGCCAAGGCGGCGTACAAGGAGCTGATCGGCCAGGGCGCGCTCGAGCGGATGGGCGCGGCGAAGACTTTGTCGGTCGGCAAGCTGCTCGGCGGCGAGGAGGCGAGGCTCTGTGCGCAGTCGCTGGTGAAGAGCGACTCCGCCGAGTGGCGCCAGGCAGGCTACGCGCTGCTCGGCTCGGTGGAGGAGGAGGCCGGCGCATACGGCGCCGCGGTCTACGCCTATTCCAAGGCGATGGAGGAGAAGTGCTCCACCGAGTCGCTCGCCAGGGTGGCGCTGCGGCTCGGGGTGCTCGAGTCGCGCGGCGGCGACCCGGTCAAGGCCGAGGCGGCGCTGAAGCGCGCGGTGGAGCTGAACGCCAAGGACCAGTCCGCGCGCGCCGAGGCGTACCTCGCGCTCGCCGAGGCCGCGCTCCAGCGGCGTGACGTCGAGAAGGCCCGCGGCTACGCGACGGTGGTGACCACGCTTTTCGAAAGCTCGCCGTTCGCGAAACGGGCCGAGGAGATCCTCAAGTCTAATCTGGAGGAGGTGCAATGAAGGGCGGCGGTTTTTCGCTGGACATCATTATCGCCGCGCTGATCGTCTCCGCGGCGCTTCACGCCGGGCTCATGTTCTGGGTGCGTCCGCAGGTGATGACCCATTCGACGATCCAGCGCCGGGCGGCCAAGCGCGGCCCGATGCGGGTCGTCAAGGCCGAGGCGCCGCCGGAGCCGGTGCGCTTCGAGGCGGTGGAGGACCTCGCCGCGGAGAAGTCCGCGCCCGAGGCCGCCGAGGCCACGGCCTCGCTGCCGGCGGCAGAGGCCGCGTCGCCGTCCGAGGGCGAGCGCATCGCCGTGCCGAAGCCCGAGCTGCCGCCCGAGGTACTCGTCCGCACCGTTCCCGAGGGCTCCCGCGAGCTCCCCGAGGCCGCGGCGGAAGATGACTTCTCCGCTCCCGCCGCGCCGCCGAAGATGGCGATGGAGAGCCCGAAGCTCGCGCCAGTGGCAGAAGCGCCGGCGCCGTCTTCGCTGGGCGTGGCGCTGCCCTCCGCGCCGGTGTTCGAGGCACCGGTCTTCTCGTCCGCCGCCGTCGTGGCGCCGGGCGCCGTCGCGAAGATCGACGCCGGGGAGAAGGACGAAGGCGCCGAATCCGGCGAGGACGCCTCCGACGCGGTGATGCCGAAGGTGGACGAGGCGGTGGTGGAGAAGGAGAAGGAGGCGGTGCGTTCGCTCGTCGACGCCGAGGATGCGAAGGAGATGAATTCCGTCGTCAGGGCATCGGTTGAGAGCGGCGTCGACGGCGGCTGGCGCTACTTCAAGGTGAAGCTTGATCCGTCCGAGTCGCTGGAGACGGTGCCGAAGGACCTCGTGGTGCTGATCGACGCGTCCGGCTCGATCGGCAAGGACCGCATGGGCTCCATCCGCGGCGCGGCGAAGCGGATCCTGCGCTCGGCCGCCAACACCGGCGACCGCTTCAACCTCGTCGCCTTCCGCGACCGCTACTCCTACGCGTTCAAGTCCTGGCAGGACTTCAACACCGCGACCTTCGACGCCGCCGACCGCTGGCTCAACGGCGTCGCGCCTTACGGCCGCACCGACGTCTTCCGCACCATCTCCTCGGTGCTCACCTTGCCGCGCGACCCTAAGCGCCCGCTCGTCGCGCTCGTCGTCACCGACGGCGACGCCAACGCCGGCGTGAGCGACACCGCCTCGATCCTCTCGCGCTTCACCGCGCTCAACGACGGGCTGGTGAGCGTCTACATGTACGGCGTGAAGGAGTCCGCCAACCGCGAGCTCATCGACGTCCTCACCCGCGGCAACCGCGGCGAGAGTTTCATCTTCGAGGGCTCGCGCTTCCGCGCCGGCGAGGGGCTGGAGGCGCTTTCGGAGCGCTTCCGCGACCCGGTGCTGAGCGACCTCAGACTCGTCTTCGCCTCCGACTCGCGCGCCGAGGCGTATCCGCGGCTGCTGCGCAACCTCTACCGCGGGCGCGGCGTGGAGCTGGTGGGGCGCGTGCCGGTGGACGAGAAGAAGGTCTCGTTTTCGCTCAAGGGCCTCAACGGGCAGCAGGCGTTCGAGAGCTACTTCTCGCTCGACATCGGCAAGGACGGCGGGAAAGGCGCGGCGCTGGCCGGCGAATGGCGCGCGGAGAGGGCGGTGGAGGACCGCTTCCGCGGCAAATAGGGACTGCTAAACCACAGCGAGAAAGGGAAAACGTCAATGAAGGCAAGACAGGCTATTATCTGGACGGTCGCGCTCGTCGTGGGCGCGGCGCTCGGCATGGTCGGCTGCGCCCCGCTCGACCGGTTCATGGACTTCGTGGCGTCGGCCTACACGCGCGCGTTCCAGTTCGTCGCGATTCCGACGGTCGCGCTTGCGATCCTCACCGCGATGGCCTCGCTGGGCGACGGCAACGCGATGGGCAAGGTGTTCGCGAAGACGTTCGCCTGCACCTGCCTCACGTCGTTCGTCGCGGCGCTGGTGGGGCTCGGGCTCTTCATCGCGATCGACCCCGGGGCGCTCTCGCCCGACGCGATCTCGGCGGTTGGCGCCGACGCAGCGGAGAAGGTGAAGAGCCTCGCCGCCGCGCCGGACACGGTCTACGGGCACATCCTCGGCGCGATACCGAACAACCTGGTCAACCCGTTCCTCTCCGGCAACGTCCTCTCGATCGTGCTGATCGCCGCCGGCATGGGCGTCGCCATCGCCGTGCTCGGCAAGAAGAGCGAGAACGTGAAGGCGCTCCACCGCGCCGTCCTGGGGCTGCAGGAGGTGTTCTTCGGCCTCATCAAGGGCCTCATCTGGGCGCTGCCGGTCGGCATCGTGGCGTTCGCCGCCCAGCTGTCCGCCCAGATGTCGGCCGGCGTGGTGGCCGACTCGATCGGCAAGTACGTCCTGGTGGTGATCGGCGGCAACGTGATCCAGTTCTTCGTGGTGCTGCCGCTCTTCTGCTATCTGCGTGGGGTCAACGGCTACAAGGTGATGCGCCAGATGACGCCGGCGCTCCTAATGGCGCTCTTCACCAAGTCGTCCGCGGCGACGCTGCCGGTCACCGTCGCCACCGCCGAGAAGAACATGAAGGCGAAGCCGTGGATCGCGCGATTCATCCTGCCGCTCTGCTGCACGATCAACATGAACGGCTGCGCCGCGTTCATCCTGGTGACCTCGCTCTTCGTCATCCGCAGCTCGCCGGAGTGCGGCATCGCGCTCACGCTGCCGACGATGCTCGCGTGGTGCCTCATCGCCACCGTCTGCGCGATCGGCAACGCCGGCGTGCCGATGGGCTGCTACTTCCTGACGCTCTCGCTGATGGCCGGGGTCGGCGGCAACCTGATGATCCTCGGGGTGATCCTGCCGATCTACACCATCATCGACATGATCGAGACGGCCGAGAACGTCTGGAGCGACTGCTGCATCTGCGCGGTCGTCGACAAATCTGAGAAAGACAAGGAGGCAAGGGAGTCATGAGCGACAACAAACCGATGGTAGGCGTGGTGATGGGGTCCGATTCGGACTGGCCGCTGGTGCAGAAGGGCTGCGCCACCCTGGAGTCATTCGGCGTCCCCTACGAGACGCGCGTCATCTCGGCGCACCGCACGCCGGAGGAGGCTATCGCCTACTCCAAGGGCGCGGAGGCGCGCGGGATCAAGGTGATCATCGCCTGCGCCGGCGGCGCGGCGCACCTCGCCGGCGTCCTTGCCGCGGGAACTGTGCTGCCGGTCGTCGGCGTGCCGGTCGCGGGCGGGGCGCTCAACGGACTCGACGCGCTCTACGCGACGGTGCAGATGCCTTCCGGCGTGCCGGTGGCGACGGTCGCCGTGGGCTCGGCGGGGCCGGTCAACGCGGCGCTCCTCGCGGTGCAGATCCTCGGCACCGCCGACCCCGCGCTGCGCGAGAAGTTCCGCGCCCACAAGGAGGCGCTCAAGTCCAAGGTCGCCGCGGCGAACGAAAGGATCCACGCATGAAGAAGGCGCTGGTAACCGGCGGCGCCGGGTTCCTCGGCAGCCACCTCTCGGCGAGGCTCCTCGCCGACGGCTACGAGGTGACGGCGGTGGACAACCTCTTCACCGGCACCAAGGAGAACATCTATCCGCTCCTCGGCAACCCGCGCTTCTCGTTCGTCCTCCATGACGTCACCCAGCCGTTCTGGGGTCAGTTTGACGAAATCTACAACCTCGCCTGCCCGGCGAGCCCGGTGCACTACCAGCACAACCCGGTCGAGACGCTCAAGAGCTCCGTCCTCGGCATGATGAACATGCTTGACCTCGCGCTCAAGACCCAGGCGAAGGTGCTGCACACCTCGACGAGCGAGGTCTACGGCGACCCGCTCGTCCATCCGCAGGTGGAGAGCTACTGGGGCAACGTCAACACCATCGGCGTGCGCAGCTGCTACGACGAGGGCAAGCGCTGCGCCGAGACGCTCGCGGCCGACTACCGCCGCGCGCACGGCGTGGACGTGAGGATGGTGAGGATCTTCAACACCTACGGGCCCAACATGCACCCGGAGGACGGCAGGGTGATCTCCAACTTCATCCTCCAGGCGCTGCGCGACGAGGACATCACCATCTACGGCGACGGCGCGCAGACGCGCTCGTTCCAGTACTGCGACGACCTCGTCGAGGCGATGCGCCGCTACATGGATCTGCCGCGGAGCCGGATCGACGAGTTCTTTGCCGCGAAGAAGCTCGGCGCGCCTGTCCTCAACACCGGCAATCCCGGCGAGTACACGATCCGCGAACTCGCGGAGGAGACGCTTCGCCAGCTCCCCGAATCGAAGTCGAAGCTGGTGTTCCGCCCGCTTCCGGCCGACGACCCCAGGCGGCGGCGCCCCGACATCACGCTCGCCAAGGAGCTGCTCGGCTGGGAGCCGAAGGTGCCGCTCGCCGATGGCCTTGCCAAGACGATCGAGTACTTCCGCTCTCGCGAGATGTCACGCGGCAAGCGCTGACGCCGTCGGAGGCGATGGCTTTTGAGAAGCGAGCGTACCTGATCGACATCACCCGCCGTGCGCCGACGACGCGGGCGATGCGGTTCGTCGTCGACCTCCTCGCCGGCTGCGGCTACAACGAGCTCTTCGTCCACCGCGGCGAATTCAGCTCCGGCTTCGAGGACGACCCTCCCGCGCTCGAGGATCCGCGGCGGCTGGCGGCCTACTGCGAGATGCAGGGGATCAAGCTCGTCGAGATCGACCCCGACGGCTACGACCGCCTCCTGCTCGCCGGCGACACGGTGGCTGTCTCCACCGAGTCGCCGCGATCGCTCGCGGGCCGCGTGGAGGAAATGCGCGAGCGCATGGGCCGCGCCGAGGAGGCGGCCCGTCTCCGCAAGGCGCGGCGGTTCCTCGTCACCGACTTCGCCGACGAGTGCGCCTGGCAGCCGCTCGCCGCCTCGCTCCCCGGGATCATCCTCGGCGGCAACTTCGCGAGCGACGGACGCAAGGCGGCGAAGATGGACCTCGAGCGCGAGCTCGACCGGGTGCTGGACGCGCCGCTCGGCGGACTCCTCCTCAAGCTCGGCACCCTGTATCTGCGCGGCGGCGCGGTGCGGGACGACTCCTCCGAGTTCTTCAACATCCTTGCGAACGAAATCGGCTACTCGCGCCATCCCGGCATCACCGAGACGGTGCTCGAGGACGTAGGCGGAGTCGCGCGCGGCGTGCGCGTCGCCGCGGAGCGCTGGACCGACCGCAGCGACTGGGCCAAGGAGATCGTCCACATGGCGAACCTCCTCGACGCCGCCTGCCACCGCCGCGACGAGCGGCGACTCCGCGCGCTCCGCGACGAGCACGGCCGCGTCTGGGCGCTCAGGTTTCGGCCCGAAGGCCGCGTCGAGTCGCTCTCCCGCCTCCCCCGCTTCTAGCCACAAACCGCGGCGTTGCTGCTCTCGTGGATTTGGTATAATACACGGCATGAACATCCAGAGACGCGAATTCATCCGGGCTGGCGGGATGCTGGCGATCGTCGGCGCGGGCGGCCGCGCAGTGGCGGCCGAGGGCGCCGCGGAAGAGAAGGGGACAGTCCCCGCCGCCGAGGGCGCCGCGCCGGCGAAGCTCATCGTCTCGCCGCCGGTGCTGCAGAACGCCGCCGAGACTTCGATTGGGGTCGGCTTCGCCGTCTCCGCGATGGCGAACGGATACGTGAAGATCTCGTCGTCGCCGGACATGAAGGACGCGCGGCTCGTTAAGTGCGGCGGCTACCGGGTGACGGGGATGGACGACAAGTTCATCCTGGTGCGGCTTACCGGACTCGACCCCGCGACGACCTACTACTACACCATCGGCGCCGACCGCATCGACTACCAGCACGGCTACTCGATGAAGATCGTCGGCAGCGAGGAGGACCCGCGCGTCTACTCTTTCCGCACGCTGGGCGCCGCGGCGCTTTCGAGCTTCTGCGTCGTCAACGACACCCACTGCCGGCCGGAGGCGTTCGGTCCGGCGGTGGACAAGATCGCGGAGCTCGCGCCGAGCTGCGTGGTCTGGGACGGCGACGCCTGCAACTCGCACGAGACCTTCGAGTCGCTGCTGCCGGTGTTCTACACCCCGGAGATTGCCAGGGTCGACTACGCCGCGTGCCAGCCGTACCTGTTCGTCCCCGGCAACCACGACTACCGCGGGCTAGCCGCGCGGCACCTCGAGAGGGCGATGATGTTCCGCGAGATGGAGGAGCGTCCGCCGCGGTTCTGGGACCTCGGGCGCAACTTCGCGGTGCGCTGCGGCGACATCGCGCTCATCGGGCTCGACACCGGCGAGGACAAGCTCGACACGCGTCCGTCGCAGGCGGGGCTCTTCAACTTCGCGCCCTACCGGCTGGCGCAGCGCGACTGGCTCGCCGAGGTGCTGGAGCGGCCGGACGTCAAGTCCGCGCCGTTCGTCGTGGCGTTCTGCCACATTCCGCTCCACGACGACAACCCGCACGCCCATCCCGGCGACGTGGAGGGGAACGGCGACGGCAAGTACTGGCACGACTTCGCGCTCTGGCAGCGCACCTGCCGCAACCTCTGGGGTCCGCTCTTCGCGAAGCACGGGGTGCAGGCAGTCATCTGCGCCCACCAGCACCGCTACCGCTACGACGCGCCGACGGAGGACCGTCCCTGGGCGCATTTCGTGGGCGGCGGGCCGACGTTCGGTCCCCAGAAGAAGGCCGACGGCACGGTGACGGAGGATCCGAGCCGCTTCCCGACGGTGATCGAGGGCAAGGTGGAGGACGGCAAGCTGCGGATAACCGCGCACGACCTCTACCACCGCACCATCGCCGGCTCCTACCTCTTCCCGCCTCGCACCCACCCATAACCCCCCGCGGCAGTTTGAACGAGACACGAACCACGAACCACGATCTTGAAGCACCCCCTTGACATACATACCGGAAAGTATGTATAATACGCGCCAACTATGTCGAAGAAGACGAAAGAGGAGGCGGAGAAGACGCGGCGGCGCATTCTTGCGAGCGCCCTGGCGCTGTTTTCCAGCCGCGGCTACGACCGCACCACCTTCAACGACATCGCCGCGCGGCTGAAGCTGACGAAAGGGGCGATATACTGGCACTTCGAGTCGAAGGAGTCGGTTCTGATCGAGCTGGTAAGGCTGGCACTCGAGAAGTTTCGCCGGCAGATCGAGAGCGTGATGCCGGAAGGGGAACTGTCATTCCCGCTGGTGGCGGAGATGATGGTGAAGAACGCGGCGATCGTCGTGGGCGACCCGAAGGCGGCGGCGTTCTTCCGGCTGATGAAGTGCCAGATCTGCTGGGAGAAGAAGTCCATGTCCGAAGTGCGGGCGGACCTCCTGAACAACGCGGCGTTCGGTCCCAAGGAGGCGTTCCGCGAGGCGATCGCGAACGACGTGCGCCGCGGCAGGGGGCGCGAGGGGGTGGACGCCGAGCAGATCTCGACCGTGGCGGTGGCGCTGTGGGACGGCCTCGTGCAGATGCGGCTCGAGCATTTCCTCGGCTGCGACCTCGAGGACACGCTGCGGAAGTCCTACGAGGCGATATGGCTCGACATTTCAGGCAGAAGAATGTCAATTGAAAGCAACAAGGAGGACAAATCCAAATGAACGAGAACAAAGGTTCGGCGATCGGTTCGACGATCGGGGCGCTGGTGCTCGCGGCGGTTTGCGCGGCGGGCGGCTGGATCGGCTGCGGCATGTGGATGCGCGCGGCGAAGGCGAAGGCGGGGAATCCCGCGGCGATGGCGGCGATGGCCGCAGCCGCCGGCGGCGTGACCGTGGCGGTGACCAACGCTGAGATGCGCGCCTACAACCTCCCGGAGCGGTTCGTCGCGCACGCCGAGGCGGTGCAGGAGGTCGACCTGCTGCCGCAGATCGACGGCTACGTGAAGGAGATCAAGTTCAAGGAGGGCGACGTCGTCAAGGCCGGGCAGACGCTGTATGTCATCGACGACGAGCGCTACCTAGCGGTGGCGAACCAGCGCAAGGCCGACCTTGCCGCGGCGGAGGCGGAGGCGCGGCGCGCGGTGCGCTACTACGAGCGCATGCAGAAGGCGGACGAGCGCGGCATCACCCAGCTCGAGCGCGACAACGCCGAGGCCGCCGCTGAGAAGGCGAAGGCCTCGGTGCTGCAGGCGAAGGCGAACCTGGTGGTGGCCGAGTACGACCTCAAGAAGACCACCGTCGTCGCGCCCATCTCGGGCCAGATCGGCAAGTCGTCCGCGCACGTGGGCGACTACGTGGCGCCGTCGAAGGGCGCGCTCGCGAAGATCGTGCAGATCGACCCGATCCGCGTCTCGTTCCCGCTCACCGACCGCGCCTACATCGCCTGGCGCCAGGAGCAGCGCTCCGGCTCGGCCAAGCCGTTCCGCATGCGGCTCATCCTGCCGGACGGCAGCGACTACGACCGCGAGGGCGCGTGGGACTTCGACGACAACCAGATGTCGCGCGAGACGGCGTCGATCATGATGCGGCTGAAGTTCCCGAACCCGGAGCGGCTGCTCATCCCGAACAGCTACGTGACGCTCCTCACCGACTTCCAGGACCCGCCGAAGTTCCCGTCGGTGCCGCAGCAGGCTCTCATCGACCTGCCCGGCGGCAACCAGGGCGTGTGGGTGCTCAAAGATGATATGACCGTCGAGCAGCGTCCGGTGGAGACGAAGGAGGCGTTCAACGGCTGGACGCCGGTCGTGAAGGGGATCGAGGCCGGCGAGCGCATCGTCATCTCCGGTGTCGCCAAGCTCGGGCCGGGGATGAAGGTGGCTATAGTCGAGCCCACGTCCAACGACGACATCAACGCCAACCACAAGTCGCCGATCGAGGAGTGATCCGAAGATGAAACTTTCCCTTAGGCCGGCGATCGAGGCGCTCAAGCCGTTCTCGCGCATCTTCGTGGAGCGTCCGCGATTCGCGATGGTGATCGCGATCGTCCTTTCCATGGCCGGAGGCATGGCCATCTTCCAGCTGCCGGTCTCGCAGTTCCCGCGCATCACCCCGCCGTCGATCCAGGTGAACTACACCTATCCCGGCGCAAACGCGAAGGAGGTGCTGAACACCGTCGCCATGCCGATCGAGGACGAGGTGAACGGCGTCGACGACATGATCTACATGACCGGATCGTGCGGCGACGACGGCTCCTACTCGCTCACCGTCACCTTCGAGGTCGAGTCCGACCGCGACATGGACATGGTGAAGGTGCAGAACCGCGTCGCCCAGGCGGAGGCGAAGCTGCCGGGCGAGGTGAAGCAGCTCGGCGGGCGAATCCGCGCGCAGTCCGAGGACCACCTCGGCTTCATCGCCGTCCGCTCGCCGAACGGCTCGATGTCGCGCCTGCAGATCTCCGACTACATCTACGCGAACATCCAGCCGGTCCTGCTGCGCATCCCCGGCGTGGGCGACGCGACGGTGTACGGACCCAAGCTCTCGATGCGCGTCTGGCTCGACCCCGCGCGCATGGCGGCGCAGGGGATGAACACCGAGGAGGTGATCGCCGCCGTCTCGAAGCAGAACGTGCAGGCATCGCTCGGCTCGGTCGGCGCGGCGCCCACGGGCGAGCACGCGGCCTGGACGCTCTCGCTGCTGGCGAAAGGGCGCCTGATGTCGCCGAAGGAGTTCGACGAGATCGTCGTCCGCCGCGACGCGAACGGCGGCGTGGTGAGACTCAAGGACATCGCCCGCACCGAGATCGGCGAGCAGAACTACATGTTCACCGGCCAGCTCAACGGCGGCAACGCCGTCTGCATCGCGCTCCAGCAGAAGCCGGGCGCGAACGCGATCGCCACGATGAGGCAGATCCGCAGGGCGATGGCAACGCTCAAGGAGTCGTTCCCGGACGACCTCGAGTGGGTCATCCCATACGACGCCACGGAATACGTGTCGAGCTGCGTCAGGGAGATCGTGCTCACGCTCGGCATCACGTTCCTGCTGGTTGTGATCGTCTGCTATCTCTTCCTCCAGGACTGGCGCGCCACCCTGATACCCTGCCTCACCATTCCGGTGTCGCTCTCCTCGACCTTCATCCTGATGGCGGCGCTCGGCTACTCGATCAACATCCTCACCCTGTTTGGTCTCGTGCTCGCGATCGGCGTGGTGGTGGACGATTGCATTGTGGTGGTGGAGCGCGTCCAGTTCCTGATCGAGACGCGCGGCCTCAACGCCAAGGAGGCGACGATCCAGGCGATGAGCGACGTGACGAGCGCCGTCATCGCGACCACGCTTGTTCTTCTGGGCATCTTCGTGCCGGTCGGCTTCATGAGCGGCATCACCGGGCGCATCTACCAGCAGTTCTCGGTCACGCTCTCCGCGGCGGTCTGCTTCTCGACGCTGTGCGCGCTCACGCTCGCGCCGGCGCTCTGCTCGCTGCTCCTCCACGAGTCGCGTCCGTACAAGCACGGTCCGCTCGCCTGGTTCAACTGGGCGGTGAACTCCTTCAAGGGCATCTTCGTGAAGCTGGCGAAGTGGCTCGCCTCGCGCATCTTCCTCGCGTTCATGCTCCTCGCGCTCGCCGTTCTCTTGACGGTCCAGATGTTCACCACTTCCCAGACCTCCTTCCTTCCGGACGAGGACCAGTGCGTCGTGTTCGCCTCGATGGACATGCCCGAGGGCTCGACGCGCGACCGCACCCGCGACGTGTCGCTCCGCGCGGTGCAGCGGCTGCTGCAGATGGAGGAGGTCAAGAGCGTCCTCACCATCACCGGCTTCTCGATGATCGGCGGCCGCGGCGAGAACCAGTCGATGGTGGTCGTCGACCTCAAGGACTGGAGCGAGCGCAAGCGCGCCAACCAGTCCGCCGCCGCGATGGTCCAGCGCATCACCCAGGCGCTGGCCGAGATCCCCGAGCCGAGCTGGAAGGTGTTTATGCCGCCGGCGATCCCCGGCGTCGGCCTCGCCAACGGCATCACCGTCCACATCCAGGACAAGGGCACGGCCGACCCGATCCGCGTCGACGAGGTCAAGAACAAGCTGCTCCGCTCGCTCAACGACAAGCGCCGCTTCCCCGGCATTCTCGCCGCGTTCGCCGGCTACAACGCGGTGACGCCGCACCTGAGGTTCAACCTCGACCGCGTCAAGGCCGAGATGTACAAGGTGCCGGTGGCCACGGTCTACTCGACCCTGCAGAACTACCTCGGCTCCAGGTACGTGAACGACGTGAACCTCGGCACCCAGGTCAACCGCGTGACCGTCCAGGCCGACTGGGACGGACGCGCGACGCCCGAGGCGGTGTCGCGGCTCTACGTGCGCGGCGAGAACGGCGCGATGGTGCAGATCGGCGCGCTCGGCGACATCACCCGCGAGCTCGGTCCGCGCACGGTCTACACCCGCGACAAGTACGTGATGTGCGGCATCAACGTGATGCCCATGCCCGGCGTCGCCACCGGCGAGCTGATGAACGAAATCCGCAGGCTCTTCAAGGATGAGCTCCCCGCCGACTTCGGCTACGACTGGGCGGCGCTCTCCTTCCAGGAGGCGAGGAACGAGGGCGGCGCCGCGCCGCTCATCCTTCTCGCGGTGCTGTTCGGCTACCTCTTCCTCGTCGCGCAGTACGAGAGCTGGACGATTCCGCTTCCGGTGATGCTCTCCATCTTCGTCGCCGTCCTGGGCGCGCTCTGCGGCCTCAGGTGGTTCGGCCTGCTGCGGGCGGGCTCGCCCTATCCGCTCTCCATCTACGCGCAGCTCGGCATCGTCCTGCTCGTCGGCCTCGCCTCGAAGAACGCGATCCTGATCGTTGAGTTCGCGAAGGACAAGCGCGAGAACGAGGGCTTCTCGATCGTCGACGCCGCGGGCGCCGCGGCGGGCGAGCGCCTGAGGGCGCTCTTGATGACCGCGCTCACGACGCTCCTCGGCACCCTGCCGATGATGCTCGCCACCGGCGCCGGCGCAGCGAGCCGCAACCACCTCGGTACCACCGAGTTCTTCGGTATGCTTTTCTCCGTAGTTTTTGGTATACTAC
The DNA here is from genome assembly GCA_902800055.1 of uncultured bacterium. GTDB lineage: Bacteria > Verrucomicrobiota > Kiritimatiellia > RFP12 > UBA1067 > UBA1067. Next base: position 42,900 of record CADCCW010000011.1, read on the forward strand.
TCGTACCCGGCCTCTATGCGCTCTTCCAGACCTGGCGCGAGAGGATCAAGCGGATGTTCGCGTTCATCTCGGCGCAGGCGCGCAGGCGGCGCAGGCTGAAGGACGGAGTGGCCGGGGAATAGCGATATATTGGCGAAAATGAAAGGACATTCGATGAAGTCGACGATGATGGCGGCGGCGTCCGCGGCGGTGGCCGCGTTCGCCGGCTGCACCCAGTACATTCCCTCGGTGGGTCCGTCCTACGAGGAGCCGGAGGTGACGGCGGAGTCGCATCCGCTCCCGGACGCCGGCTTCCCGACGACGAACGTGGCGGCGGACTGCTCGTACGTTCCGGCCGCGACCAACGAGGACCCGCGCGTCGAGATTTCGCGCGATGCGGTGGCGCACTGGTGGGAGCACTTCAACGATCCGGTCTTGGAGGAGCTCGTGCTCGGCGCGGCCACCAACAACCTCTCGTTCCAGACCGCCAAGAAGCGCCTCGAGCAGGCCAACTACGAGCTGCTCGGCTCCTATGCGGCGTTCCTGCCCCAGTTCGCCGTCAACGGCTCCTGGACGCTCGCGCGCTACGGCGCGAACGTGCCGGCGAGCGGCGGCGAGGCGGTCGGCTACAAGACGACGAGCGTGACGCTCGACGGCCAGTGGGAGATCGACATCTTCGGCGGCAGCCGCCGCCAGACCGAGGCGAACATCGCGCTCGCCCAGGCGGCGGGGTGGTCGGTGGCGGACGCCTGGGTGGAGCTCACCACCCAGATCGGCGTGCAGTACGTCAGCCTGCGCACCGCGCAGGAGCGCATCGCGGTGGCGCGCACCAACCTCGTTCTCCAGACCGAGACGTACGACATCCTGAAGTCCCGCCTGGATTCCGGCATCGGCGACGAACTCGCCGTAAACCAGTGCGCCTACATCGTCGAGGAGACGCGCGCGCGCATCCCGCAGCTGATCAACGCCGAGGAGAAGCTCAAGAACGCGATCGCGGTGCTGGCGGGGGTGGTGCCCGGCTCGCTCGACGAGATGCTCGCGCCGCCGAAGGACCGCCGCGACTGGCTGCTCGCGCCGCAGAAGGTGTCGGACCTGCCGCTCGACATGATGCGCGCGCGCCCAGACGTCAAGGAGCGCGAGCGCAAGCTCGCGGCGATGACGGCGTACGTCGGCGTCGCCAAGGCGCAGTGGTTCCCCAAGCTCTACATCAACGGCACGGTCGGCTTCTCGAAGCGCAACAGCGTCAAGCTCTTCGACCGCGAGTCGTTCTTCTCGACCATCGGCCCGGCCGTGAGCTGGCCGATCTTCCAGGGCGGCGCGATCTACGCCAACGTCAAGGCGGCCGAGGCGCAGATGGACCAGGCCGCGCTCGACTACGCGCTCGCCGTCGAGCAGGCGTTCGCCGACGTGCGCGACGCGTACTCCGCCTACACCCAGGAGTACCACCGCCTGCAGGCGCTGACCGCCGCGGTGAAGGCGGCGTCCGACGCGGTGGCAATCTCGAAGGACCTGTACCAGAACGGGCTCAAGGACTTCAACAACGTCCTCGACGCGCAGCGCTCGCGCCTGCAGCTCGAGGAGCAGCTGGTGGAGTCCCGCGGCGAGATCACCGTGACCCTGATCAAGCTCTACAAGGCGCTGGGAGGCGGCCTCGCGGCCGATTGACGACATGCCACGCAAGATAGTACTCGTAGTGTCCCTCGCCGCCGGCGTTGTCGCGGCGGTCGTCACCAACATCGCCTTCTCGGCCAAGGAGGCCGAGGTAGCCAGGGCCAAGCGCGCGATCAACGAGCGCTACGGCACCATCGACGCGGTGGTGTTCAGCGCCGACGTTCCGGCCGGGACGGTGCTCTCGACCGACGACCTCGGCAAGCTGAAGCTGCCGGCGCTGGGGCTGCGCGGCCAGGCGGTGGAGGAGTCGGCCTACCGCGACGTGCTCGGCCGCAAGCTCCTTGCCGCGCACAAGCGGGGCGAGGTGCTGTTCTGGTCCGACGTGGAGGGCGGCGACCCGTCCGCGAAGGGGATCTCCGCCGACATCAAGAAGAACATGCGCGCGGTCTCGGTGAACTGCTCCGGCGCGGCGAGCGTCTCGGGGATGGTCAGGCCCAACGACCACGTGGACGTCATCGGCACCTTCGACTTCGACGGCGCGGCGGGCCGGCGCGACTTCGTTACCTGCACCATGCTCCAGAACGTGCTCGTCCTCGCGACCGGCTCCGAGACCGCCAAGGGGCGCGACCGCACCGCCGGCCTCCGCCAGCAGTACTCGACCGTCACGCTCGAGGTGACGCCGCGCGAGGCCGAGATGCTCGCCTTCGCCGAGCAGCTCAAGGGCAGGATCGTCCTTTCGCTCCGCAACCGCGGCGACACCTCCTACGAGAAGGAGCTCCCCAAGGTCGACTTCGAGAAGATCCGCTCCGAGATCGAGGAGCTCAACCTCAAGCGCCAGTCCCAGCGGCTGGCGGTGCGCTGAAGGGGCGTGCGGCGATGCACCTGACGACGATTGTCGACGGCGTCAAGGAGACGCGCGAGCTGGAGGACGGCTCCTACCTCGTCGGCCGCGCCGAGGCCTGCCGCATCCGGCTGCCGTTCCCGGACGTCTCCGAACGCCACGCGATCCTGGCGATCAACGGCACGTCCGCGGTGATCGAGGACCTCAACAGCGCCAACGGCACCTTCGTGAACGGCGCCGCGGTCGAGGGCCCCGTGAAGCTCGACGACGGAATGGTGGTCCAGATCGGCACCACCCTGATGCGCGTCAGCGGCGACGAGCCGCCGCCGGAGCCGGAGGCAGAGGAGGCGCCGCGCGCCGAGCCGAAGGCAAACGGCGGCGACGACGAGGCGCCCGGCGAGTCGGCCGACCCGATGCGCGAGATCCGCCGCAGCGCGCAGGAGCAGATCCACCGCGAGCTCCTCAAGCGCCTCGACATGAAGCGGCTCACCGTCGAGGGCGTCGACCGCGAGGGGCTGGAGCAGACCGCGCGCGAGAAGATCCGCGACATCGTGGACGAAGTGGTGTCGAAGGGGAGGCTGCCGGAGGGCATCGACCCGGTGCGGCTCGAGGACGACGTCTTCAACGAGGCGATGCGGCTCGGCCCGCTCGAGGAGCTGCTGGCCGACGACTCCGTGGCCGAGATCATGGTCAACGGACCTTCGCGGGTGTACGTCGAGCGCCACGGCCGGCTGGAGCTCTCCGACTGCCAGTTCTCCGACGACGCGAGCGTCCTCTCTGTGATCGAGCGCATCGTCGCCCCGCTCGGCCGGCGCATCGACGAGTCGCAGCCCTATGTGGACGCGCGCCTCGCCGACGGCAGCCGCGTCAACGCGATCATCGCGCCGCTCGCGCTCTCCGGCCCCACGATCACCATCCGCAAGTTCTCGCGCAAGGCGTTCACGGCGGAGGACTTCATCCGCTTCGGCACCTGGACCGAGCAGGCGGCCGAGTTCATGCGCCTCTGCGTGCGCTTGAGGAAGAACATCATCGTCGCGGGCGGCACCGGCTCCGGCAAGACCACGCTCCTCAACCTGCTCTCCGGCTTCATCCCGCACACCGAGCGCATCATCACCGTGGAGGACGCGGCGGAGCTGCGGCTCCAGCAGCCGCACGTGGTGCGGCTCGAGGCGCGCCCGCCGAACATCGAGGGCAAGGGCGCGGTGACGATCCGCGACCTGGTGAAGAACTGCCTCCGCATGCGCCCCGACCGCATCATCGTGGGCGAGTGCCGCGGCGGCGAGGCGCTGGACATGCTCCAGGCGATGAACACCGGCCACGACGGCTCGCTCACCACCGTCCACGCCAATTCGCCGCGGGACGTCGTCTCGCGCCTTGAGACGATGGTGCTGATGAGCGGCATGGACCTGCCGTCGCGCGCCATCCGCGAGCAGATCGCGAGCGCCGTCGACATCATCATTCACGAGTCGCGCATGTCCGACGGCTCGCGCAAGGTGGACGCGATCACCGAGGTGACCGGGCTCGAGGGCACGCAGATCGTGATGCAGGACCTCTTCACCTTCGTCCAGAGCGGCGTCGGCGCCGACGGCAAGGTGATCGGCGAGTTCAAGTCCACGGGGGCGGTGCCGACCTGGATCGACCAGGCGCGGAGCCGCGGCATCGACGTCGACATGTCGATGTTCGCAGGCGAATAGGGGGCGCGAAGGGGATGTCCGCCGACCTCATGCACGCCGTCGCCACGCTGCTCGCCGCCGCGGCCGCCGCGGGCGTCGCCTGGTACTTCGCCGCGGGGGTGAAGATCAAGGCCGGCTGGCAGAACGGCACCAGCCCGCTCGCGCGCTGGCTCGACGCGCGCCGCCGCGCCGCCTTCAACGCCCAGCTCCCGGAGGCGCTGGCGACGATGTCCAACGCGCTCCGCGCCGGCTTCTCGATCTCGCAGGCGTTCGACTCCGTGGTCGATCAGGGCGAGGCGCCGATGAGCGAGGAGTTCGCCATCCTCCGGCAGCAGCTCCAGGTCGGGATGAGCTTCGAGGACGCGCTGGAGTCGCTCTCGCAGCGCGTCGGGTCCGACGACCTCACCCTCGTCACCACCTCCATCCTCATCTCGCGCCGCACCGGCGGCAACGTGACCGAGATCTTCGACCGCATCTCCGACACCATCCGCGGCAGAATGCGCATCGAGCGCAAGATCCGCTCGCTCACCGCCCAGGGCAGGCTGCAGGGAGCCATCGTCTCGCTGATGCCGGTCCTGCTCGGCGGCGCGATGCTCGCGATCAAGCCGAAGATGATGATTCCCTTCCTCTGCAGCGCGACCGGCGCCGTCTCGGTGCTGGTGATGTTCGCCCTCATCGCCATAGGCTGGGCGATGATCCGCAGAATTATCCGCATCGACGTATGAAAATTATGGTATAATCCGCGCCAATGAACAACGACTTCCTCGTATTCGACCACGTGACCAAGCGCTTCGGCGCGATGACTGCCGTGAACGACGTCTCGCTCACGGTCAGCAAGGGCGAGTTCTTTTCGCTGCTGGGGCCGTCCGGCTGCGGCAAGACGACGCTCCTCAGGATGCTCGGCGGCTTCGAGCGGCCGGACTCCGGGCGCATCTACCTCGAGGGCAGGGACATCACCGACCTGCCGCCGAACCAGCGCCGCGTCCACACTGTCTTCCAGAACTACGCGCTCTTCCCCACCATGACGGTGTGGGACAACATCGCGTTCTCGCTCAAGCTCGCGAAGAAGTCGAAGGCGGAGATCGAGGAGAGTGTGGACGGCATCCTGGAGATGATCCAGCTCTCCGACCAGGCGTGGAAGTACCCGAACCAGCTCTCCGGCGGCCAGAAGCAGCGCGTCGCCATCGCCAGAGCGCTCGTCGACCGCCCGCAGGTGCTGCTCCTCGACGAGCCGCTCGCGGCGCTCGACCTCAAGCTGCGCCAGCACATGCTCATCGAGCTCGACACGATCCACGACCAGGTCGGCATCACCTTCCTCTACGTCACCCACGACCAGGGCGAGGCGATGTCGCTCTCCGACCGAATCGCCGTCATCAACCGCGGCAGGGTGGAGCAGCTCGACGGCCCCGCCAAGATCTACGAGGCGCCGGCGAGCCGCTTCGTCGCCTCGTTCATCGGCGACACCAACTTCTTCTCCGGCGAGATCGTCGCGGTCGAGGGCGACTACTGCCTGCTCGACGTCGACGGCTTCCCGCAGATCAAGGCGTACAACGACAAGCAGCTCAAGGTCGGCCAGCGGGTTGACCTCTCGGTGCGTCCCGAGAAGATCCGCGTCACCATGTCGCCGCCGCCGCCGGAGAAGGGCGCGTCGATCAACGTCTTCCCGTCGAAGGTGCGCGACATCGTCTACCAGGGCGTCTACACCAAGTTCTGGGTCACCGCCGGCGACCTCAGGATCCAGTCCCTCAAGCCCCACTCCCGCTTCCTGCTCGACCAGGAGACGATCACCTGGAACGACGACGTGTTCGTCTGGTGGCATCCCGACGACGGCTACATGGTGGAAACGACGCCGTGAACAACCCTCTGCGCTCGAAAAGGACCGAATGGGTCGTCACGCTGCCGGGGTTCCTCTGGCTGGCGCTCTTCTTCGCCATCCCGGCGCTCATCGTGCTGGCGTTCACCTTCCACGGCCACGACGCCTCGGGCGGCGTCGGCGAGTGGTCGCTCTCCACCCTGGTCTCCTGCGTGATCGGCACCACCTCGGCGCTCGCCCTCCACCGCTGGCGCGCGGTGGTGGCGGGCTCGATCATGCTGCCGTTCTGGACGAGTTTCGTGGTCAGGGTCTTCGCCTGGAAGACGATGCTCCATCCCGACGGCTGGCTGCAGGCGTGCTACTGCGCGTGGCTCAGGACGCGCGAATGGCTCTTCAGCTGGCTGCCCGCGGCGGTCCAGAAGCTGCTCGTCGCAATTGGCGCGGCGTCGTCCGAGCCGTTCTCGGAGGCCACCTCGACCATTCTCGACTCCGAGGCGGCGGTGGTGCTCGTCTCCGTCTACTCTTTCCTGCCGTTCGCGATCATGCCCATCTACACCGCCGCCGAGAAGTTCGACTTCTCGCTGAGAACTTCTACGCCTTCCGCAAGATCTTCCTCCCCGGCGTCCGGCAGGGCGTCGTCTCGGCGGTGCTGATGGTGTTCATCCCGGCTATCGGCTCCTACGTCATCCCGCAGATGCTCGGCGGCACCAACTGCGTCCTGATCGGCAACAAGATCTTCATGCGCGCGATCCAGAACCGCAACATCCCGCACGCCTCGGCGCTCGCCGCGCTGATGGCGGTGTCGGTGCTGGTGCCGCTCGGGATGGCGCTCTGGTGGAAGAAGCGCCAGGACGCGCGCGGCCGCCGCCGCATCCAGGAGCAGTCGGCGCGCATGGGCGCGGAAGGGGGGCGCGCGTCATGAAGCGGTCGATGTTCTCGGTGGCGGTGCTCGCCGCGGTGCTCGCCTTCCTCTACGTGCCGATCGTGCTCGTCGTCGTCTACGGCTTCATCCCCAACGGCATCTCGATGTCGTTCTTCGACGCGCACGGCCGCTTCATCGGCTTCACCTGCAAGTGGTACGCCCAGATCTTCTCCGGCGACTACTCGGTGAAGGCGCTGATGCAGAGCTTCTGGCTGTCGCTCACCGTCGCCGGGCTCTCCACCCTGGTCTCCTGCGTGATCGGCACCACCTCGGCGCTCGCCCTCCACCGCTGGCGCGACCGGCTGCAGACCATCCACCACGCGCTCGTCTACACCCCGCTGGTGATGCCGGACATTCTCATCGGCATCTCGCTCCTGATGCTCTTCGTGGCCGCCAAGGTGGAATGCGGGTTCTGGACCATCCTCATCGCCCACGTCACGTTCTGCGTCTCCTATGTGGCGATGACCGTGCTCGCGCGGCTCCAGGACTTCGACGACCGCATCACCGAGGCCGCGTACGACCTCGGCGCCGGGCCGTGGTACGCGTTCTTCCACGTGGAGCTCCCCATCCTGCTGCCCGGCATCGTCGCCGGCGGGCTCCTCGCGTTCACGCTCTCGATCGACGACGTCGTCATCACCTCGTTCGTCAACGGCGCCGGCACCAACACCTTCCCGACCTACGTCTCGTCGATGACCAAGCACTCGCGCAACCTGCCGAGCGTGTTCGCGCTCTCGACGCTGATGCTCATCTTCACCTGCGTCCTCGTGGGCGCCTCCAAGCTCATCACCAGCCGCAGCCACGCCACGGCCAAGAAGGGATAGCCGGTCGTCATGGCGGAAAGAAGGCAGAGCGAGGAACTGAACCGGTCGACGGCGTTCGACAACCGGCTCCGCCCGTCCGACTTCGAGGACTTCGTGGGCCAGTCGAAGGTACGCGACCGCCTGATGCTTGCGGTGAAGGCGGCGAAGGACCGCGGCGAGACGCTCGACCACGTGCTCTTCTCCGGCCCGCCCGGCCTCGGCAAGACGACCCTCTCCTACATCCTCGGCGAGGCGATGGGGGTGAACGTCAAGACCACCTCCGGCCCCGTCCTCACCAAGCCCGGCGACCTTGCCGGACTCCTCACCTCGCTCGAGCCCGGCGAGATCGTCTTCATCGACGAGATCCACCGCATGTCCAAGACGGTGGAGGAATATCTCTATTCGGCGATGGAGGACTTCTCCATCGACATCCTGCTCGACCAGGGACCCAACGCGCGCTCGGTGCGGCTCGATCTGCCGCGCTTCACCCTCGTCGGCGCCACCACCCGCATTGGGCTCATCGCCGCGCCGCTCCGCGCCCGCTTCGGCCTCGTCAACCGCCTTTCCTACTACGAGCCGGCGGAGCTCGCCGAAATCGTCCGCCGCTCCGCCGCCAAGCTAGGCGTCGATGTCGACGACGACGGCGCCGCGGAGATCGCCCGCCGCAGCCGCGGCACCCCCAGGATCGCCAACAATCTGCTCAGGCGCGTGCGCGACTACGCCCAGGTCAAGGCCGGCAACTTCATCACCGGACAGGTCGCCGCCGACTCGCTCGCGCTCCTCGAGATCGACCCGCACGGGCTCGACGAGATGGACCGCAAGGTGCTCGAGACGGTGTGCGTCAAGTTCGGCGGCGGGCCGGTGGGACTCTCCACCATCGCCGTCTCGGTCGGCGAGGAGCCGGACACCATCGAGGAGGCGTACGAGCCGTTCCTGATCATGGAAGGGTACCTGGAGCGGACGCCCAAGGGCCGCGTGGCCACGGCGCTCGCGTTCGAGACGCTGGGGCTGGGGAAATAGAGAGTTTCAATCCAAACACAACTCAGAAGGAGGAAAGAAAATGAACAGCTCGAGAAGGGATTTCTTCAAGGCCGCCGGCGCACTCGCCGCCGTCGGCGCGCTCGCGTCGCGCGACGCGCTCGCCCACGCCCCGAAGCCGAAGCCGGGCAACAACCCGATCTGGCTGATGACCAGCGCCTTTGCCGCCGATCCAGACTTCGAGTCGGTCGTCCAGCGCGCGCTCGACCTCGGTGCGCAGGGTCTGGAGCTCTGCGTCTTCCGCCGCGATACCGACCGCCAGGACCACATCGCCACCCACCTCGACTACGACAACTTCACCCCCGAGCGCGCGGCGAAGGTGATTGAGATCTGCAACCGCACCGGGCTCAGGATCTCCGTTGGCGCCTACGACAACCTCATCGGCGGCAACCCCGACCTGCAGGTGGTCAACCAGAACCACATCCTCAAGCTCGTGCGCATAGCGGCGATGCTTGGCGGCGACGCAAACGACGTCGTCTGCGGCACTTTCGTCGGCTATGACCACGTCCTCGGCCGCCAGGACGGCGGCTTCGAAAAGAACCTCCTCAAGTTCAAGCAGGTCTTCACCCCGATCCTCAAGTACGCCAAGGGCCTCGGCGTCACTCTCTGCGTCGAGAACTGCCCGATGGAAGGGTGGCAGCCGGTCACCGCGCCGGACGCCTACAACAACCTCCCCGGCTGCCTCGCCGCGAGGAAGCTCATGTACGCCATCCTCGACGACGACTCCAACCTCCAGGAGACCTACGACCCCTCGCACGACATCTGGCAGCACATTGATCCTTCTGACGTCATCAACGCGATGGACTTCAAGAAGCTCCGTCGCGTCCACATCAAGGGCACCCGCAACTTCGTCAACGACGAAGAGGCCGTCAACTGGGGCCGCCTCTATCCGCAGCAGCACGTCGACCCGGCGCTTGCGAAGAAGGCGGGCGTGCCGCTGCCCGGCAGCGAGTGGGACCGTCTCAGCTACGAGCCGCGCCTGCCTGGTTTCGGCGGCAGCGACAGCTGCGACTGGACCAAGTTCCTCGAAACCTTGATGGCGAAGGGGTATACGCGTCCGTTCGTGATCGAGAACGAGGGCTGCAACAGCTCGCACACCGGAAACATGGGCGCGACGCTGCAGGGCTTCAAGGCTACCATCCTCAACACCGCTCCAGTGGTGTGGCCGCTCGGACCCAACGGCTACGAGTGCGACAAGTCGGCCCTGAAGCCGATGGTCGACCCGAAGATCGACCCGAAGCCGGTCACCATGAGCGATCTCGCCTAAACGCGGGTGGAAGACTTGTCTCGCGCAAAGTTCGCAAAGTCCGCGAAGGCAGCTTTGCGAACTTTGCGTTCTTTGCGGCTAAATCAAAGCATTATACCATGCGCAACGAAATTGTCAGAAATTGATGTTTGGAGTTCCTAACAGGATATCCACACCCAAGACAAGGAGGCTGAAATGAAGAAAACTACTGCAATCATGCTGATTCTCGCCGCTGCGCTCGTTTGCCACGCCGATACTAAGACCACTTGGCGCGACGCGCAGGGCCGCGTGCAGGGCACGATGACCACCGACCGTTACGGCAAGACCACCTACCGCGACTCCATGGGAAGGGTGCAGGGCACCAAGACTACCGACAACTATGGCAAGACTACTTATCGCGATGCGCAAGGCCGTGTGCAGGGCACGATGACTACCGACAACTATGGCAAGACGACCTACCGTGATTCTATGGGGCGCACCCAGGGCACGATGACCACCGACCGTTACGGCAAGACCACTTGGCGCGACGCGCAAGGGCGCATACAAGGCACTGCGACCACAGATCGGTACGGCAAAACAACCTACCGTGACTCGATGGGAAGGGTGCAGGGTACCAAGACGGTGAAGTAGCGCAAATCAGAATTCCGGGATGTCCCAGACGGAGATGTCGCTCTTCTTGACTTCCACTGGAATAGAGAAATTCTTCTCCGGCGCCGTCTTAGCCTCGGTCTTGGTCTTTGGCTTTGCCGGTGCTTTGACCGCAGGCTTGGGCTTGGAAGGGGAGCCGGTCTTCTTGGCGGGAACTGGCGGCTCATCGTCCTCGTCGTCGTAGTAGCTGATCGCCGTATCTTCATCCGGAAGGTCATCCAGTTCGTCTTCGTAGTAGCCCTCGTCGTACTGCGGCAGAGTTGACGTATCAAGGTTGCCGATCGTCAGCGAACGTGACGGACGAGAAGGGGTTGCCTGGCGCTGGTAGTACTGCGGATAGTACTTGCGGCGGTATTCCTCGAGCTCTTCCTGGCGGCGGCGCTCCTTGTCGACGGCTTTACGCTGCCTGTCTTTTTCGGCGGCGAGAAGGGCTTTAAGGCGTGCGATTTCCTGTTCCTCCGGCGTTGGCCCCTTGGGCTTCGCGTCCTCAATCGCCTGCTTTAGCTTCTCGGCGGCCTCTTTGTCCTTCTCCGCCATCAGCTTCTCCTTTTCGACCAGAGTGCGCTCCGCGTCGTCTGCCTTGCGCTGGGCGTTGTAGATCTTCTCCTGCAGCTCCTCGATCTTCTTGGTGAGGGCAATAACCGCCGCACTGTCCTGCGACGGCCTTGTGGCCGCCTCGGCGGCGGCGCGTTCGCGCTCGGCGTGCTCCTTGTCGGAACGCTCGCGCTCCTGCTGCATGTACTCGACCAGCCGGTCGTTGAGGTGCTGGTTGTCGCCGTAGGATCTTACCAGCAGCGTGACGAAAATCGCTATGAGCGCAATCATCATCACACCGAAGAACACTGCCAGCGCCATCATCCGCTTGCGGGCCCGTGCCTGTTCGGCGTCAATGTATTCCTGGAACGCCTTAAGGATCGGAAACTCGTCCATAGACGATTCCGAGCCATAGATGCTCACTGCATGTGGGTTATTTTCAATAGTATCGTTAAGGTTTTGCATGTTATCCATAGTTGTTACGCATAAGATAGATTATGTAAACTTCGGTCAATCGGTTGGAAATACATACCAGCTGTCGATACGAGAGCTTTTAAGCTTGTTCATAGCGTCATACAGTCGCTTAAGCTTCTGAGAACGCGATGCGTAGATGAAGCAAGTATGAATAGCCGAGAAATATTCGGCCTTGGCAAAGTCGATATCGCGCGGTGTGAGACGCGGGTCAAGCTCATCGCCAGACCAGTCCTGTTCAATGTAGACGAGTTTGTCGACGTCGTTGGTGACCGTCAGCTCAAAAGGCTGCACGAGGCGTTCGTTGCGGTCGGACCATTTCTCAAGCGGCAGGAAGGCGCGGTAGAAGAGCTTGTTGGGATCTCGTCCGTTGATCTTCACCTTGTTGGAATCGACGACTGCAAGTGCCCTGGCGGCGGCGATGGATTCGCCGACAGTGAGCTCGGGGGAAAAGTCGACTTTCACGTCGAGGGTTTGGCCACCAGCAGATTCGTCTTTGAGTCGCTTAAGCTCGGAGGCAATGGTGCCGGGGGCGAGGGAAATGGAAACAATCTTGGGACGGGTGGAACCGTCCCAGGAAAGGGTGAACTTGACCTTGTCGCCCTTCTTGAGCGTCTTGGCGGCAACATGGGCGTTGTAGACGTCGCCCTGGGGATAGACGCCTTCAAAGACGAGCGGAGACTGTCCCAGCGAATAGAACGCAAATGCCGCGCACGGCTGGTTAGTGGCTGCAATGGGACTCCCCTTCGCGTCTCGCGTGCCGCCGGTATAGATGATGTCGCCAAGCGAAAGCCCGGGCGGCATGGTGGTGACTATATACTCGGAAATCGCGGGTTCGATCTTCACCGGACATCCTACCGGCCAAAGGATGCAGTCGCGGACCGACTCGGCCTTGCCGCGCGGAATGCCGGCGGCCTCGATCTTGCGGCAGAATTCGTCGATTGATTCGTCGACGAGGAACATCGTCTCGTAGGCGTTGTCGGAGTCTTGGGCGGCGAAAAGGAACTCCACCGGAGCACCCTTCTCCAATCCAGTTGCGGTGGCGGAAAAGGTGCAGGTACAGGCGGCGGCGATAAGCGCGGCGATCATCTGAACTTCTCCATTGCCCTTTTGAATCCGTCGGCGCTGCGAGCGATGATCTTCTCGTCGACGCAGCAGCTGAGACGGACATAGCCCGGGAAGCCAAATCCCTTGCCGGTGACGACAAGAATCTTCTCCTCCAGAAGAGCATCGACAAACTTGAGGTCATCCTCAACCGGCGACTTGGCGAAGAAGTAGAAAGCCCCCTTCGGAAGCTCAAACTCGATGCCTGCGCCCTTTAGCGCCTCCGCCATCATGAGCCGGCGGCGGTTGTAGATCTCGAGGTCAACTGTCTCGTCAAGCAGTGCGGCTGCGAGCTGCTGGCCAATAACCGGCGCATTGACATAGCCGAGCGTGCGCGTGGTGAGCGTGACCGCCGCCACTAGCTCCTCCGCGCCGGGCATGGCGGGGTTGACGGCAAAGTAGCCGACGCGTTCGCCGGCCAGTGAGAGCGTCTTGGAGAAGCTCCCCAGCACGCAGCACCAGCGCGTGAGCGGCAGCGCAGGCGCCACGCTGGCGCCGTCGAAGGCGAAGGCACGGTAGGGCTCGTCGGAGAGGAGGAACATCGCCCTGCCCCCTTCTCGCTCGCGGCGCTTGTTCTCGTCGTCGACAATCGCGGCAATCGCGCGCAGGTCGTCCTCGGAGTAGATGCAGCCGGTGGGGTTGTTGGGCGAGTTGACGATAATCGCCCGGGTCTTCGGCGTGACGGCGGCGCGCAGGGCCGCGACGTCGGGACTGAACGTGGGCGGCAGCGACGGAACCGGCTTTAGCTTGCCGCCGAAATGGCCGCAGTAGGCGCCGTACTCGACGAAGTATGGCGCGGGCACCACCACTTCGTCGCCAGGCTCGATGACCGCGCGGAAGAAACTCACCATGGCGCCGGCGGCTCCGACCGACATCACGACATGCTGCGGCTGCAGGTCGGTCTGCTGCTGGCGCGAAAGGTACTTCGCCATAGCCTCGCGCACGGCTGGGATTCCGGCGTTGGGGCAGTAGCCGAGGCCAAGCGGCTTAGTTGCGGCCACGGCGATCGACTCAAGCGCGTAGCGCACCGTGCCGGGCGGCGGCACGTCTGGGTTGCCGAGCGAGAAGTCGCACACCGCGTCTTCGCCGAACTGGCGTTTGAGCTCCAGCCCCTTCTCGAACATCCTGCGGATCCAGGAGCTCGACGCCATCGAATCGCGGATCTCGTCCGTCGTCGTCTGCATCGTTATTCCTCCGTCGCGTCGGAGAAGGTGAATTCGGGGAACATCTCCTTGACGGCCTTCTCGTAGTCGGGATACTGCTTGATCACATCCTGGGCAAGCTGCTGGGCCCGGGTGGTGGCGCCATTGACCTCGGAGCAGACCAGATTCATCGTCAGCGCCGCGCCGACCATGGCGTCCGACCACTCGCGCAGGTTGAGGTTGGAGTTCTTCCTGCCCCTGACGATGAACTCGTTGATGAGCTCGTTGAAGTTGCCCGGGTACTCCTTGTAGAACTTCTGCCACTGGATGCGCTGTTTAGACTTGCCGTCGGGCTTGAGGATGAGGATGTCCTTGACAGTGGCCTCAACCACCTTGCAGTTCTTGAGCGGGCTCTTGAACTTGTGGCCGACCATGTGCTTGAGCAGGATGTCCTGCACCGACTTCATCATGTCCACCTTGCGCATCTCAAGCTTTGCCGCGAACTCCCCTTCCGGCGTCTTGAAGTTCGAGTACACTTCCTTGAGCATCCGGTGGGCGTTCTCCCAGTCGAGTTGGCGGAACTTGCCCTGGGTGTTGATGAAGTCAAAGCGCTCGCGGATCTCGCTGCACTCGCGCTCGACGAGGGCGGCGCGCTCGGCGGCGATCTTGGCGAGGCGGTTGCTCTCGGCCTGCTCGGCCTCGATCTTGGCGAGACGGCGCTCTTCGTTGAGCTTGATGGACCTGAGGCGCTTGTCAACCCGTTCGATGGTCTTCTTCCCCTTCGACTTGATGTTGGACATGTTCTTCCTCACTTCCTCCACCGCTTTGGAGCCCGTGAGGTCGTTGTGGAGTTCGGTGGTCTTGCGGGAAAGTTCCGCTAGCGCGTCCAGCGCCTCCTGGGAGTCGGTCCCCTCGATCTTGCCCGCACCGTCGCAGGTGTTGATGACGTCCTTCGCCATCTTGTCGATGAGGATTGCGCCCGCCTGGCAGTCGTAGGTCAGGTTCCAGACATCGTGGATGTTGGAGCGCTCGTCCTCGAAGAGCCGGTCCTTCTCTTTTTCGACAATGGTCTTCTCGGGTGGCGGTGGAGGAGGCTCGGCTTCCGCCTCAGGTGTCTCGGCGGCAGGCTCCTCCTCCTTTGCTGCCGGGGCGCCGCCAGATTCGGCCTGTTTCAGCGCCGCAAGGAAGTCCTGGTAGTCTGGATCGGCAGGATCGTCGGTGTCGGGCATCTTGAGCCCGTACTTCTTGGCCCGCGCGGCCAGCGAGTTTGGGGCCGGCTGCTTCGCGTCCGGAGCCGCGGCATCGTCGGCGGCGGCCGCAGGCGCGGCATTCGTCGCCGCCGCGGCTGCGACGACGGCATTGGTCGCCACGACCTTCGGTACTTCGTTGGTGGAGGCAATCGCGTCAAGGAGCTTCTTGGTCGGCGGCGGCCGGAACTGGTCGGCGTAGGCGGGCAGCGTCTCCTTGAGCTTGGCGGTGAACTTCTCGCACTCGGCCACCGCCTTGGCGGCGAAGCCCTGGAACTCGTTGTTGAAGTTTTCGGTTTTGTCGCGGGTGTTCTTGATCGCCGCGCGGGCCCTGGTGATGCCGTCGGCGCGCTGCGCTCGCGCGGCTTCCTGCTTGACGACTTCGTTGTGATGGACGAACCAGACAAGCCCGCCGCCGACGCCGCCAAGCAGTAGGATGCCGCCGATCACGAACAGCGCGACCTTCGCGCCGAGGTTGCCGCCACCCTCCTCCTCGTCCTCGTCCGATTCATCGCTGACCGGACGGCGTAGACGGCGGCGCATCTTCGCCCGCGGGCTCAGGTTCTTCTCTTCCTCATCCTTGCCTTCCTCGTCGTCCTTTTCCTTCTCGTCGTCGCCGGAAGCGGCGGTCGAGGTGGCGCCGGGGCGCGAGCGAAGCATCATCCTGCGCGCGCCGGCCAGCGTCCGCTTGGCGCCGGGGCGCGTCTTAGCACCGCCGGACGCGGCGGCTGCGGGAGCCTTCTGGGTGAGGCCGGAGGCAAGCACCTCCTTGAACGCCTGGATGAGCGCCTCGAAGCTCGGGTAGCGGTTGCCCTTCTCGAGCGCCAGCATCTTCATCACCATTGCGTCGATCGCCGGAGTGATCTCGGCCCGGATCTCGCTGGGCTTGCGCGGAGCGCCCTCGAAGCGCTTTTTGACGACCGCCATCGGATCCGTGCCCTCGAACGGCGCGACGCCGGTGAGCGCGTGGTAAAGCGTGCCGCCGAGCGAGTACATGTCGGCGCGGAAGTCGATCTGTTCCTTGCGGACCTTCTCCGGCGCGATGTAGTAGGGAGTCCCCCATATCTCGTCGGTGTCCTTCTGCATGCCAGCGAGCCCGAAGTCGACGAGCTTGGCGTTGCCGTTCGAGTCGAGGAGGATGTTCTCGGGCTTGACGTCTCCGTGCACAAAGCCCTGGTCGCTCGCGCACTGGAGCGCCTGCGCCACCTGCTGGCAGATCTTGAGGACGCGCTGGATGTCGGTCTTGCCCGGCGCGGCGTTCATGAGCGAGTAGAGCGAACCGCCGCTCGCCAGCTCCATCGCGATGTACGGCATGCCGTCGGAAATGCCGTAGGAGTAGATCTGCGCGATGTTGGGGTGAATCAGCTTAGCGGCGGACTGCGCCTCCTTCTTGAACTTCTCGACGAACTCCGCGTCCGCGCCGAGTTCCTTGAGCATCACCTTGACCGCGACCGGACGGTCGAGCATCTTGTCGCGGCCCATGTACACGCCGCCCATCCCGCCCGCACCGAGCTCGCGCTCGAGGAGGAAGTTACCGTTGTCTCCGAAGACGCCGGGGGTGCTGATCAGTTGCTCGCTCATGTCTCTTCTTACCTCCGCATGTCCGCTACCGGATGATCCTCCAGCCGGTGAACGGCCAGAATACGAACGCCCCTTCGCCGCGCAGATTCGCGCGCGGCACCGTGCCCCAGTACCGGCTGTCGAAGGAGTTGTTGAAATTGTCGCCGCACGCGAAATACTCATCAGGTCCCATCGTCACCACATCTGGACGCCCCTCTACAGGATGCTCGAGCTGGTAGGTTTCGCCAGGCCTCGCCTTCATCCGCTTGATGTAGTGGGTGCCCTGCGGAAGCTGCTTAATGCCGGTGGTGGAGAAGATCATCACGTCCCCGTCCTTCGGCTGGAAGAAGTTCCACTTCCAGCGATTGACGAAGATGAAGTCGCCGGTGGTGATCGACCCCTTCCAGAGCGTGTCACCCCTACTCACGAACTTGCCGTTCAGTTCGCGGCAGGCGTCGGTAGGCAGCGACCAGCTCTGGTCACTGGTGCCGACCTTGACGGTGGCGCAGCCGTCGCCGCGCGGCTGGCAGCGGACGGTGCCGGTGGCCGGGGACTTCCCGTCCACCACCCGCTCGCCGGTCACGGCCCACTTGAGCACCGAGAGCGGAAACCTGTCCCACGTCCCCTTCTCCACGCCGACCTGGGTATGGTACCCCCAGAGCGTCTCCTGCATCGAGCCGGTCGGAATCTTGAACGGCTCGTAGAAGTAGGCCCGGAACGCCATCGCCACGGAAATCGCGACGACGAACGTGTCGAGCCATTCCTTCCCGTAGTCTTGAAACGTCTTCTTCACCTTACACTTTCCAATCTCAAACCTTTCAACTTTTCAACCTTTCAACTTTTCAACCTTTCAAGCCCGGTAGTTCGGGGCTTCCTTGGTGATCGTGATGTCGTGCGGGCGCGCCTCGCGCTGCCCGGCGGCGGTGACGCGGTAGAACTTGCCCTTCTCCTTGAGCTCGGCGATCGTCCGCGCGCCGCAGTAGCCGAGCGACGCCCTGAGGCCGCCGCAGAACTGGGTCATGATCGACTTCACCTTGCCGGAGTAAGGCACCATTCCCTCGATGCCCTGCGGCACCAGGTCCTCCTCCGCCTCCGAGTCCTGGAAGTAGCGCGCCCGCGAGCCCTTGCCGTTCTTGAGCGCGGCCATCGAGCCCATGCCGCGGTAGACCACGTACTGGCGGCCGTTCGCGTAGATCTTCTCGCCCGGGCTTTCCTCGGTGCCGGCGAGCACCGAGCCGAGCATCACCGAGTCGGCGCCGGCGGCGATCGCCTTCGGGACGTCGCCAGAGAGCTTGATGCCGCCGTCGGCAATCACCGCGACGTCCGTCCCCCGCAGCGCCTTCGCCGCGTTGTAGACCGCGGTGAGCTGGGGAATGCCGACGCCGCAGACGACGCGGGTGGTGCAGATCGAGCCGGGGCCGATGCCGACCTTGACCGCGTGGGCGCCGCACTTCGCGAGAGCCGCTGCGGCCTCTCCGGTCGCGATGTTGCCGGCGATGACGTCGATCTGCGGATAGGTCTTGGCGATGTACTTGGTCATCTCCATGATGCCCTTGGAGTGTCCGTGGGCGGAGTCGACGACGACGCAGTCGACGCCGGCGGCGGCAAGCTTCTCCATTCGCCGCAGGTCGCCGCGGCCACCGGAGACGGACGCCGCGACGCGCAGGCGGAAGCGCTCGTCGCAGTTGTAGCCGGCGTTGGAGTTCTCGATGATTCGCGCGACGTCGGTGAAGCTGTAGAGGCCGATGACGCGGCCGTTGCGGTCGACGAGCGGAAGCTTGCCGATCTTCGCCTTGCGCATGAGCTCATACGCCTTCTTCAGCGTGGTGGAGCGGGTGCCGGTGATCGGGCACGGCTGCATCACGTCCTTGAGCGTCATCGCGTTCATCGGCGCGAAGCGCATGTCGGACGAGGTGATCATGCCGACGAGCTTGTCGTCCGAGTCCAGCACCGGGAAGCCGTTGAACTTCAGCCCCATGCGGCGCTTTTCGGCGCGGAGGAAGGAGATGTCGTCGTCGGCGTGGAAGCAGATCGGCTTGGCGATGAGCCCGTTGAGGTGGTTCTTCACCTTCGCCACCTGCGCCGCCTGGTCGTCCTCCTCGAGGTTCTTGTGGATGCAGCCGATGCCGCCGGAAAGCGCCATCGCGATCGCCATCGGCGCCTCGGTGACGGTGTCCATCGCGGCGGAGATGAACGGCGTCTTCATCTTCGTGCGCGAGGTAAGTTTGGTCTCCAGCGAGGTCTCGTCGGGCAGGAAATCAGCGTACTGCGTGACAAGCGTGACGTCGTCGTACGTCAGCCCCTCGTGGGGAAACGTCTTCATGAAAGCGTCCATGTATCTGTTCATACCACTCCTCCGGGCGCTCCGCGCCCTTTTTTGGAGTGGATTATACACTATTTGCCGCTGTAAATCAACCGCCCCCGGCGTCTTGCCGGGGGCAGCTTCGCCGCTTTGGCCGCTGCCGCCTATTTCAGCTTGAATCCAGTGCCGACGAACTGCGCGATGTCACGACCGGTTTCGTCTGCGACATCGACGTTGACGACGCACGAGCTGCGGCCGTCCTTCCTGTAGCGGGCAGTCGCCACAAGACGCTTACCCTTGGGCGCCGAGAGGTAACTTACCGAGACCTGCTGGGCCACCGTAACTCTTTCGCGGTCGTTCGTGAGCGCGGCGAAGGCGAAGTCGGCAAGGGTGAATATCGCACCGCCCATGACGCCGCCGAAGGCATTCCGATGGCGGGACGAAAGAGTCATCGAGGTCACGGCATGCTCGCCGTCCAGCTCCTCAAGGGTCATTCCGTTCTCGGTGGCGAACCGGTCTTCCGAGAAATAGGCGCGGGCTTCTTCAAAGGTCATTCTTGTCGTCCTTATGTTTTGCTGGGAGGATGGATATCTTGCCGTCAATGCGGGTGGCGCTGACGCGGGTTCCGTCGGAGAGGGCGAGGTTCTCGAAGGAGACCTCGCGCCAGGAATCGGGGCAGCCGCGGAAGAACTCGACCTTACCGTTCACCTCATGCGCCATCATCTCGAGAACCGCCGCCGTCGCCGCGCACTGGCCGTCCATCTGCATCACCGACTCGCCGCCGGTCCACTTGGTGAAGCCGTCCCGCACCGAATTGTGGTGCGAGCCGTGGCCGGCGTCGCAGAAATGGTCCTCCCACGCCCGCAGCCTGGCGACCGCGCCATCGGCGTTGCCGACGTGCAGCTCGAGGACCGCCGCCCAGGGAACGCACCAGCCGGTCCAGTACGAAGTGCCGGTCTCACGCCACTTGGCGTAGGTGCGGTCGACGGCGGACTTCGCGGACGGGTCGGCGAGGTCGACGACGTCAAACGGGAAGAGCCCCGCCATGTGCGAGTGGTGGCGGTGCGACTCGGTAAGCTCCTGCTCGCCGAAGAGCCGGAACCCGAACGGCCCTTCGTTGTAGCGCGGCAGACGCTTCATGACGTCGAGCCAGCGCGGATCTGGCGTTTCGCCGAGCGCCGCCGCGGCGTCCACGAGGTTGCGCGCGAGCCGGTGCGCCGCGGCAAGCTGGAACGAGGGGTTGCGCCCCACCGAGCCCTTGGCGTGCGAACCGCCCCACTCTGGCGAGGGACCGAGCGGCAGCGCGAGGCGGCCGCCATCTTCCACCATCATCGCAAGGTAGACGTTCATCGCGCCCTTCATGAAGTCGTAGGCGCTGTCGCGGAGAAAGTCGATGTCGCGCGAGTACCGGTAGTAGCGCATCATCATCGCCGCCACCCAGGCGGTGGAGCCGTGGTCGATAGTGCCGGTCCAGAAGCCGCCGATGCACACGCCCCGGTCATCCACCGAATGCGGCAGGGTGTAGCCGTCCTCGATGCCGACGAACCGGCGCGCGTTTTCCCTCAGCCGCGGCCGCCACGAAAGGACCATCTTAAAGAGCGGCTTCAGGTGCGCGAAGTGTCCGCCGCGGTAGGCGGGCGAGTAGCATTCCTGCACGTTGATGTTGAAGTGGTAGTCGCCGTTCCAGGGAACGAGCCTATCGTCCTCGAGCCACGGCCCCTGGAGCCCGGCGGGAACGCCGTTCGGGTCCGTCATCGCGCCGAAGCGGTACATGCCGTAGTCGAAGATGCGCTGGATCTGCGCGTCGGGCACTTTTACGCGCGCGCCATCGGCCCAGAACTTTGCCCAATGAGTAGCGGATTCTTTTTTCACTATCTCAAATGTCGGAGTCGGCCCACCCCACGCGAGGAAAGGACTTTCCCTTTGCGCGCGTTCCGTCATTACGAACATTTCCTGCCCGGAACGCCACCAGAAGACAGACACTGGTCTATCGGCAGGGAGATTCCATGAGAAGCCGCAGCTTTCCCCTGCGCCAAACGCGCCGGACTTGTCGTTGTGCCATTTCTTGGCGTCGCCGAAGCCTATAGGCTCAAGCGCATTGCGTACATTTGGCATTTCCATTGCAGGTACGACATTAGCCCGGAACTGCACACCGTTTGGAAACTTCATAGAGAAAAGTCCGCCGCCCAATCTGCACATCGCGGCCTCGAGCCGCTTGGTCTCCCCTTCATGAACGAAGTCGATCCACGCCGTTCCTGTGAACGGATCGAGCTCGCCGCGGGTCAGCGTGGCGCCGGGGATTTTCAGGACGACGCGTCCGAGCGGCAGCATGTACGGGTTGCGCGGCTGGCCTTTCGGCGTCTCCTTCTTGAAGAGCGCCATGAGCCGCTCGGTGTCGCCGCTTTCCACTGCGGCGACGATGTTGGTGTAACTCTGGGCGGCGGTCCACTCGTATCCGCCGCGGTGGTCCCAGAGGTCGGCGCGACCGACGGTGAGGCGGATCTCGTCGCCGCCGCCCCAGACGAGCACGCCGGTGACGCCGTCGGAGAACGCCATCCCCTCGTGGCAGCTGCCGAGCCGCGGGAACTCCCACTCCACCGGCGCCGCAGCCAGCGAAGATGCGGCCAACAGCGCAGGAACAATTGCGAACATCATATTCATCATTATGCCTTTCATTTCAAAAGATCGTCTATTTTTTCGTGGCGAAGTCCGCCCGCGCCAGCAGCTCCGAGAGCTTCTCGACGGTCACCGGCTTCAGGAGCAGCGCGTCGAACCCCTGCTTCTGATAGGTCGAGAGCGCCTCGACGTCGGCAGTGATCGAGCACACCTTCAGATGCCTGAGCTTCTCGTCGGCGCGGATCCGCCTGACGAGCTCCGACCCGTCCATGACCGGCATCCACATGTCGGACAGGACGAGGTCGAAGGACGGATCGCGCTCGAGGACGTCAAGTGCGGCCTTGCCGTCCACCGCGAGCTCAAGGTTGTCGATGCCCATCTTGTTCAGCATGGCCTTCAGCACCGCGCGGTTCACCGGAGAGTCGTCCACGACGAGAATGCGCCGGGGCAAAGCCGTCGCTCCGCCTGCGGCCGCAGTTTCCTCCGTCCCGGCGCCATCGCCGTCGGGCGCGACGTCCACGGGCACCTTCGTCTGGATCTTGAACCCCTTGCCGGACGCAGTCTCGATTGAGACCGTGCCGTGGGCGATGTCGACAAGCCTCTTGCAGATCGCAAGCCCGAGCCCGCTGCCCTCGGTGCGATTCTTGATGTCGGCCTGCACGAACGGCTGCATGAGACGCTTCGCCTTCTCGGCCGGCACTCCCCTGCCGTCGTCGGCCACCGTCGTGGTCAGCATGCCGTCTGCATACTCCACCCTGACGCGAATCGTGCACGGTCCAGCGTACTTCACCGCATTGCCGACGAAGTTGAAAAGCACCTGCCTGAACCGGTACGGGTCCACCATGAAGCGCCGGGAATCCATGACCTCCGCGACGATCGCCTGACCATTCGCCTTCGCCATCGGCCCGAACATCATGACCATCTCGTTGACCAGTTCGCCGATGTTCACGGACTCCAGGCTGAACTGCATCTTGCCGAGGTCCATCTTCGAGAGGTCGAGGACATCGTTGATCAGCTGCAAAAGCGTCTTGCCGCTCGACACGATCATCCTGAGGTACTGCTTCGCCTCGTTCTCGGGCACGCTGCCGGCCTCGAGAAGCTCCGAGAACCCGATGATGGCGTTCAGCGGCGTGCGGATGTCGTGGGAAACCGAGGAGAAGAAGTAGCTTCTCGCCTCCTCGGCCTCGATCACGCGGTCGCGCTCGGACTGGAGGCGAACGGCGGCGGAATGGCGTTCGAGCGCGAGCTTGAGGACGCCGGCGGCGATCTTGAGCGTGCAGCGGTCTTCCTCGGAGATCTTCTTCCGTCTGCGCACATAGTGCAGCGCGATGCCGCCCCAGGGCTTTCCGTCGCAGTACACTACGGCGACCTCAAGCGACTTCGCGGGACATTCGGACGGAAGCGACGTGACGGTCTGCCTCTTCGTGTCGGTCAGCTCGATGATGTGGTCGGCGTCCTCTACCGGCGGGATGACGAGCTTGTAGAACGAACACGCCTCGCAGCGCCCCGGGCAGGTCTTCAGCTCCTCACCGGGATAGAGCAGGCGGTGGTCTCCGTCCATCGAGTGGATCGCGATGTAGTCGCACTCGGTCAGCTCCATCAGGCGGTGCAGCGTCAGGTCTATGAGGCCTGGCAGGTCGTCCTTCGAAAGCGCGTAGGAAAGCGTGTCGATGCGGAACTTCTGGTGCCTCTGCATCCGCGCAATCGTCTTCGCGTTCTGCTCCCTGGCGTAGGTGATGGACAGGAACTCCAGCGCAACCCGAAGCCCGCGCGCGACCTCCTGCATGTTGTGGCTGTGCGGCTTCGTGTAGTCGGCCACCATCCGCCACAGGCCTTTGCCCTTCCTGAACTGCGCTATCACCGACGACCGCATCGGACAGTAGCGCGGCAGGTTCATGTCCGGCAGCTGGTCGCCGTCGTTCACGATCACCGCCTCGCCCTCGGCGAAGAATCCCGGCGGCAGGTCTTTCTCGAAGTTCGCCGACGCCTTCGCGCATTTGCGGCAGCAGTCCGGCGCGTCATCGCCGAACCAGTCGCTGCGCGTGCCGTCCTCGCAGGTGAGCATCAGATGCTGCGCGCCGGTGATGCCGCAGACCTTGCTGCCGACGAAGTCCCTGACCTCGGCGTAGTCCTGGTGCCGGAACATGAATTCCACGACCTCGCCCTTCAGGTGCGCGATGCTCAGCGCGACGGCCAGGTCATGCTGCGATTTTTCGTAAGTGGTATCTCGTTCTTCCATATTCTCTGGTATTCCCGTCTGTATGCCGCTACTTCTTCCGCCCGACAAGCGACTGCGCGAGCGCGGCGAGCGGCGAGGAGTCGCCGGGCAGGCCTTCGAGCGCGGCAAGCGCCGCGGCGGTGGCGTCGCGCACGCGGCGCTCGGTCTCTTCGCGTCCGTACGGCGAGTCGCCGTCCAGGAGGTCGTCCTCGAACTGGAAGGCCAGGCCGAGATTCAGCGCGTAGGCGCGGAGCGACTCGACCGCGCGGTCGTCGCCGCCGCCAGCGAGCGCACCCATGACCGCGGCGGCCATGAAGAGGTCGGCGGTCTTGTGGCGGTAGATGAACGGAATGTCCTTCTCGCCCGCGGCTATGTCCTCGATCTGGCCCTGCACCACGCCGACGCCGGCCGCGGCAAGTTCCGCTACGATCCTGCCGACGTTGCGCGGCGCCATCGCCGCGGCCTTGAACGCCAGCGCCTGGAGCGCGTCGCCGACGAGGATCGCGTTTGCTTCGCCATACTTTGCCCAGACCGACGGTCTGCCGCGCCGCTCGGTGTCGTTGTCCATCGCCGGAAGATCGTCGTGGACGAGCGTGTAGTTGTGGAGGAGCTCGATGGCCGCCGCCGGATAGCGCGCGTCTTCCGCCCGGCCGCCGGCCGCGACCGCGCTCGCGAGGCAGATTAGCGGACGAATCCGCTTTCCGCCCGTGCCGACCGCATACCGCATCGCCTCGCTCAGCTCCGCCGGACGCTCCAACGCCCCGGGCATCACTTCGTCAAGCGTCTTTTCGACTATCGCGAGATACGCTTCCTTCATTCCACCAGCCCTTTCACGCTTTCCTTGTACTGCTGCCTGATGTTGGGGTCGAGCGACTGCTGGCAGTTGTAGTCCTGGCGTGGATGCTTCTTGCCATCGCCAACGCCCTTCGTCAGGAGCTCCTTCAGCTCGTCCAAGTGTGTCGTGTAGACGTCACGCGGATTGCACCCGTGCTTCTTGCAGACGCTCGCTGCCATGCCGACGACCTCGCCCATCATTCCGTGCGTGCGCATGAGCCGCGTCGTGCCAAGCGCGATGTGGGTGACGGAAATGTCGCGTCCGGCCATGAAGAGGTTCGGCACGTTGCGCGAATAGAGGCAGCGGTACGGAATCGGATACGGCCAGATCTTCTCGTTGAGCGAGTTGGCCTGGTACGGCTCGCCCTCGAACTTCGACTCGCGCGCCGTCTTCGGGAGATGCAGGTCAATCGTCCACGTCGTCACGCAGGTGCCGTCTGGCTGGATGTCGCGGTTTCTGAGATGGTTCTGGTCGAGGATGAAGTCGCCGAGGAGCCGGCGCGACTCGCGGCGGCCCGCGTTGTACGCAACCCACTTGAGCTCCTTGTCGGCAAAGGAGTCCTTCTTCGAGTAGCCGTTCTTGACGAACGCCCAGTTCGAGAACGCGACGAGAAGTCCGTAGTCGCGGATATACTCGCCTTCCGCGATCTGGTCGCGCCCGAGCCCCGTCTCCCACCACCAGTCGCCCTTGAGGTGCGGAGAGCAGTTTGCTTCGTTGATCGTCTTCAGCATCCACGGCCGAATCGGAAAATTATCCCTGTTCCCTCTTCCCTGTTCCCTCTTCCCTTTCTCCCCGGCATACCACTGGACCGACGCGCCCATCGTGACCATGTCGGCATTCGCAGGCGCGTCCGGCTCGTTCGTCTCGCTCTTCGCCTCGCGCCCCATGCGATAGTCCGCACCAGCGAGATAGCCGAGATTGCCGTCGCCCGTGCAGTCCGCGAACAACTTTGCTCTATGCAAAATAAAGTCGCCGGTGCGAGTGTCTACGGCGCAGACGTAGATGATGCGACCTTCGCCGTTCGTCACAACTCCGTTGACGTGCTCGTTCAGGAGAAGGTGGATGTTCTTTTCAGCCTTGACGACCTTGAGCTTGAGCTCGTCCTCGTAGACCTCGGCTGGACGAGCATTGCCACCGTTCTTCGGACCGAACTCCGCGAGGACATCGCCGAGTCTGGGGTACGGCGGCAGGTTCTGGTACGCGCCGAGATGGACGCGTACTTCGCTCGAGTTGTTTCCGCCGAGGACAGGCCGGTCGTGGACAAGCGCGACGGAAAGCCCAAGACGCGCAGCCGACACCGCCGTGCAGATTCCCGCGATACCTCCGCCGACGACGCAGAGGTCGTAGACATAGTTAGACGACGTTATCCTTTGATGACGACTAAGACGTATAAGGTGATCAAGAACTGCCCCCGTCTCTTCTGCGTCAAGGGCCTTCCCAGGCTCGTTTTCAAAACCAACAATTTCATCGGCAGTTATAAAGGCCACGACGTCGAAGCGTCCGTCGAAACCGTCGAGGTCGTGCAGGGCGAGTGTGTTCTCGCCGTCCTTGAGCAGCACATCGTCCGCCTTCACCCAGAGCCATTCGCCCTTGCCCTGACAGCCTAAAAGATTCGGCAACTTCTCGCCGTTGACGACAAGGTTGAACGTACCAGCGCCGATGTCGGGGTGCCAAGGGCTCGTCCAGTTCTTTGTCCGGATCCAGACATTGTACCGTCCGCCCTTCGCGACGAAAGTCGTCTTTGCGTCGGCGACGGGCTTGCCCATGCCGTGCGCGAGGAGGTACGGCGAGCCCATCTGGTCCATGAACTGGGTATCGTTGACCCAGCCGCCCCAGTCGTTGAACGACTCCGCTTCGATAAACACCGTCTCAGCCTGCGCGCAAAGCGCGAAGGACATGGCCGCGAGCAAGAGCGTCGTAAGGTGTTTCGCCATCGCCGCGACTTTACTTCATCAGCGCGCGGCGGCGCTTTTCGAGCGCGGCGGCGCGCGATTCGGCGGACTTGCGCACGGACGCGATGCGCTGGCGGTAGAGGGCGCGGTCGATGCCGAGGCAGGTGCCTTCGTGGCGCTTGGCCTTGACCGCCGCGTCGCAGTCCTCGGTGCCGAGCAGCTCCAGGTGGTCGCGCACTTCGTGGTAGGCGTCGCGCCAGGGGGTGCCGGCGGCGACCTTGCGGAGCGCGACGTCGGTCGCGAACACGCCGGGGGTGAAGGCGGCGCGGCAGGCGGCCGCGTCCACTTCGACGCCGGCGACGAGCTTCGCGAGGATGCGCAGGGTGGTGCGCGTCGTCGAGAGCCCCTTCATGTAGAGGAGCTTCGCGTCCTGCAAGTCGCGGTTGTAGCCGCCCGGCATCGCGTGGAGGAGCGAAAGCGCCGCGGTGGCGAGGCCGATCACCTGGGCGGTCTTGCCGCGGACGAGCTCCAGCACGTCGGGGTTGTACTTCTGGGGCATGATCGACGAGCCGGTGCAGTAGGCGCGCGGCAGGCGGAAGTAGGCGAACTCCGGCATCGAGAAGAGGATCAGGTCCTCGGCGAGGCGCGAGAGGACGCACATCAGCTGAGCGAGCGCGGAGAGGAGCGACGCTTCGCATTCGCCGCGCGCCATCGAGGCGCCGAAGCAGTTGTGGAGCGTGCGCGAGAAGCCGAGGAGCGCGGTGGTGCGGGCACGGTCGAGCGGCAGCGGCACGCCGTAGCCGGCGGCGGAGCCGAGCGGGTTGAGGTCCGCCAGGCGGTATGCGGCCTCGAGGTTCTCGATCTGGTCGAGCACCATCTCGGCGTGGCCGGTGGCCCACATCTCCACCGTGGACGGCATCGCTGGCTGCAGGTGAGTGCGTCCGACGAGCGGCACCGCGCCAACGGCGAAGCCCAGCTGCGCGAGCGCGGCGGCGAGGTCGGCGACCTCGCGCTCGACGGCGAGGATCTCGCTCTTCATGTGCAGGCGCACGTCGACCGCGACCTGGTCGTTGCGGGAGCGGCCGGTGTGGATCTTCTTGCCGAGGTCGCCGAGGCGCTCGGTGAGCATGCGCTCGACGGCCATGTGGACGTCCTGGTCGTCCTCGCGGATGGTGAACTTGCCTTTTTCGGAAAGCTCCACCACCTTGGCGAGCTCGCGCCGCACCTTGGCGGCCTCGGCCTTGGTCACCACCGGACGGCGCAGGCCCTTCATTTCGCTGAGCATCGTCACGTGCGCGGCGGTGCCCATGCAGTCCCACTTCGCGAGTTCGAGGTCGAGCACCGGATCCTCGCCCACGGTGTAGGTGAGCACGTCGGGGTCGACCGTCCGGTCGGTGACGGTACTCTTTGATTTAACTCGCTTTGCTTTCATGGTCACCTTCCTCGGACGCCGCCAACGGCCGGAGCCGGTTGCGGCAGGACTGAAAACTGGTGGGGCTGCCGGGAATCGAACCCGGAACCTACGGTTTAGGAAACCGTCGCTCTGTCCAGTTGAGCTACAACCCCGTCTACAAGTGCGTATTATACCAAATTTTACCGTCGCGCTGCCGCGCCTCAGCGGAGAAGTCCGGCGAGCATCGTCAGGACGATCAGCAGCGGCACGCAGTAGCGCATCAAGGCGCCGAAGAAACTCGGAAACCGCATTCCCTCGCCCTGCGAAGCCTCGCGCTCGAACGC
Source organism: uncultured bacterium (assembly GCA_902800055.1). GTDB lineage: Bacteria > Verrucomicrobiota > Kiritimatiellia > RFP12 > UBA1067 > UBA1067. Next base: position 71,129 of record CADCCW010000011.1, read on the forward strand.
GGCATACCCCCAGCCTAAGCGGTACGACGAGAAGATGCAGATGAATAGCGCCCCGATCGGAAGCCAGAACTGGCCGAAGACGAAGTCCTCCCACTCGAGCACGCGGTCGAAGAAGACGGTCGGCAACGAGCACGCCGCCACCAATATGCCGACGGCGACGGCAACCAATGCTCGCGGACGGCGAAGCTCGTCGCTGAGTCCGCCGATGATGCACTCGAACACCGCGACTACGGTGGTAAGCGCCGCAAGCGAGAGGAAGAGGAAGAAGCAAAACCCCCAGACGCGCCCGCCGGCCATGGCGGCGAAAACTTTTGGCAGCGCGACGAAGATCAGGCCTGGACCGGAGGTTACGTCCACCCCGTAGCTCGCGCACGCCGGGAACACGACCAGCCCGGAAAGGAACGCGACGAAAGTGTCAATCGCGATGATCCACGCCGACTCCGCCGCAAGCGACCGCTGCTGCCCGATGTAGCTGCCGAAGATGGTCATGCACCCGACGCCCACCGAGAGCGTGAAGAACGCCTGTCCCATCGCATCAAAAAGCGCGCGCCACGGATGCGCGGCAAAGCGGGACCAATCCGGCGAGAGGTAGAACTTAAGCCCCTCCGCCGCACCGGGCAACGTGAGCGACTTCGCCGCCAGCACGCCGAGTAGCGCCATGAGCGCGATCATCATCGTCTTGGTGGCGCGCTCGACGCCATTCCTGACGCCGGCAATGCAGATCGCCGCGGCGGCCGCGACTACGGCCAGAAGAAAGCCGATGCAGGTGGCGTGGTCGCCAAGCAGCGCGGAGAACTCCACCACCTCGCCGCCGCGCAGGTAGTCGCCGGAATATTTGAAGAGCCAGCCGGCGACGTCGGCGTAGTAGACCATCAAGAGGAAGTTGCCGGCGAAGATCACCTTGCCGACGACTGACCAGAACTGGCGATGACGCTCGGCGGCAAGTTCGCCCATTGCGCCGGAGATCCCCTTCTTCGCCGCGCGGCCAATGGCGAGCTCTGCGGTAAGGAGCGGGAAGCCGAGCAGCACCAGGAAGGCGAGGTATACCAGCACAAACGCGGCGCCGCCGTTCTGCCCGACGACGAACGGGAAGCGCCACACGTTGCCGAGCCCGACGGCGCACCCGGCCGCGAGCATCAGGAACCCGAGGCGCGAGCGGAGGCGTACACGCGCCCCGCCGCCTGCTCCCGCCGTTATGCTTGAACCTTCCGACATGGCGCGGTCAGATCAGGCGGCCGGTGGCGATGCCCAGTGCCACGCCGACGACGTAGACTGAGGCGAGGATGGCGAGGTTCTCGCCAAGGTTGCGGTTGGTGCGGAAAAGGACGAGCAGACCAAGACCAGAGCCAGTGAACGACGAGGCCATCAGCGCCCCGGCGCTCATCGCGCCCTGGCAGTAGAGCTCGGCGCCGGCGACGGACACGGCGCAGTTGGGGATGAGGCCGAGGAGACCGGCCGCGAGCTCGCCGAAGACGGGCGCATTGAGCCTGAGCGACTCCAGGCAGTTCTCGCCGAAATAGTGCATCGCCAGTTCGATGAGGCCGGAGACGACGGCGATGAAGACGAAGATCTCGATGGTGTGGATGAGAGCAGGCACGAGGATGCCTCGGTGTTCGCGGCAGCCGCAGCGGCTATGGGCGCAGAGGTCGTGCACTTCGACGCGGCGGCGGATATGCCGCAGGCAGGAGAGAATGGCATTGATGGAGAAGCCGACGGCTATCGCCGCCACCACCTTGACGGCGACGATCTTGACCATCAGCGCCACCGGCACCTGCTTGGAGATGAAGACGGGGATGAGCTCGTCCGACGTCGACAGAAACACCGCGACGAGCGTGCCGACGGAAATGACGCCGCCGGCGTAGAACGACGCGGCGGCGGCGGACACTCCGCACTGCGGAATGGCCCCTGCCAGCGAGCCCACGAGGGGGCCAACTGTGTTGGCGCGCTCGAGACACTTCTCGAGCGCGCCGCCCGCGTGCGCTTCAACAGCCTCCAGCACCAGGTAGGTGACGAAGAGGAACGGCAGCAGCAGCAGGGTTTCCTTGACGAATTCGATCACGCGGCGGAAATCGCCTCGGCCGGGCACTGGGCCGCGCACGCGCCGCAGTCGACGCACTTGTCGGGGTCGATCGCGTAGGGGGTGCCTTCGGTAATCGCCTCGGCGGGGCACGCTTCCTTGCAGCTGCCGCAGCTGACGCACTTGTCGGCGGAAATCTTGTGAGCCATTTCGTTTTCTCCTTCGGTTTGTGGTTTGGATTTGCGAGTTTATCGCTTTGTTGGCTGTATTATACCATCAGCAAATGTTATTAGACAAGCATAACTTATGTTAATCTGGATTACTCCTTCCAGCTGACGTAGCGGACTTGCTTGTCCTTCACGTAGCACTCGCACTCGGCGGTGTACGACATGTCCATCAGCCGCCCTGTGATCTTCATCCTGAAGACAGTCGTCTCGGTCGGTGCCGCGGTAAGGTACTGCTGTGCGGACTGGTCGATCTCGACGTCGAACTCGTCCGACACGCGCTGGCGCATGTCCGACCACCAGTCGTCGGTGAACTCGCCATAGCCCCACTCGGTGCGGCCGTCCTCGGGCACGTCGTACTCCTGCGGCTTGATCGAGCGGCACTTCACGATCGCCTCGGCGACTTCGAGGCTCTCCGACTTGTCGTCTTCGTCCACTTCGTCCTCGACGTAGATGCCGGGCACGGTGAGAAGCTGATCCACGGTGCAGTCGTTGACGTTGATCTTGCCGTCGCCGGTGGTGGTGAATATCTTCATGTTCAAGAGCCCCTTCACCGACACCTGGCTCTTCTTGTCGTCATAGGGGTTCACCACTCCGCCCGTGAGCAGCGCGGGGTACTCGCGGAAGCAGAGGACGCGCGAAAGCTCCTTCAAATCGGTGATTTCGCCGTTGATCGGCCCCAGGCGATCCTCCTCGGCAACTTCCTTCTTGTGGTCGTCGTACCACTCGTCGTATTCCTTCGTCTCCGCGCCGCATTCCTTGCCGTCGATCGAAGTACACGCGTCGTCTTCGTCGCGGAAGTCGTTCCAGCAGCCGATGATTCGGTGCTGAAGATTGATGGACTTGCCTTCCTCGGTGCGGAAGTCGTCCTCGCGCGAGACTCCCAGCCGGTCGAGGATGATCTGCCAGCGGGTGATGTAGTTGGCGTCCTCTGAGAAGAGCTTATTGATGTTGATTCCTCCTTCCGACTTGCGGTCGGAAATCGAGATCTCCACCTCCACCGTGCCGGAGTCGGGGTCGTCCTCGTCAAGCAGGATCGGCCCGATGGTGCACTTGGAAGCGTACTTCAAGTCGCGTTTCTCCTTGTACCAGCGGTCATCCTCCAGCATCTCCTTCTCGTCCTCGTCCTCAGTCCACTGCTTGGCATCGTTGTAGCCCACCAGCACCGCCTCGCCGAGGATCCTCCCCGACTCCACCAGCCGCTTAACGCGGTTCTTGTTCTGAACGTAGACGTTGATGCCGCCCTGGAGCCGCGCCTCGAACGCAAACGAGATCACGATCACGGAAAGCACCATGATCGTCCAGAGGGCCATCAGCAACGCGCTTCCACGCCTCATCTGACACCTCCTCCGCCTCCTGGCGCCGCGCCTCCGCCTCCTGGCGTCGCGCCGCCGCCTGATACGCGAACCCCTCCGCCACCGGGACTCCTGCGGCGGCCCCCTCGGCGATCTTCGTCCCCTTCGCTGGGCAGCTTGGCACCGTCCTTCGACTGCTCGTAGAGCGGCATCCTCACCGTCCGCAGGATCGGAATGCGGATCTTGCGCGAGCGGTACTCGGGGTCCTCCTTCTCGATGAAGAACGTAAGCTGCACCTTGTAGGGCACGGCATTCGACTCGGCGAACTCGTCCTCCCAGTCCGACTTGTCCTGTTTGCCGCCATTGTCGTCCGAGGGTGGCTCCTTGAGCACGCGGCAGCTGAATCCGTCAACGTCGCCTGCGACGAGCATCGGGAAGTAGCGCTCGTCGCTTTCGAAGCTGAAATCCTTCTCGTCCTTGGTGGAGCCGTCCTCGATCATCACCTTGGCGTGCGGCTTCACCCGGGCGTAGAGCCCGGTGCGCTCGATCTTAACCCCCCAGTCGTCGCTGCCCTTCTCGAGCACCATCAGCTGGACGCGGTGGACGGCGTCGCCAGAGGAGTCGGAGCCGATGAGGGCGGTGCCCTTCTTCGACCACTCGATGGTGTCGGACTTCCGCGGCGAGTCGCCGTCGCCGTTGTCGATCAGCATGAAACCGTATTCGCCGTCCTGCGAGCCCGAATGCGGGTAGTAGGCGCACTTCAGCGCCGAGACGAGCTGGTCGAGCGCGTAGTCGGTGCGCTCGAGCCGGTCCATGTACTCTCGCGAGACGCGCCACCCGTTGGTGACCGCCCTGAAGGTGAGGATGGAGATGGTGGTCATCACCCCGAGCAGCACTACCGCGAGCGTAAGCTCGACGAGGGTGAAGGCTGTGCGGCTACTGTTCATCCTGCTTGCCCCCCTCACTTCTCCGGGTCGCGCCAGAGCGTGACGTAGCTTTCCGTGTTTTTCTTGCCGCGGAAGCGGTCGCCCCAGGTGACGGTTATCCTCACCCGGTGGAGGTAGCCGAGACGCTCCAAGTCCTTGTCCGAGGCGTGGGCGTCGAGGTCCTCGCGCTCCCAGTGGTAGCCGTGGTACTTCTCGTTCTGCTCGCGGGTGAGGCGTGGGCCGTGGTCGCCGGCGATGATCCGCCAGAGTTCGTCCACCTTGCACTCCCTGACGTCGATGTCAGACGCGTCCTTAACCTCCGCGAGCGGATAGGCCATGTCGCCTAGGTCCATCACCTCCTGCGCGGTCACGAGGTCGGGCATGGTCTGCATAAAACGCTGCGACTGCGCCATCGAGGTGAGGATGCCCGCGAGCCCGAGGCCGAGGATGATCGACGCGAGCAGCACTTCGAGCAGGGTAAAGCCGCCTCTCACCGCTCGCCCCCTTCCAGCTCGCGGCAGCGGGGCTCGCCAAAGCGGTCAACCTCGATGCAGTAGCCCTTGTCCGGCGTCGAGCCGTCCTGGTAGATCCAGATGCGGTGCGCGGGATCGACCGTGCCGTTGGCGGCGAACGCCGCCTTCACCGGCGCGTCCGCGCCTTCGTCGTCCGCGGCGGGAGCCTCCGGCGTCTTCTCCGGTTCATCGACCTCGAGGGTACGGGAGACGTTGTCCACGGTGGAGTAGATCGATATCCGCGAACGGGCGCGCTCCTCGGTCGCAGACGGCAGGTCCTCGTCGCCGACCAGCACCTTCACCCGCAGTCCGCGCCCGACCTCCTCGGAAAGCGACTCGGGCGAGAGGACGTCCTCGATAGTTTCGCCGCCTTCGCCCGAGCCGTCGAGTTCCGGCGCCGGCACCAGCTCGCCGGAAAGCGTGCGCACCTCGCGCTGAGGCTCGGACGACGAGAAGAGCTTTTCGCCCTTGATCTCCACCTTGATCGTTGGTTCGTCGCCGACGGTGGCGTTGGAGTAGATTATCACCGCCGGCTTCTGGGTGACTAGCGCCACCGACCGCGCGCGGCGGATCATCGCCATCATGTCGCGCACGGCGGCGAACACCCGCGTGGAGCCTCGGGACTGACCCAGGCTCACAACCCCCACCGCCACCATCGCGCCGATGATGGCGACCACGGTGAGCAGTTCAATGAGGGTGAAGGCGCGGCGCATCATCTGGACGAGCTCCTGACCGGCGTGAAGTCGACTCTCCGCGCGTCGAAGTCGACGCGAGCGACGTGCACCCGAATGCGGTCTCCGATCTTCCAGCTGCCGCCGCCTGGTGCGGAAAGCGTCTGGTCGCTTTCGTTGAAGCGCACGTACTTGCGGGAGAGGAGCGAGACGTGCACCAGCCCCGAGACCGCGAGCTCGGGGATCTCCACGAAGCAGCCGAACGGCGCGCATTTGGTGATCACCGCGTCGTAGTCGAGGATCTGCCGCGTGGAGAGCTGGTCGTCTAGCAGCCGGTACTTCTTGATCTCCATGAGGCCGCGCTCGGCCTCGGCAGCGATCTCCTCGCGCTCGCTCGAATGCTCAGCCCACTTCGCGAGCAGCTTCGGCGGCACCTTGGCGTCCTTCCCCTCCAGCCACGCCGCAAGCTGGCGGTGCAGCGTGAGGTCGGGATAGCGGCGGATCGGCGAGGTGAAATGGGCGTAGTAGCGCTTGGCGAGGCCGAAGTGGCCGATCGTCGTCGAGTCGTAGACCGCGCGCTTCATCGACCTCAGGACCATCATCGCGATGGTCGGGTAGAGCGGATGTCCCTTCACCGAAGCGAGGAACTGCGCCATCACCTTCTGGTTCTCGAGGTTGCCGGCCCTAAGCCCGATCGACTTGAGCTCCGCGCGCAGCATCAGCAGCTTCTCCGGGTCCGGCGGCTCGTGGAGGCGCGCCAGGATCCTCACCCCCCGCGTCCACAGCTCCTTCGCCACCGCCTCGTTGGCCGCAACCATGCATTCCTCGATCATCTGGTGCGACTCGTCGTAGGGGCGCGAAATGACGCTCTCGAGTTCGCCTTCGCGGTCAAGCACCGCCTCCATCTCCGGGATCTCGATGTCAAGCGCGCCTTCGGCGAAGCGCCGCGCGCGCAGCTGGGCGGCGAGCGCGGCGATTGCGCGCACGGTCTTGAGCTCCTTCGGGCCGACAGCAGGCACGGCCGCGCGTCCGCCGCGGATCACCGCCATCACCTGTTCGTAGGTGAAGCGCGCGCGGGAGCGGATGACGCTTTTCGCGAACTTTCGCCCCACCATCGCGCCAGAGCGGTCGAAGGTGATAAACGCCGAGAACGCATAGCGGTCCTCGCCGGGCACCAGCGAGCAGCTGCCGTTCGAAAGCTCCTCGGGGAGCATCGGCACCACCTTGTCGCAGAGGTAAACGCTGGTACCGCGGCGGTAAGCCTCGCGGTCGAGCGCAGAGCCCGGCTTCACGTAGTGCGAGACGTCGGCTATGTGCACGCCGAGGATGCGGTTGCCGCGCCGGTCCGTCTCCAGCGAGAGCGCGTCGTCGAAGTCCCTCGCCGACTCGGGGTCGCAGGTGAAGATGAACTTCTTCCTCAGGTCGAGCCGCCCTTTCGCCGAGACCGCGCCGCGCGCAAGCCTGCGCGCCTCCGCAACGACCTGCGGCGGAAACGCCTTCGGCAGACGGTAGAACTTCATCACCGCCGCGGTGTCCTCCTTCGCGGTCCGCCCGGGCGGCGGGAATCTCGTCTTTTCCGTCTCCATCGTCCTACTCGGCCTTCAGGCTGCGCCCCATCACTATCGCCTGCGCATCGCGCGCGGAAAGACCTTCGTGGCAGAGGCGGTAGACTATCTCGCAGATCGGCATCTCCACGCCGAGGCGCTGGGCGATCTCGTGGACCACCCGCGAGTTCCACACGCCTTCGGCCACCATCATCATCGAGCCGGTGATCTCGTCGATCGTCTCGCCGCGGCCAAGGCGCTCGCCCACCGCGTGGTTGCGAGAATGGACGGAAGTGCAGGTGACGATCAGGTCGCCGACCCCCGCAAGCCCGTCCAGTGTCTCGCGCCTGCCGCCGTAGGCGAGCACGAAACGCTTCATCTCCACCAGGCCGCGCGTAATCAGCGCGGCGCGGGTGTTGTCCCCGAAGCCCATGCCGTCGGAGCAGCCGACCGCTATCGCCAGCACGTTCTTCACCGCGCCGCCGATCTCCACTCCGGTCGGATCGGCGGAGGTGTAGACGCGGAAGCGCGGACCGGACCAGATCTCCTGCACGCGCCGCGCCTTTTCGGGATCGGTGCACGCGGCGACGACCGCGGTCGGGATGCCGCGCGAGACCTCCTCGGCGTGCGACGGTCCCGCAAGCGCAACGATTGGTCCTGTCCCGAGAATCTCCTCGCCGGTCTCGGTCATGCGGCGGCAGGTGTCCTCGCACAGGCCTTTGGTGATCGAGACGACGAGCGCCTCGGGGCCGATGAGCCCGCGGAAGCCCTCGACCACGGAAGGAAAGTACTTCGACGGCGGCGCCAGCACCACCACCTCCGCCCCTTCTGCCGCCGCGGCGCGGTCGTGTTCAAGCCGCAGCGAAGCGGGCAGTTCCACGCCGGGGAGGTACCGCTCGTTGCGGCGAGTCCGGCGCATCTCCTCGATATAGTCGGGGAACGCGCCCCAAAGCGCGACATCGTGGCCGTAGCCGGCCAGCAGCATTGCATTGGCCGTTCCCCAGCCACCATCGCCGATAACGCAGATCTTCATATGTGTGTATTATACCAAAAAGATTGGTGGCCAGGAGCGGGATCGAACCGCTGACACACGGATTTTCAGTCCGTTGCTCTACCAACTGAGCTACCTAGCCACATCCCTTTCGGCTGAGATGGTAGGGGCGCAGGGATTCGAACCCTGGACCCAGTGATTAAGAGTCACTTGCTCTACCAGCTGAGCTACGCCCCCATCTCACCTTGGCTTTCTGGAGCGAGGAACGGGACTCGAACCCGCGACAACCACCTTGGCAAGGTGGCACTCTACCAACTGAGTTATCCTCGCAACGGAAAACATTGTGTAGTATATCATATTCAGTCCTCCACCCGCAAGGGGGTATTTGAAAAATCTCTCCGCTATGCAAAAAAGGAAGCCGCGCGGAACAACCCGCGCGGCCACCCTTTTCTGGCTTCGACGCCTTGGTCAGCGGACCTTCTTGTAGCCGTAGACGGCCTTCGCGCCCAGCTGCTCCTCGATGCGGAGAAGCTGGTTGTACTTCGCGATGCGGTCGGTGCGGCTCATCGAGCCCGTCTTGATCTGGCCGGAGTTGGTGGCGACCGCGATGTCGGCGATCGTCGCGTCCTCGGTCTCGCCCGAGCGGTGCGAGGTGACGGACGTGTAGCCGGCGCGGTGAGCCATCTCGATGGCGTCGAGCGTCTCGGAGAGCGAGCCGATCTGGTTGACCTTGATCAGGATCGAGTTGGCCGCGCCAAGCTTGATGCCCTTCTCGAGGTACTTCACGTTGGTGACGAACAGGTCGTCGCCGACGAGCTGGCACTTGCCGCCGATCGCCTTGGTGAGCGCCACCCAGCCGTCCCAGTCGCCCTCGGCCATGCCGTCCTCGATCGAGTCGATCGGGTACTTCTTGACCAGGCCCTCGAGGTACTTCACCTGCTCGGCAGAGGTGCGCTTGGCGCCCTTCTTGCCTTCCTTCCAGGTGTAGTCGTAGCGGCCGTTCTTGTAGAACTCGGAGGAGGCGCAGTCAAGGGCGATGGTGACGTCCTTGCCCGGCTTGTAGCCGGCCTGCTTGATGGCCTTGATGATGCACTCGAGCGCGTCCTCGATCGAGTCGAGCGCCGGAGCGAAGCCGCCCTCGTCGCCGACGGCGGTGGAGAGGCCGCGGGCCTTCAGCACCTTCTTCAGGTTGTGGAACACCTCGGCGCCGCAGCGGAGGCCTTCCTTGAAGCTCTTCGCGCCGACCGGGCGGATCATGAACTCCTGGAACGCGATCGGGGCGTCGGAGTGGGCGCCGCCGTTGATGATGTTCATCATCGGGACCGGCAGGGTGTAGGTGTTGGTGCCGCCGATGTAGCGGTAGAGCGGCAGGCCGAAGGACGCGGCCGCGGCCTTGGCGACGGCGAGCGAGACGCCGAGGATGGCGTTGGCGCCGAGCTTCGACTTCGTGGGCGTGCCGTCGAGCTTGAGCATGAGCTGGTCGATGCCGCGCTGGTCGCAGGCGCAGTGGCCGACGAGCTTGGGCGCGATCACCTTGTTGACGTTGGCGACCGCCTTGGAGACGCCCTTGCCGAGGTAGCGCTTCGGGTCGCCGTCGCGCAGCTCGAGCGCCTCGTTGACGCCGGTCGACGCCCCGGAGGGCACAGCGGCGCGGCCAAGCGAGCCGTCCTCGAGGACGACATCGACTTCGACGGTGGGGTTGCCGCGGGAGTCAATGATCTCCCGCGCGACGATTTTCTTGATTGCTCTGTTCATTTCATTCCTCTTGTGGTTGGAAAATTGGTGCGTATTATACCATAATTTCGTCGTTCGTTGTTTGCTTGCCCTCCGTAGACTTGGCGTCAGGTGGGTGTGTTTGGTTGTTTGAGTTGCAGGTTTGGGTTCGCCCCCAACAAAAACCCTCTGTGCCTCTGAGCCTTTGTGCCTCTGTGTTAAAAACAACCGCCCACAGAAATGCGCGGAAAAACATATTAACAGCGCCGGCGGACCATCCATCCCCAAGCAATCAGTCGCCATTCGACCAGGGCGCCTTCGGGCTTAAGGACTTCAGGGATAGTCCGCCGGCAAAGTGAGGATTTCGCAGCCGTCGTCGGTGATGGCCACGGTATGCTCGAAATGGGCGGAAAGGCAGCGGTCGCGGGTGACGACGGTCCAGCCGTCGGAAAGGACGTCAGTCGCCTCGCCGGCCTTGGTCATGGTGATCATCGGCTCGATGGCGATGGTCATTCCTGGGCGGAGGACGAGCTTGGTGCCGGGCTTGCCGTAGTTGGGCACTTCCGGGTCCTCGTGGATGGTGCGGCCGACGCCGTGGCCGATCCAGTTGCGGACGACGCCGAAGCCGGCGGCCTCGGCGACCTGCTCGATGGCGTAGCCGACGTCGCCGAGGTGGACGCCGGGGCCGCAGGCGGCGATGCCGGCCTTGAGGCAGGCCTTGGTGGTCTCCACGAGGCGCAGCACCTCGGGATCGGTGACGCCGACCGCGACGGTGCGCGAGGTGTCACCGTTGAAGCCGTCCTTGAAGATGCCGACGTCGGTCTTGACGAGGTCGCCGGGCACGATGACGCGGTGCGGCGAGGGGATGCCGTGGATCACCTCGTCGTTGATCGAGACGCAGAGGTGGCCGGGATAGCCGTGGTAGTCGTAGAATCCGGCCCTGACGTGGTGCTTCTCGCAGTAGTCGACGACGAGCGCGTCGATCTCGCCGGTGGTGACGCCGGGCGCGACGGCGGCGGCGCAGATGTCGCGGATCTCCGCGCTCATCCGGCACGCCTCGCGCATCCGGTCGATTTCCGCCCGCGACTTGACGTCGACCTTCATCTCGCTACATCGCGGCCTTGAACGCCGCGGCGTTGCGCACCGGGCCCTGGTCGCCGTCGATGCGGCGGAGGAGACCCTTCGCCTCGTAGTAGGCGACGAGCGGCTCGGTCTCGCGGTGGTAGACGACGAGCCGGTCCTTGACGGTCTCGGGGTTATCGTCCTTGCGCACCGTGAGCGCGGCGCCGCACTTGTCGCAGACGCCCTCCACCTTCGGCGGGAGCGCCTTGACGTGGTAGCCGGCCTTGCACTTCGGGCACGTGCGGCGCCCGGCGATGCGGTCGTGGATCACTTCGTCGGGAACGTCGACGAGAACGACGCTCTTGATAGGCGCACCCATCTCCTCGAGGATCTTCGCCTGCGCGAGGTTGCGCGGGAAGCCGTCCAGCAGCATCGTTATGTCGCCCGTGGTCTCGGCCACGACGTCCTTTATCATCTGCGCGATAAGCGCGTCGGGGACGAGGTTGCCCTTCTCCATGTAGCCCTTCGCCTCCACCCCCGCAGGAGTGCCTTTGGCGACTGCGCCGCGAAGCAGGTCTCCGGACGAGACGTGCTTCAAGTTGTCATGCTCGGCCGCGAGTTTCCCCGCGATCGTTCCCTTCCCCGAACCCGGGGCCCCCAGCAGAATCACAATGTTCATGCGGGAAATTATACCATAATTGCGCCGTAATGGGCTGTCAGAAGTTCTTGATGTCTTCGTAAAAGGCGGCGCAGGCGGTCTGGACATACGGCTGCAGGAAGAGCTGCGCTAAGGTGCCGCAGGGGACGAAAGCCGCGGGGATGGGAACCAACAGGGAACCAACAGTGTCAGACCTGACTACCACAGTAGATTGCCACAGTAGGTTTTCCTTGTCATAGTGGCGCGACCCTCTCGATTCATGGCACGATAGATAATGCTGGTGCAGTTTTTGTCAGGAAGTCACTTCTTGTGGTGCAAAAATTGACAGAAACCTGTGGTCTGGGGTTGATTTTCTGACAGGAAGTGTGGTATAATTCGCCGCGAAAGGTCAAAGAACATGATTTATCGCAAAATAATGGAGAAACTAGAAAAGTTCTATCACGAGGCAGGCAAAACGGCGCTCCTCATTGATGGCGCTCGACAAGTTGGCAAGACCTTCATCATTGAGGAATTTGGCCGGACGCACTATGAATCGGTTGTGAAGATTGACTTCGTGAAGATGAAAAACGCGGTCAAGCTGTTCGAGGACGTGGAAGACGAGAGCGAAATCATTTCTCGCATAAGCGCCTTTACGTCCAAGCCGTTGATCGAGGGCAAGACGCTGATCTTCCTCGACGAGGTACAGGAGTGCCCTGAAGCCGTCACCTACATCAAGTATCTTGTGCGCGACGACGGACGCTACCACTACATTCTCAGCGGATCGCTGCTTGGCGTAGAGATGAAGAACGTAAGGTCAGTTCCGGTCGGCGTGCTTGACGAAGAGACGATGTATCCGCTCGACTTTGAGGAGTTCGTGATCGCGAACGGCGAAAGCCCGGAGCTTGTCGCGCAGGCGAAGTCCGCATGGGAGAACCGCAAGCCATTACCGAAGGTCCTGCACGATCGGCTGAGAAAGCTGTTCCGCTTCTATCTCGTCGTTGGCGGGATGCCTGCGGTGGTGCAACGGTATATCGACACCAAGGACATGCGGCTTGTCATGGACGAGCAGAAGAAGATACTTGTGGAATACCGCAAGGACATTTCCAAATACGACGAGGAGAATTCCATGCGCATAAGGGAAGTCTACAAGAGACTTGCCCCGGAGTTGAACAAGAAGAACAAGAGGTTTTATGCGGATAGCGTTGCGGAGGCGTCCCGATTTGACAGGCTGGAAGACGAATTCGTCTGGCTGCGCGAGGCCGGCGTGGCAATTCCTGCGTACAACGTTGCAGAGCCCAAGGTGCCGCTGACGCTATCGGAGAAAAACACATTCTTCAAGCTCTTTGCCAACGACGTGGGGCTTCTCTCGGCTATGCTGATGGGGGGCATCCAGATTCGTGTCCTCAACGGCGAGACAGACTTGAACTTCGGTGCAATCTACGAGAATGCTGTCGCACAGGAGCTGACTGCGCATGGCTTTGCCGTAAGGTACTACAATTCAAGCGCTTTCGGGGAGGTTGATTTCCTCGTCGAAAAGGATTGCGCCGTTCTGCCAATCGAGGTCAAGAGCGGTAAGCACTACAAGCGTCACCGAGCCCTGGACAAGCTGATGGAATGCGATGAATACGGAATCGAGTCCGCGATTGTTTTCGACGACGATGCGATGGATGTTGTCGGCAAGGTTTTCTATGCGCCAATCTACATGGTGATGTTTCTCAAGAAAGACTCGCTTCCAGCAAATATGATATATGACGTCGGCAAACCATTGAAGTTATAGAACCGACAGACCCTGTTGACACCCTATTACTCTTCATACCAATAAATGAAATCGTTCACTCGCTTCCAACGCCATCTTTCGGATACCTGAGATGACTGCTTTGCACGATCTTCCGTGAGCATCTCTCCCGTAATGCCTACAACAAGTCCTTTGTGACAGAACCCACCCTTCAACTGCAAGGTCAGCAATCCCAAATAGCTTTGATACACGGCGAACTGCGGACGCATTCCGCAAAATTTCGCAAGTTCAGTCACATCACCTGCATCAATCAAGAGCGAGCTGTCTCCCGTTTTCTCCTGCCTGCCGTTTGCCGCGATATGGGTACAATTGGACACAAACGCACAGGCACCGCCGCCACGCTCCATTGCCACCATAACATCTTTGCAATCATCATGGCATCCGGCGATCAGGCACAACAATGCAGGCCCCAGAAGCCAGGACGCCACTTTCGGCAGGTTCTCACACGGTTTCCTCATAAACGGTATTATATCACGATCAAATGGGTAATCAAATGGGGAGGCGCCCCTTTGTCGTTGCCCTTTTTATCGCCCATTTCAATGTTTTCTTTCACTTTCCTTATTTTTTAACGGCGTTGGGCATATTATAGCGAAACTTCCGCGCTAAAATCAAGCGCGGCAAAATGAGATTATGGCGCGGACGAAATCGCGGCGGATTTGCACCCCGCATTGAGCTCGCCTTCGGCGACTCCGCTTCGCTCCGGGGGATACGCGGGCAAGGTTAAGCGAGCTGACGGGACGTCGGCGAGCGCAGACGCTACGAAGGAAGCTCAGAAGTTCTTGATGTCTTCGTAAAAGGCGGCGCAGGCGGTCTGGACATACGGCTGCAGGAAGAGCTGCGCTAAGGTGCCGCAGGGGATGAAAGCCGCGGGGATGAGCAGCAGATACCAGCCGATGAAACTTATGTTGAGGCAGAAGTAGCGCCACTTGTTCCCGTACATTATGCGCCGGGACTCCGTGATGCACTGGTTCGCCGTCCAGTCGGGATGGTCGACTGCGATATACGGCGTCATCGCGTAGGAAAAGCACTTGATGATACCGGGAATGATGAGCAGGAGGAACCAGAGCTGCAAGTATGTCCACTGGACGCAAAGCACCCAGAACATGTGCCAGCCATGGCCCCAGCCGGAGGAAAAAAGCTCGAACTTCATGCGCCTGCGAATCGTCGAAAGCGCCATCGTGGAATAAGACCACGACATGAAGCCGATCAAGTAGAAGAACGGAATGAAGAGAAGCAGAATCGACGGGAGTATCGCCGCAGCGGAAATGAGCATAAGAATGAACATCGCGCCGACGAAGGGCCAGTACTGCCCTTCGCCGAGCGCAACCCATGCCTCGCGGCGATAGTCCCGTGCGCGTTTCATCTTCCCTTAGAACCCCTTCTTTTATTGCCTCCCTGCACCATGCCAGGTAGTTTGTATTATACCAAATTCTCAGTAGCCGAGGGATTCATTGACGTGTAGCAACCATGCCCAATTTGCGGCAACGGCAAGGACTGCAATAACGAGAAACGCGACCTTCGCGCCGAGTGACCATTTACGCCGGCGAAAAAACAGCCACCACGCAGGGACAAGCACGAAAAGCACGACGGCGAGAGGATTCATGGCCGCCGCCGAGGCAAATTCGCCGCGAAGGAGGAGCATCGCCGCGCGAGTCGAGCCGCAACCGGGACATGGAATCCCGGCAAAGCGGCGTACCGGACAAAGCACGATCCCCGCCGCATGCGCGGCGAGGACCACTGCACCGACCACGACAAGGGCCAGCGCAAAATCGCGGGAAGAATCCCGTGACGCCATCAGGCGACTACTTCCGGGTCGACAGGCGCTTCTGCGCTGCCCGCGCCGCCTTCACCGCCGAACACCTGCTCATAGGCAGCGGCATAGATGCAAAGCGCGAGAGGCATCGTGAAGAGTAGGCCTATGCCGCAAACCACGATGCCGGCGCCGCCGATGATCCCGGCGAGGATGCCAAGCACGATCGGCATCGTGAAATTGCCGTTGAACGTCGACTTGAGGACAAAGCCCACTGCCTCAGTCCACTTCATGTCGCGGTTCGCGACGAGCATCAGCGCCCAGGTAAGGATCGGGCCGTATGCAAAGGCAACGATGAGAAGCAGGATCCAGCCGACCACGGGGATCATCAGCAGAATGCACTGCAAGACAAAATAGCAGATGCCGCACACGAGGACAAGGAGAAACGCAGGAAGGAACTTGTCAAAACCCTTGAACACATCGCCAACCTCGGGCTTGGGCTCCGACTTCTTTACGATGCGAGCAAGCATCATGAACATGCCGCAAAAAAGCGGACCAATGCAGATGTTGCACGACACGGCCGAAACCAGCCAGGTGATCAAGCAACCAAGGAACACCAACCCGAAGTTGCCCTTGTAGATGTTCCAGCCTTCGCTGATTGCGTCGCCGATTTTAACTGTACCCATGTTTCTCCTTTATGTTTGAGGTTTTAATGAAGTTACATGTATTACTTACGGGTATTATACCATAATTCTCAGTAGCCGAGGTCTTCATTTACGAGAATTATCTTTGTGGACACGCCTGTGGGCTTGCGGTCGAAGACCGCAGTCACCTTGCACATCCTGTCGGGCGAGTCGCACCCCTCGCCGCCGACGCACGCGCCCGCAAGCCCGCACGGTGTACGCTTGCCGAGACGCTTCGCGTTCGGGGGGCAGGCACAGCGTCTGATGCGCGCGATCGCCTCGTCTACGCCGCCGTCAACTATCTTGTTGCGCCCAATGACGTAGACGACGCGCTTAGGGCCGCAGATCGACGCCGCGACGCGGTTGCCGGTACCGTCGATATTTACGATGCGCCCGTCGGCCGTGAGCGCGTTGGCGGAAAGAAGGAAGAGGTCGCACACGAGCTGGTGGTCGCGAATCTCCTTTCCGCTCTCGACGAGACGCGCGCGCGCACCGATCTCCTTGACCGACTCGCTGCCGCCCCAGCCGACGCTTTGCGCCGACTCTGCCTCCTTCATGACGAGCGCAAGCGCCTCTTGCCTAGTCGCCGCCGTCTCAACCTCGAACCCGCGCCTCTTCAGCGCCTCGACTGTTTTCTCCGGGATCATAGCACCTCCATTGCAAAGGCTATCACAGGCGGCATCGTGAGGATGCTGAGGAGCGTCGTGCCGCTGACGAGCCCGACGGAAAGGTCGACGTCTCGCTCGTACTTCGACGCAAACATCGAGACCATCGCAGCGACAGGAGCAGATGCCGCCGTAACGAGCGCGAGCATCATCTCTCGCGGGAAGTGGGCGCGCAAGGGGTAAAGCAGCGCGACCATCGCGAGGGGGTAGGCCATAAGGCGAACTGCCGCTGCGAGATAGGCGCTCGGCATACGGACGACGCGGCGGAAGTCAGCGCCCGCGAGATAGAAGCCGATGACGAGCATGGCAAGCGGAGTGTTGAGCCCGGCGAGAAGACTTATCGGCGTCTTGAGGAT
>CADCCW010000012.1 GCA_902800055.1 uncultured bacterium
TCCCAAGGGTTTGGCTGTTCGCCAATTAAAGCGGAACGCGAGCTGGGTTCAAAACGTCGTGAGACAGTTTGGTCCTTATCCTCTGTGGGCGCAGGAGAACTGAGGGGAAGACTCCCTAGTACGAGAGGACCGGGAGTCACGGGCCCATGGTGTTCCGGCTGTCGCGCCAGCGGCAGGCCGGGTAGCTATGCCCGGAACGGATAAGCGCTGAAGGCATCTAAGCGCCAAGCCTCCCCCGAGACAAGTTCTCCCGGACGCAAGTCCCTGAAGTCCGGTCGTAGACGACGACCTAGATAGGCCGAGGGTGCAAGCGGAGCGATCCGTTGAGCTGATCGGTACTAACCGGACGTGCGGCTTAGCTTATTTTTGACTTCACTAATGAAGAGCCCTCGCTCTTCCCGTGTGGAGCCGTAGTTCTCTTTAGTCCCCGACTTTCCGGCTTTTCGCCGGTGGCCATAGAGGAGCTGTCATACCCGTTCCCATTCCGAACACGGCAGTCAAGGGCTCCATCGCCGAGGGTAGTGCGGGACCCGCCCGTGCGAGAGTAGGACGCTGCCGGCTTTTTTATCGGAGCGTGGCGCAGTCTGGTAGCGCGTTTGCTTCGGGAGCAAAAGGCCGAGGGTTCAAATCCCTCCGCTCCGACCAATTCCCGAGTCTGCATGAATCCCTTTATGGTATAATACACACCGAAAGGAGAAGCAGTGTCTACGCTGAAAATCGATCTGATCAGCGTCCAGCCCGGGATGTTCAGTGGGTTCCTGACGGAGTCCATCGTCGCGCGCGCCGTGAAGAAGGGGCTGTGCGAGGTCAACGTCGTCGACCTCCGCGACTTCGGTGTCGGCCGCTGGCGCAAGACCGACGAGCGACCCTACGGCGGCGGCCCCGGGATGCTGATGCGCTGCGAGCCGTGGTTTGCCGCGGTGGAGTCCCGCCTTGCCGCGGCGACGGAGGGCGTGCGGCCGCGGGTGGTGATGACCTCTCCCGCCGGGCGTCCGTTCACCCAGGCCGACGCCCGCTCGCTCGCCGCGGCGGGGCACGTGGTCTTCATGTGCGGGCACTACGAGGGCTTCGACGCGCGCATCGAGACGCTGGCGACGGATATTTTTTCGGTCGGCGACTTTGTGATGACCGGCGGCGAGATCGCGGCGGCGGCGATGGCCGACGCGGCGGTGCGCCTGGTTCCCGGCGTGCTCGGCGGAGGTGCCGCGGCGACGGCCGAGGAGAGCTTCGGCCGCGGGGGTATGCTCGAGGCGCCGCAGTACACCCAGCCGCCGGATTTCCGCGGCATGAAGGTGCCGGAGGTGCTGCTCTCCGGCGACCACGCCAAGATCGAGGCCTGGCGCGCGGCGGAGTCGCGTCGCCTCACGGCGCAAAGGAGGCCCGACCTTGCTTAGCTCGCTGTTATTGGCCGTTGCCGTGGTGTCGCAGCCGACCGGCTACGACGCCTCGCTTGCCGGGCACCTGAAGCGCTGGCTCGAGGGCGAGAAGATCCCGGTGCGGACGGTCGCGCCGGCGCAGATGGGGACTCAGCTCGCGCAGGAGAAGGTCGCCTTCCTCGTCGGGCTAAGCAATCCTTCGGCGGACGAAATGCGCGCGCTTAAGTCGTTCCGCGCGCGCGGCGGCAAGCTGGTGGTGCTCTACTCCGCCTCGACGGCGCTCGCGGACCTGATGGACGTGAAGCAGAACGGCTACGCCGCCGCGCCGTATCCGGGCGCGTGGAGCCGCATGGACTTCGTATCGCGCGTTCCCGAGGGACTGCCCGCGGCGATTCGCCAGACTTCGTCGGTGCTCCTGCGCGCCGCGCCCAAGCCCGGCAAGGGACGGGTGCTCGCCACCTGGACCGACCGCCGCGGACGCGCCACCGGCGAGCCGGCGTGGATTGCCACCGGCGGCGGCTACTGGATGACCCACGTCCTCTCTGCCGACGGCGACGAGGACCTCAAGGCGCAGCTCGTGGGTGCGCTTGTCGGCTCCGTCGAGCCAACGCGCTGGAGCTACGCCGCGCATCAGGCGCGGGTCGAGGCGAAGGCGCGGGAGCTGCGCTCGTATGCCGCACGGCAGGTGCCGCGCCAGGGCGAGATCCGGGCGGTATGGGACCACAGCGGCTGCGGGCTTTATCCCGGCAACTGGCCGAAGACGATTGCGCTCCTCAAGTCCGCCAAGGTGACCGACATCTTCGTGAACGTTGCCGGCGCCGGCTTCGCCCACTATCCGTCCACGGTGCTGCCGCGCTCGAAGACGTTTGAGCAGGAGGGCGACCAGCTCGCCGCGTGCGTCGCGGCGGCGAAGGGGTCCGGGATCCGGGTCCACGCCTGGCTGCTCGCGTTCACCTCGTCCCGCGCGACGCCGGATCGCGTCGAGGCGTTCCGCCGGCGCGGGTGGCTGCTGAAGAAGACCGGCGGCGGGTTTTCGGAATACCTCGACCCGGCGAACCCGGCGGTGCGCGAGTACCTGCTCGCGGCGGTGGCCGAGATGTCGTCCCGCTACGCCGTCGCCGGCGTCCACCTCGACTTCGTGCGCTGGGGCGAGGGGACGGTGCGCCCGGCCGACGCGGCCGCACATGTCACCCGGTTCGTGGCCGATGCGCGGCGGCGCGCGCCGCGTCCGAAGTGGCTGACCGCGGCGGTCTACGGCAGCTACCCGAAGTGCGTGGCGTCGGTCGGGCAGGACTGGACGGCGTGGCTCGACGCCGGGGTGGTGGACTACGTCGCGCCGATGGACTACACCGAGTCGACGCTGAAGTTCACCGAGCTGATGGTCCAGCAGGCGTCAAAGGCGTCGCGGGCGCGGCGGACGATCGTCGGCATCGGGGTGACGGCGAACGAGTCGCGGCTCGACGCGCGGCAGGTGATCGACCAGATCAACCTCACCCGCAAGTTCGGCTTCGCCGGCAACGCGCTCTTCGACCTCGACGTCACCCTGGAGAAGCAGGTGCTGCCGTATCTTTCGCTCGGGATCTGGAAATAGGGGATGGACGCAATGGGCAGGAAGACGAGACCGCCGAGGCTGGAGCTGACGTCGCTGATGGACGTCATGTTCCTGGTGCTGGTGTTCTTCATCTACTGCATCTTCGATATGGCCGTCCACCGCGGGATCAAGGTGGACCTGCCCTCCGCCGCCGGCGCGCGCGAGAAGGGCGAGCGGATCGTCATCACCATCCGCGCCGACGACTCGATGCAGCTCAACGGCCTCGACCTCGACCGCGCGGAGATACTGCGGCGGGTGAAGGCGCTCCACGACGCCAAGACCGGGCTGCCGGTGATCGTCTCCGGCGACCGCAGGGCGTCGCTCGGCGCCGGCATCGGGCTTGTCGCCGACTTGAAGGCGGCGGGAGTGGATAAGGCGAGCTTCCAGGTGAAGGGGGAGTGATGCGCTTCCTCGCCGCCGCCGTCGTCTCGCTGCTCGCCCACGGGCTGATCGCGCTGGCGATCGCGTGGTGGATGGGCCATTCCGAAGACCGCACGCTCGCGCGGCTCGACCTTTCCAGCGTGGAGCTTTCGTTCGCCGAGGAGGAGGATTCCGCCGCGGAGGCGGTTGCGTCCACCCCGCCCGCGCCGCCGCCCGAGCCGGAGCGCCCGCGCGAGCTGCCGCCGCCGGAGGCCGAGCCGCCGCCGCCGGCGCAGGCGGAGATCGACGACCCCGCCTTCGCCGAGCCGGAGACCGCGCGCCGTCCGCTCCCCGAGGCGACGGCGGTAGAGGAGCCGATGCCGGCGGCCGCGGTTGCGCCGCGGCAGGCGAAAGTGGACGCGCCGCCGCGCCCGCGCCGCGCAATCCGCCCCGACTACCCCGCCGAGGCCAGGCGCCGCGGCATCGAGGGCGAGACGGTGTTGGAGCTCAAGGTGGCGGCGTCGGGCAAGGTGGAGGGCGTGGAGGTCGTGGAGTCGTCCGGCCATCCAGTGCTGGATGCCGCGGCGGTGCGCGCAGTGAAGGCGGCGGAGTTCGTGCCGGCGAAGGCAGGCGGCGAGGCAGTCGAGTCGCCCGCCCGCATCCGCCTCGTCTTCCGCTTGAAGTGACGGCCCTCGCCGCGCTCGGGTGATTCTGCCCCGCGACCTTGCGCGCAACGCCGTGAGCAAGAAGTGGCCGTGGTGGTTGACATTGACGCGTGAATATGATATCATTCTCAATAGAAATCTCAAAGGAGTGGCCATATGAGAAGATTTGCGATTGGTTTCGTTTTGGCTTTTGCCGCGGCAAGCGCGTTTGCGGGGGCGCTGCCGGCGGGCTACACGGAGGTAAAGTACATCGCCTCGTCGGGAACGCAGTACATCAACACCGGCATTGTGCCCAAGACCACGACGCGCGTTGTGGTTGACTTCAGCCTGACCACGACGGCTGGCGGGCAGTGGAACGGCTGGGGGTCGACCGGCAGCAAAGAGTCCTTCTTCTTCGGCGCTGCCAAAGCTGGCACTTTCCATATCTCGCTGTCAGGCGACTGGACAAATACCGACACCGGCATCGCCATTGACACTTCCCGCCATGCCGTTGATATGTCGATGTCCGCGCTGAAATTTGACGGAGAGGAATTCGTCAATGCGAGTTCTTCTCCGTTCTCTAATGCCGCCTCAGGCAATACGTTGTATCTTTTTGCGATGCACCAGGGGTGGTCTCCTGGAATTGGCTCATACTCCAGCATGCGGCTCTACTCCTGCCAGATCTACGATGGCGAGACGCTTGTGCGCGACTTTGTGCCAGTCGTGCAAGATTCCGACGGCGCGGCCGGGCTCTACGACACTGTGTCCGAGACGTTTTTCGCGAATGGCGGCACCGGCTCCTTTGTCGCCGGTGATCCTGTCGATCTGCCCGACGACGCGCTCGTCATTGCCGGTTCGCCCGGCAATGTCGGTTCGCCGTCTCCCGCGTACGGCAATCTTACCGGGCTTTCGGCCGGAGCCACATTCACCGTTTCCTGCGGCGCGACGGTGGTGACGAACGGAAGCGATGAGTGCATCTGCCAGGGGTGGAAACTGTGCGATGCGGACAACAATGTCCTTACCAACGGATTGGAGACGTCCTTCACTTACGAGCATCCCGATCCGGCCAAGGGCCGCAAGCTCGTATGGAAGTGGAAAACGCGTCCGGTTGGTGCTGACGCGACCGATCTCCTCCCGACGCTTCGGCTGACGTTCGACGGACAGAGTCTCGCCAACACCGGCTCCGGGTCGCTGACAATGGCCGGGGGAACCACGACCTTCGTCGAATCGGGGCAGGGCTATGCCCTCGACACCACCGCCTGCGCTCCCCACGGCTCTATTTCCAGCGTCTTCGCCGCGAACCGCGACTCCGCCATCGCCGCCGTCGCGAAGCTTGGAACCAAATCGACCGGCATCCTCTTCCACTTTAGAAACGGCAATACCTCCATAATGCTCCGGCGCGGTGAGTCCGCCAACCAGGTTGTCCTCACCGAGAACAACTCCTCTTCGCCCCTCATCACCGTCAACGGCATCGAGAGCGGCGACACCGAATACCACCTCTACGTCGTGAACATTCTCAGCGACCGCGTCGATCTCTATGTCGACGGAGTTCTTGCCGGGACGACCGCCACGACGCCAAGAGCGTCCAATCTCGTCAACTGGCAGTTTGGCGGCCGACATGGCGGCGTCATCTCCGGCGAGGCGTTATGCGGTGGACCGATTGACGACATCCGTGTCTATGCAAGCGCGCTCAGCACCGATCAGATGAAGGCCCTTGCCGACAGTCTTGGCCTCAGGCTGTCGCTGCTCTCCATCCTGCCGATTCCTGTCCAATTCGTCGCGACGCCTGCGGCGCTCGCCGCCGGCATCGAGCCGTCCGTGACCGTCTCGGACCGCGTCGATTGCGTCGAGCTTGTCCAAGATACGCACTACACCGTCGCCTACTCGAACAACACCGCGATCGGCACGGCCTACGCGACCATCACCGGTATTGGCGACTACGACGGCCAATTGGAGGTCGTTAGCTTCATCATCAACTGCGAATTCGACCCGTCGAACTTCGACCACGCGATGTTGATCTCGCCGGGTGTCGGGCGGATCTCGTCGCCGCTCACGAACTTCCCGATTCTCGTGCGTCTCTCGACCACGCGCCAGCCGTGGTTCAACCCCGCCGACTGCGCCGCGAACGGTGCGGATCTGCGCTTCACGCTTGCTGACGGCACGCTGCTCGCCCACGAAATCGACACCTGGAATGCTGCTGGCGAATCGGCCGTCTGGGTGAACGTCCCGGAGCTCACCGCCTCGACCGTCGTCACTGCCTACTGGGGCGCGAAGAACGCCGCCTTTCTGCCCCTCGTAAATCCCGCCGACACATGGCCCGACTTCATTGCCGTCTATCACCTCGGCGAGGGCGACGCGACCGCCCGCGACTCCTCCGCGAACGGCTACGACGCTGTGAACGCGGCCGCCGTGTCTCTTGGGACCAACGCCAAAATCGGCGGTTGCGCGAGCATTGCCGGAATCTATGCGACAAGCGTCACGAGTTTCATAGACCCATCTGCCGCAAAGCCGCTTACCAGCATTTCCCGCGTCACCGTCTCCGGCTGGATCGCGGTGGACAAAATGACTGGCACCAAGGACGGCTCCAGCATGTTTCTCGTGAATAAATACACGGGATGGGGTGACAACAAGGGGGGCTGGGTCTGCAGGTATCTGCAGGGATACCCCTGTTGGGGATTGATCATCAACAATTATGGCGGCTCGACCTTCATCAACTGGAATTCCGATGTGTCTGCCACCCAAGGAAACTGGTTGTATATGACATGCACGATTGATGGCTCTAAGGCCACCAAGTATCTCAACGGGGCGACGTTCGAGGATCACTTCAGCGGCGCGGGCGGGTCGGCGCAATACGGGGGAAATCCGGCGACATTGCCACATGGCATCTCGCCTGATTCCGGGACGTTTAAATTCGGCGCCTCGAACGTCGAGGGACGGATGGACGAGTTGCGTGTCCGCGACGGAGTGGCTTCCGCCGAGTGGATCGCCGCCGACTACGCGCAGCAGTTCGTGGACGACTTCTTGTCATACGTCGAGGTTGCCGACGAGACATTCACCGTCTTGCCTATCCCCGACCAGACTGTTTCGTCCATCGAGGAACTCCTCGCCGGCGTCATGCCGTCTGTGACCGTCTCGAACATCACGGATGGGGTAGAACTCGTTCCAGACACCGAATACACCGTGACCTACACTGGAAACAAGTCCATCGGCGTCGCCTATGCGGTAGTTGCCGGACGCGGCGAATACGCCGCCTACACGAACAACGCCCAGTTTGTCATTGGCGGCATCGACACCTACTACATCGTCGGCGGCGCCAGTTCCGACCCGAACAATCATTCTTCCATCTCGGGCGAAAGTTCGTCAATCGGCTGGTCCACGACGAAGGGCGGCTCCAAATCCGTAGATGGTATCACTGTCAACAACGCCTTATACTCAGTTTGGACGGATCGCAGCATCCGCACGCCGAACAAGACCTACGCAACGCCATCGACGTCGGCTATCGTCGTCGAGCCGTCGTGCGAATGGACGCTCGGCGACACGATGAAGAACCACACGCTCACGCTCAGCAACCTCGTCATCCGCTCTGGCGGCAGGTTGACCGTCGATCCTTTGGATGATGGCAACGCGACCTACAGAAACACCTACGCCGGCAACTGGACGATGGATGAGGGCTCTACCGCAGGCATTTTCGCGTCGAAGGAGAGCAATGGCTCGGCCAGGGCGTTCACCCTCTCGGCGACCGTCACGGGGCGCGGCGCGATTGTCATGCCAGCGTCTGGCGATGCGTATTCATATTCGGGGACGCTCCCCAACAAGATCGACGGCGACATCAGCGGCTTCACCGGCGACATCGGGACGTGGAACGGCTACAACGCCGTCTCGCTCGAACTCGTGAACGCCGCCTCGCTCCCCGGCGACCCTGCGCCAGAGGAAATCGCCTATGTCGTCGTCACGAACTCTGCGACACTGAAGGTGGACAACGACTGGGTTTCCCCGACGAACCGTATCTGGATCCTCGGCGACGCGGGAACGCCCACGATTGAAGTCCCGTCGGGCGTTACGCTCGAGGTCGCCGGCGATCTCGTCGGCTCCGTTGGCTTTGTCAAGAAGGGCGCTGGCACGCTCGTCCTGCGCGGCGCTTCGCCCGACTTCTCGGGCGAGATTACGATTTCGGCCGGAGCGGTGCGTCTCGCCGGCAAGGCGGCGCTGCTCAGCACGTCGGCGAGCGTGACCTTTGCCGAGGTCGGCGGCACATACGAGGTCGCGGCACTTTTCGTCTCGCCAGTTCCAGTGCAGGTGGTAGGTTCTCTTGACGCCCTTGCAGCCGGAATCAGACCGACGATGGTCGTCTCGAACCTCGAGGCAGGCGTGGAGCTCACGCTTGACACCGACTACACCGTTGTCTACTCGAACAACACCGCCTCCGGCATCGCCACTGTCACGGTCATTGGCGCGGGCACCTATGAGGGCATGGAGAAAAGCGTTGACTTCGTCATCCACGCGGTCAAGGAGATCGGTGCGAACTACGACCTGTCCGAAGACGAGGACTGGACGGGCTTCGAGTCCTTCACGGTCGACTCTGGCGTCGTCATCGACCTCAAGGGCCACAACCTCACGATCTCCGGCCTCAACGGCTCTGGCACAATCACCGACTCCGTTGGCGGCGGCGAACTCCACTACGCCGTCCCCGCCGCCTTCGCGAGCGGCTACGAGGCGACGATTACCGACGTTTCGCTCACAGACAAGCTCACACTGGTAAAGGAAGGCCCCGGCAAGCTCACGGCGATCAAGTCGCAGACCTTCACCGGCGGCACCGTGATCGACGCCGGCCTCCTTGTTTACGGCGGCAGCAACGCCGGCATTGACCAGACACACCCGTTTGGCCAGCGTTCCGGCACGCAGCAGGGACCGGTTACGATAAATGCCGGCGGCGTCCTCGATCCCCGCGGGTCTGGCGGCTGGGGATATCACGACCTTATCCTCAATGGCGGCACCGTCTCCAATACCGCTTCCGCTCGCATTGCGTTGAACTACGGCATCTTCAACCCGCATCTCACCGTTGCGGCCGATTCGACATTCGTGACATTGTATGACTACGGGTGGGCCATCGGCGCACTTGGCGGCCATACGATTTCCATCGACATCGCCATCAACAAGTCGCTCTTCATCCAGAGCACCGCATCGTCGGAGGCGTCATCGGGGCGGCTGAAAGTCTTGAACGGCGGCTGGCTACGCACGATCTCCAATTGCGCAGGGAACTTCTCGACCATAGACTTGGACTGCAACGCCGCGCTCTACCTCGATGGCACGCCGAGCAATTTCCATGACTACACGCCGCGCTACGAGGGCAATTCGAGGGCGGGAAGCTCCGCGTTGGGACTTTACGGAACCTTCACGCCGGTGAACGAATACTTCTTCGCCCCCACGATGCAGGACGGCTCCGCCATCGACCTTTCGGCCCAGACCGGCGCGTGGAATTCCAAGAGCTCCTCCAGCGGCACTCCCTCGACCCATTTCGCGGAAGGCGCGTCCGTTGCCATCCTCCTCGGTGGGCGGACGCCGGCCATCGGCGAGAAGATCGTCACGTGGACGGCGGCAACGAAGCCCGCGGACTCCGTCTCGCTTACGAACGCCACCTACGTCCTCCGCGCCGAGGATGACGGCCTCTATGTCGATTCGCTCCGCACCTTCGCGGCGAACGACCTCCCCGACATTGCCGAGGCCAAGCTCGCCTCCGATCTCGCTGCGGCCATCGAGTCGTCGCTCGTGATGACCGACATTGTGACAGGCGAGACGCTCGCCCTCGGTACGGACTACACGTATTCGTTCTCGGTCAGCGGCAGCCGCTGCACGGTGACGGTCACGGGTCTTGGCGGTCACGACGGCGCTACGGTCGTGCGCACGTTCGATATCGGGCGCATCTCCCTCCGCCAGTCGGCCTTCGGCTACTCGATGGAGATACGGCCGACGGACGGAAAGCTGGCGACGACACTCACCAACTTCCCCGTGCTCGTGCGCCTCTCGGCGGACATCCCGCGCTTCTCCTACGGGAAATGCAAGGCCGACGAGCTCCGCTTCGCCCTCCCCGACGGCACGCTCCTCTCGCACGAGATCGACTGGTGGAATGAGAACGGCGAATCGACCGTCTGGGTCAACGTCCCAGAACTCACGTCCAACACCGTCTTTACCGCCTACTGGGGAATTGCGGCCGGACGCGAGGCGCTAAGGACCGCCGACGAAACCTGGCCCGAATACGTCGGCGTCTGGCACTTCTCGGAGGCAAGCGGCATCGCCCACGACTCGTCGGGGAACGGCTACGACTCCATAGACGATGGCGGCGGGACGCTTTCGAACCTGAACGCCAAGGTCGGCCTCGCCCGCAATGCGAACATGACCCCCATGATTACCTCGGTCACGAAGCTTGACAGCACCTCTGCAGTTAAGCCGATGACCACGATGAGCAAGTTCTCCGTCTCCGGCTGGATGTATTCGAATGTGGACGTCGCCACGGCTAGCAAGAAATACCCCCAGCAGATTCGCAACAAGAACGGCTGGGATGAAGGCACCGGCTGGTACACGGGCATCGAGGGGACGTCGGACAAGTTCTGCGGCAACGGCTCCGGCGCCACGAGGGAGATCATCACGCTCCCGGTCTCCATCTACACCAACTGGGTGTACATCACCACCATCTTCGACGGCGCGTCGTGCAGCGTGTACGCGAACGGCGTCTTCGTGAAGACCAGCGCCATCAACGCGGTCAAGGCGAGCACCACCTACCCGCTGCGCTTCGCGACGGACTTCAACGGCATCATGGACGAATACCGCATCCACGACCGCCTCGAAGACGACGCCTACATCGCCGCCGACTACGCGACGCAGACGGATCCCGACTTCCTCGCCTACGGCGAGATAGTGAATCACAACGGCTTCGTCTTCGTCGTCAGATAGTACGTGAAGCTGGTTTTGCGCGGCAGCGCGTTGACTTCTGAAGCCAGCCCTTTGAAGTGACGCGTCCGTTGGCGTCCATTTGTGGTATAATACGCACCCAAAAGGGCGCAAGGAAATGATGACGATCTACAGATGGGACAATGGAGCTCTCCGTGAGGCCACGGAGTTCTCGTCCTCGTGCTGGATAAACCTCGTCGAGCCGTCCACCACCGAGCTCGAGTCGGTGCTCTCCTTCAGCTCGGTGCCGCGCGACTTCCTCACCGACCCGCTCGACGCCGGCGAGAGGCCGCGCTTCGACTGGGAGGACGACGCGATCATCCTCATCGTCCACGTGCCGATGGTCGAGCCCGAGGCCGAGGACGACGGCTGGACGATCCCCTACCGCACCGTCCCGCTCGGCATCATCCTCTGCCCGGGGACGGTGATCACCGTCTGCAGCGCGCGCACCCCGGTAACCGCGGCGTTCCTCGACCAGATCCGCCGCGTCTGCCCGCCGTCCGACCGCTACCGCTTCGCCTTCCGCCTCCTCTGGCACGCCGGCGTCCTCTTCCTCCGCTACATCAACGACATCCACCAGCGCACCGCGGCGATCGAGGACGAGCTGCACGAGTCGATCTCCAACGAGTCGATCCTCAAGCTCTTCCAGATCGAGAAGGCGCTCGTCTACTTCACCACCTCGCTCAAGGCCGACACCATCGCCCTCGCCCGCGCCAACACCGCGCGGCAGCTGACGCTCTCCGAGGACGACCGCGACTCGCTCGAGGACGCGATGGTCGAGTACCAGCAGGCGCTGGAGACGGCGACGATCCACGCGAACATCCTCA
Source organism: uncultured bacterium (assembly GCA_902800055.1). Taxonomy (GTDB): domain Bacteria; phylum Verrucomicrobiota; class Kiritimatiellia; order RFP12; family UBA1067; genus UBA1067. The sequence continues at coordinate 11,744 of CADCCW010000012.1, forward strand.
ACGGCACGCTCGACACCTTCGCCTCGCTCATCAACAACAACCTCAACAACGTGATGAAGTACCTGACGGCGGCGACGATTCTCCTGGCGGTGCCGACGCTGGTGGCGTCCATCTACGGCATGAACATCAACCTGCCGTTCCAGGGCCACGTGAACGCCTTCGCCATCGTGATGGGTCTTTCCGGGGTGCTGGCGGCGGTGATCGGCGCAATCTTCTACCTGCTCTCCCGCGCGCGCAAGTTCTGATGGGCTTCGGCGCGCGAGGTTTGTCACTCTTGAGCGGCGGGCTCGACAGCCAGCTCGCGGTGCGCGTCCTCGAGCGCGCCGGCGCGGAGGTCGAGTGCGTCGCGTTCGAAAGCCCGTTCTTCTCCGCCGACGCGGCCCGCCGCGCCGCCGCGGCGCTCGGCGCGAAGCTGCGCGTCGTCGATTTCACCGCCGACATCATTTCGCTCGTCAAGTCTCCGCCCCACGGCTTCGGCGGCGCGATGAACCCGTGCATCGACTGCCACGCGGCGATGATCCGCCGCGCCGGCGAGATGATGGCCGCGGAGGGGCTCGACTTCGTCGCCACCGGCGAGGTGCGCGGACAGCGGCCGATGAGCCAGAACGCGCAGTCGCTCCTGACGGTCGAGAAGGCGTCGGGGCTGAAGGGGCGGCTGGTGCGTCCGCTGAGCGCGAAGCTGCTGGAGCCGACCATCCCCGAGCTGGAGGGCAAGCTCGACCGCGAGCGGCTGCTCGACATCTCCGGCCGCTCCCGCGAGCGGCAGATCGCGCTCGCCGCGGAGTTCGGCATCGTCGACTACCCGAGCCCCGCCGGCGGGTGCAAGCTCACCGAGGAGGCGTTCTCGCGGCGGCTCGACGACCTGATGCGCCACGAGGGGCTCGACGACCTCGGCCTCGTGGGGATGCTCAAGTACGGGCGCCGGTTCCGCCTGGAGGGCGGAAGCCTGGTGGTGCTCGGGCGCGACCGCGGCGAAAACGAGTTCCTCGAGGGTTTCCAATTCGACGGCTCGCGCCTGTTCCGTCCTTCCGGCGGCAGGATCGGCGCGACGGCGTTCGTCCCCCGCCTCGCGTCGCCGGAGGACGCGGCGACGGCGCAGGCGATCGTCGACGCCTACGCGAAGGGGACTGGTCCCGCCGAACGCGAGCCGTTCCGGTGCTGGCAGATCATTTAGGCGATGAAGGCGGCGCGCGGACACAAGGTCGGATTCTTCGACAGCGGGGTCGGTGGCCTGAGCATCCTCCGCGCGTTCCAGGCGCTGTGCCCGGAAGTGGAGACGGAGTACCTCGCCGACGCCGACCACGCCCCCTACGGAAACCGTCCGGCGGAGGAGATCGCGCGCCTTTCGGAGGCGAACGCCGAGGAGCTGATCGCGCGCGGCTGCGACGTGGTGGTGGTGGCCTGCAACACCGCGACGGCGGCGGCGATCGACCTCTTGCGGCGGAAGCACCCGGATATTCCTTTTGTCGGCGTCGAGCCGGCGGTCAAGCCCGCTGCGCGGCGCTCGAAGACCGGCGTCGTGGCGGTGCTGGCCACCGCCGGCACCTTCAGGGGACGGCTCTACAACGAGACGAAGGGACGCTACGCCGGCGGGGTGAAGGTTATCGCGGCGGTGGCGGACGAGTTCGTCGCCGAGGCGGAGCGCATCGGCGGCGCGCCCTACGCCGAGTGGAGGCCGACCGACCGGAAGCGAGTGCTGCGGGTGGTCCGCGCGCGGGTGGAGCCGCTCATCGCGGCCGGGGCGGACGTGATCGTGCTCGGCTGCACCCACTTCCCGCTGCTCGCCGGCGCGATCGAGGAGGTCTGCGCCGGCCGCGCGGAGGTAATCGACCCCTCGCCCGCCGTCGCCCGCCAAATCCGCCGCATCCTCGCTTAGCTCGCGTCCAACTAACGCCCCCATTCCCCGTTCCCCATTCCCCGTTCCCCACGCATACGCGCCTTGCGCGTGCGCGAGGGAATTTGGTATAATGCACGCATCAACAGGAGAAACCATATGAACATGGCAAAAATGCTCGTGGGTGGTGTCGTTTGTGCCGCGGTCGCGCTCTGCGCGGCGGGTGCATGGACCGAGAACGGCTGCTGGGTGCGGGTGCGCTTCCAAAAGCTGAACGGCGGAAAGGCCCTCCAGCTCAGCGAGTTTGCGCTCTACAACTGGCAGGGCGAGCGGGTGAACAGTCCGCTCACGGTCGTGGCGGACGGCACCGTGGCGACCAACCTTGCCATCGGCCGGGCTTCCGGCTATGTCGCGGGCGGACTTTCCGGCAATCTCTTCAGCAACTCGTCCGAGGGGCTGGTGAACCTGTTCGACAAAAGCACCGGCACAAAGCTGTTCCGGTCGGCCAACGTCACCCTGAATCCGGCGACGGAAAGCACCTGGATCGTCATTACGATGCGGCTTGCCGCCAACACGAAGCCGGTCGCCTACAACCTCGCCACCGCGAACGACTCGGTGGTTTCGCGTTCGCCGACCGGTTGGATCGTCGAGTGCAGCACGAACGGCATGGACTGGGCGATTGCCGACACGCGCGCAGACATCGCGTGGCCGACCACGACCTACACCTGGTGGAACGGCGGCGTCAGCTACCCGCTCGACTTCGACTGGGACGCGTTCCGCGCGACCTACGCCGAGAGCGTGGTGTACTACGCATCGTCGAACACCCGCAAGCCGGTGCCGACGGTGGTGTCCGTGGCGGATCCCTCCGTCACGCTGACGGAAGGCGTCGACTACACCGTCAGCTACGAGGACTGGGACCGGCTCGGCACCGCGACGGCCACTGTGACCGGCATCGGCGCCTACGAAGGCAGCGAGGTCAAGTACCACTACGACGTGCTGCCCGCCTTCGAGGCGTCGCTTTCCTCCACGGTCACGACGAACGACCTCGTCCACTCGTACTACCCCGTCGTCACCGTGCGGAGCGTCGCGACGCAGGCGGTCCTGACGGAGGGCGTCCACTACCGGCTCGAGTACAACGACACGACCGGCTTCGGCGCGATGACGGTGACCGTGATCGGCATCGGGGACTTCCTCGGCAACGAGGCGTCGCTTAACTTCACGGTCATGACCGACCTTCTTCCGATTCCGGCGCAGTACTCCATCGTCTCTTCCAGCCTTACGTCGTTGGAGAAGGGCGTGTTCCGCTTGGAGACGATGAAACTCCACAACAACATCTACAACGACTTCTTCGATGCCGGCAGCGGTACCGCATACGCGGCGCTCCTGGACTTCGGCACCGCGCGGATCATCAAGGCGATCGGCGTCGCCCCGAGGATGGGCGGTGAATCGCTGTCCGGCAGGAGCAAGAACTTCCGCATCAAGGGCTCGAACGACCTCGTGAACTGGACGGTTCTCCACACCAACGTCGTGGGGTTGACCGAGGGCAAGATCAACCTCTTCAAGCTCAACGCGGTCGAGAGCGGCGCATCCGTCCGGTATATCGTGCTCGACAACGTCACGCAGCTCAACGTCACCGAGGTCTGGGGATTCGCCAAGGACCTGATGGTCGAGGCGACGGCGGACCCCGATCCCTTCGCGAGCACGGCCGTCGAGTCGGCGGACGCGGCTGATGGCGTGCTGGTGAAGGGCAAGCTCACCTCCTCGCCGGACGGCGCGGCAGCGGTAACCGTCTTCGTGGCCGACCAGGACTACGGCGACAGCTACGCGCAGTGGAGCGCCAACGGCCGGCGCTTCGACATTGGCGAGCTGACGGAAGGGCAGACCTTCCAGACGCGGCTCGCGGGGCTCGGCAAGGGACTCTGGCAGTGGCGCATCTTCGCGTCGCGCGGCGGGACGCACTCCGCGTCGCAGGTGCTGCCTTCGTTCACCGTCGGCTCGCAGGTCATCCTGCCCAAGGCGTATCTGAAGAACACTGCGCTTTCAAAGTTCTACGACGGGAATACCGGCAACAATCCCGAGACCACAAGCGACGTCTGGATCGTCTTCGACCTCGGGGAAATAGACTTCGCCCGCAACCAATTGGTCGGCTGGCGGATGTGGCCGCGTAGCGGATTCCCGGAAAGGATAGTCGGCAGTTATGTCGACTACGGCTATGAACCGGCGGAAGGGTCGGTCAACTGGGACGTGACGAGCTGGAACACGAACGGCCAGAAGCGGGTGTACGGGGTGGTGAGCGGCGTACCGGAGAACATTGTCTGGACGAACGACGTCATCGACATTTGCAAGACGACGCTGGAGATTTCGCCGACGAGGTTCTTCGTGCCGTATGTCTGGAGCCAGCGGACCAAGCCGCCGCGCTACATCCGCTTCCGCGGCATCACGAACGCGAACTGCTCCGAGATCGAGCTCCGCACCACCCGCTACAGCACCGGCACCGTCATCTACCTGCACTGAGGTAAATGGAACTGATCCATGCAATAAACGAATGGGCTGCGGCCATCGGGATGCGGCAGGTGGAGTCCGACGAGACCGGCAGCTTCACCCTGCTGTTCGACGGCGCGCACGAGGTGTCGTTCGCCCCGGACGGGGACGGGACCGTGTTCCATGCGGAGGTCGGCGACGTCGAGCGGCTCGACCGCGAAGGGGCGCTTTCGCTCCTGGAGGCGTCGCTGCTGGGCGCGGGCACCGGCGGCGCGGCGTTCGGGGTGCACCGGGAGCTCGGGGCGGTGGTGCTCTGGAAGCGCTTCGGCGAGTTCTCGTCCCGCGCCGACCTGGAGACTGCCATCGGCGAGTTCCTTGGCCAGGTGGTCGTCTGGAAGGGAAAACTGTCGGCCGGCGGCCCATCCGCGCCGGATTCCCTGCCCGGATCTTCTCCGCTCGGCGGCTCGTTCCTGCAGGTGTGACCTGTAACCATCGGCTGTTTCGCGTGTATTCAGAGCGAGGGCAGAAGGCAGAATAAGCAGAAAAGGAGGCTGTCATGAGCATTCAGATCAATCCAGACCAGGTCGCCATGCAGGAACTCGCCGCGCGCGGCGTGGACGCGTCGGTTGGCGTGTTCGGCAGCCACTACGTGCAGATCGGCAAGGCCTCGCCGATACGGCTGGACCAGATCAAGTCGGCCGATGTGCCTTTCGCATGGTTCAAGACCGCGACGCAGGTCCGGCGCGGCAGGGAGGGCGTGCTCCAGACCGCGGAGGACGCGATCAAGGTGCTGCTCAAGCCCGGCGCGCTCGACGCTGGCAAGCTCCTCGGCCTCCTCAAGGCCGGCCAGACGCATCTCGGCCGGCTCGCGGCGCTCGGCGAGCTCTCCCCGGCGCAGAAGCAGGACAGCACCTGGGTCTTCACCCGGGCGGTGCAGAACCTCTCGAACGCGGAGCTGGCGACGGTCTACCAGGCGTTTTCGTCGGCCGAGATGGACCTCCTGCAGACGGCGCTCCAGCGCGAAGGGGAGATCAATCGCGACGCGAAGGACGCACGCATGGCGGCGGAGCGGCTGTTCGACCTGCAGGCGCTCGTCCTGCGCGAGTCGGCGAACCGCGCGTCGCAGGCGCAGCTCGAGGGCATGCGCGCGGAGGCGCCGAACGACGCGTCGCTGGCGCCGGAGGCGATGAGGCTGCCGCGCAGTGCGACGGCGCAGTACGGCAACGCCGGCGGCGAGCAGGTCATCAACCACGAAAAGGACATGTCGGCGCAGAACCTGGCGGTGCTCGTCGAGACCGCCGCCGCCAGCGCGACGGCGCGCGAGCGGTCGGCCGACGCGACGGAGGCGAGCTTCAGGCGCCGCAGCTTCGACAACGTGACGCTAAAGCAGATCGGCGACGTGATGCGCTCGAAGGAGCTGACATACAACATGACGATGGAGACGCTCATGGTCGCGAGCGACATCCTGACGCATCCTGACCGTCCGATTGACACCGCGTGGTCGCTCAGGGAACGCAACATCAAGGTCAAGAGCGACGGCTACATGGAGAAGCGCGACGGCACCGAGCGCACGCTCTTCCCCGAGCTGGACCACGCCCAGAGCAAGGGCGAGACACGTCCGCTCTACAGCGCGGTCAACTTCCAGGATAGCAACTACGGCGCCGCTGGCGCCCTCTACGGGAACGTGACCGTCGTGTTCAAGCCGGAGGTGGCGCGGCGCGCGACCTACACGGTCAACGACTCCTTCCACACGGTGGCGCTTACGGTGGACAGAAAGCGCCGGGACGCGTTCTTCGCGCTCTTCGGCGGGACGCCGGTGATCCCAGATTCGCTCAAGCTGGCGGTCGCCAACCCCGACTCGCCGGAGCGCCGTGCGCTCGAGGAGTGGTTCGACCGGATGGAGGCGTCCTGCCGGAGCGGGAGGAACATGTCGGGGGCGGTCGGTCAGGAGCGGGACATCCCGGCCGTCGTCAAGAGCCATTTCCACGAGCCGGAGCTCGGCGAGGACCAGGCGCTCATGGGGCTGGTGTTCAAGTGCTTCGGCGACCGCTCGGCGACGCGCAGCATGACCGCGACGCACGACAACATGGAGTCGCTCCTGCCCTACATCGGCGAGGCCAACTCGTCCGCCCTCGCCCAGGCCGCGCACGACCGCGCCAATGGCCGGGATCCCAAGCTCTACCTCATCGGAACGGCCTATCTGGAGGCGCAGATCCACGGGCCGGTCATCCCCGAACGCGACATCGCCGAAATCCGCGTCAACCTCGCCGGCGACGATGCCATGCACCCGGCGACTCCCGCCCAGCAGGCCGCGACCAAGGCACGACTGCATGAGTTTTCCCGGCGGACCGGCATCCGCATCGTGTATGTGGCCGTCAATCCGATGGACGACTCAGTGGCCGTCAGCGAGCTCTCGCAGAAAACGGAGGAGATCAACGCCGCGCACCACGACAACGCCACCATTGACCGGATCCGCGACGAGTATATCGTCGACCTGCCCGCGACGGTGGCCCGGTTCCTGCCCATGGTCAAGGTCGACGGCGTTCCCGAAGGCGTCGATCTCAAGTTCAGCGGCAAGGTGCTCGACCGCATCCTCGAGGCCTTCCTTCAGCTGCTCCAAGAAATGAGGTCTGCACCAGCATCTCTTTACGATTCTGACAATCTCGTTTCCCTCGCCTTCAGGAACGCGCTGAGCCCAATCGTGCACGAGAAGATCGGGCTGTTGAACGAGGTCATGGGGCTTGACTACGCCAACCCCGCCGAGAAGCAGGCCTTCGTGCAGTGGTTGCTCCAGACCGACGCGCAGCTCACCGTGGAGCAGGTCCGCAGCATCCACCAGCACGCCACCGCCCAGGCCGCCCAGCTGCGCGCCTGGGCCGCCGCTGAGCCCCCGCCCACCGCCGAGGCGGTGCTGGCCGCGTTCGCCGGGCCGCTCGCCGGCGAGGGCGCCGACCCGCGCCACGTCACCCAGGTCGCGGTCGAGTTCATGCTCTCCGTCGTGCCGCCGCCCACGCCCGAGGTGATGCAGCGCCTCCGCGCGATTCTCGACTCCGCCCCCCTGCGCGGCATCACCGCCCAGCTCGACGCCGTCGCCACGGCACCAGGCCTCCGCGACGCCGCGGACGCCGCGCGCGCGACCGCGCTCGCCGCGCGCATCCGCGCCACCGCCTCCACCGTTGCCGGGTTCCTTCGCACCACGACGGCGGAGGTGCGTCCCTGCATCCTGCCGCTCAGCGCCGTTCCGGTGGTCGTGCGCAACGCCATCCGCCAGGTCGCCCCCGCGCTCGCCGACGCGCTCGACGCCGCGCATCCGGCGCATCCGGCGTTTCCGGCGCACGCGCACCCCGCCGCGCTGCCGCAGAACAAGGCCCAGCGCAAGGAGTTCCTCCTCAGCCAGATGGAGGCCTACCGCCAGAAGGAGATCGGGCCCGAGCGCGGCCGCTCCGTCCACGGCCGCGGCCACATCATCCGCGCCTACTTCTACGCCACCGCCTTCTGCAACATGATGAAGGAGCAGGGCGTCACCGTTGACCAGAACGCCGTCATCCTCGGCATCATCGGACACGACCTCGGCCGCGCCGGATTCGGCCAGGACAAATGGGAAAGGGTCAGTGGCCGGATGACCAAGGAAGGGATCCGCCAGGTCTTCGGCGACGATGCCGCGGACGAGGCATGGGGGAACGAAGTCGGCGACTCCATTGCCAGCGTGCAGATCGAGCCGCAGGGCGCGCGTCCGCGCAATGTCCCGGTCTCGCCCACCCTGGAGGCCCAGCTCCTGCAGAGCGCCGACAGCCTCGACATCGGCCGCACCGGCCTCTTCGACCAGTACTACTTCGACTTCCTGCGCGACAAGAACGGCTCCGTCTCGCCGGAGGCGCAGCGCCTCCGCGACCAGCTGGCGGAGGAGGCTGACCTCCTCCAGCGCCTGACGAACCCGCTCTGCGCCAACCGCCCCATGCTCACGAAGCTCGGACTCGAGACGCTGGATGCAGACCCCAAGCGCATGGACGAGCTCGAGAAGCTCCGCGCCTCCCTTGACAGGCATATCGCCAATCAGATGATCGACGAAGGGGAGAACACGGACCACGCCGCGCTCTTCAACAAGTTCGAGGACGCCATCCGCGCCTACCCGCAGGCCTTCCCGCTCCTCACCAAGTACTACCTCAACGCCGAGTGAGGACGTGCCTGCGGAAGTATTTCAGCAGCCAGCATTCAGCAGCCAGTAGCCAGCGGCCAGTTCGAGCGGACGTAATGGGTTGGCCACGCGGCGCGACCCCTTGCCGACCGGGGATAAATATTGTATACTTCTCAATAATAAGCGGGCATAAGCTCCGGCTGGCGGCTGTTTCGAACGTTTCGCCGCGTTCCGGCATTTATGTCTGCAGGGATTCAATGGAGAAAAGCATGAAAAAGACGATGATTCTGACGGCGCTCGCCGCGCTGTCCGCAACCCTCTGCGCCGAAACGCCGGCCGAGCTCGAGAAGACCTTCGACGAGGCCGTCAAGAGCGGCCGCCCGCTCACCGCCGAGCGCATGTTCACCCAGCTGCTTGAGAAGGGCGGCAAGCTCGCGCCGATCCGCTACTACCAGGCCGCGGAGGTGTCGCGCGAGCTCGGCAAGTCCGACGACCGCGTCACCCGCCTCTCCCACTTCCTGAAGGAGGAGCAGAAGTGGACGCCGGAGGTCGAGCACGCGGCGTGGATCCTGTGCAGGGAGGCCGCCAACGCCGACGCCTTCGTGCGCATCGCCGCGAACAAGCCGGTGCCGCTCTCGCTGCACTGGCAAGGGCTGATGCTCCTCGAGCGCTACACGCGCGAGAAGCGCGCCGCCGACTTCAAGAAGGTGGCCGAGGCGCTGCTGGAGGCGTTTCCCGATCCCAAGCTCCGCAACGACACCTTCCGCCGCGTCGCCGACATGGCGCTCGCCAACGTGCCCGGCTTCGCGGTGGCCGACGCCAAGTCGCTCATCGAAAAGTACCCGAGCGCCAACATGAACGCCGTCGAGCGGCTTTTCTCCGGCCGCCGCGACGACTTCCCGCCGATGTGGCGGCTGCGGTTCTGCGTCAAGGCGAAGACGCTCTTGGACCCCGGCTCGTTCGAGTGGATCTTGCAGTCCGCCAGCAGCAAGGACGAGGCGGTGCTCGACGAGCTCGCGAAGGGCTGCCGCGAGCTCGAGAAGCTCGCCTGCGACGGCGAGCACCCCCGCCACGCCGCGACGCTCTACCGCGTCCGCGGGATGCTGAAGGACCGCTACTACGGCAAGGACAAGGCGGCCGAGGGGTCCGCCGACCTGCTGGCGCGATTTGACGCCATCGCCGGCGGCAAGGTGAAGCTGCCCGACGACCAGATGCGCAACCTCGCCGCCTTCAGCGCCGACGCCGGGCGGCTCACCGCGGCGGACGCGGCGAAGCTGCGCAACAAGTACCCGAATTTCGTCCCGACCAACTACATGGGGCAGTTCGGCATCGTGGAGGCGTGCCGCGCCGCGAAGTCCTCGAAGCCGTACAAGGACTTCATGGCGAAGTACCCGTCGCACATGCGCGCCGAAGCGCGCTACCAGATGCTGCGGGTGCTCGCGGAGGTGAAGGACGTCGCCGAGGTGAAGGCCGGCTTCGAGGAGCGGCTCTTCAGGCTGAGCAACGCTGGCGTCGACTTCAACCACCTCTCCTATGCGATGGCGGAGACGGGGCTCTCCGACAAGGACCTCGCGGCCTACCTCGCCGCGCTCTACAAGCGCACCGGTTCGCTCGGCTACTGGGACTGGTTCCAGCGCGAGAACTGGGCCGGCCGCCGCGTCGCCGCCTTCACCGGCGATGCGGTGACGGCGTTCAGGAAGACGATCGCCAAGGACGTCAAGCCCGGCGAGCGGATGTTCGCGATCGCGCGGGAGATTAACGGCCTCGGCCGCGGCGCCGGCAACATCGCGCCGCCGCGCGCGCACGAGCTATTCGCCGAGGCGTGCAAGCTCTACCCCGGCCTCTACCCGGTCGAAGGCCGCTGGGACAACCCGGTCTTCGAGGCCATCCGCGCGAAGTACATGGACCTCTGCCAGTACCACCCCGAGTCCGCCGCCACTTGCGCGAAGGCGATGATCGCCAAGCTCGACCCCAAGTCCAAGTGTTTCTGGGAAGCTGGGATAACGGGCAACATATTCTGGAACATCCGCGGCAATCCCGCCGTCGCGAGCGAGGTGGCCTTCGCCAGGGTGCGGGCGACCGGCAACATGGACTATCTCGGCGGAGTGTACTTCCCGGAAACGCTCGACAAGCTGCCGCTCGACCGCAACCTCGTCGTCAACAGCGGCGCCAAGACGTTTTCGGTGGTGGACGCGAACTGGGTCGTCAACGACGCCAGCAAGCGCCGCATCACGCCGGAGCTGGCGGCCGACATGCTGGCGATCGGCATGCCCAAGCGCGACTGGGCGAACACCGCCGAGGACTGGAACTCGCGCTTCTTCCAGACCGCCATTTCGGTGGTCAGGACCAACCCCAAGCTCTTCGAGAAGTTCCCGTTCGCGGAGCTCGCTGCGAAGATCCTCGACACCAAGGGCGTCTCCGAGAACCTGAAGCGCAACTTCCTCGTCTTCGCCACCGCGGCGGGCAGGGGGCAGGAGTTCCTCGACCGCTACGTCAAGTCGTTCGCGGCCGACGCGGCGCCGCGCAAGGTGTCGCTCCTGAGCGCGCTCCTCAGCAACGCCGACATCACGCCGTTCCCGTCCAAGGACCGCAAGGCCGACGTCTTCGGCGACCTGCTGGTGAAGGAGTACCTCCCGGCGCTCAAGGCCACGCCCGATCGCGCCGCGCCGCGCGCCGACCTCGGCTACTCCGGCTTGGTCGTCAGCAGGTTCTTCGAGTGGCGCAAGCTCGCCGAGGCCAAGGCGCGGCCCGACTACGCGAGCATCTACGCGCCGACGATCACCGAGTGCGTGCGGCTCAAGCTGGCCGGCGCGAGCGGCTGGGATGACCGCGACCGCTCGGTCGGCGGCAGCTTCTACAACAACGACTACCGGATCGCGCTGAACGCGACGAACGCGGTGGCGCTCGCGGCCGTCGCCCGCACCGCCGGCTATTACAGCAACAGCTGGTGGCTGGGGCGCGATGCGACGGAAAAGCTGCTCAAGGATACGCGCGCCGCCGGGCTCTGGGAGCCGCTCTACCTGCTCGTCAGCACCCTGAACGACCAGGACAAGGGCATCAACGCGCTGCTCGTCGAGTGCCGCGCCGAGACCTCGAAGCGGCTGCCGGGCGTCTACCCGGTCTCCGAGCGCGACCCGCTCTATCCGCTTTACATGGCGGCGGACGAGCTCTCGAAGAACAACGTGGAGAAGGCGACCTCGCTCCTGATGAAGAACCTCACCGCCTTCGAGCGCGACGCGATCAGGCTGCCGCCGGACTTCGTGGCGTGGGCGGTGGACCAGATGCGCCTCGCGCGCGGCAACAACGACGAGCTGCTCGTCAAGGCGCGCGCGCTCGCCTCGCGCCTGCTGGAGGACGAGTCGAGGCTGCCGGCCGAGCTCGCCGCGTCGCTCCTCCTGACCCGCGCCGAGTGCTACCGCGACCAGCAGAACTTCGAGGTCGCCAAGCTCGAGTACCAGACGATCCGCAACAACCCGGCCTACGCCAAGACTAAGGCGGCGCGCAAGGCGATGTTCCGCTCGATCGACCTGATGATCGACACCGGCAACGCCTCCGGCGTGGAGTCGACCCTCGAATACTGGCTCTCGCAGCCCGACGCGGAGATCCAGGCGCAGGCCCACTACTTCCTCGCGCGTATCGCCTTCGACCGCAAGGACTACGAGGAGTGCCGCAAGCAGCTCAAGGAGGTGTTCTCGATCGACTACACCCACACCGATGGCCGCTTCCTGGAGGGCCGCTGGAAGCTCGCGACCGGCAACGAGGTGGACGACACCGACGTGCTCATCGGCAGCCTCTCCGACCGCACGATGATCCGCCCCGGCCAGCAGCTGGCGATCACGGTGCAGGACCGCAACCTCTCCGTCGCCGGCGGCGGCGCGTCGATCCCGGTGGTGATCACCACCAAGCCGGGCGGCGACCGCGAGAAGATCTACCTCTATCCCACCCCGCGCGACCCGACGCTCTTCCGCGGCGTCATCGACGTGAAGCTCGGCGAGGCGGCGGTCTCCAACCTGACGCTCGAGGTGATCGGCGACGACACTGCGACGTACACGATCGAGCCGGAGTACCTGAAGGCTCGCGGTCTGCCGGTCACCGAGTCGAAGGTGCTCAGGGTGGTGGACGACGCGCGGCTCGCGATCGGCGCGGGTTCGCCGCGCGACGAGGAGGGCGAGACCGAGAAGGCGCTCGAGCGGATGGTCGACTCCGGCGTCGAGTCGCGCGAGCTCGCGCGTTCGCTTCGTCCCGGCAACCCGCTCTACGTCGCGGTGATGGACAAGGACCGCTCGCGCAAGGGCGAGGGCGAGGTGACGGTGTCGCTCTCGACGACCTCCGGCGACCGGCTCGACGCGGTCAGGCTCAAGGAGGTGCGCCCCTACAGCGGCATCTTCCGCGGCGTGGTGCCGACCTGCCTGCCGCCGCCGCGCGCGCACGCCTCCGACACCGCAATCGGCTACAACCCCGGCGACGTCATCAGCACCCGCCGCGACGGCGGCTGGAAGTCGCTCGCCGACGGCAAGCCCGGCAAGTGGATCGAGGTGGACACGATGGCGTCCCACGAGTTCTCGAACATCGTCTTCAGGACCTCCAACCCCGAGGCGCTCCGGGCGGTGAGCCTCTCCGGGCGGCTTTCGGGCGGCGACGTCCTGCTCGGCTCGTTCCCGGCGCCTTCCGCCAAGGGTCGCGCCGGCCTGCGCCGCTGGGTCGACTGGCGCAACGGCATGCGCACCGAGCAGGCGATCCGCGACTTCTACCGCTCGATGCAGGCGCCGAAGCCGACGGCGGTGACGAACGTCATGGTGAACGCGACGGCGCGCAACAACGCCCCGTGCGTGGCGTACGTCAGCGGCGGGTTCAAGGCGCCGGCCGACGTGAGCGTGCTGCGGTTCAGGATCGTCCCTCGCGCCACCGGCGGCGACACCTTCCGCCGGCTGTGGCTCTCGGTCATGGTCGACGGGCGCGAGGTCTACTCCGGCTACGGCGCCACCATCGCAAACCGCATCGTCACCTGCGAGATCACGCCCAAGTGCCACCTGCTCGAGGTCTTCAGCGTGCAGTACGGCGCCGCGGACGCGTGGGAGCTCTGCTGGGAGCCGGCCGACGGCGAGACGCAGCCGGTGCCGGCGGCCTGGTTCGACGACACCGCCAACCCCGAGCTCGAGGAGTTCCTCGCCGACAAGGTGAGCATCGTGCGCGTGCCAGAGGGATTCTCGGCCACGTTCCGCGAGCCGATCCGCCTCAGGTCCTTCCGGCTCAGCGTGGTCGACCGCGTCGGACCCGACGCGAGCCTCGACAAGATCACCGCGACCGACTGGTCCGGCAACGAGATCCTGCCGGTCGAGAGCGACTTCTCCGAGGTGCAGCGCAACGACCGGCTCGAGGTCGCGCCCGGCGACCGCATCTCCGCCACCTACGTGGACGAGACGACGTCCTCCGGCCTCAAGCGCGTCCTCACCAAGACGGTGAGCTCGTCCTTCAACAACGCGTCGGTGGGCTTCTACTTCGAGGAGGTCCACGTGACCAGCTACGGCAGCCAGAGCCACCTGAACACCGCCTACCGGTTCGTCCCCGGCGACACGCTGCTGGTGGCGGTGTTCGACCCGGACCAGGACCTCACCGACGAGGCCGACAAAGTCAATGTGAAGATCGTCTCCGACTCCGGCACCGAGCGCGAGATCACGCTCGCCGAGCAGAACAAGTCGTACGGCGGCATTCCGTGGCATTCGCCGGACGACGTGTCTGGAGTCCACAGCGGGTTCTTCCTGGGGCTCCTCAAGACGGCTCCGGCGGGGAACACCAACGCGGCGGCGCGGGCGGCCTTCCCGGTGACGGCCGACGACGCGCTCACGGCGTCCTACGACGACCGCGAGAACACCACCCCCGGCATTCCGTTCGTGCGCACCGCCAAGGTGGTCTCCGCGCGCGAGGAGCCGCCGGTGCTGACGCTCTACCAGACCGCGGCGAAGCGCGTCGTCGACACCTCGCACGGCGCGGAGATCCGCCTCGCGGCGCTCCGCCGCCGCGCCGGCAACGACAAGGTGACCACGCTCTACCGCGACGTCTACAGCGCGACGCCGATGCCGCAGGAGGTGTGCGACTCCACCAACCTGATTCCGGTGAACGCGGCGGCCCCGCTGCCGATCCGCGTGGTCGAGCCCTCGCGCGCCCGCCACCGCGATTCCTACCTGGTGCTGAGCGCCGTCGCCGACAGCGAGCTCAAGCGCGCCGAGGCGGACGGCGACGATCCGCAGGTCAAGAAGATGCACCTCGGCCTCGGCGCCGGCTTCGACATGCCGGGCTTCCCGGTCAACATCGCCCGCGGCGGCCAGTCGTTCGACGAGGCGCGCAAGGCGGGCAGCTTCAACGGCTCGATGCGCTTCGCGGTCGGCGGCATCGACACGAAGGGCGACCAGGAATACCGCGCCGGCCACGAAGACGGCGACGGCCCGATCGTGCTGCCGGTCAACGGCTCCGACACGGTGACGATCACGGTGACCGACTCGAAGGGCGTCGAGCTCGCGAAGCGCCGGCTGGAGCTCGTCTCCGACGCCGCGTTCTCGCTCGTCGACTCCTCGTGGTCGGCCGAGCGCACCGCCGCTCACGTCGGCGAGAAGTTCTACCTGCGCATCGACGACGCCGACCGCGACGTCAGCGAGGAGCCCGACAACGTGGAGGTGGACGTCGCCACCACCGGCGGCACCGTCCGCAAGGTGGTGCTCACCGAGACCCTGCCGCACTCGGGCGTCTTCACCGGCACGGTGCGGCCGACGATCTTCGTGCCCGGCGAGACGATCCCCGAGGTGACGACGGGCGCGGAGGAGTCGGTGGAGATGCTCCTTTCCGACGACCGCATCCCGGTGAAGTTCGGCGAGAAGCTGACGATGACCTACCGCGACGAGCGGGTGCTGCCCGGCACCGACCCGCGCACGCTCGCGGCGACGGGCACGGTCTACAAGGGCGCGGACGGCTCGATCCGCCTCTTCTCCAAGCGCTTCCGCGACGTCGACTCCGCGGTGCTGGTGCAGTTCCGGCTCGCCGAGTGCCTCTTCGAGCAGGCCAAGGACTACCGCAAGCTGCGCCAGAACGAGAAGAGCTCCGAGGCGATCGCCAAGGGCCGCGCGATCCTCGAGGAGGCGCTGAAGAACAACCCCGAGAGCGCCCACGTGGCGCAGGGCGAGTTCCTGCTCGCCAACCTCTACCAGGAGCTGGCGGCCGAGGAGGAGGTGCAGGCGAAGAGCCTGCGCAAGGAAGGGGAGACGGAGGCGGCCGAGGAGGCCGAGAAGAAGTCGCGTCTCCTCTACGCCGAGGCGCTGGCGCGCTTCTCGTCCATCCTCGCGGTCTGGCCCGAAGGCGACTACGCGCCGCGCGCGCAGTACCACAAGGCCTACTGCCTGGAGATGCTCAAGGAGTACAAGCTCGCCGGCGAGGAGTACGTGAAGATGACCTACATGTACCCGGAGTCGGACCTCGTGGGCGACGCCACCATCCGCCTCGCCACCTACTACTACAAGGAGGAGAAGAAGTACGAGACCGCCGCGCGCATCTACGGCAGCTTCGCGCGCCGCTTCCCGAACCACGACAAGGCGGCCCGTGCGCTCTTCATGTGCGGCAGCTGCTACATCAAGGAGGGCGAGGCGATCGTCAAGCGGGCCGAGGCGGCGGCGATGAAGGAGGCCGAGAAGCGGGGCTCCGCCTTCACCGGGCTCCACGGCGTGCCGCTCGCCGCGGCGGAGTGCTTCACCCACGCCGTCAACTCGTTCGTGGACATGACCGAGAAGTACGCCGCCACCACCACCCCCGAGCTGCGCGCCCAGGGCCTCTACTGGGCCGGCGACGCATCGCTCCGCAAGGACGACGCCAAGGCCGCCTACATCTTCCTCAAGCGCACGGTGCTTGAGTACCCGGAGACCGAGTGGGCCCGCCGTGCCCGCGGCCTCATGCTCCAGAACGGCAAGGCTTTCAAGGACCTCGACTGATGAAGCGCTTCAGCATGAGACCTGCGGCCGTCTTCGCCGCGTTCGCGCTCGCCGCCGCGGCGGCGGCGCCCGCCTTCGGCTGGGAATGGGAGTGGAACTGGCGGATGCCGGGCGACATCTACAAGGGGCTCGAGTTCGAGTCCCGCAACGCCGTCGACCGCGCCTACAAGGCGACCTCGGCCGCCATGGACGCCGAGCGCGCCCGCGCGCGGCCGACCGACCTGGTGCCGCGCTTCCGCGCCGCCGCCGCCGAGTGGCGCAAGGTGGAGATCCAGGCCGAGAGCGACAACACCAGCGACGCGCTCCTCGCCTACGCCGGGTTCATGCAGGGCTACACCCGCATGAAGGCGCACGACGTCAACGAGGCGGTCAAGTTCTACGGCCAGGTGGTCGACCTCTACGACGACGAGCGCTGGATCGCCTTCCCGGCCCGCTACTTCATCGGGCGCACCAAGATCGACATGGGCGACACCCGCGCCGGCTGGCCGCTCATCGAGGAGCTCGTCGACGACGAGGCCGACGCCAAGCACCCGCTCATGGGCAACGTCCTTAAGGAAGTCGGCTGGCGGTGGTGGGACTCAGGCCGCGAGGCCGAGGCGCAGGAGCTCTGGGAGCGCGGGGCGAAGCCGTGGTTCGCGGAGTCCAACCGCAGCGCCTGGGACAGCTGCCGCTACGGCCTGCTCCTCGCCTGCACGGTGCGCGGCGACTTCGGCGCGCTCGATGAGTTCATCTTCGCCGGCGTCAAGGAGGACAACGCCAAGCGCCGCGCCGACATCGTGGTCGACAACCGCAACTGGGTGCTTGGCCAGCTCAACAACGGCGGCTCGGGCGTCTGCAGCTACTACGCGCGCAAGTTCCCCAAGGAGGCGGAGCGCAAGGCGAAGCTCGCCGACTTCCGCCGCCGCTACATCAAGTGGTACCTCGAGAAGCGCCCGCTCTTCGTCTCCGCCGGCCGCGAGTTCGAGTTCGACGTCTCGGCGATCAGGCTCGGCTACGGCGTCGACAGCCGCGAGGAGACGAACGCGAAGATCCTCAAGCTCGTCGCCGGCCTCCAGCAGGTCAAGGACCCCAAGCAGCGCGACGCCAGGGTGCGCACGATCGTCGGGCTATACTACGACCTCGGCGACTACTCCGCCGCGCTCATCCTGGCGGACAAGATATCCGAGCCGCTGGCCGCCTCGTGGCTCCGGTACGAGATCTGCCGCACCGCCTCCGACCGCGGCAAGCCGATGTGGAAGGAGTGCCTCGCCCACCTCGACGAGTACATCAAGCGCAAGCCTGACGCCGGCCAGCTCCTGAACGCGAAGTACATCATCGTCTGGATCTGCCGCGAGCGCACCGGCGACCTCGAGCGCGCGCTGAAGACCTGCCTCGACATCAGCGACCCCCCGAGGTCGCTCTGGGAGCTCACCTGGACCTACCGCAAGCTCGGCGACAAGAAGAAGGCCGAGAACTGCCTCGTCGAGATTTCGTCGATGTTCGCCAACGACGCGCCGCGCGCGGTGCTGACCCTGGCGCAGCTCTGCGAGCAGGACGGCGACAAGAAGAAGGCGATCGCGCTTTACCGGCGGCTCCTGTCGCAGCCGGAGTGGAAGAAGACCGGCGAGTCCTCCCAGGCCCACCAGGCGCTCGAGCGCCTCGGCGAGCGCACGGGCGGCGCGATGGTCAACGAGGTGCACTGACGGGGGCGCCGAAACCGACAACGTTCAACCAAGGAGAGAGAGCAAATGAAGAAAGTTCTGATGATCGCCATGGCCGCCGCGTGCGCCGCGGCGTTCGCCCAGGAGGCCAAGAAGGACGCGAAGCAGGTCGACCCGGCCAAGGCGGCCGCGCAGGCCGAGAAGCGCGCCGAGCGCATGGTGAAGACCGCGGTCGGCCTCATCGCCGACAAGGAGGAGGACCGCGGCGTCGGCATGCTCGAGGCCGTCGCGAGGATGTACCCCGACTCGCAGGCGAAGTACGCCGCCGCGCTCGAGCTCGGCCGCCACTTCACCGGCAAGCGCGACTTCGAGCGCGCGCTCATCGAGCTGAAGAAGGCGTTCTCGGCCACCAACGACGAGACCCGGGCGGAGTCGCTGCTCCTCCAGGGCGAGCTCTACGTCGCCAAGAACCAGCCCGGCGAGGCCGCGATGGTGTTCCGCCGCATCACCCAGGACTTCCCGACCAGCGACTTCGCCAACGACGCCTTCTTCAAGATCGGCCAGATCCACTTCGCGGCCGGCCGCTGGGCGCGCGCGTCCGAGGCGTTCGAGATGGTCGGCACCGCCGTCCCCGCCTCCGCCGACACCAACTCCGCCGTGCTCGCCGAGTCCGGCCAGCGCATCTACGTGCACGTCACCGACAAGGACCTCGCCGTCCTCGCGGCGATGGGCGAGAAGTCCAAGGTCAAGCTTCTCGGTTCCGACGGCGACGAGGAAGTGGTCGAGCTCGCCGCGTTCGGCAAGGGCGACGGCGACTTCATCGCCTCCTGCAAGACCACCGTCGCGCCCTCCGCGAAGGGCGACGGCGTCCTCACCGTGCGCGGCAAGGACGACGTCAAGGTCGTCTACGTCGACGCCAACACCCAGTCCGGCGAGGTCAACCTGAACCGCAACGCCAGCGCCTCCACCGTCTCCTCGGCGACGCTCACCTTTCTCGACGGCGCGATGCGCCAGAAGGTGAAGGGCGTGTTCGTCGACCAGCCCGCGTTCGTGCGCCTCCGCGACCTCGACCTGGACGCGACCGACGGCAAGGACAAGGCGAAGGTGGTGGTGAAGTCCATGTACCGCGAGCGCCCGGAGCCCGCGCCGGGCGAGCTCGTCGCCCCGCCGCCGCCGCCGGACGCGCCGTGGCTCGTGCGCAGCGAGGTGGAGATCGACCTCGAGGAGGTCGAGCCGCGCGCCGGCATCTTCGCCGGCCGCATCGTGACCCGCCTCATCCCCGCCGACACCAACAAGATCGTCCAGCTTCCGCCCGGCGAGATCTACGCCAACGCCGAGGACAAGCTCGTCGCCGAGTACACCGACGCGCGCCACCTCGCCGGCGTCAAGCCGGTCCAGCGCACCGCCGAGGCCGTGGTGCTCGTCGGCGGCTCCACCGAGCCGCAGTCGATCGTCGCCCACGCCAGCGAGGCGACGGTCCAGGCCAAGAAGCTCCTCCTCGAGGCGCAGCTACTCCAGAAGTGGGGCGCGATCTTCAAGGAGGTCGGCCTCATGGACAGCGCCTCCGAGAAGTCCGCCGAGGGCCTCAAGCGCATCTCCGAGGTCTTCGACCTCGCCTCGCGCAACACCCTCGAGCGCAGCGTCATCGAGAGCGCCTACGAGACCAGGTGGAACCTCTTCCTCGTCAGGAACGACCTCAAGAACGCCGTCGACACCTGCAACGCGCTCGTCAAGCGCTTCCCCGACACCCCGCTCGCCGACCGCGCCTTCATGCAGATCGCCATGGCCCGCCGCGAGGAGAAGGCGCCAGGCGCCGAGGACGCCGCCATCGCCATCTTTAACGCCATCCTCGGCCTGCCGGTCTCGCAGCTCAAGGCCGAGGCGCTCTACCGCATCGGTGAGACGCTCGAGACCAAGGCCCGCAAGGCGGCCGCCAATTCCAGGAACCGCCACGCCAAGCCGGACTTCTCCGCGGCTATCACCGCCTACAGCCGCTGCGCCGAGGGGTATCCGTCCAGCGCCTTCGCCGGCGAGTCCTACAAGCGCATGGTCGACTACTACGTCTCCATCAAGTCCTTCTCCAAGGCCACCGAGATCATCAACCGCGTGCTCGAGGACTACCCCGACGCGCCGTGGCTGGACGAAATGCTGCTGAAGTGGGGCGTCATCCTCCACCGCCAGGGCGACCGCGAGGGCGCCGTCGCCAAGTTCCGCCAGATCCTCGAGGAGTATCCCGGCGGCAAGGCGGCCAAGCAGGCCACGAGCTTCCTCAAGCGCCTCGAGGAGGACGAGTGATGAAGCGCGCCGCCCGCACCGCCTCGCTTGAGGCCTATTCCGCCGAGTACCTCAAGTATCTCGGCGTCGCCAAGACCGCCCGCCGCAGCTACGCCGAGAGCGTGCGCATCCTCGAGGCCGCCGGCTTCCGCGAGCTCGGCTCCTTCCGGTCTCTCAAGCCCGGCGCCCGCGTCTGGCGCGGCTGCGAGGACCGCACCGTGATGGCCGCGGTCATCGGCCGCCGGAGCGTCGCCGAGGCCGGCATCAAGGTGGTCGGCGGCCACACCGACGCGCCGCGGCTCGACCTCAAGCCGCGCCCGGTCTACGAGAAGGGCGGCGCCGTCTACTTCGACTGCCACATCTACGGCGGCATCAAGAAGTACCAGTGGCTCACCCTGCCGCTCGCGCTCTACGGCACCGTCGTCCGCAAGAACGGCACCCGGGTCGAGATCGCCGTCGGCGACGGCCGCAACGACCCCGTCTTCATGATCACCGACATCCTGCCCCACCTCGGCAAGGACCAGGCCAAGAAGACCCGCGACGAGTTCTTCGCCGCCGAGGACCTCGACCCCGTCTGCTGGTCCACGCCTGGGAAGAAGAAGGGCAAGGGCGATTCCGACGGCGCCCCCAGCGCCGACCGCTCCGGGTTCGTCGCCTACCTGAAGAGGAAGTACCGCATCGACGAGGATGACCTTCTCAGCGCCGAGCTCGAGATCGTGCCCGCCGGAATGCCGCGCGAGGTCGGCTTCGACCGCGCGCTCATCGCCGGCTACGGCCACGACGACCGCGTCTGCTCCTTCGCCGCGCTGAAGGCGCTCGTCGACGCGTCGAAGTCCGTCCCCGAGGTCACCGCCTCGATCCTGATGTGCGACAAGGAGGAGATCGGCTCGGTCGGTTCCACCGGCATGCAGAGCTCGTTCTTCGAGAACACCGTCGCCGAGTTCGTGGAGCGCCAGGAGAAGTCGCCGCGCGACATCATGGTGCGGCGCGCGCTCGAGCGCTCGACGATGCTTTCGGCGGACGTCACCGCGGCGGCCGACCCGCATTTCCCGGACGTCGACTCGACCGGCAACGAGGCGCGCCTCCACCGCGGCGTCGCGGCCTCGAAGTACACCGGCGGCACCTCCAAGGGCGGCGCGAGCGACTGCGGGCCGGAGTTCATCGCCGAGATCCGCCGGATCATGGCGGAGGAGGGGGTGTCCTGGCAGATGGCGGAGCTCGGCAAGATGGAGAAGGGCGGCGGCGGCACGATATCGCAGTACATGGCCCGCTTCGGGATGAAGGTGCTGGACATGGGCACGCCGATGTGGAACATGCACGCTCCGTGGGAGATCGTCTCCAAGTTCGACGCCTGGTCCACCTACCGCGCCTACTCCGCCTACCTCCGTGCATAGCGCCTGGCGAATCCCGGGCTGCTTTGCAAATCGTCGTGAAATCTGCTATACTACTCAACAAAGGGAAGTATGGCAAAAGCAGAAACGCCAAGAAAAGGTGATCCGGTCGCGATTGTCGGGATGTCCTGCCGCTTTGCGGGATGCCCCGGCCCCGCCGCGTTCTGGAACGCGATCCTCGACCGCCGCGTGATGTTGACGCCGCCGGGGCCGGAGGCCGAGCTGCCGGTCGGTCGCAAGAACTTCTTCGACCGCCCCTATCCGCAGCGCATCGGCCAGCTCGGCGACCTCTTCTCGTGCGTCCCGGCGATGCAGAACTTCCCGCGCCAGGTGAACATCGGCGAGAACCAGGACCTCTACTTCGCCACCCAGCTCGCCTTCGACGCGCTCTGCGACGCCTCGATGAAGCCGCATTCGCCCGACCCGGTGCGCGGCACCGTGCGCCTCGGCTACGCGCCGCCGTTCAACGCCTCGACGGTCAACTGGCTCCAGCACACCTCGTTCCTCGACCAGACGATGGAGGTGATTCGGCGGTTCTTCCCGAGCGCGCCCGAGGAGGCGATGGACTCGGTGAAGGCGAAGCTCGTGGAGTCGCTGCCGCTTCCAGACGCCGCCTCGTTCTTGCTGGGCACCGGCTACCGCTTCGTCTCCTGGATTGCGCGCGAGTGCTCGTTCGCCGGCTCCGCGACGATCATGGACGCCGGCATGCTCTCCGGCGCGGCGACGATCGCCGACGCGATGGACGACCTCGCCTCCGGGCGCGCCGACGTGGCGCTCGCCGGCGCCATCAACCCGCCGCTTTCCTGCGCCTACATCGAGGGGCTTTCCGGCGAAATCGACTTCTCGCGGCGGACAGAGCTGACGCCTTTCTCGCGCGACCCCGACGGCACCCTGCCAGGCGAAGGCGGCGCATTCTTCGTCCTCAAGCGCCGCTCCGACGCGCTGCGCGACCGCGACCGCATCTACGCGCTTGTCCGTTCGGTGGCGCTCGGGCACTGCCCAGACGACGACCCGTCGGCGCTTCTCCGGGAGGCGACCGAGGGCGCGGGCATTCCGCCGCGCTCGATCGGGCTCGTGGAGGCGGACGGCTCCGGCGTCGCCGCGGCGGAGGCGCGCGAGCTCGAGGCGATCGCCAGGGTGTGGGGCGAGCACCGTCCCGGCGGCGCGCTTGTCGGCGTCGGCTCGGTGAAAGGCAACATCGGCCACACGCTGCGAGCGGCGATGTCCGCCGGCATCGCCAAGGCGGTGCTGGCGCTCCGCCACCGCGTGCTGCCGCCGCAGATCCCTCCCGAGCGCCCTGCGGAGGCGGTGTCGTCACTCGCCTCGAGCGCGTACCTGCTCGACGAGGTGCGGCCGTGGATGTCGGGCGACAGCTCTTCGCCGCGACGCGCCGTGGTGATGGGCGCGAACTTTGACGCGCTCAACCCGGTCGGCACCGCGTCGGTCGCCGGCCGTTCGGCGGTGGTGGTGCTGGAGGAGGAGCCGGAGGACAGGACATGACCGAGCTGGTGGTAGTCTCGGCGGCGGACGAGGCCGCGCTGCTGGCGGAGGTGGGGCGCATCGTCGCGTTCCTCGACCGCGTGCCCGACGTCTCCTTCCTCGACGTCGCCTACACCTGTTCGCTCACCCGTGGCCCGGCGCGGCTTGCGCTGATCGCCGACGACGTCGCCTCGCTCCGCGCGCGGCTCGTCTCCGCCCGCGACCGCATCTCCTCGGGCAGCGTGCGGCGCATCCGCGACAAGAGCGGCACATACTACTCGCGCGACCGGCTGCTCGGTGAAGGCTGCGGCAAGCTCGCCTTCGTCTATCCCGGCGTGCTCTCGTTCTACCCCGACATGCTGCGCGACGTCGCGGTGAGGTATCCCGAGTGCAGGCAGGCGTTCGACGAGCTGGAGGAGGCGCTTTCCGGCAACGACGAGTTCACCCCGTCCTCCTTCATCTTCCCGCCGGCGCCGTACTACCGCCACGACGCGGACATCTTCTCCTCCGGCGCCTACGCCCAGGCGCTTGTCTCCACCTACGCTGGCTGCGACGCGCTCACCCGGTTGATGAAGCTTGCCGGCGTCTCGCCCGACGGAGTCGTCGGCTTCGCCGGCGGCGACCTCGCGGCGATGGCGCGCGCGGGCTACGCCGGCGCGAATCCGCCGCGCGCCGACCGGGTGGAGATGGTCCGCGACATCTACTCGATCGTCGACCGCGCGGTCAACCACGGCGGCATGCCCAAGGTGGCGATGTTGACCGTGCTGATGCGGCATCCGGGCGAGATTGATCCCATCGTCGCCAACTTCCCGCCCGAGCGCTCGGCGCTGGTGGTCGACTTCTCCCCGCGCCAGAAGACCTATGCGGTGGCGATGGACTTCAAGGACGAGGCGCTCGCCGCGTTTGCCGCCGCCGGCGTGAGGGCGGTGGCGATGGAGCTTGACCGGCCGTTCAACACCCCGCTCTGCTCGCGGCTGGTGCCGGCGATCCGCAAGTTCGCCGACCGGCGCATGCGCCACGACGCCCAGCTCGAGGTCTACTCCTGCGCCACCGCCGACCGCGCGCCGTCGCGCCTCAGGCGTGCGCGGGAGGAGGCGGCGGCGCGCTGGGCGCAGCCGGTGAGGTTCGCCGACACCGTCCGCCGCATGCACGCCGACGGCTACCGCGTGTTCCTCGAGGTCGGCCCGCGCGGGCTGATGTCCGCCGCCGTCGCCGACACGCTGCGCGGCGAAGAGCACGCGGCGATCGCGCTCGACTCCATTCACCGCACCGGCACGCTCCAGATGCAGCACGCGCTCGGACACCTCGCTTCGCTGGGGGCGGAGATGGACCTTTCAGCCCTCTTCGAGCGCCGCCACGCGAAGAAACTCGATTTCGACTCCGCGCTTTCGCTCGAAGTGAGAAGGGCGTCGGAGATGCGCCTTTCGCGCCTCTTCCCGCGGCTGACGCTGCTCACCGACGGCGCGGCGCTGGCGGGCGGCTCCTTCCTCGCCGAGCCCAAGGGCCGCGGGGTCAAGGCGGCGCAGCGCGCCGCGGCGATCGCCCAGCAGGCCAGGCGCCAGCGCCAGTTCGACTTTGGCGCGATGAATCCGCTCGTCTCCGACGCCGATACCGTGGACGCCAGCCCCGGCGTGTCGGTCGAGATCACCAAGGTGTTCCGGCTCTCCGAGCTGCCGTTCCTCGGCGACTTCGCGCTGGGTACGAGCCAGCTGAGCTATTCCGACCCCAACCTCAAGGGGCTGGTGCTCCTGACGCCGCCGGTCGGCGCGGAGGTGATGGCCGAGACCGCGAGCCTCGTCGCGCCCAACCGCGTGCTGCGGCGGCTGGAGGACTTCACCTGCCGGCGCATGGTTTCCTTCGAGCGCGGGGAGCTGAAGCTTTTCGTGCGCGCCGAGCGGATATCCTCGGCCAATCCGGACGAGATCGCGGTGAAGGTGCAGATCCGCGACGACAAGCCGAATTCCGCCTACACCTGGCCGGTGATGGAGACGACGGTCGTCCTTTCCGACGCGCCGCCGCCGCCCCGCCCCGCCGCCCCGCCGCCCCTGTCGCGTCCGCGCTCGGTGCACTGGTCGGGGCGCGACATCTACCCCCAGCGCCTCAGCTGCGGGCGGAGGCTGCGCGGAATCGCCTTCGTCTCGACCTGGAGCGAGTCCGGCATCGACTACGAGGTCGTCGCGCCGCCGATTTCCGACAACGTCGTCTTCACCCGCTTCCCGCTGTGGATGGTCGATCCGCTCCTGATGCAGACGGTGGTCAGCGGCTTCGCGCTCTGGCGCAGCCACGAGCGGCTTTCGGGCGCGTTCTCCTTCCCGTTCCGGCTAAGGCGGTTCGTCCTTTCCGGCGGGCTGCCCAAGGAGGGATCGCGCCTCAACTGCTACCTGCGGCTTACCGGGGTGACGCCGAAGAGCCAGCTCTGCGACATCACGGTGACCGACGGCAACGGCAATGAGCTCGCGTCGTATTCCGGCTGGGAGGAGCTTACCGAGCGCATCCCGCGCGAGTACCGCGAGCTGGTGCTGCAGCCGGCGATGACCTACCTTTCCGCCGCGCTCGACCCCGACCAGCTCGGCTCGCCGGCGACCGATGTCGCCTCCGCGTTCGTGAGCGACGTTCCCTACTCGATCTTCGGGCGCAACGAGGAGCTGTGGCTGCGCATGGTCTCGCGGCTGGTGCTCTGCGGGCCGGAGCGCAAGGACTTCCAGGAAATGACCGGCTCGGTGTCGCGGCGGACCGAGTGGCTCTTCGGGCGCATTGCGGCGAAGGAGGCGGTGCGTCGGTTCCTCAAGGACTTCTACCAGGCCCGCTGGTCCGACGCGGACATCCAGATCTGGGCCGACGACTCCGGCAAGCCGCACGCGCTCGGCGACTGGAGCGAGTTCCTCGCCACCAAGCTCGACATCGCCATCGCCCACACCTCCCAGCTCGTCGTCGCC
This sequence comes from uncultured bacterium, assembly GCA_902800055.1. Taxonomy (GTDB): domain Bacteria; phylum Verrucomicrobiota; class Kiritimatiellia; order RFP12; family UBA1067; genus UBA1067. Next base: position 37,887 of record CADCCW010000012.1, read on the forward strand.
ATCGCCGCGGCCAACGCGCGCGTCGGGGTGGACGTGGAATCGGTCTCGCGCGACCTCTCGGAGGAGTTCGCCGCCGGGGTGTTCACCCCCGACGAGCTCGAGCTTGCCGCCAACGCCGCCAGCTCTTCGCGGGCGCTGGTGAAGTTCTGGTGCGCGAAGGAGGCGGTCTCCAAGGCCCTTGGCACCGGCATCCGCTATTCGCCGCGGGAGATGGTGGTGACCGGCTTCCAGTCCGACGCCGGCATCATCACGATGCGGCTCCAGGGCGCGTGGGTGGAGGCGTTCAAGGCCTTCCGCGGACGCGACATCCGCGTCGCCGTGCGCATCGTGCGCGACCACGCGCTCGCCTCGTGCTTCATTCCCTCGGCCCTCTTCGAAACGGCCTGATCCAGTTGCGCAGCGGGGTTGTTTTTTGGTATAATTCCCGCATGAAAACAAAAACTCTCTCGATTGCGGCGGCGGCGCTTGCGCTCGCCGGTTGTGTCTGCGACGGTTCCAAGTTCGGCAAGGGAGCTTGTGACGTCAATCCCCGTGACCCTGTCGTCGGCAACTGGTCGCTCGACCTCGGCTACGACTTCATGCCCGCCGGCAGCATGATCGCCACCCGCGACGCCGACGGCAGCGCCCAGGCGCTGGTGCTCTGGCGCTGGGCGTCGCCCACCAAGATGGAGAACGTCAAGTTCGTCGGCAACCGCTTCTCCTTCGACCATCCCTGGGGCTTCAAGGTCGAGGGCTTCGTGCAGGGCTGTTGCCTGACGGCCACCGCGATCAGGAAGGATGGCCTTGGCGAGACCGCGATCACCGGCCGGCGCAATCCGCCGATCTGCCCCAAGGCCAGCACCAAGGACGCCAAGCTCGGCGAGCCGATCGACCTCCTGAAGGACGGCCTCGGCGGCTGGGAGACGATGGGCACCAATGGCAAGAACGGCTGGATCGTCTCCGAGGAGAAGGGCGAGAAGGTGCTCTCCAACAAGCTCGGCCTCAACAAGGACGGCAAGTGGGCCGGCGGTGGCCTCAACCTGAAGACGAAGCGCACCGACTTCTACGACTTCAACCTCGAGTACGACGTGCGCGTGCCCGCCGGGTCCAACTCCGGCGTCTACCTGCGCGGCCGCTACGAGATCCAGGTGCTGGACAGCTACGGCAAGCCGGTCGACTGCCACAACATGGCCGCCTACTACGGCCGCGTCACCCCGAGCGTCGCCGCCGAGAAGAAGCCCGGCGAGTGGCAGCACGTGTCGGTCACGCTCTACAAGCGCCACCTGACCGTCGTCCTCAACGGCACCACGATCATCGACAATGCCCCGGTGGTCGGCGTGACCGGCGGCGCGATCGACGCGAACGAGTTCAAGCCCGGCCCGATCTACCTGCAGGGCGACCACTCCGACGCGGACTTCAAGAACATGGTGCTGCGTCCCGCAGTCAACTGAGCTGAATTTCCATGATGCCGCCCGAGATACAGTCGGCCTTCCCGTCCCGCCCCGTTGACGCCAACAAGCGCTCCGTCGGGGTGGTGACGGTCGTCGGCGGCTCGGCGCGCTTCAACCACGCGCCGGTCATTGCCGCGCTCGGCGCCCGCGCCGCCGGCGCCGGGCTCGTGCAGCTGGTGGTGCCTGACGCCGCGCGCATCGCCGCCGGTGCGCTGGTTCCGGAGGCGGTGTTCACCAAGCTTACGGCGACCTGCGTGCCGCCCAAGGCGGACGTGGAGGTGGTCGGCATGGGGCTTGGGGTGACCTCGAACTCCGAGGCCATCGTCTCGCGCCTCCTCTCCGGCGCCGGCGGTCGGTTCGTCATCGACGCGGATGCGCTCACCGTGCTCTCCGGCTGGTACGGACGCACCGACGGCTACGACCCGGCGAGCGGACAGGAGCTGGTGCTCACGCCCCACGAAGGCGAGGCGGAGCGGCTGCTCGGCTGGCAGCGCGGCAAGGTGGCTGCTGACCGTGCGCTCGCGGCGCGCGAGATCGCGCTCCGCTACGGCGCCACCGTCGCGCTCAAGGGACCGCGCACGCTCGTCGTCTCCGCCGACGCAAAGCGGGTGTTCGAAAACCCTGCCGGCAATCCGTACATGGCGGTCGGCGGCATGGGCGACCTGCTGTCTGGCGTCATCGGCGCGCGATGGGCGTATCTGAAGGGCGACCCGTTCCTCGCCGTCGCCTCGGCGGTCTGGCTCCATTCCGCCGCCTCGGACGCGCTCGTCGCCGCCGCGCGCGACCCGTCGATCGCCAACACAGCGACGGAAATCGGCTCGATGCGCGTCAGGCTGGAGGCCGCCGCCGCGTCGTGATTGAATCTTAACCCCCAAGGAGACCGCGTGATGACAGCTCTAACAGCATTACTGTTTGCCGCCGCCGCGGTTGCGGCGCCCGCACCCGACCCCGCACCTGCCCAGGACACGGGCCCCTACGACATCGGCGCGGCGTCGGACGAGGATTCGTTCTGGACGAGCGACCCGGTGCTGTTCGTGAAGAGGCACGAGAAGCGGTACTTTGAGTTCACGAGCGACACCCGCGAGAGCGCCGACACCAGGATCTACGGCCAGGTCACCTACCGCGGCATCAAGGCGTACGAGACCAAGGTCTACTTCGTCGAGGGAGGAATCTCCCACTTCGACGTGGTGCTCTTCTCCTCCGGCGGAACCGAGCTAGTGGAGATGGCGGCCAACAAGAAGAGCTGGCGATTAGTCCACCTCGACAAGCCGGTCACCCGCAACGAGTACTTTGAGATCATCGACAACGCGCAAAAGGCGATTACGCCGGAGAACGGTCGCGCGCCGTCGGTCGCCACCGAGAAACTCAAGGGCGGCGCGGGCTTCGTGAAGACGCAGACGTGGCCCAAGAGTCCGAAAGGGGCGCAGTCGACCCTTGTCTGGAGCTACAAAGAGGATGGGAGCAAGACCGAGACGTTCTCGGCTGGCTTCATCCGCATCACCGTGAAGGGTCCGAAGTACAGCGCCTACGCCTCCGCCCACCGCGGCGGCAAGGCGGTGAAGAGCGTCAAGAAGATCGCCGCGAACGTGGTCAAGTCACCGGAGGGCGACGTCTGCATCTCCGGCGTGCCGATGGTCGACCAGGGACAGAAGGGCTACTGCGCCGCCGCCACCGCCGAGCGCGTGCTGAAGTACTATGGCGTCGACGTCGACGAGCACACCGTCGCCCAGGCGGCCGGCACCACCTCCGGCGGCGGCACCAACATCCTCAGGATGCGCGACGCCATCAGGGAGATCGGAAAGCACTTCCACCTCTCGACCAAGGTGATATACGGCGACTTCGACAAGGACGCGGGCAAGCGCATCGAGAACATCGAGGACGAAGTCAAGGCATACAACCGCATGGCGCGGCGGATGAAGAAGAAACCCATCGAGGAAAAGGTGTATACCATGCGGCAGGGCAACACCATCGTGTACAACGGATACGCTGCCAAGGCGGCGATGGATCCGGAGGTGCAAAAGGAGATGAAGGTCAACGGCACCCAGCGCGGACAGTACCAGCGCTTCCTCAACCAGGTCCGCGAAAATGTCAACAAGGGCATTCCGATCTTCTGGGGACTGGAGCTCGGAGTCTATCCCGAGCCGAAGCTGCAGCAGGCCCAAGGCGGGCACATGCGGCTCATCATCGGCTACAACGACAAGAAGAAGGAAATCATCTACACCGACTCCTGGGGGGCGGGGCACGAGAAGAAGCGGATGCCGTCCGACTGGGCGTTCGTCGCCACCCACTGCCTCATCGCGCTCATACCGGCGAAGTGAGACGTCGGCGCCGGCAACACGATTTAACCATGAATACCGAGAAACTGATGGCAATCAGCCCGATCGACGGGCGCTACGGCGACAAGTGCGCCGAACTTCGTGATATCTTCTCCGAATACGGCCTCATCCACCGGCGCGTAGTCGTCGAGTGCGTCTGGCTCAAGGCGCTCGCCGCCGAGAAGGGCATCCCCGAGTGCCGCCTCACCGCCGCGCAGGCGAAGGCGGTTGACCGACTGGCGGCGGAGTTCTCGCCCGCCGACGCGCAGCGCGTCAAGGACATCGAGCGGACCACCAACCACGACGTCAAGGCCGTCGAGTACTTCATCAAGGAGAAGCTTGCGCCATCATTCGGCAAGTCCGGCGCGAAGACGCTGGAGTTCGTCCACTTCGGCTGCACCTCCGAGGACATCAACAACATGTCGCACGCGCTGATGCTCCGCGACGGGCAGAAGGCGCTCCGCGCGGCGATGGACGAGCTGACGGGCGGGATCGCCGCGCGCGCGAAGCTGTGGGCGAAGGTGCCAATGCTCGCCCACACCCACGGCCAGCCCGCCTCGCCGACCACGGTCGGCAAGGAGCTCGCCGTCGTCTCGCGCCGGCTCAGGCGCCAGGCGGCGGAGATCGACCGGCTGGTGATGCCCGCGAAGATGAACGGCGCCGTCGGCAACTTCAACGCCCACTTCGCCGCGTATCCGAAGGTGGACTGGGAGCGCCTCTCGCGCCGCGTAATCGAGGGGATGGGCCTCCGCCAGAACCAGCTCACCACCCAGATCGAGAGCCACGACGGCATCGCCGAGCTCTTCGACGCGATCTGCCGCTGGAACTCGGTGCTCCTCGACTTCGACCGCGACGTCTGGATGTACGTCTCGATGGGCTACTTCAAGCAGCGCACCGTGAAGGGCGAGATCGGTTCCTCGACGATGCCGCACAAGGTGAACCCGATCGACTTCGAGAACTCCGAGGGCAACCTCGGCCTCGCCAACGCGGTCATGGGCTTCATGGCGCGCAAGCTCGCGGTCTCGCGCATGCAGCGCGACCTCACCGACTCGACGACGCTCCGCAACATGGGCGTCGGCTTCGGCTACACGCTCATCGCCATCCGCTCCACGCTGAAGGGCCTAGGCAAGCTCGAGCTCAACGAGGAGCGCCTCGCCGCCGACCTCGACGCGAACTGGGAGGTCCTCGCCGAGCCGATCCAGACCGTGATGCGCAAGGTCGGCATGGACCGCCCCTACGAGCGGCTCAAGGAGCTGACCCGCGGGCGCCGCGTGACCGCCGAGATCATGCGCGACTTCGTCCGCTCGCTGCCGCTGCCCAAGGCCGACCGCGAACGGCTGCTCAAGATGACGCCGGCTAACTACATCGGCATCGCGGCGAAACTGGCCAAACGGGCCTGAGGGACGGGCCGATGCGCCGGCTCGACCTCGCGATCCTCGAGACGCATCCCGACTTCTCGCGCTCGCGCGTGGAGGGGCTGGTCAAGGCCGGCTTCGTCACCGTCAACGGCGCGGTCGCGTCGAAAGCCGGGATGAAGGTCGCCGAAACCGACGAGATAGTCGTCGAGATTCCGCCGCCGGTGCCGGCGGTGCCGGAGCCGGAGGACATACCGCTCGCGATCGTCTACGAGGACGACGACCTCGTAGTCGTCGACAAGCCGCCGGGGATGGTGGTGCATCCGGCGCCTGGACACTTCACGGGGACGCTCGTCAACGCGCTCCTACACCACTGCCCATCGCTCTCCGGCATCGGCGGCGTGGCGCGGCCGGGAATCGTCCACCGCCTCGACCAGGACACCTCGGGGCTGATTGTGGTCGCGAAGACCCAGCGGGCGATGGACTCGCTCGCGCGGGCGTTCGCGAGCCACGACAAGGTGGAGAAGACGTATCTCGCCGTCTGCCACGGGCGGCCGCGCCTCGACTCCGGGCGCATTGAGAGCATGATTGGGCGTCATCCGGTGGACCGCAAGCGGATGGCGGTGGTCGAGAAGGGCGGGAAGCTCGCGGTCACCAACTGGCGGGTGGCGAAGTTCATGCCGGAGACGAAGCTGTCGCTCGTCGAGTGCCGCATCGAGACGGGCCGTACCCACCAGATTCGGGTGCACATGGCCTCGCTCGGCTGTCCCGTCGTCGGCGACGCCGTCTACGGCCGCCGCACGCTCGACAAGTTGCTCGACCCTGTCCCCACGCGGCAGCTCCTCCACGCCTGGCGGCTCTCGCTTGCCCATCCCGCCGACGGCCGCCGCATGGACTTCGAGTCCCCGCCCCCCGCCGACCTCGTGCACTACCTCGGCTAAATTTGGTATAATTCCCCACAACATGAAGCCGATCAAGATCGAATACCGCGTTCCCTACGCCGACACCGACAAAATGGGCGTCGTCTACTACGGCAACTACCTGACGCTTTTCGAGCGCGCCCGCAACGAGCTGATGCGCTCGTGCGGCTTCACCTACGCCGAGTGCGAGGCGGAGGGAGTGATGCTGCCGGTCATCCACGCCGAGGTGGACTACCGCTCGCCGGCGCACTACGACGACGTGCTGGAGCTCACCTCCTGGGTGAAGGAGCTCAAGGGCGTGCGGATCGAGATTGCCTGCGAAGTCCGCCGCAAGGGCGAGGAGCAGCTCCTCGCGAGCGGCTTCACCCGCCACTGCTTCGTCTCCTCCGAGACATTCCGCCCCATCCATCCACCGCAGCGTCTCGTCGACGCCATTGGAGCCGTATAACTATGCATACAGTATTGACCCATCCGCTGGTAAGGCACCGCGTCACGCTTATGCGCGACGTCGGCACCAAGCCCAAGCTGTTCCGCGAGCTCGTCAACGAAATCACGGAATTCCTTGCCATCGAGAGCCTCAGGGACCTCCGCACGGTCGAGATTCCGGTCACCACGCCGGTCGCGAAGACGACAGGCGTCAAGATCGAGGACTCCATCGTGATCGTCCCGATTCTGCGCGCCGGCATGGGCATGCTCGACGCCATGCTGCGCGTCCTCCCCTACGCCAAGGTCGGAGTCCTCGGCATGCAGCGCAACGAGGCGACGGCCGAGCCCGTTCCCTACTACGCGAAGGTCCCGCCGGCGAAGTGCGACGAGCTCGCAGTCGTGATCGATCCGATGCTGGCGACTGGCGGGAGCGCGTGCGACGCATTCGCGCAGCTCAAGAAGCTCGGCTACAAACGCATCGTGTTTCTCAATCTAATTGCCGCGCCGGAAGGACTGGCGAAGGTGGAGAAGGAGCATCCGGACGTGCCGGTATTCACGGCGGCGAAGGACGAGCAGCTCAACTCCAACTTCTACATCGTGCCGGGGCTCGGCGACGCCGGCGACCGCATCTTTGGCACGCTCTGAGACGATTGCCGCGGCAGATTGCGCGGCGGATTGCGAACGCTCTCCTACCGCCGCATTTATATAAATCCGGTGGTAGGTCAGAAGCAGAAGTGATAATTTAGGTCTGACCTATTTTATCATGT
>CADCCW010000013.1 GCA_902800055.1 uncultured bacterium
TGCTCGTCGGCTTTGCGGCCACCGTCGCGGGCTGCGGCGAACGCCACACGCCCGCGAACACGATGGGGAAGTATCCCTCCCCGTATTATCAGGAGAATGCCACGAACGAGAATACGGAGGTGTTTGTCTCCGAAGGTTTTATCGATACCCCATTGCCAGTGCCAGGAGAGCCGCCGCTAATGCAGGAGCCCACCAAAACCAACGCCGCTAGCGAGGCGCAAGGCAAGGGTTTTGCCCTTAGAGGCAAGCCGCTGCCTATAAAGCATCCCGAGCCGCAGAAGTAGCCGGTCCGTGCGCTATCCCCGCCACTTGACGCTGGAGCTGACGGCGAAGTGCAACTTCCGCTGTCCGTATTGCTACTGCGTATGGCACGAATACCCCGCGCTCGCGAAACCCGAGCTTGACGCCGACCAGTGGAAGGCGGTCCTGGACCAATGCGCGGCGGACGGCGTCGATGACATCCTCTTCACCGGCGGCGAGGCGCTGCTGCGGAGCGACATGTTCGCGATCCTCGACCACGCCCGCCGCATTCTGCCGCGGGCGCGTCTCTCGCTCTTCACCAATGCGAGCCGCCTCGACGAAACGCTGATCAAGCGGTTCCGCCGCCGGAAAGTCCATCTCGCGACGTCGCTCCAGGGACTCAAGACCTACGGCGCGATGACTGGTACGCGCAGGAGCTACCGGCGGCTTCTCGCCGTCGTCGCCAGGGCGTCCGAGTTGAAGTGGCCGATCGCAGTCTCGATTACGGTAACGAAGGCGAACCTGCACGAGGCGGCGGACATGTTCGTCGCTGCGGCGCTTTCCGGCGCGAAAACGATCCAGGTCGGTCCCGTGATCCTCGGCGGACGCGCCGCGGCGAATCAGGAGCTGATGGTTTCCCGCGACGAGTGGGAGGCGGTGAAGCGCGGCATCCGCGCCTTGCCCGACGCGCCTTAAACGGCTTAGAGAATGGTGTTTGCTGGCGCGGTGGGCGCATTTCTCTCCCGCGCCGCCGCGCCCCCACCAAATTTGATATAATACACGCCAGTGAGACCGAGCAACACCATGCGCTCTACTGCGCCGTTCGCCGTTTCCGCCGCGCCGGCGGAGGCAGGGCAAGAGGCGGCAGATACGGTAACGGCATATGCAGATGGGGTTGACCATTTACCATATAGCACCTTACGACGGTCTATACATTTGATAATCCAATATTCAACCCTTATCGTTGCGCAAATACTGGTTGCGGTGATTATGACGATTATTGCCAATAAATTCGATGTGCGATACTTGGGCGATGTCACGATATTACTGTGGATTGCATTGATAATTCTATTTTGTCAGGTTTCATCAGTTGGAGTTGTTAATAAGTTTCTTTTGGCATATCTTTCCATCTTTATTTCAACAGGTGTTTATTCGATATTTCTTTTTATCTACAGAACATTTTTTGATGGGAGCAGAGGGTTGGGTAATAAGCTTGTCAGTTGGCGTGGGTAAGTATCGTGGGCGTCCTCCGCGGCAGATTGGATTTCGTCCGCACCGTAATCTTGGTAGCTTTGTCTATGTTGAGTGGGGTGTCGTCCACGAAATCGTGCAAATGGCAAATGCCGATTTGCCATTTGCACGGCCATGGGTGTTTTTGATATAATACACGACCAAAGAGAGGAATATTAGGCAATATGATTCAACGAAAGATTGCTGGCTATGTGGACAAGGTGGCAAAATGCTACCCTGTTGTTACCATAATGGGTCCGCGGCAGAGCGGAAAGACGACGCTTGCCCAAGCGCAATTCCCCGCGCATCAATACCGCAATCTGGAGGCGGAGGATGTTTTGTCGGCGGCAAAGGCCGATCCCCGCAGATTCCTGATGAACGGAAGCGCGAACATGGTGATAGATGAAATCCAGCGCTTCCCTTCGCTCCTTACGTACATTCAGGAAATGGTGGACGCGAATCGCATCAAGGGGCAGTTCGTCCTGACCGGTTCGCATCAACCGGAATTGGGGGCGGCGGTAAGCGAGTCTCTTGCCGGACGCACAGGAATCTGCACGCTTATGCCGCTGAGCATCGAGGAGCTGAAGGAAGGCGGCATCGCCGTCGACGACCGGGACGGCCTCATGTGGCATGGGTTCATGCCGCGTATGTACGATGATGCCATTGAGCCTGGAATGCTCTATCGCGACTATTTCCAGACGTACGTGCAGCGGGATGTCCGCCGAATCGTCAATATCCAGGACCTTGACGCGTTTACGGTGTTCATGCGCCTGCTGGCGGGTCGCGTCGGGCAGCTGCTCAACAAGGATTCGCTGGCGCGCGACGTCGGCATTTCCACCCCGACCGTCGTGAAATGGCTGAGCGTGCTCGAAGCCTCGTTCATCATCTACCGGCTGCGGCCATACCACGGCAATTTCGGGAAGCGCCAGACGAAGGCCCAAAAGATATATTTCACCGAGACGGGGTTGGCGACGTATCTGCTTGGCATCAGGGACAAGGACCAGCTGTTCACGCATCCGCTTGTCGGAAGCCTGTTTGAGAACATGGTCGTGATAGAGGCCGTCAAGTTCCGGCTCAACCGAGGATGCGAACCTGACTTGTGGTTTTACCGCAATTCGTCGGGAACGACGGAGGTCGATTTGCTGATGGAGGACGGGGCGGAGCTTCGTCCGCGGGAGATCAAGAGCTCTTCTACCTATTCGCAGCGCATGGGGGATGGCCTTGCCAGGTTTCTCAAGTTGTCGCCCAATGCCGTTGATCCGCGGGTGGTGTATGCCGGCGGGACATTCGACGGCGTGGCGGTCAATTTCGCGGACGTCTCGCGCTGGTGTATGTAGGCGCCTTTGCGGCTAAAAGAAAACCGCACGCGCCGCCGTTGCGCACAGAACCGGGATTTGCTATACTACTCACCACGCGAACCCAAAAGGAGAACAAATGAACGCAAAGACTATCGCCGCCGTGCTGGTCCTGGCCGTCGCCGGGCCGTCCATGGCGGACTTCAGGCTCGACCTCGACCTCTCCGGCCAGCCGGTCAAGGACGTCAGGAAATCGACCTGCGGGCCGATCGTCGGCTACGCCGGCTGCCGCTTCTACGGTTACGGCCTGCCCGCCGACCCCGACACCTACTGGTTCCAGGACCACGGGCTCGAGACCGCGCAGGCGATGAAGGACGCCGGCGCCTGGTTCCAGCGCATGTGGAGCGCCAACGCCTGGTTCGAGGAGCGCAACAAGAAGGACAAGGAGGGCAAGCCGCTTTCCAACCCCGACGCCGCGTTCAAGTTCTGGAAGGCGAACGGCATCAAGGTCGTCTTCACCCTCGAGTGCTGGGGCGACAAGCAGAAGCCCGGCATCTACGAGTTCGTCCAGTGGATCGTCGACAACGGCTACAAGGACGTCGTCGCCGGCTTCGAGCTCGGCAACGAGACCTACTACAGCCCCAACTACCCGAGCCTCGCCCCGCACTGGGCCGAGGTGGTCGAGAAGCTCGTCAAGATCTGGCCCGGAGTCAAGCTCGGCATCAACATCGCCGAGCTCTTCGAGCTCAACCCCGACATCACGCAGGTCCGCAACCGCATGCTGAGCGAAGGCAAGATCGAGCGCAACACCTACTTCGCCGCGGGCGACTTCAACCGCTATTCGGCCCAGTTCGTGACGAAGATGTCCGAGCTCGGCGCGCTCAAGCACATCACCCACGTCATCTGGCACGCCTACGGCGCGGAGTCGCCCTACAGCTGCTCCTACCACGGCATCAAGCGCTTCCGCGCGTTCTGCGAGGCGTTCCCCGAGCTCAAGGGCAAGCAGTACTGGCTAACCGAGATCCGTCCGCGCTCCGACGAGGACAACCGTTGCCAGCGCATGTTCCGCGAGTCGCTGGTGATGGGCCACTACGCGCTCTCGATGATCATGCAGCCCGAGGTAGACGGCTACAACCACCACCAGATCCTGGCGATCTCCGGCGGCATCTACCAGTCCACCGGCAAGAACTGGGTGATCCAGTGGCGCGACGCCGGCGGTGAATACCGCGACATGCGCTCGCCGTACAACCGTCCGCGCCTCGACATCGGCGGCATGGGCGCCGTCTACCGCATTCTCACCGAGGGCATCAAGGAGCATCCGCTCCTCTTCCACCACGGCACCTCGAAGGCGACCGACGTCGAGGACACGTTCTACACCTCCTCGCGGGTGATGGACCAGGTCTACGCCCGCCGCCGCGCGCTCAAGGAGGGCGGCGTCGACGGACGCAAGAAGGCCCCCAAGGTCGACGGCGAGGTCGAGTGGGTGGCGGCGACGAGCGACAACCTCGGCGAGCTCTGCCTCATGATGGTCAACACCAAGCAGACGCCGGAGACCGTCCGCGTCACCGTCGCCGGCAAGCTGCTCGCGGCGCCCACCTACCGCACCGTGAGCTGCCCCGAGCAGTTCCTCGACTGCCGCGAGGTGCCGGGCGACGCCAAGCCCTGGCGCCAGCTCTCCTGGGAGGACACGCAGTGGGGCTACGACGGCGTGGCGATGGAGAAGTACGAGGGCATGAAGCCAGACGCCCGCGCGATCGACATCGTCATCGAGCCGAACACCGTGCAGACCGTCACCATGTGCATGCGCAACGCGAAGTGACATGGCGGCGGAAGTGAAGTTCGAGGACAGCCTCAAGAAGCTCGAGGCCCTGGTCGCCAAGATGGAGTCCGGCGAGATGGGCCTGGACGAGATGATCGCCGCGTTCGAGTCGGGGCGCAAGCTCGTCGCCGAATGCCAGAAGAGCCTCGAGGCGATCCGCCTGCGGATCGAAAAGGTGACCAAGTCCGGCGCGGTCGAGCCGATGGAGGCGTAGGGCGGAACCGAATCTATGAGCAAGCAGATATACGTCCAGGCACAGGCCGACCACATCGAGTCGCTTTTCAAGGGCACGCCGCTCTCGGCGGTCGAGGAGCTCGTCTGGAACGCGCTCGACGCGGACGCTAACGAGGTCAAGGTCGACGTCCTCACCAACCCGCTCGGTGGAGTGGAGGCGGTGAGGGTTGTCGACGACGGCACCGGCATCGACGTCCTCAAGGCGGACGCCACCTTCGGCAACCTCGGCGGCAGCTGGAAGCGCGAAGGCGGCAACACCCCCGCCGCCGGACGCCGCCTCCACGGCCGCCACGGCCGCGGGCGCTTCCGCGCCTTCGCGCTCGGCCTCCACGCCGAGTGGCGCACCACCATGCGCATCGGCGGCGAGCTGATGTCCTACCGCATCGTCGGCGAGGCGGACCGTCCCGGCGTCTTTGACCTTGACGCCGCGGAGGTCGGTCCCGCGACCGGCACCGAGGTGTACATCACCGGCGTCCGCGCCGTCTGCGACTCGCTGCTTGACGCGGGCGAGGCGGTGCGCAGCCTCGCCGCGCGTTTCGCGCTATACCTCAAGAGCTATCCGCACGTGCGCATCTACTTCAACGGGCTGCCCGTCACCCCGGTGATCGTGCAGAAGCGCGCGACCGACTACAAGCTGACGGTGGAGGGCGGTCAGGAGGCGAAGCTCGAGGTTATCGAGTGGAAGCGCAAGTTCGCCGGCTCCGGCAAGCTCATCCTCGCCGGACCCGACGGCTTCCAGCTCCACGAGCTGCCCGCCGGCGTCCGCACCGGCGTTGGCGCGAGCTTCACCGCCTACCTCGTCTCGCCGCGCTTTCCGGCGCTCCACGCCGAGAACGCGCTGGTGATGGACGAGCTCAACCCCGAGGTGCGCCGCCACCTCGACGCGGCGCGCAAGGTGCTGAAGGCGCACTTCCTCTCCTTCGCCGAGGAGAAGAGCGAGTTCGAGACCGAGTGGGAGACGAAGATCGCCGCGATGTCGGTGGACGACCGTCGCCGGCTGCTGGCGATTCTCAAGCGGTCGCTCAAGGCGAAGTAGGGGACGTGGCGATGACGGACGGCGCGAAGCGCAGCGTGGCCCTCGTCGCCCCTTACGCGGCCTGGATGGAGCTCATGGTCACGCTGCCCGCGACCGCCTGGGCGTATGCCGTCCGCGGCGCCGTCACCGCCGCGCTGCTCATCGCAGCCCTCCCTACGCTCCTCCGCCAAGCCCCCAATCCTGTAAATCCTGTCCCGACCCCAGCCGCGAATCACGAACCGCGAATCACGAAAGCCGCTTTCTCCGTTCTCGCCGGTCTCCTTGTCTTTGTCGTCTGGATCGCGCCGGAAATGTGGCTCGGCTCGCTCCCGGGGATTCCCGCGGCCGCGCCGCTCGCCGCGGCGGATTCGCCGTATTCGCCCGAGGTCTGCGGCTGGGCGCTTACCATTGCGAAGCTGGCGGCGAGCGCGTTCGTCATTTCCGCCGCGGAGGAGCTTTTCTTCCGCCGGTGGCTGGTGGATTTCGCCGGCTTCTGGTGGATGGTGGCGCTCTTCGCCGTCGAGCACGGCGATCGCTGGGCGGTTGGCGCGGCGGCCGGCGTCGTCTACGGACTCGTCGCGCGGCGGTTCGGTCTTTTCGCCGCGATCGTCGCCCACGCCGTCACCAACCTCGCCCTCGGCCTCCTCGTCGTTTTCGCCGACCACTGGGAGTTCTGGTGATATTACGCGGCTGTCGCGGCTTGACGCGGTGACGCGATTTTTGATATACTTCCTCATTCAGTAACAGAGGCCAGGTTAGCACAGTTGGTAGTGCGGCTCATTCGTAATGAGCAGGTCGGGGGTTCGAGTCCCTTACCTGGCTCCAAAAAATGGCGGGAGTAGATCAATTGGTTAGATCAACAGATTGTGATTCTGTGGGTTGCGGGTTCGAGTCCCGTCTCCTGCCCCAGAAGTGGAAAGGCAAAAGGACGTGACAATCGTTGAAGCGCTGATCGAATTGCAGGATGTAGACGGTCGGATTCGCGAGCTGGAGCTCGAGCTGAAGGACCTGCCGCGCAGGCGTGCGCTCGAAACCGCCCGCCTTTCCGGGGTTTCAGCCGACCTCAAGGCCGCCCAGGCCGGGCTGGAGCAGGTCGAGGACCGCATCAAGGGCTACGAGGACGACGCCAAGGCGCTTAGGGAGAAGGCCCAGAAGCTGAAGACTGCGCAGGCCTCGCTCAAGACCAACAAGGAGTACCAGCAGTACTCGATTCAGATCGACCTCGTCGAGCACGACATTTCGGCCGCGGAGAGCAATCAGCTGGCGGCGATGGACGACAAGCCCGCCGCGCAGAAGCGCATCGACGACGCGCAGGCGCGGTACGACTCGGTCAAGGGCGGCATCGACGCGATCTGCTCCGAGATCGACGAGCGCATCGCGGCGGTCAAGCAGGAGCTTGCCGAGGCGCAGTCCGAGCGCACGGCGAAGGCCGCGCAGGTCAGCGACCCGAAGTTCATGCTCTACTACGAGCGTCTGCGCACCAAGCGCTGGCCGGTGGTGGTGCAGCTCACCCACGACGGCGTCTGCGACGGGTGCCACCTCGTGCAGCCGCCGAGCGTGGGTCAGCTTGCCGACGCCAACGCCAAGAACGGCGAGGCGGGCAAGGACCAGTCGGTGGTTGCCTGCACGATGTGCGGACGCATCCTCTACCGGCTGTAGGGCTCTTTGAAATCTCTCTCCTGAAGCGACGCGCGCGCGACCGGTCGCTGCCCGCAAGGGCAGAGGAAAGTCCGGACTCCGCAGGGCGGAGGGCCCGCCTGTGAAAGGCGGGGGGCGCCGGGAAAGCCGGCGCGACGGAAAGCGCCACAGAAACGAGACAGCGGGGTGTTCGCATCCCGTGATGGTGAAAGGGCGAGGCAAGAGCTCACCGGCCCGTCTGAAACGACGGGCGCACGGCAAGCCCACCTCGGAGCAAGATCGAATAGGGAATCGACGGGCTGCCCGTCCGGCGCGTGCCGCAAGGCGCGCTCAAGATTCCGGGTAGATCGCTGAGATGAATGATCGGACCTTCCTTTGTCCTTCGGGGCCTTGGAGGGGAACAGAATCCGGCTTATTCGCCGCGCGTCGCTTCAGGAGAGAGGTTCGCCTTTGCGATTTTGCCGCTGGGTGTGTGTTTTATGGTATAATTCACTTACATGATGAAGAACGAATCAGAGATGCAGCACTATTTCGGCAGAATATCGGACACCGCGGAGCTGGAGAAAGTCCATCCGCGGCTGAAGGCCGCGTTCGACTTCCTGAGGAGGAAGGGCCTCGCCACGCTTGCCTGCGGCACCTACGAGCTCGAGGGCGGCGCGCCGGGCGAGAAGGACGCGGTGTTCGCGATGGTGCAGGAGGTCGACCTGAGGGCGGTGGTGCCCGGCCCCCAGCGCCTCGAGGCCCACGGCAGGTATATCGACGTCCAGGCGCCGCTTTCCGACGAGGAGACGTTCGGCGTGGCCGAGCTCGACCCCGCGCGGCCGGACTTCGCCTTCGACGAGCAGAAGGACGTCGGCTTCGTCGACATGGACTGCGAGCTCAGGACCCTGAAGCCGGGCGAGTTCGCGGTCTTCATGCCGCCGCGCGGTGCCCACGCGCCGTGCCTCTCGCTGGACGGACCGCGGCGGATCCGCAAAGTGGTGGTGAAGGTGCTTGCCGACTGACCGAACGATGAAAATCCGTTTCTACGCCAATCTCGAGAAACCGGAGGCCGCCGAGTGCGCCGCCGCGCTCTCGGTGCGCGCCCGCGAGCTCGGACTCAAGCCCGTCGAACGCGGCGCGGCGGATGCGGTGGTGGCGCTTGGCGGCGACGGCACCATCCTCCGCGCGGTGCACGAGTTCCCGGAGACTCCCGTCCTCGGGTTCAACCTCGGCGGGCTCGGCTATCTCGCCGCGGTCGGCCGGGACGACTTCGAGTCGGCGCTTGCGGCGCTGGCCGCGGGACGCTACTCCGTCGCCGAGCGGCGGATGCTCAAGGTGGAGAAGGCAGGCGCTTCCGCCGCGGTGGCGCTCAACGACGTGGTGCTCTCGCGCGAGATGAGTGGCCGGTCGGTGCGCATCGACCTCTCCGCCGACGGCCACGAGGTCACGAGCTATCTCGCCGACGGCCTCATCTTTGCGACGCCGACCGGCTCCACCGCCTATTCGCTTTCTGCCGGCGGGCCGGTGCTGATGCCGGACTCCGGGAGCTTCGTCGTCACCCCGATGAACCCGCACGCGCTCGGCGTGCGGCCGGTGGTGGTGAGCGACCAGGTTCGCTTCACCGCCGTCGCCCGCGCGCGCACGCCGGGCAACCCGGTGCGCATCGGCGTCTACGCCGACGGGGCGCTCGCGATGGAGATGGGCGAGGGCGATTCGGTTTCGGTTTCGCGCGCCGACGCGTCGGCGCGGTTCGTCGAGCTCGAGGGGTACGATCCGTACGACGTCCTCGCGCGCAAGCTCGGCTGGTCGGGGAGCAGCGTGAAATGACGGCGGGGGAGCTAAACGCGCACGTCGAGGACGGGACGATCGACCAGGTCATCCGCGTCGCCGAGGCGCGCCAGTGCAAGGCGCTCTCGCGGATAGCCGACGACATCTGCTCTCGCGAGCGGGCGCGCCTGGTGCTGCTCGCGGGCGGTTCGTCCTCGGGCAAGACCACCACCGCCACCCGTATCTGCACCCAGCTGATGGTGGACGACCGCGCCGCGGTCCAGCTCTCGACCGACGACTACTTCGTGGGGGACGACGAGAACCCGCGCAATCCCGACGGCACGCTCGACTACGAGCACGTCGAGTGCGTCGACATCCCGGCGCTCACCGCCGACGTCGCCACGCTGCTGCGCGGCGAGGGGATCGCCCGCCGCAAGTTCGACTTCGTCAACCACCGGCCGTTCTACCCCGGCGACGAGCTGTGGCTGCCTGCGGGCGGGATGCTCGTCATCGAGGGCATCCACGCGCTCAACCCGCGGCTCACCGCCGGCATCGACGACGCGGTGAAGTACCGCATCTATATCGAGCCGCGTCCTTCGGTGGAGCTCTTCATGGACATCAAGCCGTCGGCGTCGGACGCGCGGCTCCTGCGGCGCCTCGTGAGGGACAACCAGTTCCGCAAGGTTAACCCGGCGAAGACCATCCTGCGCTGGCCGAGCGTCCTCGCGGGCGAGAAGAAGTGGATCGAGCCGTTCCGCGGCAACGCCGACGCGGTGTTCGACTCCTACCTCGTCTACGAGATGCTCGTCCTGAAGAACTACGTCGGCGGGCTCGTCGAGCTCGCGCGGAAGGAGCTCGGCGACCTGCCGCAGCTCATGAACCTGAGGCGGATGCTGGGCGTGGTGGAGGCGGTGGACGCGACCAGGGTGCCGGGCGACTCGATTCTGCGCGAGACGATCGGCGGCAGCCAGCTGGACTACTGACAAGGAGCGGAGACAATGCTGGAAGTCACGATATTAAGCGTGCTGCAGGGAATCGCCGAGTTCCTGCCGATTTCGAGTTCGGGGCATCTCGTGCTCGGCAAGTCGCTGCTTGGCCTCGGCGATGTCGGCATCCGGCTCGACATCTTCCTCCACGTCGGCACGCTCTTCGCGGTCTGCGCGTTCTACTGGCGCATCATCCGCCGGATCGCGCTCGGCGCGTTCGGGCTCGGCGGCGAGTCGCCGCGCGAGGCGTGGCTCTACTGCGTGAAGATCGTCGTGAGCGCGGTGCCCGCGGCGGTGGTGGGGATTCTGCTCAAGGACCGGATCGAGGAAGTCTTTGCCTCGCCGAAGCTGGTTGGCGCGGCGCTCGTCTTCACGGGACTTGTGCTCACCACGACCCGCTTTCTGTCGCGCGGCAAGGACGGCGTCGGGTTCTTCCACGCGGTCGTGATGGGCATTGCGCAGGCGATCGCCATCCTGCCCGGCGTCTCGCGCTCGGGGATGACTCTCGCGGCGGCGCGCGCGACGAAGGTGGAGCCGGAGAAGGCGGCGGAGTTCTCCTTCCTCATGTCCGTTCCGCCGATCGCCGGCGCGGCACTTTTGGAGATCGTCGACGCGCTGAAGGAATCGGCGCCGGCCGTCGCCGAGGTTTCGTGGGGACTTACCATCTACGGCGCGGCAGTTGCGGCGGTGGTCGGGTACTTCGCGCTCGCGCTGCTTTTGAGGTCGCTCAGGAGCGACCGTTTCTGGCTGTTCGGTCCCTACTGCGTCGTCGCCGGCGTGGTGGCGATCGCGTGCTGCTGAAAGGAGGCGGAGGATGAAGACTGGCAAAAGAGTAGATCTTGGCGGGCTCAGGGCGCTGGGCGCGAAGGCGGAGGTGCCGTCCGGCTACGCGCCGGAGGTGCTGGAGGCGTTCGCGAACCGGAACCCCGGCCGCGACTACTGGGTGACGTTCACCGCGCCGGAGTTCACCACGCTCTGCCCCAAGACCGGCCAGCCGGACTTCGCGACCATCACCATCCGCTACATTCCCGCAAAGAAGCTCGTCGAGTCGAAGTCGCTCAAGCTCTACCTCTTCGGCTTCCGCAACCGCGGCGATTTCCACGAGGACGTGGTGAACCTGATCTACGACGACCTCTATAGGCTCCTGAAGCCGAAGTACATGGAGGTCTACGGCAAGTTCGCCGCGCGCGGCGGCATCACCATCGACCCGTTCGTGAACGGCGGCACCGGCGCGAAATACCGTGCGCTCGCGGCGGAGCGGTTCGCGCGCTGGCAGGGCGTGAGGGGATAGATGCGCGTCTGGGGGATAACCGGCACCAACGGCAAGACGACGACCGCCTGGGTCTTCGCCGAGTTCGTGAACGCCGTCCCCGGGCGCAAGTGCGGGCACATCACCACCGTCGAGGTGTTCGACGGCGCGCGGCGCTTCTCGACCGGCTACACCACGCCGCCGCTGAAGCAGCTCCAGAAGATCTTCGCGGCGATGGAGGCGAACGGCTGCACCGACTGCGTGATGGAGGTCTCGTCCCACGCGCTCAGCCAGAACCGCACCGGTGATACGCGCTTCGCGGGCGGGGCGTTCACCAACCTGACCGAGGACCATCTCGACTACCACAAGACGATGGAGGCGTACTTCGCGGCAAAGCTGGAGCTGGCGAAGAAGGTGGCGAGCGAGGCCGACACCCGCCCGGACATGGGACGCGGCGACCTGCCGCCGTTCGTGGTGGCGCTGGACGGCGAGGGCGGACGCGAGATGTTCAACGCGGCGGGCAACCTCTCCGTCAACGTGATCGGCGTCTCGGTCGCGCACAGCGCCTACGACCTCTCGCGGCTGCGGCTCGTGGGCGAGTACAACCGCTCGAACGTGCTCGTCGCCGCGGCGCTCGCCGAGGCGGCCGGAGTGCCGCGCGAGACGGTGCAGGCGGTGATCCCCAGGCTGGAGCCGCGCTGGGGACGGCTCGAGCGCGTCGAGAACCCTGAGTCCGCGGCGGAGGTGTACGTCGACTTCGCGCACACGCCGGACGGGCTCGACAAGGTGCTGGCGGCGGCGCGCGGATTCACCGCGGGCCGGCTCTGGGTGGTGTTCGGCGCTGGCGGCGACCGCGACCCGATGAAGCGTCCGCTGATGGGCGCGGCGGCGGCGCGGCGCGCGGACCGCGTCGTCATCACCTCCGACAACCCGCGCAGCGAAGACCCGCTCGCGATCATCGCGGCGGTGGCCGGCGGCGTGCCGGAGGGGACCTGGTGCGTGCGCGAGCCGGACCGGCGCAAGGCGATTGCGCTTGCGCTCGGCCAGGCGGAGAAGGGGGACGTGGTGATTGTCGCGGGCAAGGGCCACGAGACCACGCAGGAGATCGCAGGCGTCAAGCATCCGTTCGACGACCGCGAGGTCGTGCGGGAGTTCCGGCGCAGCTGATTTGGAAAGGAGAAAACGAAGATGGACAATTCGCTCAAGGTCAAGGCGGCGGGAGACTGCCGGTGGGACGCCGCGTCGCTCGGCGAGATCATGCTGCGGCTCGACCCCGGCGACGGGCGCATCCACACCGCGCGCGAGTTCAAGGTCTGGGAGGGCGGCGGCGAGTACAACGTGGTGCGCGGGCTGAGGCGCTGCTTCGGCATGCGGACGACGGCGGTGACCGCGTTCGCCGACAATCCGGTCGGGCGGCTGGTGGAGGACTTCATGCTCCAGGGCGGGGTGGACGTCTCGCACGTCATCTGGACGCCGTACGACGGCATCGGCCGGACCGTCCGCAACGGGCTCAACTTCGTCGAGCGCGGCTTCGGCTGCCGCGGCGCGCGGAGCTGCGCCGACCGCGGGCTGACGGCGGTCAGCCAGCTCAAGCCGGGTATGGTCGACTGGGAGGGGATTTTCGGCAGGGAGGGCGTGAGGTGGTTCCACACCGGCGGCATTTTCGCCGCGCTCTCCGAGTCGACCGCCGAGGTGGCGATCGAGGCGCTCAAGGCCGCGAAGGCGCACGGCACGGTGACGAGCTACGACCTCAACTACCGCGCGTCGCTGTGGAAGTCGATCGGCGGCAAGGCGCGGGCGCAGGAGGTGAACCGAGAGATCGCGAAGTACGTGGACGTGATGATCGGCAACGAGGAGGACTTCACCGCTGCGCTCGGCATCGAGGTGGAGGGGGTGGACGCGAACCTCACCACGCTGCCGGTGGAGAGCTTCGGGCGGATGATCGAGCGCGCGCGGTCCGAGTTCCCGAACTTCAAGGCTGTCGCCACCACGCTCCGCGCGGTGAAGTCGGCCACGGTCAACGACTGGTCGGCGCTCTGCTGGTACAAGGGCAGGCTCTGCCTCTCGGCGGAGCGCCCCGGCCTCGAGATCTACGACCGCGTCGGCGGCGGGGACTCGTTTGCCTCCGGGCTAGTGTACGGCCTCATGACCTTCGACGACGCCGAGAAGGCGGTCAACTACGGCGCCGCGCACGGCGCGCTGGCGATGACCACGCCGGGCGACACCTCGATGGCGACGCTGGCCGACGTGGAGAAGCTCGCCGCGGGCGGCTCCGCGCGGGTCGACCGTTGACATCGTTCCGCCGATTTTGGTATACTACGCCCCAATTAGCGAGGGCTATTAGCTCAGTTGGTTAGAGCGCTTCCTTGACATGGAAGAGGTCAGTGGTCCGAATCCACTATAGCCCACCAGCCCTTGCCGTAGATATTGCGGCGTGAAAATGGTATAATACACGTTCAATTCCGGAGGGCGGCTTCCGGAACGACCGGAAATTTACAAGAAAGGAAGGAAGAAATGAAACTTGCTGACCTCAAGGGCAAGACCGTGGGCGTGTGCGTCTCCGGCGGACTCGACTCGAAGACCATCTGCTGCGTCCTCAAGGACGCCGGCGTCAAGGTGAAGGCGTTCTCGGCGAACGTCGGCCAGCCGGACGAGAAGGACATCAACAACATCAAGAAGAAGATGGCGCCGACCGGCGTGCAGACTACGATCGTCGACGTGACGAAGGAAATGGCCGACATCTGCTTCGAGACCGTGAAGTGCCAGGCGATGTACGACGGCGGCTACTGGAACTCGACCGGCATCGCGCGCGCGGTGACCGTGCAGAAGCTCCTCCCGGCGATGAAGAAGGCCGGCTGCGTCGCCCTCGTCCACGGCGCGACGGGCCGCGGCAACGACCAGATGCGCTTCGAGCGCTACACCAACGTCATGGACCCGAAGTTCGGCGTCTACGCCCCGTGGCGCGACGCGGAGCTGCTCGCGAAGTTCCCCGGCCGCACCCAGATGGTCGAGTTCCTCGCCAAGCGCGGCATCGTGGCGTTCGTCGGCACGAAGAAGAAGTACTCGACCGACGCGAACCTCGCCGGCCTCTCGCACGAGGCGGAGGACCTCGAGTCGATGGAGACCTCGATGCGCATCGTGAAGCCCACGATGGGCGTGTGGCCCACCGAGGCGCCGAACAAGGTCGAGAAGATCGTCCTCAAGTTCGAGAAGGGCCGCTGCGTGGCGGTGAACGGCAAGAAGATGTCGCCCTACCAGGTGATGCTCGCCGCCAACAAGATCGGCGGCCGCAACGGCATCGGCATGAAGCACGCGCTCGAGAACCGCATCATCGGCACGAAGTCGCGCGGCGTCTACGAGGCTCCGGGAATGGAGGTCCTGTCGTGGGGCCTCAAGTACATCTACGAGGGCATCATGGACCGCCGCTCCACCAAGATGTTCCAGGAGCTCTCGAAGTTCGTCGCCGACCAGATCTACGACGGCCGCTGGTTCGACCCCGCGACCCGTGCGGCGCGCGCGGCGATCCAGGTCTGGGCCGACAAGGCGACGGCCGAGGTCACGCTCGGGCTCTACAAGGGCAACATCTTCTTCGAGGCGCTGAAGGGGCTCAAGGCCACCATCTACAACGAGGCCGACAGCTCGATGGAGGCGTCGAACGGACTCAACCCGCACAGCTCGCAGGGCTTCGCGGAGATCCAGTCGGTCGAGGCGAAGATGCTCGCCAAGGCCGGGCAGATCGTGGTTCGTGGCTAGTGGTTCGTGATTCGCGATGGCAGAAGAAGAGAAGAAAGGGACGGAAGAGACAGGCGAGACTGGTGAGACGTCAGTCCCGCCGGTCCCGCCAGTCCCGCCGGACGAAGCCGATGCCCAATCGGAAGCTGAAGCCCCGGCGGAGCCAGAGCAGCAGGCCGCGGAGGAAAGTGCCGCGGAGGACAAGCCCGCAGAACCGGAAAAGCCTGCCGAGCCCGACTGGAAGGCTCTCTATGCACTGACTCTCGCCGACTTCGACAACTACAAGAAGCGCGCGGCGCGCGACCGCGAGGATACCTTCCGCTTCGCCGAGATGGACATCCTGAAAGACGTCCTTCCCGCCGTGGACAACCTCGAGCTCGCGCTCTCGAACGCGAAGGAGAAGGCGGAGGATCCGTTCGTGAAGGGCGTGCAGCTCGTATACGACACGCTCCTGAAGTCGCTCAAGGACCACGGCGCGGAGCCGTTTGAGTCGGTGGGCAAGGACCTCGACACGGCGAAGATGGAGGCGATCGCAACGCTTCCCTCGCCCGACGTGCCCGAGGGCAAGGTCTCGATCGAGTCGAAGAAGGGCTGGATGCTGAAGGACAAGGTCCTCCGCGCGGCGCAGGTCGTGGTGAGCTCCGGCAAGCCGGAATAGGGAATCCGGCCAGAGGTAGAGGTTGGCTATGGCAGAGAAGCGTGACTATTACGAGGTGCTTGGCGTCGCGAAGACGGCGACGGCGGACGAGATCAAGTCTGCCTACCGCAAGCTCGCGATGAAGTACCATCCCGACCGCAACCCCGGCGACAAGGCGGCGGAGGAGAAGTTCAAGGAGGCCGCGGAGGCGTACGACGTCCTGCACGACCCCGACAAGCGCCAGCGCTACGACCAGTTTGGCCACCAGGCGTTTGCCAACGGCCAGGGCGGCTACGGCGCCGGCGGGATGAGCATGGACGACATCTTCTCGGCCTTCGGCGACCTCTTCGGCGGACGCGGCGGCTTCGAGGAGTTCTTCGGCGGCGGACGCCAGCAGCGGCGTCCCGACCCCAACGCGCCGCAGCGCGGCGACGACCTCACCTACCGGCTCGACATCGAGTTCGACGAGGCGGTGTTCGGCAGCCGGCGCGAAATCGACCTGACGCTGCCAGCGGCCTGTCCCGACTGCGGCGGCACCGGCGCGGCGGCGGGCTCCAAGCGCGTTACCTGCCGCGCCTGCGGCGGACGCGGGGTGGTGATCGCCGGCGGCGGGTTTTTCCAGGTGCGCCAGACCTGTCCGCACTGCGGCGGCGAGGGGACGGTGGTCGAGAAGCCGTGCCGCCGCTGCGGCGGCTCGGGCCAGGCGCCGACGCGGCGCAAGATCGAGGTGTCGATTCCCGCGGGCGTGTCCCACGGCTCGCGGATCCGCTGCTCCGGACAGGGCGGCGGCGGACTGCGCGGCGGTCCGAACGGCGACCTCTACGTGCAGCTTGCGGTCAAGCCGAGCGAGATCTTCGATCGCGACGGACAGAACCTCTATGTCGAGATCCCGGTCTCGCCGGTGACTGCGGCGTTGGGCGGGGTGGTGACGGTGCCGACGCCAGAAGGCGACGCGCAGCTCAAGATCCCGCCGGGCACGCCAAACGGCAAGGTGTTCCGCCTGCGCGGCAAGGGAGTTCCGTCGCTCCGCGGCGGAATGCCGGGCGACCTCGACGCGCGGATCGTGCTGGAGACGCCGGGCAACCTCGACCGACGCCAGCGCGAGGCGCTGGAGTCGCTCAAGCTCGGGGCCTCGAACTTCCCGGAGTCGCAGCGCTTCGCGTCGAAGGCGGCTATCTTCAGCGCCCACCGCGAGAAGATGAAGCGGAAGTGATTGCGCCCGTGGTGGAATGGCAGACACGCGGGATTTAGGTTCCCGTGCCTCACGGCGTGTGGGTTCAAGTCCCACCGGGCGCACCAGACGCCGCATTTTTGGTATAATACACAATGTCGCCATGCGTGGCGGCGAAAATTCCACGATAAACTCTACGGAAGAAAGAAGGACAAGCAAAATGAACTACAAGTACACCTGCCTGAACCCGATTGCGGAGTGCGGGCTGACGAACCTGGGCGAAAACTACGCCCGGACCGAGAAGTTCGAGGACGCGGACGCGGTGTTCGTGCGCTCGGCGAAGATGGACGAGCTCGTGCCCGGCGAGCGGCTGCTGGCCGTCGCCCGCGCCGGCGCCGGGGTGAACAACATCCCCCACGCCGAATACGCCAAGAAGGGCATCGTTGTCTTCAACACGCCCGGCGCGAACGCCAACGGCGTGAAGGAGCTGGTGATCGCCGGCATGCTGCTCGCGAGCCGCGACATCGTCGGCGGCATCGGCTGGGTGAAGGAGAACGCCGCGGATCCCGCCGTGGGCAAGGCCGCCGAGAAGGCCAAGAAGGCGTTCGCCGGCACGGAGATCCAGGGCAAGCGGCTCGGCGTGATCGGCCTCGGCGCGATCGGCCAGAAGGTCGCCAACGCCGCCGTGGGCCTCGGCATGGAGGTCTTCGGCTACGATCCCTACCTTTCGGTCGACGCGGCCTGGAACCTGAGCCGCGCCGTCAAGCACTGCAAGAACGTCGAGGCGATCTACCGCGCCTGCGACTTCATCACCATCCACGTGCCGGCGCTCGAGTCCACCAAGGGCATGGTCAACGCCGAGGCGATCGCGATGATGAAGCGCGGCGTCATAATCATCAACGCGGCGCGCGACGCGCTCGTGAACGAGAAGGACCTGCTTGCCGCGCTCGACAGCGGCAAGGTGCGCCGCTACGTGAGCGACTTTCCGACGCCCGGAACGGCCAGCCACAAGGGCTGCATCGTGATTCCGCACCTCGGCGCCTCGACGGAGGAGGCCGAGGACAACTGCGCGGTGATGGCCGTCAAGGAGATGCGCGACTATCTCGAGAACGGCAACATCGTCAACTCGGTGAACTACCCGGCGTGCTCGCTCGGGCCGGCGAACAAGGCGGGGCGCATCGCGATCTGCCACCGGAACGTCGCGAACATGATCGGCCAGTTCACCACGATCCTCGGCGAAGCGAAGATCAACATCGACGCGATCGCCAACAAGTCCCGCGGCGACTTCGCCTACTCGCTCATCGACGTCGACACCCCGGTGCCGGATGAGGTCGTCAAGGCCCTCGAGGCGAGCGAGGCGGTGGTGCGCGTGAGGGTGATCAAGTAGTCGCCTTCGGAGCGCGGAGCGGAGAATGGGATACGCGAGGAAGAGGACGGCGCCGGGCGGCTCGCAGCCGCCGCCGTCCGCTCCCGCCCCTGCCTCCGCCCCGCGCCAGCAGTCCGCCGCGAAGCCGAAGGGCGGCTCCTCCGGCAAGTCGATCTGGACGATGCAGATCGGCAAGCCGAAGCAGAAGACCGCGATGAAGCGGGTGGAGGTGCTGCTGTTCGTCTCCGAGCTCGCCGACCTCCTCCAGGCGGGCATGACGCTCGGCCAGGCGCTGCAGGCGCTGGCGAACCAGGGCGAGGAGGGTTCCGGCCAGCGCTACGTGTGCCAGGACCTCTGCGACCGGATCGTCCGCGGCGAAAGCTTCTCCGACGCGTGCGCGCACCATCCCAAGACCTTCCCGCCGCTCTTCTCGAACATGCTCCGCGCCGGCGAGGCGTCGGGCGCGATGATCGAGGTGCTGCGCCGGCTCGGCGAGCACTACGAGCGCGACGACAACATGCGCGGCAAGATCAAGGGCGCGCTCACCTACCCGGTGATCGTGCTCTGCATCGGCGTGGTGGCGGTGATCGGCGCGCTGGTGTGGATCATCCCCCAGTTCCAGAAGGTGTTTGACTCGATGGGCGCGTCGCTGCCGCTGCCGACGCGGATCCTGATCGGCCTATCCGACGCGGTGATCAACTACGGCTGGGCGATGGCGCTCGGGGTGGTCGCCGTGGTGTGGTGGTTCCGCCGCTGGAGCCGCACCCAGTCCGGCCGCCGGCGCATCGACGGCTGGAAGCTCTCGGTGCCGCTCGTGCGCGGCATCGTCGCCTCCGGCGCCTACTCCTCGCTCGCCTACACGCTCAAAACGCTGCTTTCGAACGGCGTCAACGTGCTCCAGGCGCTGAAGATCTGCGAGGAGACGTGCGGCAACGCGGTCATCGGCGACGCGCTCGCCACCGCCCGTCGCCGCGTCACCGACGGCACCACGATCTCGGGCCCGCTCGCGGCGAGCGGGGTGTTCCCGCGGATGATGACCGACATGCTCGCGGTGGGCGAGCAGGCGGGCGACATGGCCGCGTCGCTGGAGAACGTCGGGCGGCGCTACCAGAAGGACATGGACCGCAACATCGCTTCGTTCACCAACGCGCTCGAGCCGATCCTCATCGTGCTCATCGCGAGCGTGGTCGGCTTCGTCGCGATCGCCATCCTCACTGCGGTCTTCAAGGTGTCCTCCTCGATCGGATGACGGCGGGGAGCGAGGGAGATTTCAGTCAATGGCAAATACACACGAAAGGGAAAGCATGGACAGAAGGGGATTCCTCAAGGGCGTCATCGCCTCGGGCGCGGCGCCGATGCTCTTCAACGGCTGCGCGACGGGGTTCTTCGCGAACAGCCGCGTCAACGTGGCGGTGGTCGGCTATGGCCGCATCGCGCACACGATGGACGTGCCCGGCGTGCTGCGGCTCTCCGACCGCTGCGTGGTCACCGCGATCTGCGACGTCGACGCGCGCCGCGCCGAGTACGGCAAGAGCGTGGTCGAGCGCCACTACCTCGGCGAGGGCGAGCGGCGCGAGGTGTCGGTCTGGAGCGACTACCGCGAGATGCTCGCGGCCGACCCCTCGATTGACGCGGTGATGCTCTGCATCCCCGACCACCAGCACGCGGTGGCGGCGTCCTACTGCCTCGCCGCCGGCAAGCACATTTTCCTCCAGAAGCCGTTCGCGCAGACGATCCAGGAGGGCAGGGTCATCGCCAATCTCGCGACGGACAAGGGCCTCGTCGTGCAGGTCGGCGCGTGGCAGCGCTCGCGCCCCCAGTTCCGCCAGGTGGTGCAGCTGGTGCGCAACGGCCGCCTCGGCCGCATCGCGCGCGTCGAGGTGGGCCTCGGCTGCGACAAGTCCGGCGGCTCGCGCAAGCCGGAGAAGGTCCCCTCCACCTTTGACTACGACGCCTGGCTCGGGCCGACGGACGGCACGGTGCCGTACAACTGGACGCGCTGCCACAACCAGGACCTCCGCCGCATCGGCGACCGCCCGGGCTGGATCCAGCTCGCGCCGTACGGCTGGGGCATGATCACCAACTGGGGCGCGCACCACCTGGACATCACCGCCTGGGGTCTCGGCTGCGACCCAAGCGCGGTGCGCGGCAAGTGCGAGTGGATGGACCAGTCCGGCGACAAGCTCTGGAACGTCCATACCACCTACGACCTCCACTACGACTGCGGCGGGGCCGACGTCCACGTCTCGAACAAGTTCCAGATGGGCGTGAAGTTCATCGGCGAGAACGGAGACTGGCTCTGGTGCACGCGCGGGGCGGTGAAAGTGACGCCAAGCGACCCCGACCCAGTGGTCACGCCCGGTATGCTCGGGCCGATCGCCGCGTCGAAGCCGAACCTGCTCGACCCGCTCACCGAGGTGAAGGTGGACGTTCTCTCCCGCGGCCGCGAGAAGTTCCTCACCGCCAACGACCACTTCGAGAACTGGATCGAGGCGGTGCGGCGCGAGGACCCCGGCTACACCGTTTCCAACGCGGAGGAGGCCCACCGCTCGACCGCGTTCTGCTCGCTGGGGCGGATGTGCATGGAGCTGTCGCGCGGCCGCGAGGAGGGCTCGCTCCGCTGGGACGCGGCGAAGGAGACGACCGGCGACGCGGCGGCGGACAAGATGCTCGTCCCGTTCGCGCGCGGCAAGTACGACCTGAAGCCGATCCTGGAGAAGGCAGGCTACGACTACGCGAAGATGGTGAAGCCGCTCGCCTGAGGCGGCGCAAGGCGTTTTACCGAAAGGAGAAATGGAAATGAAGGGAATAGCGTTGATCCTGGCGGCCGCCGCGGCGTCCGCCGCGCTCGCGGCGGACGAGCCGCTCGTCAAGGGACTGCTCATCGGCGAGAAGGCGAGCCCGAGCTGCCGCGCCCCGAAGCTCCCGTATTCGCTCGGCATGGCGCGCTACACGATGTGGAACACGCCGTTCGACCGCGCGCTCGACATCACCGAGGCGCTTGAATGCCGCTACATGAGCCTCATCGAGGGCTCCATCGCCCGCGACGCCTCCGACGCCGAGATCGAGGCCTACAAGGCGCGCCTCGCGAAGCGCGGCATCGCGGTCGACACGCTCGGTCCCGTCTACTTCGACGACGAGAAGACGATCGAGGACGCGTTCGCGTTCGCGAAGCGCTACGGGATGAAGATGATCTCGGTGGTGCCGTTTGAGAAGCGCAAGGTGGACGGCAAGGAGACCCGGGTCGAGTCCGACGCGATGCTCGACGTCCTCGAGCGCATGGTGGGCAAGTACGACATCAAGGCCGGCATCCACAACCACGGGCCTGACATCCCGTACCTCTTCCCGACCGGCGAGTCGATCGAGAAGCGCATCGCCGGCCGCGACGCGCGCATCGGCTACTGCTTCGACGTCGGCCACCAGGCGCGCTTCGGCGGCGGCGACCCCGCGAAGTTCATCTGCGACCACGCCGACCGCATCTACGACATCCACCTCAAGAACATCAAGATCGACCCGGTCCACAACCTCGCCAAGGAGGGACCGCGCGGCGAGCTGGATGTTCCGGCCA
Organism: uncultured bacterium; assembly: GCA_902800055.1. Lineage (GTDB taxonomy): Bacteria > Verrucomicrobiota > Kiritimatiellia > RFP12 > UBA1067 > UBA1067. Next base: position 21,930 of record CADCCW010000013.1, read on the forward strand.
TCCTCACCGCCCTCGCCGACATCGGCTACTCCGGCGTCTGCCACGTCGAGTACGAGAAGGACCACGGCGACAACCTGGTGCAGCTCGCCGAGTCGTTCGGCTACTACCGCGGCGTCATGGACGCGATCCGCGTGAAGCCGGTCATGAAGCCGGCGCCGGCGGACGCGAACACGCTCACCGAGGCCGAGCGCGCCGAGGGCTGGAAGCTCCTCTGGGACGGCAAGACGCTTGACGGCTGGCTCGCGGTGAAGGGCGGCTGCAAGGCGCCGCCGGAGAAGGGCTGGGTGATCTCCGCCGGCACGCTCACCATGCGCCCGGTGAACGGGATCACCGACGACGGCCAGTGGTTCCCGCTGCCGCCGGAGGACCAGAAGCTCGGCGGCGGCGGCGACATCGTGACGGCGAAGAAGTACCGCGACTTCGCCTTCAAGTTCGACTTCCGGCTGACCCCCAAGGCGAACTCGGGCGTCAAGTACTTCTACGACGAGAACCTGAACAAGGGCACCTGCGAGGAGTACCAGATCCTCGAAGACGGCCACCCCGACTCAGACAAGGGCAGGGACGGCAACCGCCGCGTGGCGGCGCTCTACGACGTCATGCCCGCCGCAGCCGACGACGTGAAGCGGCCGGTCGGCGAGTGGAACTCCGGCATGATCGTCGCGAAGGGGAGCCATGTCGAGCACTGGCTCAACGGCAAGAAGGTGCTTGAGTACGAGCGCGGCTCGAAGGAGTTCCGCGACCTCGTCGCCGCGTCGAAGTACAAGGACTGGGGCGTGGACGCCAACGGGCAGCCGCAGCCGTGGGGCGAGGTCCCCGAAGGGCGCATCCTCCTCCAGGACCACAGCGACTCGACCGTCAGCTTCTGCAACCTCAAGATCAAGGAGCTCTAATCCGCGGCGGTTGCGGAGCGCAGGGGATTTTTGGTAAAATACAACAAAAACACAAAACAGCGAGGTGGGTTATCGCACAGTTCACTCGAGTAAATTACAAGATCCGCGTCCCTCAGGTCCGCGTCCTCGACGCGCAGGGGAACATGCTTGGCGTCATGTCGACGCGCGATGCGCAGCGCATGGCCGAAAACCGGGGGCTTGACCTCGTCGAGATCACGCCCAACGCCACTCCGCCGGTCTGCAAGATCATGGACTACGGCAAGTTCAAGTACGAGCAGTCGATCCGCGAGAAGCAGCAGCGCAAGGCCCAGAAGGCGACGCAGGTCAAGGAGATCAAGTTCCACCCCGGCACCGATGTCGGCGACCTCGAGCACAAGATCCGCCAGATCCGCTCGTTCCTCGCCGACGGCAACAAGGTGCGGCTTTCGCTGCAGTTCCGCGGGCGCGAGAACGCCCACCGGGACATCGGCGAGGACAAGATCGCCGAGGTGCTGGAGATGATCAAGGGCGAGTGCACGGTCGAGCAGGCGCCGAAGACCGACGGGCGCATCCACTTCTGCCTGATTGGGCCGCTCAGGAAGAGCGGCCAGAAGCAAGCTGCGTCCCCGGCCCCCGCCGGCCAGGACGGCGGCATCCACATCAGCGTGAGCTGACTGGGCGGTTGCCAAAGGGAGCGAGAGGGCAAATGGGAAAGTTCAGACTCAGGGGCAGGAGGCGCCGCCGCAAGGTGCTGCGGCTTGACCGCGTCCCGATTCGGACGATCGCCCCCAACCTGGTGACGGCGATGGCGGCGTGCGCCGGCATTACCTCGATCTCGCTTTCGAGCGAGGGGAGGTTCCTGCATGCGCTCGTCGCGCTGCTCGTTGCCTGCGTGTGCGACGGCATGGACGGTCGCATCGCGCGGCTCCTCAAGGCGAGCTCGAAGCTCGGCGCGGAGCTCGACTCGCTCGCCGACTTCGTGAACTTTGGCGTCGCGCCGGCGATGTTCATGTACTTCTGGATGACCGGCGGGCCGACCCACATGTACCTCGACGGCACGCCAGTCGCCCAGCCGCTCGTGCGCATCGTGCTCGGATGCTCGCTCTTCTACGCGATGTGCGATTGCTTCCGGCTCGCGCGCTTCAACACCATGCTCGAGCAGGAGACCGCGCCGTGGTGGCGCAACTACTTCACCGGGGTTCCCGCCCCCGGCGGCTGCTGGATGGTGCTCACGCCCGCGATAATCTCGCTCGCGCTCGATGCGAAGGGGTCCGCCCCCAGGCTCGCGTCCTTCCTGCAGAACCCCTGGACCGGCATTTTCATGCTTCTTTTCGTCGGGTCGCTGATGGCCTCGCGGCTGCCGACGATCTCGCTCAAGCACCTGCACGTGCGGAAGAGCTCGATGCCGCTTGTGCTTGCCGCGCTGCTGCTCCTGGTGGCGCTCTTCGTCTCCAACTTCTGGCTGACGCTCGGCGTGATGGGGGCGGGCTACATCCTCACGGTGCCCGTCTCGGGGCTGATGTTCCTCCGGACCAGGGCCAGGATGTCGGCCATGCCACTTGACGCGGACGCCGCGAAAGTGTAAAATACGCGCATATTTTTAATAACCACCGAAAGGACAAAGGAAAAACAATGAAGATAATCCGTTCGCTCTGCCTCGCGGCCGCTGTCGCAGCCGTCGCCGGTTCCATCCGCGCGCAGGAGGAGGAAGAAATCGAAGAGGGAGCCGTGGGCTGGACGCCGATTGCGGTCTCGCTCGCATCCCCGGTCCAGCTGCCCTGGGGCCATGCGAAGTGGGATGTCTTCGGCCTTGACCTGGGCATCTTCTACAACGGCTCGCCGAAGGTCTACGGCCTCGACGTCGCCTGCGCCACGGTCTGCACCGACGACTCGATTGGCCTCATCGTCGGCCCGGTGTTCAACTACGCGGCGACCGACGTCTACGGCATGCGCGCGACGTTGATTGCCAACATCTGCCGCGGCAACGTCTATGGTCTCGAGGCCGGCGGATTCGGCTACAACAACTACGTCTGCGGCGCCAACCTCGAGTTCCTTGGCTCGATGTGCAATCGCCTCACCGGCGCGGCGGCGAGCCTGGTCTTCACTATGGCCGATGAGGAGACCTGCGGCTGCACGATCGCCGGCGGCGTCAACCTTGCCACCAAGGCGTATGGCTGCCAGGTCGCGGGTGTCTTCAACATGACCGAGGAACTGCACGGCTGCCAGATCGGCCTCGTCAACTATGCACGCGAGTGCCCCTGGGGCTTCCAGATCGGCTTGGTGAACATCATAATGGACAACAAGCTCAAGGTTCTGCCGATCGTCAACGGGTACTTCTGATGGCGAAGGGGAATCCCTATCTGAAGAAGGCAACGGGGGCCGCCAAGGCCCCCGCTTCCGTCCCGGGCCGCCGTCAGCACGGCCTCGGCCGCAAGGTCGACTTCGGCGCCGCCGGGGTCGACGGCCTTCTCGGTCGGATTCCCGCCGCGCCGCCGGCGACCGCCGGCCAGGCGCTGGAGCTGCCGATCGCCGAGATCGAGCGCAGCCCGTTCCAGCCTCGGCGCGACTTCTCCGAGGCCGAGCTCAAGGAACTTGCCGAGTCGCTCAAGAACAACGGCCTCGTCCAGCCGCCGACAGTCCGCCGCAATGCGGCTGGGCGCTACGAGCTCGTCTGCGGCGAGCGCCGCGTAAGGGCGGCGCAGCTCATTGGGTGGAAGAAGATCCGCGTCACCCTCATCGAGGCGAACGACCTTACGGCCGCCGCGATGACGACGACCGAGAACATCCAGCGCGAGGACCTGAACCCGATCGAGGAGGCTTCGGCCTACCGCGCGCTGCAGGACACCTTCAGCCTCACCCAGCAGGAGGTCGCCGAGCGCGTCGGCAAGGGTCGTGCGACGGTGGCCAACGCGGTGCGCCTGCTGGAGCTGCCCGACGAGGTGAAGTCGCTCCTTTCCCAGAACCTCATTTCCGTCGGCCACGCGAAGGTGCTGCTGTCGGTCGAGGGCGAGAAGGACCGCGTCCTCCTGGCCCGCGACTGCGTGAACAACCAGCTCACCGTGCGCGCGCTCGAGCGCCGCGTCGCGCGCCTCCACGAGCCGGTCGCGACTCGCCCCCGCGGCACTCCCGACCTGCCCGACGGCTACGTCCGCAGCCTCGCCGAGAAGATGCGCCGCCACCTCGGCTGCGCCGTCCGGGTGACGAGCGGCGTGCTGCACCCCAACGGGCGCCGCACCAAGGGCGTCGTGGAGATCGACTTCCTCGACAACAACGACCTCGACCGCATCATCAGGATGCTCGGCGTCGAGGTGGACTAGGAGGGCGGAATGTTTCCGCTGCTGATTGCGGCATCGCTTGTGTTTACGCCGGCGGATGCGGCTTTCGCATACTCCAATGCAGTGGAGATCGTGCGGGACTGCTCTCCGCGCGACGCCGGTACCATCCGCGGCGGCATCGCCGCCTTCCATATTCTCGACCTCGCCAGCATCGCCGGCGCGAATGTCCGGCTCGATCGCTTCTCCGACACGACGCCGCGCGGCGTCCGCCACTTCACCAACCTCTCTGCCGAGTTCGTCGCCAATCCCACTGGGGAATGGGTGGTGGTGGTGTCGCACTACGACACCAAGGCGGGCACCGGCTGCCCCGGCGCCAACGACGGCGCATCGACCTCGGGGCTGCTCATCAGCCTTGCCGGCGTGCTGGCGAGCCGCCAGTTCGACGGCGGCAACGTGATGCTTGTCTGGACTGACGGCGAGGAGTGCTTCGAGTCATACTCTGCCAACGACGGGTTCCACGGCTCGCGCCGTGCGGCGGCGCGGCTCAAGGAGTCGGGCCGGAAGGTGAGGGGGGTCGTATGCGTGGACATGCTTGGAGATCGCGACCTCGGGATATCGATTCCCCGCAACGGCACCGACAGCCTCGCCGAGGCCGCGCTCCGCGCCGCCGCCGCGCGCGGGCTCAAGGGACTGGTCGCACGCGCCGACATCGTGGTCAAGGACGACCACCAGCCGTTCCTCGACCTCGGCTTCCCGGCAATCGACCTCATTGACTTCTCCTACGGCCCCGACAACTCCTGGTGGCACACCAAGGAGGACACGCCGGACAAGATCTCCATCGAGTCGCTTCACAAGGCGGGCGAGCTTGTCGCCGGCATCATCACCGAACTTTTCAACGACAGGTAGGGAAAATGAAGATATTGATCACCGGCTCGGCCGGCTTCATCGGGTTCCACGCGGCGAAGGAGTTCCTGCGCCGCGGCTGGGACGTCGCCGGCGTCGACAACTACTGCGACTACTACGACGTCAAGCTCAAGCGCGACCGCTCCGCCATCCTGCGGAAGGACGCGCGCTACTTCGAGCGCGAGCTCGACATCTGCGACCTCGACGGTCTCCGCGCGGCGTTCGCCGAGGAAAAGCCCGACGTCGTCCTCAACCTCGCAGCGCAGCCGGGGGTGAGATATTCGATCGACCATCCGTTCGTCTACCAGAAGACTAATCTCGAGGGATTTCTCAACATCCTCGAATGCTGCCGTCACGCCCAGAAACGCCCGAAGCTCGTCTTCGCCTCGTCCTCGTCGGTCTACGGCGGCAACAAGAAGATGCCGTTCGAGGAGTCCGACCAAGTCGACTCGCCGGTAAGCCTCTACGCCGCGACGAAGAAGGCGAACGAACTGATGGCACACGTCTACTCGCACCTCTACGGGATGCAGACGATTGGCCTCAGGTTCTTCACTGTCTACGGCGCGTGGTACCGGCCGGACATGGCGCTTTCGCTCTTTGCTGACGCGATGCTCCACGGCCGGCCGCTCAAGGTGTTCAACCACGGCGAGATGCGGCGCGACTTCACCTTCGTGGACGACATCGTGGACGGGATCGTCCGCGTGGTCGAGTGCGGCAGCCTGCCGGCCTACGACATCTACAACATCGGCAACCACCGCAGCGAGCGGCTGATGGACGTCATCGAGACGCTCGCTGTCGCGCTCGGGGTGGAGCCCAAGCTCGAGATGCTGCCGATGCAGCCAGGCGACGTCCTTGCGACCTACGCGAGTATCGACAAGCTACGCGCGGCGGTCGGCTACGAACCGAAGACCACCATCCGCGAGGGCATCCCGGTCTTCGCCGAGTGGTATCGCGCCTACCACGGCTGAGGCGCGCTACCGCGACGCCGCGATCAGCCTGCGCATGGCCGCCACGAATGCCTCGGCCTGCTTCGACGGCTGGATTCCCGCGCGCCGAATCGTCCCCACGCTGATCGTCTCGTCCAGCTTGAGCGGAACCGAGACGATCGCCGGGTTGTACGCCTTGGCGTGGACGCCAGAGGCGACGGTGAACCCGTCGAGTCCCAGGACGAGGTTCGTCATCGTCGCACGGTCGCGCACCCGGATGTTCTTCTTGCGGTCGATGGCCGGCATGACCTCCTCGGCGAAGTAGAGCGCGTTCTCCACCCCCTGCTCGTATGAGAGGTAGGGGTAGTCGTCGAGCTCCTCCGGGCGGATGAACTTCTTCCTGGCGAGCGGATGCTTCCGCCCGAGGAACACGTGCGGATTGGCGGAAAAGAGCTCCTCGAAGACGAGCTCCTCCTTCTTGAAGATCTTCTCGAGCGGCGTCCGGTTGCGCGACGAGAGGTAGAGGACGCCGATTTCGCTGCGGTGGCGGGCCACGTCGTCGATGATCTCGCTGGTCGTCGTCTCCCGCAGGGTGAAGTCGTAGGCGTCCGCGCCGTTCGCCTTGACGACCTCCATGAACGCGTCGGTCGCGAACGCGAAGTGCTGGCACGACACCGAGAACTGAGGCCTTCTCACCGCCTTGCCGGTGTACTTCTCGGCGATGCGCGCGGCGTCGTCGAGTATCTGGCGGGCGGAGGCGAGGAACTCCTCGCCCTCGCGCGTCACGGTGATGCCGCGCGCGGAGCGGGTGAAGATGGCGGTGCGGAGCTCTTCCTCGAGCGCGCGAATCGACTCGGTAAGCGTCGGCTGCGTGACGAACACCCGCCGCGCCGCCTCGCTGATGCTGCCGTACGTCGCCACCGCGTCGGCGTATTTCATCTGCTGTAGTGTCATAAAGCGAATTATACCATTTTGGCCGTCGCCGCGCCAGTTGGCGGTGCGAGTTCGGGATGCCAGGTGAAGGCGGTGATATTCCTCCAGCGGACGGCGGTCGGGGCGCCGTTAAAGGTCGACAGCGTCTCGATTTCCGGCGAGAGCACAGCGGTTATGGCCGGTGCTCGGATGAAGGTCATCGTCATCCCGCTCCTACCGTCGAAGTTGCCGACGGTCGTGAAACTGCCAAGCTGGCGGCCGTAGGCGTTGCGCCTGACCGCCACGGGAAGCGAGCCGAACCACCGCTCGGGGCGTGTCTCGTCTCCATGGCGGCCCGGGTCGTCGATCCGCTCCGCGAGCAGGATCAGCCCCGCGCAGGTCGCGAATACGGGAAGCCCGCCGTCGATCGCCTGTTTGAGCGGAGCGAAGAGCCCGAGGTCCTTGAGGAGCTTCCCCTGCACGGTTGACTCGCCGCCGGGCAGGGCGAGGAGATCCATGCCGTGGTCAAGGTCGGCGGGCTGCCGGATCTCGAAGACTTCCGCGCCTTTCCCGCGCCAGTACGCCTCCATCTCGGCGAACGCGCCCTGGACCGATAGCACCCCGACTTTCACTTTCCGCGCTCTTCCATGATGGTCTCGATTTCCTCGGCGTTAATGCCGACCATCGCGGGCCCAAGGTTCTCAGAGAGCTTCGCAAGAAGCTTCGAGTCCTGCCAGTTGGTGACCGCCTGAACGATCGCCGCCGCGCGCTTCGCGGGGTCTCCCGACTTGAAGATGCCGGAGCCCACGAACACGCCCTCGGCGCCAAGCTCCATCATCAGCGCCGCGTCCGCCGGCGTGGCGACGCCGCCGGCGGCGAAATTGACGACAGGAAGCTTCCCGTTCGCGTGCACATACTTCACGAGATCAAGCGGCGCGGCGAGCTCCTTCGCCGCCTCGTAGAGCTCGTCCTCGCGGAGCGAGACGACCCGGCGGATCTCGCTCTGCATCTTGCGCATGTGGCGGACAGCCTGGACGACGTCGCCGGTTCCGGGCTCGCCCTTGGTGCGGATCATCGTCGCGCCTTCGCCGATCCGGCGCAGCGCCTCGCCGAGATCGCGCGCGCCGCAGACGAAGGGGACGTCGAACTTCGTCTTGTCGATGTGCCGCGTGTCGTCGGCGGGGGAAAGCACCTCCGACTCGTCGATGTAGTCGATCTCGATTGCCTCGAGAATCCGCGCCTCGGCGATGTGTCCGATGCGGCACTTTGCCATCACCGGAATTGAGACGGCGTTTTGAATCCCCTTGATCATCGCGGGGTCGCTCATGCGCGAGACGCCCCCCGCCGCCCTAATGTCGGCGGGGATGCGCTCCAATGCCATCACCGCGCACGCGCCGGCGGCTTCGGCGATCTTCGCCTGCTCGGGTGTCGTCACGTCCATGATCACTCCGCCTTTGAGCATTTGCGCGAGGTTGCGGTTAAGTTCCTGTCGGTTGCTCATTTTCCTCTCCTGGTTTGGGTTAGACACAGGATAGTATACTCTATGTCGGAGGTATAAGGATAATCGGAATTATCTTTGCCCATCCATAGGAAGAAACTATTAGAGGGAAATGTTCGCCGCGAGCACCGCGACGACCGCGGCAAGCATGATCGCCGAGACGAGCTTCAGCGCGGCCGTTGCCTTGACGGAGTCGACGAGTCTTTCGCGGAAGAAGTCAGCCGCCACGATCGCCGGAAGGTAGATGAAGGGCACGAGCGCGCAGAACAGCGTTCCGAGGAGCAGCGTCTGCACCGCCGGCGACAGCGTCGAATCCGTGCTGGTGAAGCTCGGCAGAAAGGCGAGGAAGAAGAGAATCGTCAGCGGATTCGACATCGACATCGCGATGCCGCGCAGGAACAGCCGCATGCCCTGTCCGGTCGCGGGGCGAAGCGCGTCGGGCGAGGCGGCGCGGAAGCTTCGAACTGCGTCGGCGAAGGCGCCGTAGGCGAGATACGCGATATAAGCGGCGCCGGCGACCTGGATTGCCGTCATCGTCGCCGGATGGGCGGTGAAGAATGAGGCGACGCCTGCCGTCAGGAGGAGAATCCAGATCCAGCATCCGGCGACGAGCCCCAGCATCAGCGTGGCGGCGCGCGCCTTCCCGTCCGAGAGCGCCGTCGCGATGGTGCAGGTCAGGTCCGGCCCGGGCTTCACTATCAGCGCCAGCGACCCGATGATGTAGGTTGTCAGCATGGTGGGGATTATACCATATTCTCGCGTCGTGCTGCATCGCGACAATTACAATGCTTGTAAGGTGAGCTGGCGGAGAAGGGCGGCGATTGTAAAGAAGGTGTGTTCGAGATCAGGATTTTGGCCGTCATTTTGGCGTTGGCACGGGTTCTGCTTTTTGACCTTGCAAACCGAAAGGACAACCATGAAAGTCAAAAAAAGGTATGTAGTGCTAATGAGTCTGGTGGCGCTGGTCGCGGCAATCGGGGCGTTCTTCCCCGAGACGCCCGGCATCTGGGAGCCGGACGAGAAGTTCAACGCCGCGAACGTCGCCTGGATGATCACTGCGACGATCTTCGTCCTGATGATGACGCCCGGTCTCTCGTTCTTCTATGGCGGCATGGTGGGGCGCAAGAATGTGATCTCCACGATCCTCCAGAGCTTCATCGCCATGGGCATCATCTCCATCCTCTGGGTGGTCGTGGGCTTCTCGCTGAGCTTCGGCGACGACGTCGGCGGACTCGGGCTCATCGGTAGCCCGTCGCAGTTCTTCATGTTCAGGGGCGTCGGCGCGAAGGTGAACGAGGCGATCGCGCCCACCATTCCGCTCGCGCTCTTCGCGCTCTTCCAGATGAAGTTCGCGATCATCACCCCGTCGCTCATCACCGGCGCGTTCGCCGAACGCGTGCGCTTCTCGGCCTACCTCGTGTTCATGATGCTCTTCTGCGTGTTCATCTACTGCCCGCTCGCGCACTGGACGTGGCATCCGGACGGATTCCTCCACAACCTGATGGGCATCGGCATCCACGACTTCGCCGGCGGCATCGTCGTCCACGCCTCCTCGGGCGTGGCCGCGCTCGCGGGCGCACTCTTCCTCGGTCGCCGCACCAAGACGCCCAATGCGCCGACCCTGCCGGCGAACATCCCGTTCGTCATCCTCGGCGCGGCGATGCTGTGGCTCGGCTGGTTCGGCTTCAACGGCGGCTCTTCGCTGGCGGCTGACGGCATCGCGGTCAAGGCGTTCCTCAACACCAACACCTCCGGCGCCACGGCGATGATGGCGTGGGTGCTCTTCGACTGCCTGCGCGGGCGCAAGCCGTCCGGCATGGGCGCCGCCGTCGGCGCGGTGGTCGGCCTGGTGGCGATCACGCCGTGCGCCGACGTCGTCACGATCGGCCAGGCGTTCACCATCTCCTTCCTCACCACCCTCATCTGCAACGTGGCGGTCTACTGGAAGGCGCACTCCCGCATCGACGACGCGCTCGACGTCTTCCCCACCCACGGCGTCGGCGGCATCGTAGCGACCATATTCACCGGCGTGTTCGCGCAGACCGGGCTGATCGCCTGGACCCACGCGGGCTTCATGGAGTTCGTCGCCGCCGTCGCCGGCGTCGCGATCGTCATCGCCTACACCTTCGTCGTCAGCATGCTGCTCTACTGGATCACCAACCGCATGATCGGGATGCGCGTCTCGCCGCCATGCGAGGCCGCCGGACTGGACCTCAGCCAGCACGACGAGCTCTACTGCCCCTCGGCGTCGTAAAGGAGGTGCCGGATTCCGCGGCAAAGCAAACGGGGCGCGCCATTTTTGCGGCGCGCCCCGTTGCTTTCCTCCGATGTCGGCCTACTCAAACAGCCAGGTCGAGAGGTAGCGCTCGCCTGTGTCGGGCAGGAGCGCGACGATCGTCTTGCCGGCGAACTCGGGCCGCTTCGAGAGCTCCAGCGCCGCCCAGAGCGCCGCGCCGGACGAGATGCCGACGAGGAGCCCCTCCTGCGCCGCCGCCGCGCGCGCCGTCGCGCCCGCGTTCTCGGCGGAGGCCTTGATGACCTCCGTCAAGATCGAAGTGTCGAGCACCTTCGGGACGAAGCCAGCGCCGATGCCCTGGATCTTGTGGGGACCGGGCTTGCCGCCGGAGAGGACTGGCGAGGTGTCCGGCTCCACGGCGAAGAGCTTCACGTTCGGGTTTTTCTCCTTCAGGTACTTGCCCGTTCCCGTGATCGTGCCGCCGGTGCCGACGCCGCCAACGAACGCGGCGACTTCGCCGTCCGTGTCCGCCCAGACCTCCGGGCCGGTGGTGCGGTAGTGGTAGTCCGGGTTCGCCGGGTTCTCGAACTGCTGCAGGATCACCGCGCCGGGCGTCGAGTCCCTGAGCTCGTTCGCCTTCGCGATCGCGCCCTTCATGCCTTCCGCGCCGGGCGTGAGGACGATCTCCGCGCCGTAGGCCGCCGCGAGCTTGCGGCGCTCGATGCTCATCGTCTCGGGCATGGTGAGGATGAGGTGGTAGCCCTTTACCGCCGAGACGAGCGCGAGGCCGACGCCGGTGTTGCCGCTCGTGGGCTCGATGATCGTCGCGCCCGGCTTGAGGACGCCCGACTTCTCGGACGCCTCGACCATCGAGAGCGCGATGCGGTCCTTGACGCTTCCGCCTGGGTTGAAGAACTCGACCTTCGCGAGCACCTTCGCCCCGCCCTTGTTAAGTTTGCTCGAGATCTCGACGAGCGGCGTGCCGCCGACTTTCGCCAAGATGTTCTTTGCCGTGTTGCTCATTGATGCCTCCTGTTTAGATGGTTGGTTTATGCTGTTTTCCATTTGGGTGGTTGATGCCGTGTATTGTACTACATCTTACGGCCCAAAGGGTAATCGGAATGTTTTCCGGTTGCCCATAGGATGGTCCTATGCTGGGTCGTTTCCGGACGGACGCGGCGTGCGGCGGCTCCAGAAACCGGCGAGGACGGAGCCGGAGAAGTCCATCCAGATGGAGAAGACGTTTGCCGGCAGCGCCGCCACCGGGCTGCCGAGGACGCCGATCGCGAGCGCGCCGGCCATGCCGCCGTTCTGGAGCCCGACCTCGATCGCCACCGTGCGTGCCTCGACTTCGCCCATGCGGGTGAAACGCGCGGAGAGGCGCGTCAGCCAGTATCCGACCAGGTAGCCGATCGTGTTGTGGATGACGGCGGCGGCGACTATCGCCACGCCCGCCGAGGCGAAGGTGCTCCTGCTCGGTGCCGTAAGCGCCATGAGGGTGAAGCAGATGCCGGTCATCGAGAGGATTGACAGCGCGCGGTCGCACGCCGCCTTGTGCGCGTCGAACTGGCGCCGCAGAAGCCGATGGACTATCCCGCCCGCGAGGATCGGCACGATCACCACCTTCAGGATCTCGACCATCATCTTCGCCGCGTCGATTTCCACGAAGCATCCGGCCAGCACCTTCATCGCCACCGGCGTCAGGAACGGGGAGAGAAGGGTGGAGCAGCAGGTCATGGTGACCGAAAGCGCGACATCGGCCTTCGCGAGGAAGGCGATCACGTTCGACGCCGTGCCGCCGGCCACCGACCCGACGAGCACGCATCCCGCCGCCAGCTCCCCGGAGAAGCCGAACGACTTCGCGAGGAGAAAGCCGACCAGCGGCATCACGAGGAACTGGAGCGCGACGCCGGTCGCCACCGCCCACGGACGCTTCGCGACGCGCAGGAAGTCGTCGACCGACAGCGTCGTGCCCATCCCGAACATGATGATCTGGATCGCCGGAACGACGAGCGAGACCAGCTTAACCCCGCCCCATTCGTCGAAGGCCGAGGGAAAGGCGAACGCCACCGCCGCGCTCGCCAGGACGGCGATGCCGAATGCCTGGCGGCGGACGGCGGCGAATGTGCCGCGAATGATGCCCATGGTTCCCATGCGCGTATTATACCAAATACCGGAGGCGCATGGGCTGCGGCGCGGTGCCGCGCCGGGATTAGAACTGGTACTGCACGCTGAGGACGAACCCTCCGCCGACGCCGAGGCGGTCCGTCCTGCCGTCGCGGTAGAAGCGGTCCTTGTCGCCCGTGTAGGCGTAGGCGCCGACGAGCGTCAGCGAGTCCGTCACGAACCACGCGACGTGCCCGTCGAAGTAGTCGTGGTTGGTTATGCCGTCGCCGACGTGCACGCCCTGCTTGTACTCGAAGCCGATCGCGATCTGCTCGACTGGGATGAGGTCGATGTTCGCGAAGACGGCGGCGCCGTACTTGTTGTGCCCGACCACGCCATTCACGACTTCGTCCGAGAGCAGTCCGCCGACGGAGAGGAGCACCGGTATCGGAGTCTCCTTGACGAGCTTCGTGGCGACGACGTATCCGTCGAAGCCGTGGTGCTTCAGGCCGAGCGCGTCGACCGTCTCGGAGTCGGTGTACTTGTACACGCCGCCGACGGCGAGCGCCGGGACCCAGGACGTGTCAAACGCGTTCTCGTCGAGGAAGCGCAGTTTCGCGCCGACGTTGTACTTGTTGATGGAGTTGTCGCCGTAGTTCTTGGCGTTGACGAACTCGTAGCCGCCGGAGATCTCCAGCCGGTCCAGCAACGTCACCGCCGCGCCGAGCGAGAACCAGTTGATCTCCGCGTCGGTCAGGTTGACGTACCATCCGCCGACCTGCGGCCGCGACACTATCCCGTCCAGCGCGGAACGCTCCGCGTCGTTGGTCCCGCCTCCGGAACCGTCCCATGGTCGGCCTGCGGTATACGCAAGCGGGTTGAAGGCAATGCCTCCGGTGCCCTGCAGGTTGTTGAGCGGGACTCCCGCCGTGAGTGTCGAAGCCGCCGCGACCACAACGGATGAGATTACGGTGCGGACGAATTTCCTGTTGATGTTGTTGTTCATTTTCTATGCTCCTTGTTTGGTGTTTCTGTTTGTTTTCTTATAAATTGTCCGTCCGGGACCATCCCGGACGGACCGGGGGGATTAGATCGTCTCCAGCGCCCGGTCGAGCTCCGCGACGATGTCGTCGATGTGCTCGAGTCCGATGGAGAGCCGGACCAGCTCCGGCAGGACTCCGCCCTTGCGCAGGTCCTCGTCGGAGAGCTGCGAGTGGGTCGTCGAGGCCGGGTGGATGACGAGGCTCTTCGCGTCGCCGACGTTGGCGAGGAGCGAAAAGATCTCGCCGTTGAGCGCGTCCGCGAAACATCGGGCCTTCTCCGCGCCGCCCTTGACGCCGATGACAACCATCCCGCCCGCGCCGTTCGGCAGGTACTTCCTGGCGAGCTCCGGCTGGGTGAGCGAAGGATACTTCACCCACGCCACCTTCGGGTGCTGCTCGAGGTGCTTCGCGACCGCGAGCGCGTTCTCGCTGTGGCGGGCGATCCTGAGCGGCAGCGACTCCACTCCCTGCAGGAACACCCACGCCGCGTCCGGCGCGAGCGTCGGGCCCTGGTTGCGGATGCCGACCGTGAGCAGCCGGATTGAAAACGCCACCGGCTTGAGCGGCTCAGGGAGGTCATGCGCGAACCTAAGCCCATGGTAGCCCGCGTCCGGCTCGTTGTAGAGCGCGAACCTGGGGTTCGCCCAGTCGAACCCGCCTTTCTCCACCACGACGCCGCCAATGCCCGCGCCGTGCCCGCCAATCCACTTCGAGAGCGAGTGGATCACGAAGTCCGCGCCGTGGTCGAGCGCCCGCAGGAGCGGCGGCGGCGTGAACGTCGCGTCGACGACGAGCGGCAGGCCGTGGCGGTGCGCGACCTCGGCATAGCCTTCGATGTCCGCGATGTCAAGGGCGGGGTTGCCGACCGCCTCGATAAAGAGAAGCCTAGTCTTCTCGTTTATCGCCGCTTCGACGGCCCCGAAGTCGTTCACCGGAGTGAAGTTCACCTTGATGCCAACGTTCGGGAGAATCGCGTCGAACTGGCTGAAGGTGCCGCCGTAGAGGTTGCTCGCCGCGACCACTTCGTCACCCGCGCGGGCGATGTTGGTGATTGTGAAGTAGATCGCCGCCGTGCCGCTGGAGAGCGTCTGCGCCGCCGCGCCGCCCTCAAGCGCCGCGATGCGCTTGGCGAGCACGTCGTTCGTCGGGTTCATGAGCCGCGCGTAGATGTTGCCGAGCTCGCGGAGGCCGAAGAGGTCCGCCCCGTGCTTGGAGTCGCGGAAGTTGTAGGCGGTGGTCCGGTAGACCGGCACCGCCCTCGCCTTGGTCGCGGGGTCGCCGAATGCGTCCTGCCCGGCGTGCACCGCCAGCGTCTCGATGTGGTATTTTTTCTCGCTCATTGCGTTCTCCTTTCCTGGTTGCTTGTCGATGGCGTGTATTATCGCATATTTGGCGAGCCAAAGGGTAATCGGAAAAAGAGCCCAATGTCCATAGGACGAGCCTATGGTGCGGCCTATTGGCGATTGACGGCGGACGGCGGAATTGATACACTACACACAAATGAACGACATAACTTTCGAGCAGGCATGGAACTACGGCGGCCCCCTGATGTGGGTGCTGGCCGGCTTTTCGGTTTTCGCGCTGGCGGTGGTGCTTTACCTCTGGCTTGCGCAGGCGCGCTGGCTCTTTCTGCCGCGGGCGCTGAAGCGGGTGGCGAGCGCCAAGGACCCGGAGGCGGAGGGCGCGCGCATCGCGCGCGAGGCCAACGCGGCGGTCGACTGGCTCGCGGACGTCGCGGCGATCGCCCCGCTGGTCGGGCTGCTCGGCACGGTCCTCGGCATGTTCAAGGCGTTCGGCGGCATCGCGAGCGACGTCGCCGCGGGCGCCAAGCCGGTGGTGCTGGCCCAGGGCGTGTCGCAGGCAATCGTGACCACGATCCTCGGCCTCGCGGTGGCGATTCCGTCGCTGGTCGCGTACGCAATCATGCGGCGGCGCGCGGCGAAGCGCATCTCCGAGCTTGAGGCGGCGGCCGAGGAAGTGCTCGCCGGGGGCGCGCGATGAAGTTCGACGACTCCGCGCGCTCGCGGGCGCCGGCGCTGGCGCTGACGTCGATGCTCGACGTCATCTTCCTGCTCTTGTGCTTCTTCGTCACCGTGAGCGTGTTTTCGCAGTGGGAGAGCGAGATCTCGATCAAGCTTCCCACCGCGGCGACCGGCGAGCAGCCGGAGCGTCTGCCCGGCGAGATCATCGTCAACCTGTCCAAGGACGGCACGGTCCGCGTCAACGGCACCACGCTCACGCTCGACGACCTGCAGTCCCGCCTCGCGAAGATCTCGAAGTTCTACCCTGGCCAGCCGGTGATCATCCGCGCTGACCGCGACACCAAGTACGAGAGCCTCGTCGCGGTGATCGACTCCTGCCGCGCCGCCGACGTCTGGAACTTCTCCCTCGCCACCGAGAACGAGCCCGCGAAGTAGGCTTCGTCGCTTGCTTTTCCCGCGGCGGTTTTGCTATACTATGCGCGTCTTCGGGCGAGTGTCCGGAGCAAGGAGGCAAACTGGCATGAGCGGACGAGAACTTAACAACCGAATAGAGTACATGGTGACGTGTACAAGTCTCGTTTCTTTAAGAAGCTGCAGGATCCGGAGACGGGA
The DNA here is from genome assembly GCA_902800055.1 of uncultured bacterium. Classification (GTDB taxonomy): domain Bacteria; phylum Verrucomicrobiota; class Kiritimatiellia; order RFP12; family UBA1067; genus UBA1067. The sequence continues at coordinate 38,292 of CADCCW010000013.1, forward strand.
TTGTATCGCGAATCAAAGGCTTATCTCATACGGAGATTCAACCAGGAAATCTCAAACCGCAAACCGAAAGACAGACCTTCAAGCCGCCTCCAGAAGCGTCGTCTCTCGGATCGTGGTTGACTGTCCCCGCCGCATGCGCGGCAGTTTGCGTATTTCCGAGCACGAGTGGTTTATGCAAAATTTGCATAAAACCTCTTGGTTTGGAGAATGACACTGATGAGAAGTCGGAAACCCACTCCGCTGCGTTGCGGCAGTCCGCACGGCAGCGCGGGGAAATATCCGCACAATCAAGCGTGGATTTTGGTATGCTATGCTTGCCCCGCGAAGCGTAGGGCGCGACGTGAGTGGATATGAGAAGTGTAAACATAGAGTAAAACCAATATGAATACTTCAAGCGATAAAGAAGTCGTAGTCTACAAGACTGCCAGCGGCGATGAATTGCCAGTCAGAACCGACGGAGAGACCGTGTGGATGACGGTTGATCAGATGGTTCTTTTGCTTGGAAGGGATCGCACAGTAATTCTGCGACATGTGAATAATGCCATACAAGAGGGAGAGTTGAACAGAAGCATTAATGTGCAGAAATTGCACAATATTCAGTCAGGCAGAGGGCGCCCGTTGCTGATTTACGACCTTGATGTCCTAATATCCGTTGGCTATCGGGTGAAATCGCCTGAAGGTGTGCGATTTCGGCGCTGGGCGACCCGTATTCTCCGCGAGATGCTGCTGAAGCGCGTGGACGAGGTGCGGGAGATCGCCAAGCTGCGGCGGCGTATGGATGCCGCGGAAGGTGACATCAAGCAGATCAAGGGCGGTATGAGCTACCTCGTGAAGCAGCTGTCTGCCCCTGAAACGCCGCGCCGCAAGGTCGGGTTCGGCGCCAAGCCCGGCGAGACGTCGGCAACCCCCTACGGCCGCGCAAAGTAGCCTCCCTTCTAATTTGCTGCGCGGCACTTTCCGCGGCATTTTGAGATTCCAAACACCGGAATTTCGGTCAGACCAATTTTCCGGCGTTTGGAACGCCGTCCGCGGCAGATTCCGCGGCAGATTCCGCGGCAGTTTTTTGGTATAATACGCATTAGTGAAACTGAACAACACCATGCGCATGCGCTCTACTGCGCCGTTCGCCGTTTCCGCCTCGCCGGCGGAGACCGAGCATGGCATAAACATCGCTTCAGCATATACGGCAGAAACATAGTTGGCCCAAATGATCTTAGACAAGAAACAGATGACGGAAGAGGACATCAAGCTGCAGTTCATCACGCCTGCAATTGAGTCCAAGTGGGGCCGTGATCGCATGACAATGGAGACTAAGATCACCGACGGAAGGGTCAACATCAGGGGGAACTTCGTTGTTCGCGGAAAACAAAAGAAGGCCGACTATGTCCTCTATCTCTCGTCCAACAAGCCGATTGCCATCGTCGAGGCGAAGGACAACAACCATTCCGTTTCCTATGGTCTCCAGCAGGCGATAACCTACGCCAAGATGCAGGACATCCCGTTTGCCTACAGCTCAAACGGCGACGGCTTTCAGGAGCACGACCTCTTGACGGGGCTGGAGCGCACCCTGCCGCTCGATGCGTTTCCGACCGTAGAGGAGCTTTCCGCCCGCTGGGAGCGCGAGTCAAACGGTGGCGCGGGCATCTCCCCGGACGAGAAGAAGATCGTCGCCGAGCCATATTATTCCAGTCAGGACACGTATGATCCGCGCTACTACCAGCGCAACGCAATCAACCGCGCCGTCGAGGCGATCGCGCGGGGGCGGAAGCGCCTCCTGCTGGTGATGGCGACCGGAACCGGCAAGACATATACGGCGTTCCAGATCGTCTACCGCCTGCTGAAAAGCGGTCTTTGCAGGAAAGTCCTGTACCTCGCCGACAGGAACAACCTCGTGGACCAGTCGATCCAGCAGGACTTCGCGCCGCTTGAAAAGACGATCCACAAGGTCAACTTCGCCAAGGACGACCCCGTGACCATCACCTCGCATGAAGTGTTCTTCTCGCTCTACCAGCAGCTTGCGGGCGACGAGGAAGGCGGCGACGAAGGCGACGGAGAGGAAACCGTCGCCAGGTTCGCCAAGCTTTTCAGCAAGGACTTCTTCGACCTCGTCATCGTCGACGAATGCCACCGGGGGTCCGCGAAGAAGGACAGCAATTGGCGCAGGATCCTCGACTATTTTTCCTCGGCCACGCAGATTGGCATGACCGCGACGCCAAAGGAGACGAAGTACGTCTCCAACATCGACTACTTCGGCGACCCAGTCTACACGTACAGCCTGCGCGAGGGAATCGACGACGGCTTCCTCGCGCCGTTCAAGGTGATCAACGTCACGACCGACATCTCGGACGGCTGGCGTCCCAGAAAAGGGCAGCTGGACAAGTTCGGCAACGAGATACCGGACCGCATCTACACCAACTCCGACTTCGACTACAACCTCGTCCTCGAAGACCGCACGCGCCAGGTGGCAAAGGAGATCACCAACTACCTGAAGCGCACCGGCAGGATGCAGAAGACCATCGTGTTCTGCGCCACCGAGGAGCACGCCGAGCGCATGCGCATCGAGCTGAACAACCTCAACGCCGACATGGTGAAGGAGAACCCGGACTACGTCGTCCGCATAACCGGCTCCGACGTCTACGGCAAGAGCAAGCTCGACTACTTCATTTCTGTCTCTGCTCCGTATCCTGTCATTGCGACGACTTCCAAGCTGCTTTCCACCGGCGCGGACTGCAAGATGACCAAGCTCATCGTCCTCGACGAGATGATCGGCTCGATGACCGAGTTCAAGCAGATCATTGGGCGCGGCACCCGCCTGCGCGAAAAGGACGGCAAGAGCTTCTTCGTGGTGATGGACTTCCGTAACGTGACGCGGCTTTTCGCCGATCCCGACTGGGACGGGCCGATTGAGATCGACGAGGGGTTCAATCCCGGCCGCCGTCCGTCGTTGCCGCCGCCGGGGCCAGGCGTCGATCCGCCTCCGCGGCCACCCGTCGGCAAGTTCTTCGTCGATGCGACCGGCTGCGAAGTCCATATCGCCGGCAAGAGGGTCTCGATCTACGATGCCGACGGCCGGCTGCTTGCCCAGGAAAGCATCGTCGACTACACCAAGATGAACATCATCGGCAAATACGCCTCTCTCGACAACTTCATCCACCAGTGGAGCGCCGAGGAGAAGAAGGCCGCCATCCGGGAGCTGCTGATGTTCGAGGGCATCGACCTCGACGCGCTGAAGGCGGAGGAGGGGATGTCCGATGTCGACGACTTCGACTTCATCTGCCACGTCGCCTTCGACCAGAAGCCGCTCACGCGCCGCGAAAGGGCGGAGAACGTCAAGAAGCGCGACTTCCTGAGCCGCTACGGCGGCGTCGCGCGTGAGGTCCTGGAAGCGCTGCTCGAGCGGTACAAGGACGTCGGCGTATACGAGATCGAGAATACGGCTATACTGCAGCTTGATCCGTTCAGGAAATTCGGCAAGCCCGCGAAGATCGCCGAGTCGTTCGGCGGCAGGGAAGGGTACTTGAGCGCCGTCCGCGAACTCGAGGAAGAACTTTACAAAGTAGGATAAAACATGGGAAATCTATCGGGATTCGTAAAGCGTCTCAGGGACATAATGCGCAACGACGCGGGCATCAACGGCGACGCCCAGCGCATCGAGCAGATCGCATGGATGCTTTTCCTCAAGGTCTACGACGCAAAGGAGAAGGACTGGGAGTGGAACGACGACAAGTACGTCTCCATCATCCCCGACGCGTGCCGCTGGGCAAACTGGGCGGCAGACGACCGCTCAGGCTCCGCCATGACCGGCGACAAGCTGCTCGACTTCGTGAACAACAAGCTCTTCCCTACGCTCAAGAAGCTGCCCGTCACCGCCTCGACGCCAATCCGCAAGGCCATCGTCCAGACGACCTTCGCGGACGCCAACAACTACATGAAGGACGGCGTCCTCCTGCGTCAGGTCGTGAATGTGATCGACGACCTCGACCTTTCCGACTACGAGGAGAGCCACGCCTTCGGCGACATCTACGAGACGATACTCAAGGAGCTCCAGAGCGCGGGCTCGGCGGGCGAGTTCTACACGCCCCGCGCCGTGACCGACTTCATGGCGAAGATGATAAAGCCGAAGATCGGCGAGAAGATGGCCGACTTCGCCTGCGGCACCGGCGGCTTCATCACGAGCTGGCTGAAGGAGCTGGAGCGCGAAGTCAAGACGACGAAGGACCGCGAGGCGTACGGCAACTCGATCTATGGTATCGAGAAGAAGCAGTTCCCGTACATGCTCTGCATAACGAACATGCTCCTCCACGACCTGGACGTGCCGCAGGTGTTCCACGCGAACTCGCTCCTCCACGATGTCCTCGACTACACAGAGAGCGACCAGTTCGACGTCGTCCTCATGAATCCGCCCTACGGCGGCAGCGAGAAGGCGGACGTAAAGAGCCATTTCCCCGCCGACCTCGCCAGCTCCGAGACGGCCGACCTCTTCATGTCGGTCATCATGTATCGCCTCAAGAAGAACGGACGCGCCGCGGTGATCTTGCCCGACGGCTTCCTCTTCGGCACGGATAACGCAAAGGTGAGCATCAAGAAGAAGCTTCTTTCGGAATTCAACCTGCACACCGTGATCCGCATGCCGGGCAGCGTCTTCTCGCCCTATACTTCCATCACGACGAACATCCTCTTCTTTGACCGCACCAAGCCGACAAAGGAGACGTGGTTCTACCGCCTCGACATGCCCGAGGGCTACAAGCACTTCTCCAAGACGAAGCCGATGAAGCTCGAGCACTTCAACCCCGTCGTCGAATGGTGGAAGAAGCGTACGGAGATGACGGTCGACGGCTTCGACAAGGCGAAGAAGTTCACGGCATCTGAGCTTGCCGAAGACCTTGGCTACAATCTCGACCAGTGCGGCTATCCGCATGTCGAAGAAGAAATCCTCTCGCCTATGGACCTCATCCAGCGCTACCAGGAAGAGCGCTCCTCCCTGAACGCCGAAATCGACCGCGTTCTCGCGGAGATCACCGAGAAGCTCGGAGGCGCGAAATGAAGAATCTTGATTTCGACAAATACTATGAAGCGCCGGAGCCGGGGCGACGCGAGCGCGCCTACGGCTGGGCGACGGCCATCGGTCTTCAGGATGTCGATGGACTCAAGCCATCGCAATACCTCATTAACACGGCGAAGCGGCACATCGAGGGGGAGATTTCGCAGGAAGACGCAAGGCGCCTTGTTGACGAATATTACGAGACAAAGGAAGGTCATGATCTCCCGTCTGATGTTCAGGAAGCCGACAAGGTTTCCGCCAGGATGATCGCCGTAATAAACTCGCCGACATTCAATTTCTCGGTTGCATACTATCTTGGCCTTCATCGCCAGATATTCGACGGCGTGTTCAAGTTTGCCGGGGAAATACGAAGCGTTGAGTTGACCAAGCGCGAGTGGGTGCTTAACGGCGATTCGGTCCAGTACACGCCGTCTTGCATGATCAAGGACACCCTTGAATATGTTTTCGACCGCGAACGGAAGTTCAAGTACAAGGGGCTATCGGAAGACCGGTTTGTCGAACATTTCACCGCGTTCATCTCCGGCATCTGGCAAATCCATCCGTTCCGCGAGGGCAATACGCGAACTGCCGCGCTCTTCGCGATCAAATATCTGCGCTCGCGCGGCTATTCCGTGACGAACGACCTTTTTGCCGAGAAGTCGTGGTACTTCCGCAATGCCTTGGTTCGCGCCAACTATGAAAATGATCGACTCGGCGTTGAAAAGACGCAGCTCCCGCTTGAAGAGTTCTTCAAGGTGCTAATATACGGCGACGAGATAGAGTTGCATAATCGCTTCTTGCGGATCGGCCAAGAATATGGCACGACGACTGCAAAAGCGATAGCAGATTTACACCGTCATGATGACGTAGTAAACAGGCCCGATGTCGGGATAAATCGCCGAAATGACGGTATAAACTCCTCGAATGACGTAATAAATGACGTAGTAAATGGCGTAATAAAATTTACAGAGAAAGAGGAAATAGCTGTAAAGGCACTTGTTCGAGATCCTAGACTGTCGGCGGCGAGATTAGCCGACTTGATAGGGGTAAAGCAGCGTCAAGCGCAACGTATTATTACTTCGCTTAAGAATAAGGCCGGTTTGAAGAGGCGCGGTGCCAGGAAGAACGGCGAATGGTATTTTGAGGGGGCGGCGAAATGACCCCGCAGGAACTGAAGAACAGCATCCTCCAGCTCGCCATCCAGGGCAAGCTCGTCGAGCAGCGCCCCGAAGAAGGCACGGCGGCGGAGCTGGTGGAGAAGATTTTAGCCACAAAGAACGCAAAGGCCACAAAGGTAGGGTCACGCGTCCCGCGTGACCGCAACGCTAGTGCGACCGCCCCGCGACCGCCGATCCCCGACGACGAAAAACCCTTCGATATCCCAGACAGCTGGGAGTGGGTGAGGATGGAAGATTGCGTATCAAACCGAGCGGGCTTAGCATATAGCAAGGGTAATTTGGACATTCACGCTAAGAACATGGTCAGAGTCTTGCGAGGTGGAAATATCAATGATATGAGTTATTCCACCAAGCCTGATGATGTCATGATATCGTCAGAATTTGTAAAGGAAGAGTTGTTCCTTCGGCGCAACATGATAATTACTCCTGCAGTTACGAGTTTGGATCATGTTGGGAAAATGGGGCGAATTGAGAGTGACTATACTGACATGGTTGTTGGTGGCTTTGTTTTGATGCTCGTTCCTCATCTGAATAACGATGTCTTTTCCAAATATTTGCTTTATGCTTGTAGCTCTAAGTATTTTAGAGATTGTTGCAGAGGCATTGTGAATAAATCAGGGCAGGCTTTCTACAATTTGTCACGAGGGAAGATGATGGGGTTAATACTTCCTCTCCCGCCCCTTGCCGAGCAGAAGCGCATTGTGGCGAAGATCGAGGAACTGCTGCCGCTGATCGACCGCTACGAAAAGGCGTGGAGCAAGTTGGAGGACTTCAACAAGCGCTTCCCCGTGGACATGCAGAAGTCATTGTCCAAATGGCGATTCAGGGCAAGCTCGTCGACCAACGCCCCGAAGAAGGCACGGGCGAAGAACTCTACTGCCAAATCCAAGCCGAAAAGCAACGCCTCATCAAATCCGGTAAGATCAAAAAAGAGAAACCTCTGCCCGCAATCACCGAAGATGAAATCCCATTTGATATTCCAGATAGTTGGAAGTGGGTAAGGTTAGGGCAACTTGGTAACACGAACATCGGACTTACTTATGGCCCTAAAGATGTGTGTGATGAAGGGGTTGTTGTATTACGCTCTAGTAATATTCAGAATGGGAAAATGGATTATGCGGATATAGTAAAAGTATCGTGCTCAATTCCAGAAAGTAAAATGTGCCATGTTGGAGACATTTTGATTTGTGCAAGAAATGGAAGTAAGCGCTTGGTAGGTAAGGCAGCATTGATAGATCGAGATGGTATGAGTTTTGGTGCTTTTATGGCTATATTTAGAAGCTGTTGTAATGCGTATGTCCTTTATGTAATCAATTCGGCTTATTTTAGAAATGCTTTGTTGGGGGATACGGGTACTACGACAATAAATCAAATCACCCAAGATGTGATGAAGAATATGCTCATCCCTCTCCCGCCCCTTGCCGAGCAGAAGCGCATCGTCGCCAAACTGGAGGAACTCCTGCCGCTATGCGAGCGGCTGAAGTGATTGCTGGGGGAGAATTCTTTTTCATGGAAGAATCGGCAAAAAGAATCTTGATTGATACAAACGTTTTCATCGCACTGGAAGAAGCAGGGCGGGTGTTGGATGATGTACATGCCGATTTACTTCGCCTTTGTCGGGAGCTTCATTATGATCTGTATTGTCATCCGGCTCAATTGCGAGACCTTGAGCGAGACAAGGACGATCAGAGGAAGAAGATTCAGGTCTCACGGTTAAGATCGTATTTGAAGCTGGATTCTCCGCCTGAGCCGTCATCGTTTGACTTAATGAGTCTTGACTGGAAGCAGAACAATGACAATGATCGAGTGGATAATCTGCTTTTATTTGCCTTGCAACGCGGTGCTGTTTCATATCTAATCACCGAAGATCAAGGTATGCATCGCAAGGCGAAGCGCGCCGGAATAGAATCGCTTGTATTTACTGCAGAAGACTTTCTCTCATATCTAAATGTTGAAAAACGGAAATCGGCGGAAGTTGAGGCCGATTACGTAAGGGTTCAAACTGTCAATTTGTATGGAATTCCGGTAGAGCAGCATTTCTTTGATTCATTGAGGGGCGGATATGGCGGCGCATCGTTTGATTCTTGGTATAAGGATAAAGCATCAAAAGGTCGCAAAGCATGGATTGTTGGAGAGAAAGATAATCTTGATGCGTTGTGCATATTCAAACCAGAAGGGAAAGACGAACGCATAACTGATGCTGGAGTTAGGTTGCCGGGCAAAGTGTTGAAGTTGTGCACGTTTAAAGTTGCTAAACTTGGGCGCAAACTTGGCGAACGCTTATTGTTTGTTGCTTTTAACTATGCGATCAAGAATAACTTCGAATTCGTTTATGTCCAAGTTAACGATTCAAGACAGCCTGATCTTGTGACGCTGCTGAAGGATTTCGGCTTTATTGCACGTGGTCCATATAACAGTGATACAAGTTATGTTAAAGATATGAGATCTAGCGAGGTACTAAAGGACTGGACACCCGATGAGCGGCTTAAGTACGACATTGAACATTTCCCTCATTTTGACTCTGGCGGCAATGTAAAAAAGATTCTTGTGCCAATTCAACCAACATTTCATGATCGGCTATTCCCTGATTTGGGGCGGCGAGATTATCTGCCCGGGTTCTATCCAGAAGATGCGAGTGAGGCAAATGCCATCAAGAAAGCATATGTTTGTGGTAGCGGTTACAAGAGACTTGAAAAAGGCGACTTGTTGTTTTTTTATAGATCGCGTGATTGCAGAAGCATATACTGTGTAGGAGTAGTAGAGGCGTTTTTGAGAAGTGATAAAGCGGATGAAATCATCCCGTTTGTTGCACGTCGGACTGTGTTTTTTGATGATGAGATTGCGAAGATGACTAATAAGGGCGAGCAGTTGGCAATATTGTTTAGGGTTGCTCAGTATTTGAAATGTGGGATATCTTGGAGCCAGCTCAAAAAGGCAGGCATGAAAGGCCCGGTACAAACTATACGCACAATTGATGAAACAGTATTTCGTACGGTAATAAAGCCACTAATCGAGGGAGACTGAATGATTTTACTGTCAATCCATCCTGAATATGTTGATAAGATACTTTCAAAGAAGAAACGCTTTGAATTCAGAAAAATTGCACCGAAGAATTTCTCGAAAGATCTTCGCATTGCGATTTACTCGACAAGACCGGTTTGCAGAATCGTTGCCTTTGTAGATGTTTGCAAGATTCATACTGGTACACCATATACGCTGTGGCAGCACGCCTCAAAGGGTGCTGGGATCGATAAGCGGTCGTATGAGAACTACTTCAAAGGATGCAAGGGGGCGGTTGCCTTTGAAATTTCTGGAGTATATGAATTGGTTAAGCCGTTGACACTTAAGGGTGCTGGCTATAATTCTAATGCGCCTCAATCGTTTAGCTATCTTCGTCCGAATCAAATCGACAAGATTATTTCTGCATGGAAAAGGAAAGGAAGGCACTATGCAAAAAAAGCCAAAGTTTTTTAAGTTCAGTTTCCCGAACGGGGATCCGAAGGGGATTGCCAGGTGTGCGTATGACAAGGCAGCAATAGTTGCTTACCGTATTCCACGCGACAGGATTAAGGAAATCAAGGAGCTTGAAGGAAGCTCGCATGATGATCTGCAAAATCCCGGCATCTACATGCTAATCGGTAAGCCAACGGCTAATGGGATTCCGCTTTATGTTGGACAGGCGGCACCGAGGAAATGCGGCGATCCCATTTACAACCGATTGTCGGAACACGACAGAACCGAGAAGCGCACACGGGATTGGTGGACGACGGCTTTTGTTTTTATTGACGCGACCAATTCAAGGCGCATCGACGAGACAGGATTAAAGTATCTTGAAAATGCACTGTATGTAAGCGCCAAGGATAACCCTGCGCTAGATTTGCGTAACGGCAACGAGCCGCCTGGCGGCTCTCCGGATGAAAGCGTAATGTCTGTTCTTGACGATATATACGAGGGCATTAATTTATGTGCAAAAGTATTTGGCTTTAGCGGGGAGGTGGAGATTAGTCAAGAGACGACCATGGAAGGTATGACTTTTCATGGACGAACCAAAAGCGGCGAGGCAAATTTGATTTGGGATGGACGGGGGCAGTATACACTGCTGGCAGGTAGCATGATTCGCACCGAGAAAGAGGCGACGACACTGCTTAAAGGCGATGTGAAATTCAGGCGTGAAAATGCTGGATTGTTTATGCCGGACGGCAAGCTCAAGCGAAATCTCGTGTTTAAGTCTTCGTCTGCTGCGGCTAAGTTCGTGTGCGGCTTCTCCGTCGCTGGCCCTGCCTTTTGGAAGAATGAGAATGGCATAAAACTGAAAGATGTTATTGCATAGTGGCACAGCATAGTTTTTACTGCTGTGTCGTATCAAAAGGCTGATTGACTTCGTTGGGTCATAATTGTGAGGAAGCACATCATGAGTAAAAAGAAGAAGTCTGTCAAAGTAGGGAAGGATAGCAAAGCCAGACAATTGCCTTGGTGGCGTCGTAATTTGAAGTTCTTGATTACGACGGCTGTAGCATTGATTGCGAGTGGCTGGAGTATTCGTTTTTTTACGATTAAAATTACTGGCGGCTCAACCGTGTGCCAAATTGGAGGTGCAAATACATACATTGAAAACATGTCTAGTATGGCAATTGAAAATCTTGATACTAATGTAGTTTATAATATCTTTCACGGCCTGTTCAAGAAGGAAATTTCAAAATCTGAACATGGGGATGACGATCCTATTCAATTTATCACGCAAGTATTAAGTGGTGAAGAAGAAAGATTCGATTACGCGAATCCGACAAATCAATATGGGATGGCTCTTTTTTACATCAATGGGATAGGTACAAGAGTTGACTATGAAAAAGCTGTTAAATGGATGACTTTGGCTAGTGAGCAGAATCTTAATTGCGCGCAACATGCTTTGGCAATTATGTATGACCATGGCTTGGGTGTGAATAAAGATGAAGTAATGGCGACGAAGTTATATATACAAGCGGCTGAAAATGACTATCTTGCAGCTATGCATAATGTGGGGGTCCGATATTTAATAGGGCAGGGGGTTGGCCGTGATTACCAAAAAGCGTTTGAATATTTGAATAGGGCCTATCAACGTGGCTTTATTCCATCCTGTGGAGTTATTGGAGACATGTACCTAAGAGGAGATGGCGTTGAAAAAGATGGATTGCGTGGATTTATAATGATACAAGTTGCAGCTGATAAATTCAATTCTCCTTTGGCCCAGCATTTACTTGCACGGATGTATCTAGATGGTGAAGATGTTGGGCAAGATGTGGAGAAAGGCATGTCGTATATGCGTAAAGCTGCGGATCAAGGCTATCCAACCGCGCAATATGATTTGTCACTGCTATACAAGGAGGGCAGATTTGTCTCAAAAAGTGATGCTCTGTCACTTATGTGGTTGCAAAGGGCGGAGGCATCTGCTCAAAATCGTATCTTAAAGGTCGATATTCATTTTTCAGGTGAGCAGATGGGGACAGTCCCCAGGTTGTTGCCGAGGTAACTGATAATTTTAACACTAACAAGGAAGAAAATGCAATGAATGGTTCAATAGTCAAGAAGTTGCTGCGCGCTCGCCGCGCAGGCCGATGACCTGTTCTGGTACGGCGCCGCCGGCGACGGCCTCTGGAACAACCCGGCGAACTGGTCCACGACCGAGGCGAGCTATACCGCTTCGACGGCATACCCTAACGACGCCACGCAGTACTCCGTCCACCTCTACACACACCTTGTCGCTGACCACGCCGTCTCGATCACGATTCCGGCTGGCTGCACCGACGCCGCCTGCCTGCGCATCCGCGTGAAGGACGATTCCGCTCCGGGCACCGTCGAGATCGTCGGCGCAGGTTCCTCGCGCGTTCCGCTCAAGTTTCCGGCATATCCCAACAGCAACTACAACGGCGGCTTCGTGCGCACCGCGTTCGCCTATCCGGTCAAGATAACCTGCCGCAACATCCATTTCAGCGACTGGCTCTACTTCAACTGGAGCAACAAGGATGCCCCGAGCTACTGGACCGACACGGTCGCGAACGGCGACGGCTTCGCCCTCTACAACTGCTGCTACACGAATTATCCCACCGCCACGCACGCGCAGATCAATCCGCCTGGCGGCGCCAACGCGACCTGCACGATTGTCGATTCCACGATTGTCCTTCGCTATTTCGTGCGCGCGAATCCGAATGGCACGCTGACGATCGCCGTCACCAACTCGACGTTATCCGTCTCCGAGCGGATGCGCATCGACGGACCGAACACGACGTTCGACTTTGTCGGCTCCACGCTCAAGATCGGTGCGGAAGCATCGTCTGATCCGAAGCTGCTCTTCGGGGACCGGACGGACGATGCCGCGCACCGCGACATCCACGCCGGCATGAAGATCCGCTTCAAGGATTCGACGATCGACTTCACCGAGCTCGGCGCGTCGTCGTCGTGCGCCATCTACACGCGGGCGTCCGGGCGTGAACTTGTCTTCGACAACGCCGAAATCAAGGGCGACCTCTACGCGATTCAGTTGCCGGACGTGGATAGCGTCACGCGGGTCAAGGATACGTCTCTCCACTTCAAACGCAGCAACGCCTACGCCACATACGGGATATTCTACCTCGACAACGGCGAATGGGTGATGGACACCGGGCACATTGAATTGTCAGGCGGCATGGCGCATTTCATCTTCAGCGGGGCGGCGCCCTGTCTCGATCCTGGTTGGATGGACTACAAGTCGAATACGCCGCCCCCTGTGTTCGACTTCATCGTTCCGGCCGGCGGCTATAAACAGGCGCCGATTTCCCTGCGCTACAGTACCGATGGCCAAGACAAGGGAATCTTCGGCACCATTCCGAATGCGGCGCCAAATCAGGGAACGATCAACGTGCTGCCAGAGAGCGCGGCGGCGAAAACCGCCGGAACGACCATCTGCCCGCTCGTCTATGCAAAGGACACCAAGGCAAGGGTCCACCTCGGCCGCGGCGTCCCGACGACGCTCCCGAACGAAAAGTCGTCCTTCCTCTATACGACCAACGGCACGTGGGATTACGATGCGGTCGCGTCGAAAACCGAATCTGACTGGATGCAGTGGGACGGCACGGCTGGCGTTATGGGGCTTGCCGTGAAGATCGTCGGCTCCGCTGTCCACCGGTCTGGCAGCGCGTCCATTACCCCAGTTCCGGGGTACGAAATGCTGGAGTATCTCGAGTCCTCCGGGACGCAGTACATCGACACCGGCGTCGTGTATGCGAACGACACGAAGCTTACGCAGCGCTTCTGCGTCGTCGATTTCGCCGGCGCGCAAATGCAGATGGGTGCGCTTGATCGTATCGCCAACGTTTGGCACCGTTTTCACTGGGGAGTCGCCGGCGAGTCCACCCTCAGGTATATCAAGTGGATTGGGCTTGGTAATGCAGGCCAGACAACTCTTCCCGCTGGAGCCGACGGCTGGGTTGATGTGTCGATTGACGCCAGCGACCAGTCCTACACGGAAGACGGCCACAGCACAATCGCCATATTCGCGCGAAACGAAAGCGGCACGTTCACGTGCGGAAAGTTCCGCGTTGGGATAACGCGCATCTGGAAGGGAACTGATCTCGTGCGATTGCTTGTCCCTGCGCGGCGTCTGTCGGACAACGCCCTCGGCCTGTACGACTACTGCGAGCCGAAATTCTATGAGAATGGTGGATCTGGTGAATTCGCGGCCGGACCGGCCATGAAGTATCTTGTGGTTGCCAAGGCAATTCCCGATTCGCTCCAGTCCATCGACTCGCCCGTCGAGGCTTATTGCCCGTTGCCGGTTGTCAAAGAAGAATTTACGGGCAGGACATTGACGAAGGATGTGGACTATACCGTCGCCTGGATGAACAACACGCGCTTCGGCGAAGGGACGTGCACGGTGTCCGGCGCGGGCGACTATGCCACGGCCACACCGGGCTCGGCGACTTTTTTAATAGTGCCGCAGGCGAAGCTGCCCAAGGGGTTCCGGCGGCTCCTTTACCTTGAGGCAACGGGGACGGTGCATTACGTTGATACGGACATCCATCCCACCGCGAACACGCGCATAACGGCTGTAGCGCAGACAACGGTGAAGAATGCCAACACATATCTTGTCGGCATCCTCGATACTCCCCAATGGCGTCGTTTCCACCTTGGGGCCAAGTGGATGACAAATCAAAAATTTTATCTCGCCGGTGGCGTCGGCGGAAACGAGACCCAATACACAAACGATGATAGGTTGCTGATCGATGCCGGCTGGAACAAGCTGACAATGGATGCCGCCAACAAAGTCCTTTCGGTCAACGACGGCACGACATACGCGCTTGGGACTTCCGGCATCTTGCCGACGGAAAGTACGCTCCGCATCTTTGGCCGCGCCAGCAACAGTGAGTCTCACAACGTCGGCAATCCGGTGCGTATCGCGGATGTGGCGATCTACGAAAGCGGCGAGAAGACGCACGAGTACATCCCCTGTCGGCGGGAGAGCGACGGCGTTCTTGGGCTTTACGATGTCGTCGGCAAGCAGTTCCTTGTCAACAGCGGCAGCGCCCAGGGCGGCTTCCTCGCCGGTCCGGAGCTGAAGGACGACTGGGTTAGCGGCTTCATCTATATCGTGCGCTGACGCAGCCGCTGCGCAGTCTCGGCGGATAGGGTCAAAAGGGTCGGACTCTTCTGTATATGTTTCTACTGTATAAGCTTGTCTTTGTGCGTGGGTAAGTAACGCGGGCGACCGCGGCGGTTTGCGCGGCGGATTGAATTTCGTCCGCGCCACCTTGCATTTGACTGCATAAAGGGAGATGTGATATACTGCACTTAAATTCTAACAAAGGAACATTTCATGGCAACTTCACGAAATCATCTCGGCCTTCTGGTCGCCGTCTTACTTCTCTGCTGCGCGTCGGCCGCTAATGCCGCGGCAGATTGGACAGTCGGCCCGGTGACTGACTGGACTGCCAATCCGAGCAATCTCCTGTACACCGCGACAATTAGCTCGTCGTCGTTCGCCAGGTTGGCCGACGGCAAGCTTGAGGCATTCGCCCAAACAGGAAACAATTCAGTCCTCTCGTGGACGCTCCCTCGCGCGGGCACCGTCTACGCCGTTAATGTGTTCACGAAGTTCTCGGACGCGGGGCGAGACGGCTTTGACATTGCAAAACTCGAGGTGAAGAAATCGGGTTCAAACGACTGGATTGATCTTGGCGCTCAGGAAGTTGCGTATGCCACCAAATATCTCGACGGCGGTAACATCGCCCATGATGGCCATAGGGGGTCGTTCTACGCGATCGCCTCACTTTTGGCCCCCACCAAGACAACGATGGATCCTGGTATGGTGAAATAGAACTTGTTGGCTATACTGACGCTGGGTGGAGTCTCTCTGTGACTCAACCGGCTTCGCTACTCGGTTCTGTGGTGATTTCGCCGTCTTCGCCGGACGGCTACTACGCACCTGGCACAGTGGTCACGCTTTCCATCGACAAGACGAATGACGTCGAATTCATCAAGTGGACTGGCGACGTTCCCGAAGCCGACATTGCCACTACGCCACTTACCCTTACAATAGATCGTTCCAGAAAGGTCTCGTTAGTCTTGAAGGCGCCATATTTCGTGGTAGATGGCTCCTACATCACAGATGGATGGCAGAAATATAGCATGACTCGTTCCGGCAGCGAGATTAGCATCACCGGATGCTCTTCCGTGGGCAGCAATAGCGTCATGGACGCTTCGCTGCCGGTGAAGGGCGGATATTCGATCGTCTCAATCGGTGGATGCACGGGATCCGGCGCGAAAACACTTCTGCTTCCCGAGACCATAAAAACTCTCGCACATCGCGCATTCGTCAACACCCCGCTAACAAGCGTATCTCCTATGTTTCCCGATTCGCTTACCACCTTCGGCGGCGGATGCTTCGCCGACGCCAGCAACATTCGGGGGAATGTCCGCCTCGGCTTTGGAACCGACTCGGGCGGAGCGCCGCTTCCGATTACGTTCGGGATTCATGACACCACCTCTGCCGTGGCCCCGGCGTGACGTCGATTCCGTCTTACACCTTCCGCAACTGCTCCATCGTGACCAACCTTTCGCTTGGCGCCAACTTGTCCTCCCTTAAGGCGAATGCGTTTGAGCAGCTCGGCAAAAGCGCCAATGCGAGCGTCGTGTTCGCGGGCGACAAGCCGACGCTTGAGGCCTCGGCATTTTCGGCTACGACTCCCGCCAAGGTTCGCTTCCTCGTTCCATGGAATGGCGGTAGCAAATACCCAGCGTGGGCGGCGTTCCTGACCGACACAGCCAAGGTGACGCCGTGGGCGGATCTTTCGGCAGCGGACAAGGAAACCTACGAGGCCAACTTCCCTGGCAAGATGGCGACCCACAATCCATACGGTAAGGTAATCTCCTCTGAAGATGGTTTTCCTGCCGGTTCGTGGATCTGCATCAAGAAAGCGCCCGGCGCAGTGTACTACCTGCGATAGCGCGGCGGTTTTGCCGCGGCAGAGGGCTGATGCCGATTTTGCGGCGCGTTGCTTTTTGGAACAAAAGGGTCGGACCCTTCTGTATATGTTTTACTGTATATGCTTGGATGAATGTTACTGGACTCCGCGGCACCTTGCGCGGCAGTTTGCGCGGCGGTTTGCGAACGCTCTCCTACCGCCGCATTTATATAAATCCGGCGGTAGGTCAGAAGCAGAAGTGATAATTTAGGTCTGACCTATTTTATCATGTTTACAACACCCTCGCGGCAGTTTGCGCGGCACCTGAGAGGTTGAAAGGTTGAAAAGTTGAAAGGTTGAAAAGTTGGGCGGAACCGGTTGAGAAGTTGAGAAGTTGACTAACCACCAAACCATTCACTGCCGCGAAAGCCAACACAGAGCGCGGCAGAAATGGTATAATTCACGCGATGAAACCCCATGCCAAGTCCGCGCTTGCGCTCGCCCTCGCCATCGTGGGCGGAATTTCGCCCTCGCCATCGTGGGCGGAATTGCGGCTGGCACGCGCTGTGACGCGTCGGAATGGGTAGAGAATTCGTCGCAGACCAACCCGCGCCCCGCAGCATATACAGTAAAAACATATACAGAAGGGTCTGACCCTTTTGTCCCCAGGGCTCTTCACCGTGAAAATCACTTGGCTTTTGGGCGCAAGCGCCTGATTTGCGAAAGGAATAAAAGATGAACAAGAAGGCAAAATCCATTTTTGACAGCACGCATGCATGGCGCATGGCCGCCTGTTGCCTTTCAGCCGCGTGCGCGGCATTTTCGCCGCGTGCCGCGTTTGCGGTGCCGTTCGACGAAGCGCTGTTCACGCACAAGTCGACAATCGTCATCTCGGGCTACGCCGGCGAATCGACGCTGAACGACTTCCCGGTGCTCGTCACTCTCGCCGCGAACTCCCCGGCTGGCTTCGACTACGCCGACTGTGCGGCCGACGGCTCCGACATCCGGTTCGTGGACATGAACGGCGATCTGGCGCCGCACGAAATCGAGAAGTGGAATGCCGAAGGGACTTCCTACATCTGGGTCAAGGTGCCACGTCTTTCCGGAACGGCGACGCAGCTCACGCTCTTTTATGGGTCGGATTCCCCAGCTCTGCCCGCCGTGTCGGCGTCGGACGTCTGGTCGCAGTACGCCGTCGTCATCCACGGCGGCTCATCGCTGACGAACGCCGTCGGGAACGGCCTCGCTGTCGCCGCCGGTTCGGCGAGTGTCATTGGGAACACGACCAACGGCGTTGTTGGCGGCTGCATTTCTAAAACCACCTACAGCGGGATTGGACTCAATGTCTCCAACCCGTCGCCAAAGCTTTCAGACGTCGGCCAGTTTTCCGTTTCCGCCTGGTTCAACCGCGATGGCGAGGGCGGCAGAACAGATACGAAATCGCACTATCTTGCCGCCAGTCGTACCGGCTGGGCCAACATGGATGGCTTTGCGCTGATCTTCGAGCATAGCGAATACATTTCCGTTTCCTACAAGAATGGCCACAACTGGAGCAGCGGCAATTACCTCCTTGACGAGCATGCATGGCGTCACATCGCCTTCTCCTACGCCGCCGGGGAAATGGTTACCTCCTACTTTGACGGGAACAAGGACCAGTCTAAGCGGTCTCCAGCCACGCTCGTAAACACAAACGTCACCTACTGGACGTTCGGGTCGTATGCGAACACGTCCGAGACGGAGGGCTTCCGTGGCGAGATGGACGAAATCCGCGTCTTCAACGGCTTTGCTTCCGGCGACTGGATCAAGGCGGAGCATGACACCGCAGCCAATCCCGCCTCGTTCGCGGTGCTTGGTGCAGTGGAGGCGGTTGACGTTGCAGCGCCGCAGTTTGGCTTGGCCACCGCATCGGACAAGAACGGAACGGTTTCGTTCAACATTGACATCCTGCGCCCTGGACTCGGTGGCGGAGTGCCGACGTCCGTGTCCATCTTCTACGGAACCGATGGTGAACACTGGACGGAGAAGTCGCTTGGCTCTCGGAACACCGCCGGCAGGCTGGCCGGTTCTGTGTCTGGTTTCGCGGCCGACACCAAAGTTTACTGGTTCGCTCGTGCCACCGCAACCAGCTCCGGCGATACCAAGATCGCCGAAACGTCAAGGCGGTCGTTAGTCACGAAGGCATGCGATCCGGCGATGCGCTACAAGAGTTTCACCGCGACCGTCAACTGGGATGGCATACCAGTGGAGAATATTCCTGTCTTGGTGCGGCTTTCCGACGGGAATCCGGTCGGTTTCATCCATAGAGAAGTCAAGGCATGTGGCTTCGAAGTGCTCGACGAGGACGGATACATGCTTCCCTACGAAATCGACACGTGGGATCCCTCCGGCGAATCGTTAATCTGGGTGCTGGTGCGTGACTACCGCGATGGCGCCACGTTCACCGTCCGCTATGGTTCGTCTTTCGCCAACGCACCGTTGCCGTCAACCGACGTCTGGGCCGGTTACGCAGGCGTCTGGCACCTCAACGACACGAATTCGGCGAGCGCCTACGGCACCTACCCCAACTCGACGGCGGCGGCTGGAATCGACGGCGAGAAGGCGCAGGCGTCAATCGCCGACGAGGACGGGAAGATCGGCAAGTCGGTCAAGATCTGCAACGCCACCGCGAAAGGTACGGGCTTCCAATATGGCGGCGTCTTCATGCCCGACTCCGGGGCTGATTCGCCGCTTGATCTCGGCGACACGTTCATGATTTCCGGCTGGTTCAAGCACAAGAATCAGAACTACTACTACGACCAGGTGTTCTCGAAGAGGCAGAACTCCGCCAACACCACGGCGCCGACCGGAGCGTTCATGACCCAGATGTATGTTAATGGTGCCGCAACGACCTTCGGAGTGTTCGGCAACAGCGGTCAAAACACCCAAAAGACGACAACCCTCGCGACGCTTAACAATGTCTGGAGCCGCCTGTCCGTTGTGTTTGACGGCACTTCCTGTCATGTTTATCAAGATGGTGTCTTGAAGACGACCATGACGGGAATTGCCCCCGTGACGACCAATGATTCGCCCCTTTGCATTGGTAATGTGCAAAGCGCACGCGGCAACGGACAGGGCGACGCCGCCTGGTGCGGCTGGGTGGACGAGGTGCGCCTTTTGGGCGGCTACCCCGGTCCGACCTGGCTTAATGCCGAGCATCACGCGATGGCGGACGATTCTGCGCTCGACCTTTCGGAAGTGTCCGAGCACGGGTCGACGGGATTCATCTTCGTCGTCCACTAAAGGCCGGCGGGGAACCCGTGCTGCAGGGGTCTGCCACCAATGGTGTTTTGTCGCGTCCGACGTCCTCTTGCATCTGGCGGTATATTGTGATACACTACTTCCCGACCGACCCGTTTGGGTAACTGCTTCGCTTTAGCGAAGACGTGCAACAGACCCCCTGTAAGGAACAAAAGGGTCGGACCCTTCCGTATATGTTTTACTATATATGCTTGAATGGAGGAGAACATGAAGTGACAGGTTCCGCGGCAGAATGCGCGGCGATTTGGTATAATACGCGTCAAATGATGGAAGACACTTTTGGGAGCAGATGGGGACAGTCCCCAGGTTGTTGCCGAGGTAACTGATAATTTTAACACTAACAAGGAAGAAAATGCAATGAATGGTTCAATAGTCAAGAAGTGCGGCGCATCCGCCGCGCTGGCGGCGAGCACCAATGAATTCGCCGTTATCGACATCATGGAGACGGTGCGGCAGAGCGAAGTCGAGTCGCCGTTTACGGTGTCGTACACCGGCGCTCATTCGGCCAGCGATAACCTGAGCGCCGTCATGCAGCTCTTCGACGGCGACCTGACTGCGGACAACAACAAGGCAGACTCCGAAAACGGCCGCGTGCTTTTCGTCTTGTCAAAAGGCGCGACGGTCACGGTGTCCTTCAATCCGGCGGCGTTTGGAAACCGGCCGCTCTTCTTGGGACAATACGGCTTTCGCATGGCCAATGTGGCGACGGCCAGCGGGTGGAACATCCCCAACCGTCTTCCTGCTGCGTGGACGGTCAAGGTCAGCGACAAGGAAAACCCGGCCTCGGACGACGACTGGGTGCTGGTTGACAGCCATTCCGGGTTGACGCATTCCTTCTATGGCCCGGTGAACGGCTGCTACACGGCCGATTTCTCGCTTGAGCTGCCAGTGGCGTTTCGGCATGTTCGTTTTGCTTTCACGGGATCGACCGGCAACAACGACAACGTCCAGCTTGGCGAAATCTGCATGTCGGGCCTGATAGGACCCAACGAAGCCGGCCGACGCGACGTCTGCCTGTGCAAGACAAGCCCCGTGTCGCCGAACGCCGATGGCTCGGCGACGGCGAAGGCGTCGATTTTACCGGCGGGGGCGGAAGTCGATCCATACGATATTTTCGTCACATACCGCACGGGTGACCACGCCGACACGAACTGGCTGGCGCGTGCCACGCAATTCACTGGACTCTACGAAACCACAATCCCCGGTCTTCGGCTTGGAGCCGACTACACGCTCCAGTTCGGCATCGTCGCCACGAACGGGACGGTGGAGCTGGGTGAAGTAGTTGAGTTTTCAACGCCACTTGACGTCATGCCAGCCGGCTCGTTGCCTGGCGGGTTTGAGGCGGTTGAATACATTGAATCGACGGACACGGGGCACCAGTACATTGACTGCGGCTTTGCGCCGAACAGTGTCAGATTGGGCTTCGCCATTGACTTCATCGGCTACAGTTCGTTCCAGAAGGGGGCGTTCCACGACACAGACGATCGCGATACCGGCTACGGCGTCTATCTGTCGTCCATCGTCAAGGGGCAGAATGCCATGCTGCTGATCTCGACGAGTACGGGCATGAATGGCACCTTTCCTACCGGACTGTTCTGGTACAATGGGGCGATGCCTGCCTACAATGCCAAGCTGGTCAGAAACGAGAGGATGCAGATTACGCTTGACGAGAGTACTGGCAGCAGCAACTATCGCGCGATCTGCGGTGCCACGACCAATATCCAGAACGTGACGCAGGCAACGATTAGCTCCGGGCCAAACGTCTTCGTGTTCGCCGCCGGCAACGGGCCGGGGAACAATCCGGACCAGTTTGGCGTCATGCGCCTTTACTCCCTCAAGTTCTACAACGACTCCGTATCCACGCGCGAGCTGATACACGACTTCGTGCCGGTTCGCAAAATTGCGGACGACACCTATGGGCTCTACGATCTTGTCGCCGGCGTCTGGTGCCCGAACGGCAGCGCGACGCCGTTCCTCGCAGGTTCTGCGGTTAACATCGGAGGCATTCTGACCATCGACTCCGTGAGTTTCGTCGGCCGGACGCTGACGGTGACGTTGAACCGCAACGGGGCCTCGACTGCGGAGGCCGATGTCTATGCCGCGTGGGGGGCGGATTACGCCGCGATGGACACGGCAGGCTGGGAGCACACGGCGCGGCTCGGCGCGTTTGCGGAAAACGCCCAGACGGCGCAGTTCACGACGCCGGCTCTCGCGCGCGACACCGTTTACGTCCGCTTCTACACTATCTCCCCGACCAGCCCGCCAAATCCAGCGGCTTCATCTATATCGTGCGCTGACGCAGCCGCTGCGCAGTCTCGGCGGATAGGGTCAAAAGGGTCGGACCCTTCTGTATATGTTTTACTGTATAAGCTTGTCTTTGTGCGTGGGTAAGTAACGCGGGCGACCGCGGCGGTTTGCGCGGCAGTTCTAACCCAATGCCTCGGCGGCGGCGAGGACGGCGTTGCGGACGCAGTCCTCGCAGCTGCAGAGCGGCTTGCCGGTGTCGACGCCCTTGAGCTCGCGGCAGATCGTCGCGCCGCAGAGTTCCCTGAACCGCGGCAGAATTCTGCGCGAGAGCGCCATCGTGCCGCTGCCGCCGGTGCGCAGCCCCGCGACCATGACCGCGCCCACGAGCGCGCCGCAGGAGCCCTCCATCGTCCCCATGCCGGAGCCGAACCCGGCGGCGAGGCTCGTTAGCGTCGCCTCGTCGAGCGATACCGTGTCGGCGAACGCGCGCACGACCGCCTGGCAGCAGTTCATCTCGCGCTTCAGCTTCGCCGCGTAATCCTGTCTTTCCGCTGTCGTCATGGTGCCTCCGTTCATTTGCCGCGTATTATACCAAATTTCCGGCGCTGCGCCCCAAGCCCCGCGAATTATGGTATACTACACGGCGTATGAAAAGGCTTTTCGTGCTATTGACCCTGGTCGCCGCCGGCGCGGCGTCTGCGGAGCCTGCGCCGCCGGCCGAGTCCGCGACGAATGCGCCTGCGGCGGCGGTTGCCGCGACCAACCTGCCGCCGGCGGAGTTGGCGGCCGCTACCAACGCGCCGCCGCGGAAGCCGCTGCGCCCCGCCGTGATCACCGCGGCGTCTACGTTCTACGACCGCAAGGAGGGCATCGCCGTCTTCACCGGCAAGGTGCATGTGGACGACGAGCGCTACCAGATCCACGCCGACAAGGCGTACGTCTCGATCGTCCCCACCAACCAGCTCCGGCGCATCGTCGCCATCGGCCACGTGGCGATGACCAACGAGGCGCGGCGCGCCTACGGCGCGAAGGTTACCTACAACCGCCCGACCGGCACGGTGGTGCTCGTCGGCGGCGACGATGGCACGCCGGCGAAGATCGTGGACGAGTCGAAGGGCGCCGGCAAGGAGCAGACGGTGGTCGGCTCCAAGATCCGCTTCTGGGTCGACGCCGAGCAGGTGGAGGTGCTCGACGCGTCCATCACCACGCCGACCTCCGGCGCTGGCGACCTCAAGAAGGCCCTGGGCGGGGACCTGTGAAACCCGCCGCGCGGCAGCTTTGAACCAAAACAGCAAAGGAAAAGAAAATGGCGCTCAACATCGTAACTGAAATCGACGACCGCGTGAAGGTGCGCAACGTGCTCATGTCGGTGTCGGACAAGACCGGCCTCGAGTCCTTCGTCCCGGCGCTCGTCAAGGCCTGCCCCGGCGTGAAGATCTACTCCACCGGCGGCACCTACACGAAGGTGAAGGAGATCCTCGGCGACAAGGCCGCGGGGACGCTGGTCGCGGTCTCCGACTACACCGGCCAGCCCGAGATGCAGGGCGGGCTCGTGAAGACGCTCGACTTCAAGATCTACCTTGGGCTCCTCTCCGAGACCTACAACGACGCGCACCAGGCGGACCTGAAGCGGCTTTCGGCGCTGCCGATCGACATGGTGGTCGTGAACCTCTACCCGTTCCGCGAGACCATCGCCAAGGCCGGCGTCACGCCGGAGATGGCGCGCACGAACATCGACATCGGCGGCCCCTGCATGGTGCGCGCGTCGGCGAAGAACTACCTCCGCGTCGCGTCCGTCACCGACCCGCTCGACTACGCCGCCATCGCCCAGGAGCTCGAGTCGCGCGACGGTACCGTCGGCCTCGACACCCGCTTCAGGCTGATGAAGAAGGCCTTCGCCCACACCGCCGAGTACGACACGGCCATCGCCGGGTTCTTCGCCTCGCGCACGTGGGAGGAGGTAGCCGCCACCTACAACCGGCGCTGATGAAGCTCTTCGACGCATTCCGGGGACACCGGGAGCAACGCCCGGACGAGCCGGCGTTCATGATCGCCTCCGGCGACCGGGCGCTGCCGATCTCGTGGCGCCAGTTCACCGACGACATCGCCGTCATCGCCTGGCTCATCGACAAGCACGAGGTGAAGACCGTCGCGCTCATCGGCGAGAACTCCTACGAGTGGATGGCGACCCATGCCGCGTGCCTGTTCACCGGTACGACGGTGGTGCCGCTGGACGTGAACCTGGATGCGGAGGAGATCTCGCGGCGCCTCAAGTTCGTCGGCGCCGACGTGCTGGTGCACTCCTCGCTCTACGCCGACAAGGCGCACGAGGTCGCCGCGTTGACCCCGGGGCTCAAGACCGGCGGCTTCGGCACGCGCAAGACCGACCTCGTGCTCAACGCCGGCCACCTCGCGATCAAGGCCGGCTTCAAGACCATCTGGCAGCGTCCCTGCCGCGTCCGCGACGGCGAGACTGCGATGATCGTCTTCACCAGCGGCACCACCTCGGAGCCGCGCGGCGCGGAGCTGACCGTCGCCGGCATCGAGGCCTTCGCCGACTCCACCGCGATTTCGCTCCCGATGCAGCCGGGCGAGCGTTCGCTGATGGTGCTGCCGCTCCACCACATCTTCGGCGTCTGCGTCGCGTACTTGCTGCTCTCGCGCGGCGTGGTGCCCGGCGTCTGCCCGGACTTCCGCCGCCTCTACGACGCGGTCGAGCGCTTCGCCGCCGACTACCTCTTCCTGGTGCCGGCGCTGGTGGATGTGCTCGCCGGCAAGATCGAGCGCCGCGGCCGCAGCGCCGAGGAGGCGCTCGGCTATCCGCTCCGGTGGATCCTCTCCGGCGGGGCGGCGATGCCGCGCCGCGTCTACGAGCGCATGACCGCGCTCGGGGTGAAGGTGCTCTGCGGCTACGGGCTTACCGAGACCACCGCGCTCTACTCGATGGACCCGAGCGACGGCGAGATCGCCGTCGGCAGCGCTGGACGCCGCTCGCAGCTCCCGGAGTGCGAGACGACGGTCTCCGCGTCCGGCGAGCTGCTCACGCGTGGGCCCGGGGTGATGAAGGGGTATTTCAGGAATCCGGAGAAGACCGCCGCGGCAATCGACGCGGACGGCTGGCTCCATACCGGCGACCTCGGCCGCATCGACGCGGACGGCAACGTCTGGATCACCGGGCGCGCCTCGCGCACGATCGTCCTGTCGTCCGGCAAGAAGATCGCGCCCGAGGAGCTGGAGGAGAAGCTCCACGCCATCCCCGGCGTCCTCGAGGCGGTGGTCTCCGGCGACGGCGAGTCGCGCGAGATCCGCGCCGAGGTCTACGCCAGCGTCTCGGAGGAGACGGTCCGCCGCGCCGTCGGCGAGCTCAACCTGCGCCTCCCGGTATACAAGCGCATCGGCACGGTGACGACGCGGTCCGACCCGTTCCCGCGCACTGCCTCGGGGAAGATCAAGTACTCATGAAGGTCGTCCACCTCGTGCCCGCGATGGAGCAGGGCGGCGTCGAGAGCGTCGTCCGTGACCTCAACCGTGCGCTCGCCAGAGCCGGGCACGAGAGCGTCGTCGTCTCCGTCGGCGGCGCGCTTGCGTCCGTGCTGGAGGCGGACGGCGGCCGCCATGTCCGGCTCGACCTCAAGTCCAAGAACCCGCTCACCGCGATTCCTCGTGCGCTGGCGCTGCGCTCGCTGCTCCGCCGCGAGCGGCCGGACGTCGTCTGCGCCCACTCGCGCGTGCCGGCGTGGCTGTTTGTCCTCGCCAACCGCGCGCTAGGGCTGCGGTGGATATCCTTCGCCCACGGCGCGAACACCGTCTCGCGCTACTCCGCGGTGATGACCCGCGGCGACGTCGTCGCCGCGCCGTCGAAATTCCTGGCCGACTTTCTGCTCGCGAACTACGCGCGTCGCCCCGCGCCCGCTCCGCTCGCCGACCGGCTGCGCGTCGTCCCGCCCTGCGTGGACCTCGCGCGCTTCGACCCGGCGCGCGTCGACCCCGCCGCCGTCGCCGCGCTCCGCCGCGAATGGGGCGTCGGGGAAGGGGACTTCGTCACCATGGCCGTCGGGCGGCTTACGCCGGTGAAGGGACTCGACGCGCTGGTGCGCGACTTTGCCGCGCAGGCGTCCGGACGCCGCGACCGCCGGCTCGTGCTCGTCGGCCGCGAAGACCGCCGCCACCGTGGCTACGTCTCGTCGCTGCGGCGGCTCGCGGCGGAGCTCGGCGTCGACGGGCAGGTGGTGTTCGCCGGTGCGCAGGAGAAGGTGCCGGAATGCCTATCCATCGCGGACGAGGTGGTCTCGGCCAACACGGTGAAGCCGGAGTCGTTCGGGCTCTCCGTCGCCGAGGCGCTGGCGATGAACCGACCCGTGCGGCTGCTGAGGCATTTCGGCGGCGCGGCGGAGATCGTCGACGCGGTGGCGGCGGCGGGCGCGCCTTCGCCGCGCGAGGCGGTGCGCTCGCTCTATTCCTTCGAGGCGTTCTCCAAGCGCGCGCTGGAACTATTTCGGGAGGCATCGACATGATCCACTTCAATCGTCCGTACATGACCGGCGCCGAGACGGAGTACATCCGCCAGGCCGTCGCCGGCGGCAAGATCTCCGGCAACGGGGAATTCACCCATCGCTGCCAGGAATTCTTCGAGCGGAGGTACGGCTTCGGCAAGTGCCTGCTCACCACCTCCTGCACCGACGCGCTGGAGATGGCGGCGATCCTCTCCGGGGTTGGTCCGGGCGACGAGGTGATCGTGCCTTCCTACACCTTCGTGTCCAGCGCGCTCGCGTTCGTGCGCCAGGGCGCGACGATCGTCTTCGCCGACAGCCGCGCCGACCAGCCCAACATTGACGAGCAGTCGCTCGAGTCGCTCGTCACCCCGCGCACCAAGGTGATCGTGCCCGTCCACTACGCCGGCTGCGCCTGCGACATGGACGCGGTCATGGCCGTCGCGGAGCGGCATGGGCTGATTGTCGTCGAGGACGCCGCGCAGGCGGTGGACTCCTTCTACACCGGCGCGGACGGACGCCGCCGCGCGCTCGGGTCGATCGGCCACCTCGCCGCCTTCTCCTTCCACGAGACGAAGAACGTGATCTCCGGCGAGGGCGGCATGCTCGTCGTCAACGACCAGCGCTTTGCGCGCCGTGCCGAGATAATCTGGGAGAAGGGCACTAACCGCGCGGAGTTCTTTCGCGGCGAGGTGAACAAGTACGGCTGGGTGGACGTCGGCAGCTCGTTCCTGCCCACCGAGGTCGTGAGCGCGTTCCTCTGGGCGCAGCTGGAGCACCTGGACGAGATCCAGGCCGAGCGCCGTCGCCTGTGGGAACGGTACCTCGGGTTCTTCTCGGGGCTCGACCTCGCCGCGCTCGGCGTGTCGCTGCCGGTCGTGCCAGCCGGCGCCACCAACAACGCGCACATGTTCTACCTGCTCTTCCCCGACCTCGCGCGACGCAGCGGCTTCATCGCGAAGATGCGCGAGCGCGGCGTCCTCGCGGTGTTCCACTACCTGCCGCTCCATTCGTCCGAATTCTACCGGGAATACTCGAAGACCCATCGTCCGAGCGTCCCCGAGCGCGAGCTCCCCAACTGCGACCGCTACGCCGACACCCTCGTCCGCCTGCCGCTCTACTGCGGCCTCGCGCCGGACCAGGACGCGGTCCTCGCCGCCGCGGCGGAATCGCTGTGAAGCGGCTTGGCAGCGAGTACCGAAATCTGCTATAATACTGCCAATGAAACGAATATTCATCGACGGTTCGGCGGGTACGACGGGCCTCAGGATACGCGAACGGCTCGCGGGCCGCGCCGACATCGAGGTCGTGGCGCTCCCCGAGGAGCTGCGCAAGGACGCGTCCGCGCGGCGCGCGGCGCTCAACGACTGCGACGCGGCGATGCTGTGCCTGCCAGACGCGGCGGCGGTCGAGGCGGCGGCGATGGTGGAGAATCCGGCGGTGGTGGTGATCGACACCTCCACTGCGCACCGCGTCGCCGACGGCTGGGAGTATGGTTTCCCCGAGCTCGCGGGGCGGCGCGAACGCATCGCGAAGGCGAAGCGCATCGCCAACCCCGGCTGCCACGCCTCCGGCTTCATCGCGCTCGTCGAGCCGCTGGTGTGCGCCGGCGTCGTCGGGCACGACGCGCGGCTCTCTTCCTTTTCGCTCACCGGCTACTCCGGCGGCGGCAAGAAGATGATCGCCGAGTACGAGGCGGAGGGCGGCCTGCCGACGCTCTTCCTCGGCGGACGCCAATACGCGCTCGGCCAGGCGCACAAGCACCTGCCGGAGATGGCGAAGGTCTGCGGACTCGACTTCGCGCCGTGCTTTGCGCCGGTCGTGGTGCCGCACTTCAGCGGCATGGAGGTGACGGTGTTCCTGCACGGCGTCGACCCGGCGGCTGTGCGCGAGGTCTACCGCGCGGCGTATGGTGGCGCGGGGATGGTGAAGTTTGTCGAGGACCAGTCCGAGTCGGGCTTCCTCTCTTCCGCGGCGCTTTCGGGGCGCGACGACATGGAGGTGTCGGTCTACGGCACGGCCGAGCGCGCGGTGCTCGTCTCCCGCTTCGACAACCTCGGCAAGGGGGCGTCCGGCGCGGCGATCCAGAACCTGAACCTGGTCCTCGGCGCGCGCGAGGACGAAGGGCTGGTGCGCGGATAGGCCGCGGAAATGGTATAATACGCGTATGACGAGGATGGCGAAGACGGCAAGGTTGGCGTTCGCCGCGGCAGTGTGCGCTGCGACGGCCGCGTGCGTCTTTGCCGCGGGCGGCGGCGGGCTGGAGACGGAGAAGTGGCAGGCGGCGATCGACGCGGCGGCGTCGCGCGGCGGCGGTGTGGTCGCGGTGCCGAAGGGCGACCATCCGATCGGGATGCTCGTCCTCAGGTCTAACGTCGAGCTGCGGCTCGAGAAGGGCGCGCGGCTCGTCGCCTCGGGGAACCCGGACGACTTCCCCGTCGAGGCGTCCGCGAAGGCATCGGGCGCGCCGCTGCGCGCGGTGGTCGTTGCGGCCGCGGCGACGAACGTGGCGGTGACCGGCGAAGGCGAGGTATTCGGCAACGGCTGGGCCTACGACTACTCGCGCAAGGATCAGCCCAAGCCGATGGGGCTCTGCTTCTACAAGTGCCGCGGAGTGCGGCTCGAGGGCTTTGTCCTGCGCGACACCGCGTTCTGGGGGATCAACCTCGTCAAGAGCGAGGACGTGGTGATCCGCCGGCTGAAGATCGACAGCCACGCCGGGCTCTGCACCGACGGCATCGACATCGAGGGGCGGAACGTGCTGATCGAGGACTGCGACGTCGACTCCGGCGACGACGCGTACTGCGTGAAGTCCCACGACCCCGGCTACGAGGTGGAGAACGTCGTGGTCCGGAACTGCTCGGCGCGCTCGCACTGCAACGCCTTCAAGCTCGGCACCGCCTCCCACGGTGTCATGCGCAACATCGCCTTCGTCCACTGCCGCGCCTATGCCTCCCGCCGCGTCTACCGCGACCTCGCGCCGATGCCGAAGGACCTCCTGGACTGGAAGCCGGTCGAGGGCGCGCCGTGGTACCACTGCGGGCCGGGCTTCGGCTGCGTCAACGTGGAGTGCGTGGACGGCGGGCTGGTGGAGAACGTGGTCGCCGACGACATCGTGATGGAGGGCTTCCAGACGCCGCTCTTCGTCCGCGGCGGCGACCGCAGCGGTTTCAACGACGACTACGCCGACTCCTCGCAGGGCAAGTGGTTCGCGATCCGCAACGTCGTCTTCTCCAACGTGCGCGGGCGCGCCGACGGCCGCACGCCGTCCACCATCACCGGCGCGGGGCGGTGCCGTCCCGAGAACGTCGTCCTCAGGGACATTGACCTCGAGATCCCCGGCGAGGGCGAGAACGCGAAGCCGTTTTCCTGGCCGGGCGAGGACAAGGCCGGGGCGTATCCGCAGACCAACATGTTCGACCCGTACCACCTGCCGGCGTACGGGCTCTTCGTGGACAAGGCGGAGGTGGAGATGGAGAACGTGAAGTTCCGTCTCCGCCCCGGCACGAACGACGCGCGTCCGGCGGTGCACGTCAACAAGGAGGGCTGAAGTTGGACCGGAGAGTCGTAGTCGAGATCGACCTCAAGGCGCTGGTGCGCAACTACCGGCGCATCGCCGCGCATGTGCGTCCGGCGAAGGTGCTGTGCGTCCTCAAGGCGAACGCGTACGGGCTCGGCGTCGCGCCGTTCGCTCGCGCGCTCGGCGCGGCGGGCTGCCGCAACTTCGGGGTGGCCGAGCCCTATGAGGCGCTGGAGCTCGCCGCGGCGCTTAAGGCGGCCGGGGTGCGCGACGCCGAGGTGCAGATCCTCTCGAGCGTGCTGCCCGACGAAGTGGAAGGCATGGTGCGCGCCGGCGTCACGCTGCCGGTGACGGGGCTCGAGGGGGCGAAGCTGATTTCGAAGGCCGCGGCAAAGCTCAGGCGCCGCGCCCGCGTCCACTTCAAGCTCGACACCGGCATGGGCCGGCTCGGCATCCTGGCGACCGGTCCCGGCGGCGTCGAGCGCGCGCTCGGCGAGATCCGCGCGGCGGCGGCGCTGCCCTGGCTCGACTGCGAGGGGATCTTCTCACACTGCCCCGTCGCCTACGAGCCGAAGAACCCGTTCACTCCGCGGCAGATCGCGCTCTTCAAGCGCGTGGTCGCGGCGGCGGCGAAGGCGGGCCTCCGCTTCCGGATGGTGCACATGGCCGCGTCCGACGCGATCAACAACTTCCCCGAGACCGCGCGCCGCCCGTTCACCCACGTCCGCACCGGCATCAACCTGCACGGCTCCTTCGACCCCAACGGCAGGCGCGCGCTCAAGGTGGAGAGCGTACTCACGCTGAAGACTCGCGTCGCGCAGGTGCGCGAGCTGCCGGCGGGCACGACGCTCGGCTACGGTCGCACCTGGTGCCTCGCCTCGCCGTCGAGGATCGCGACGATCTCGGCGGGCTACGCCGACGGTCTGCCGCTCGCGCTCACCAACCGCGGCTTCGTGTTCATCGGCGGCAGGCGCTGCCCGATCGTCGGGCGGATCTCGATGGACTATGCGACGGTTGACGTGACCGGAGTCGAGGGCGTGAAGGCCGGCGACGAGGTAATCTGCTTCGGGCGCTGCGGCAAGGACGCGATCACGCCCGACGACTGGGCCGCGCTCAAGGGCACCCACGCCTACGACATCATCTGCTCGCTCGGCAGCCGCGTCCAGCGCATCGCGAAGGAATGAAAGTCTCCGTCGTCATCCCCGTCTACAACGCCGAGCGGTTTTTGAGGTTTCCGCTCGACTCGGTGCTGGCGCAGACCCATTCCGACTGGGAGTGCATCTGCGTCGACGACGGCTCGACCGACGGCTCCGGCGCCATCCTCGACGAATACGCGGCGAAGGACGCGCGCTTCCGCGTCGTCCATCAGGCGAACGGCGGCGAAGGCGCGGCGCGCAACGCTGGCATGGACCTCGCGGCCGGCGAAATCGTCGCGTTCCTAGACGCTGACGACCGGATGCATCCCGAGGCGTTGCGGGTCTTCTGCGCGATGAGGGAACGGACTGGCTTTGAGATGCTGCGCTATGACGCACGGTCCGTGACCGACCCGGCAACGCCTTTCGCCCCGCTGGACGGCGAACCTGCATGCGAAAGGGTCGACTTTGCGCACTGCGGAGAGTCGCCCTTCGAATTCTGTGCGCTGGGGTGGGCAACCGTCGTTGAGCGCGGGCTCGCGAGGCGGCTACGGTGGACGGCCCTGAAGCAGGGCGCGGACATGGCCTTCGTCATGGACTGTCTGCTCAATACGAAGTCGACTTTCCGCACGCGGGTGCAGCTGGTGAACTACTATATGGACCCCAACTCCATTTCGCGCCGGCTGTCGCTGGGACTGCTTGCAGGTACATGCAGGTACCTGCCGATCATCATGTCCAAGGCGGATGAACTCGGTGTGGACGACTCCATCCGCGACGCCGGCGAGCGGCTTGCGCGCGAGATGCTGCTTCGTCGCCTGCCCGGGGCGTGGAGGCTGCTTGACGACCCCGAGGACGCAAAGGCCGCGGAACAGGCGTTCTGGGAGTCGTTGCGCACGATGTCTGCCCGCCCCTCGTTCTGCGGCGGATTTACGCGTGCCGCCATATCGTCGGCGGCAGACCGCAGGAGCCTCGTGCTTTTGCGTCTGTTTGCGGTCTACCCGTACAAAGTGCGGAAATTCCTCGGCAGAGCCGTCGGCCGCAGTTGACACCGGCGGCGGTTTGCGGGTATAATACAACAAAATGAAAAAAGAACGTTTTGACTTCGTCTGCAGCATCGGCTCGTCGTGCCTGTGCGCGTCGTCTCTGCGCGACTCGGGGCTGAGACTTTCGTCGGGTCCGTTCGACTGGCTTCTCGGCCCGTCGCTCCTGGAGCGTGCTAAGTTGATAGCGGCTGACTTTTCCGGCTGGATGGAGCCTGGTGACTTTGAATTCGCAGGGAATCCCTACAACGCCATCAAGGAAAACTATCGCAATCTCAAGACAGGCTACAAGTTCTCCCACGACTTCCGCGCTGGAGCGGATTTTGCCGCGGAGTTCCCCGAGGTGAAGGGCAAGTACGACCGGCGCGTGGCACGCCTTTATGAGCGTGTGAGGGCGTCAAAGCGGGTCCTTTTCGTCTGGGTCGAGAACCCAGTCAACGACGACAGGCCGCCCGACGGCGAGATTTCCGCCGCGAGAAAGGTGCTGATGGACAAGTTCCCCGGCGTCGAAATCGAGTTGCTCGTCGTCGACCGCGCGCCGGACGGATCCACCAGCGGGAACATCGTCCGCGGCGACGGCTACTGGCGCGCGACGTGTCCGTACCGCCGCAAGGCCGCCGCGCCCGACAAGGTGATCCGCCCGTGGGACATCGACACGCATCCCATCGTTGCGCTGCTTTCGAACTTCGCGACCGGCGACTACCGGAGCGCAGACGAGCGCCGGCAGCACGACGATGCCAAGCGGAACGAGAAGTATGCCATGTATGGGGCCAGCGGTCCGGTTTCATACGCCATCTCGCGCATCCAGGTCAAGTTTTGCAAGAAGCTGATGAACGGCCTTCGCCGAAAGGGGGCCGACATACGTCGTCTGTTTGACGCGCAGCTCGGAGGACTCAAGTGAGCAGGGAGAGGTTCGATCTCGTGTTTTCGCTCGGGGCGGGGTGTTCCTGCTCGATGATGCTGCGCGAGAAGGGACTTCAGTTCGCGTCGTTTCCGCTGGACTGGGCCGGGACGACCAAGTTCGGCGCTGGCGGGGATATCCGCGCCAAGACGGACATCGTGGTGGGCGGCTTCGTGAACTGGTTCAAGAAAGAGAATCTGGAGCGCGCCCCCGTGTACGACTCTGAGAAGTACACAAGCTATCTCGACCGCGGCACCCGGCTCTACTTCACCCACGACGTCCCGGTTGGCTCCGACCTCGAGCGCGAATACCCGGCGCTAAGCGAAAAGTTTGCGCGGCGCATCGACAGGTTTCTCCGGCTGCTCTCTGGCGCGAATCGCGTCCTCGCGGTGTGGGTCAACGACCCGCGAGTCCCTGGCGAGGTTGGCGAGGAGGACCTCAAATACTGTCTTGACGCTTTTCGAATGGCGTACCCGGCGGCGGAGTTCAAGATCATCGCCGTCAATTGCGCTCATGGCGTGCCTTACGAGTCCATGCGGTCGTTCCGTGGCGATGGCTACGAGTGCTATGCGTTCGACTACCGGGTCGTCACCGATGGCGAGCCGACGTGGGAGATCCGGCGCGACCTCTTCGCGCCGCTTCTGGAGCGGTTCGGATGCGCAGACTACCGCACACGCGCGGAGAGGCGGGCGAACGCGAAACGTGAGAAGTCACGTGAATGGGAGAAGTACAAGGCAACGTCTGTCCTTGATTTCTGGCTTACGAGAATCAAGTTCAAACTCTATCGCCATCTCGAGCGAGGGCTCGGGCGCAAGGGCGTTCTGGCGGGGTTTCGTCCTGCCGCCGGGATTGCAGGACCGCAGGACGCGAAAGGAAGCGATGGCCAAGCTGTTTGAGATTAGGAAAGGCCCCTACAGCCGCGATGTCTGCGTTCTCGGGCATCGAGTCCTTTCTTTCATCAAGAAAAGGGCGGTTGTTGACTTCATGCTCCGGCATCTTGCGTGGCAGGCGGACAGTCGCGCGCTGAAGCAGCACGGGATAGAACTGCCGGGAGAGTCGGCTTATTACTGGACGGGGTTCTACGAAGTCGTGGAGGTGCCTCTCGGCGATTTGCGCGGCTTCTGGAAAACCGGGCCGGTGCCGCTGCAGGATTCTGATCTCTGCAAGTTCGTTCGCGGCGAAGACGAGGACGGCCTGCGCAAGTATTGCGACGGCGTTGCCAAAGGGGCGTCGCGCTCGAAGGAGAGCGCCGTCGAGGGCGTCGCCTCGTCCGAGCGGCTTTTCAAACAGCTGGAGAGCGTGGGCTACGACCCGTCGATCTGCTGCATAACAGTGCGTTCCGACAATGTGATACTTGATGGTTTCCATCGCGCGGCGTTTCTTATTGCACGCCACGGGCCTGACTACAAGGTCAAGGTAGTGCGCGTACTGCCGGATTTGCGTTGAGGAGGGATAAGTGACTGTCTTCGAAAGGACATATGATGCCGTCTGGCCGTTTGGGCAGTGGTGTGCGGTGGCGATGGCCATGAAGAGGTGCGGCCTCCGTTCGGCGTCCGGGCCTTTCGACTGGATGGGTGGCGGGTGCCCTTTGGGCGCCTACATCAATATGCTGACAACGAACTTCGCCGGTTTCTTCCTTAAGGAGAACATGAAGAAGCTGGGCGACATGCCGGGAGAGGGCACCGAGCGCTGGAAAGACATGGTGCATGGGTTGGAGTCCCGCCACGAGTTCAGGATCGGCGTTCCGTTTGAGGTAAACTACGCGAACTTCCATGCACTCATCGGCCGCCGGAGCAAAAGACTCATTGCATCGCTCCGCTCCGGTGGCAAGATCCTCTTCGTCCACTGGATCGGCGAGGGCCATTGCCGGCGTGAAGATGTCGTGGCGGACATGCAGCGTCTTCGTGCGGCGTTCCCAGAGTCGACGGTCGATCTGCTCGTCATAGAGACCGAGAAGCATGCAAAGGAGGTTTCATACGAAGAGCCTGAGTCAGGTATAGTCTTTGCCATTGGCGACTTCTATGACCAGGAGAGGTTTGATCCTGTACAGGGTAACGAGAAACTCGTAGTTTCCGTCCTTCGCCGGGTGCGTATGCGTGGGAGGTGGAGGAACATTCTACACTTGAAATTGGCGTCTTTGCGCAAGCGCCTTGGACGCGTCTTCGGGGGGCGGAAATGACCGTGTCGACCGTCATACCGTTCTACAATCTGGAAAGGTATGTGCGACCATGCCTTGATTCGGTCGTTGCGGCGTTCAGGCGTATGGGCGACGGCGTTTCGCTTCAGCTTGTCTGCGTGGACGACGGGTCCTCAGATTCCACGCCGTCTCTACTTGACAAATTCGCTGCGTCGATGTCCTCCGTGTCCAGGCTTTCCGTGTGCGTCATCCACCAGCCGAACGGCGGTGAGGGCGCGGCGCGCAACGCCGGCGTCGCCGCCGCCACGGGCGACTGGGTGACATTCCTGGACGGCGACGACGTGTGGCTTCCGAATCATCTCGAGGTCGCCGTGCCGCTGCTTGAGCGCCATCCGGCGGCCGACATCGTGGCGCTAAAGTACTCGGATTTCGACGACGGTGCCCCGCCGCCTGAACCGACCAGAGCGGATGAGAAGGTGTTTGATCTCGGAGAATCGGTCCCCAGCGAAGTCGTGCTTGAAGTCGGTGTTTTCGCCGGCTCGATGGCGCGGGCGGTCTGGAATGCGCGCAAGGTCGAAAGCCAGTGCGACTACGCCTTCGGCAGCCTCGAGGCGCTCGCGGCGAGCGGGCGGAGGGTTGGGCGCGAGGGGGCGGAGTACCTGGCCTCGCTCTGGCTTTCGGACGTTCCCAACCGCCTTGCGCGCCTGCCGCGGGCCGAGCGCCGCGGGGCGTGGGAGCACTGGCGCGAAACGCTCGGCTCGGACTGCGTGCATTCGCTGCCGCGCTTCGACCGGGTGCGGCGCGCGCTGCGCCGGCTGTCTTTTTCCATGTCGTTTTCGCTGGCGGCCGCGAGGCTGCTGCGGAAGGGAGGGGTATCATGAGGGAATATGACCTGGCGTTCAGCCTCGGCTGGTCTTGCGGCGTCTCGCAGGCGCTCCGCGCGGCGCGGATGCAGTACGCGTCCTATCCGCTCGACTGGCTGGGGTCGCGGGATATCCGCCGCGTCGCGAAGGTGGTCGCGGGGAACTTCGAGAAGTGGTTCGAGAAGGAGGACTTCCAGCTCGTCGACGTGTGGCACAGCACTGGCTTCGAC
The DNA here is from genome assembly GCA_902800055.1 of uncultured bacterium. Taxonomy (GTDB): domain Bacteria; phylum Verrucomicrobiota; class Kiritimatiellia; order RFP12; family UBA1067; genus UBA1067. The sequence goes on from CADCCW010000013.1 coordinate 74,781, forward strand.
ACCCGCGCGTACCTGAACACGCGCACCGACTTCGGGTTCTCGCACGAGTTCACGGACTTCATGCCGTTCGACGAGTCGTTTCCGAAGATTCGCGAGACGTATTGCCGCCGCGTCGAGAGGTTCCTGGAAAGCGCGGACTCCGCCCGCAGGATGCTCGCTGTGTTCATGGAGGTGCCGGTGGCGCCGCGTAAGCCAGTCGAGGCGCTTGCCGAGGCGCGGCACATTTTGAAGGAGCGTTTCCCGAAGGCGGAGATCGACTTGCTCTACGTTGGCGTGGAGCCGGGCAAGAAGGTACCGGCGCTCGCGGAGGCTGCGCCCGGGGTGTTGACCGCCGACTACGACTACCGCAAGATCGTGGGCGGCGAGACGCTCCACTACGTCGAGTGGGGCCCGCTCGCGGCGTTCCTGAAGGCGAACTTCAGGGTCCCCGATCCGCGCACCGATGAGGAGAAGAGGAAGTTCGCCAGGTTCGAGAAGGTTTCCGACGACATGCGGTGGGGGCCGGACAAGTCGCGCTTCCGGCGCTGGCTCAACAAGCACATGTACAAGACCTACCGGAGCGTCGAGCAGATGCTGATCAAGCGCGGCCTCGTCCAGAAGGAGGGTCCGTTCTGGTTCTGGGAGGACATGCGCAGCGGAAGCGAGGTGGCGAAATGAAGGAATACGATTTCATCTTCAGCCTCGGCGCGAATTGCGCCGTCTCGATGGCGCTGCGCGACGCCGGCCTGCAGTTCGCGTCGTATCCATTCGACTGGATCGGGTCGCCCGGCCTCATGGCCGAGGTCGAGATGATCGAGAGCGGCTTTGCCCACTGGTTCGAGCGCGAAGACCTGAAGCTCTGGGACGTCCGCCACGAGGAAGGCGCCATTCAGCGCATTTACAAGAACATGCGCACGCAGTTTGGCTTCCCGCACGAGTTCACCAACGCCTTCAGGTTTGAGAACGGCTACGAAAAGGCCCGCGAGAAATACGACCGGCGGATCGAGCGCTTTATGAAGACGCTGGCCTCGGCGAAGCGCTCGCTCGGGATATATCTCGAGGTCGCGCCCCGCCTGCGGCTACCGGACGAAACGCTAGCGGAGGCGCACCGGCGCCTTGCCACCCAGTTCCCCGGCACCGGGCTTGACCTCGTCTACATCTACGAGGACCCGTCCTGCCGCGAGCCCGAGGTCGTGTCGGAGTCCGGCCGCTTGACGGTCGTCCGCGCGCACTACGGCAAGTTCCTCGACGGCAGGCCGATGCACACGGTGGACAGGTCGGGGATCGTGCGCTTCATCCACGAGAACTACACCGTCGCGGGACACGACGTCGCCGGCGAGAAGGCGCGCTACGAGGCGGAGCAGAAGCGCAAGCGCAAGGGGCATTGGGGCAAGGGGCGCGTCGAGCAGTGGATCAACCGCAAGCTCTTCAAGACATACCGCCGTCTGCAGGACTACCTGATCGGGCAGAAGCTCGTCCCCGGCGACCGCCCCTGCTGGTTCGAGGAGAGCGACAAGGTCTGGCCGCACGGTCCGGTGCCGGAGGGTTGCTGATGGTCTACTTCAGGCTTTTCGGGAATCTCGGCAACCTGCTCTTCCAGTATGGGACAGCGGTCTCGCTCGGCGGCGGCACGGCGGTCGGCGTCACCGATTCGCCGAAGACGCTGGCGCAGGTTCGGGAATACGGCGAGTTGTTCGGCGACCTCAGGGTCGTGCCGGAACCTCCTGCCGCCGCGCTTAAGGTCGAGCAGGTCCGGTGCGACTACACGCAGTTCCCCGACCCCGCCGGGCGCGATATCTTCATCAGCGGCTACTTCCAGAGCGAGCGGTACTTCGACAAGGAGCTCGTCTACGGGCGGCTCAAGCCGTCCGCCGGGCGTGTCGCGCGTCTGCGGGAGAAGTATGGCGAATGGCTGTCACGCCCTGGCGTGACCGGCATTTCCGTCCGCCGCGGCGACTACCTTCGGAAGGCGGCGTGGCATCCGTTCGTTGGCGAGCAGTATTTCCGCGACTGCCTCGCGCGGTTGCCGGATGTTGGCGACTTCGTCGTCTGCAGCGACGGGATGGCGTGGTGCAAGCGATTCTTCCCGAAGGCGTTCCCGGGCAAAAAGTTCCTCTTCGTCGAGGGCGAGAGCGTGCTCGACCAGCTCTACGTCCACACCCTCTGCGCGAACAACGTGGTGAGCAACAGCTCGTTTTCGTGGTGGGGGGCGTGGCTGGCCGAACAGCGGCGGCGCGCGGAGGGAATCCGCGGACGCACGCTGGCGCCGTCGATGTGGCTCGGCTACATTCCCAAGCGCATGGGCGGGGACTGGAGCGACGTCTACTTCGACGGGATGGAGGTCGTCAGGAACAGGTATTCCTTCCGCCTCTGGCTTGCCGCGCACTGTCCGGCCTTCGCGGAGAAGGCGTAGCGACGCCATGTTCGGCGCCGCTACGCGTCTGCGTAAGGCCGCGGCGCCTTACTTGACCGTGATGACGGAGTTGTAGGTCCCCTGGTCGTTGGGGACGGCGTTCGCGTTCTCCGGGTCCGCGCACCAGGTGCCGTCGATGACGAACTTGTACTGGTAGCTGCCGGGCGCGAGCCTGAGCTTGGCGGAGTAGACGCCAGCCTTGAACGCCAGCTTCTTGGCGGTCGGGTTCCACTTGTTGAACTCGCCGGCGATGTACACCGCCTTGCCCTTGTCGGCGTGCACGGTGAAGAGCACGACCTTGCCGGCCGGCTTCCTCGCCGCCGGCTTCTTCGCCGGCGCCTTCTTCGTAACCACCTTCTTGGCGGTGCTCTTCTTTGCTGTCTTGATCTTCATTGTTTCCTTGTTGCCTTTCCCCGCATTTTTGCGGGACACTCCCGGATTCGCCCCCTCCAGAGCCTACTCCGGGTTTTGAGGGCGCATATTATCTCATATTTTTCTGATTTGTCAATGACAAACATCAAAAAAATTTGGTATAATAGACCACCTATGAAAGAGGGACTCTACTCAAAGTTCATGTTTTACTTCACGCTGGCGATGATCGCGGGGATTGTCGTGGGCGGGCTGATCCTTGTCTTTCCGTCCTACAGCCGCGGCCGCGAGCTGCGCCGCCAGGAGCTGCAGCTGCGCGCCCAGATCGCCGAGAAGAAGCGCGAGATCGCCCAGCTTGCCGAGAATCAGCGGCGGTTCAAGGTCGACCCCGACTTCGTGGAGTCGATCGCACGCCAGAACCGCCGCGTCTTCCCCGGCGAGCTCGTGTTCATCTTCGAGGAGTGATGGCGAACTTCCTGAGAATGCTGCTGGGCCTTTGCCTGCTGCCGCTTTGCTGGGCGGCCGGCCGCTCGTTCGTCGACGCGGTCTCCGCCGTCGGCACGGGCGAGGGCATGAGCGTCGAGGCGGTCTCGCTGCTCGCCGGCATCGCCGCGTTCATCCTCTGCTGGACCGCGCTCTCGCACCCGGTCCGCGCCTACGTGCTCGGCCACGAGCTCACCCACGCGCTCTGGGGGCTCCTGTTCGGCGCGCGCCCGAGCGACGTCCGGGTGAGCGAGACCGGCGGCAGCGTGAAGCTCACCAAGTCCAACGTCGTCATCACCCTCGCGCCGTACTTCTTTCCCTTCTACACCTTCCTCGTCATCATCGCCGCGCTCGTCACCTACGCCTTCCTGCGCCCGCTCCCCTACCTGCCGCTCTGGATGTTCCTCATCGGCTTCACCTGGGCGTTCCACGCGCTCTTCACCCTCGAGACGCTCTGCGAGCGCCAGCCGGACGTGAAGCTCTACGGCCGCCTCTTCTCCTGGAGCGTCATCTTCCTCGTCAACGTCGCGCTCGTCCTCGTCTGGCTCGCCTGCACCACCACGCTCACCTTCAGCGAGCTGGGCGGCATCTGCGCCTCCCGCGCGATCTCGGCCTACACCGGCGTGGGCCTCGCCTTCTGGCGCCTGCTCGCCTGGATCTACGAAAAACCAAAAGGAACCTGAAATGACCGCACTTGCGCTCCTGGCCGCCGCCGCGACGGCCGCGTCCGCCGCCCCGGCGTGGGAAGACCCCGCCGTCAACTCCGAGAACCGCCTCCCCGCGCGCACCTACTCGATGCCGCTCGCGGACGAAGCCGCCGCGCTCTCCGGCGAGATCGACCCCGCCACTCCCTTCCGCAAGTCGCTCAACGGCGTCTGGAAGATCTCCTGGGCCGGCGACCCCGCGCTGCGCGTCAAGGACTTCTGGCAGGCTGGCTTCGACGACGCCGACTGGCTTACGGTCGACGTGCCGAGCTGCCTTGAGCTGCGCGGCTTCGGCTCGCCAGGCTACGTGAACTGGCAGTATCCCCACGCCTGGGACCCCAAGCGCGACATTAAGTGCCCCACGATCCGCGACCGCGACACCGACCGTCCCAACTACAACCCCGTCGCGAGCTACCGCACCCGCTTCTCCGTGCCCGCCGAGTGGAAGGGCAGGGACGTCATCCTCCGCTTCGACGGCGTCTACTCCGCCTACACCGTCTGGGTCAACGGCCAGAAGGCCGGCTACGCCGAGGACTCCAAGCTCCCGAGCGAGTTCGACGTCACCGCGCTCCTCGACCCCGACCCCGCCAAGGAGAACGTCCTCGCGGTCGAGGTCTTCAAGTGGTCCGACGGCAGCTTCCTCGAGGACCAGGATATGTTCCGCTTCCACGGCATCTTCCGCGACGTCACCCTCTGGTCGAAGCCGAAGGACGGCATCTGGGACTTCGCCGTCAGGACGAAACTTGCCGAGGACTACAAGTCGGCCACGATCGCCGTCGAGGGCTGCCCCGGCGCCGCGGCCGCGCTCTTCGACGCCGCCGGCGCGAAGGTGGGCAATTTCGCCGCGGACGGCGCGCCGCTCGAGGTGAAGGGCGTGCGCCTCTGGTCCTCGGAGGATCCGTACCTCTACACCCTCGTTCTCAGGAAGGGCGGCGACATCCGCTCGAAGAAGGTGGGCTTCAAGGAGCAGAAGGTCGTCGGCAACACCTTCTACGTCAACGGCAAGCCGGTCAAGGTCAAGGGAGTCAACCGCCACGAGTGCGACCCTGACAACGGCCGCACCCTCACGATGGAGGGCATGGTGAAGGACATCACCCTCTTCAAGCTGTACAACATCAACACCGTCCGCACCTGCCACTACCCCGACGACCACCGCTGGTACGACCTCTGCGACCGCTACGGCGTCTACGTGATCGCCGAGGCGAACGTCGAAGCCCACGAGCCCGGCTACGACCAGGACAGCATCGGCCTCTTCCCGGAGTGGAACCTCTCGATCGTCGAGCGCAACGAGCGCAACGCGATCTTCCACCGCAATAACGTCTCGGTCACCATCTGGTCGCTCGGCAACGAGACCGGCCACGGCGACTGCTTCCGCAACGCCGCCGCCGCGGTGCGCGCGGCCGACCCGTCGCGCCCGATCCACTGGGAGCGCGGCAACTCCGACGTGGACATCGACTCGGCGATGTATCCCTCGGTCGAGTGGCTCGAGAAGCGCGGCAAGCTCGGCGACGCGAAGGAGGGCACGGTCGAGAGCGAGTCCGGCGGCGAGGGCTACGCGATCTCCGGGCACACCGCCGGCAAGTGCTTCCTGATGTGCGAGTACGCCCACGCGATGGGCAACGCCGTCGGCAACCTGCAGGAGTACTGGGACGTCATCTACGCCCATCCGTCGCTCGTCGGCGGGTGCATCTGGGACTGGGTGGACCAGGCGCTCTGGAAGTACACCGGCCGCGTCGACCCGAAGACCGGCCGCCGCGACCGCTACTTCGCCTACGGCGGCGACTGGGACGAGGAGCCGAACGACGGGCCGTTCTGCTGCAACGGCGTCGTCGACCCGCTCCGCCGCGTGAGCGCAAAGCTGGTGGAGGTCGGCCACGTCTACCGCAACCTCGTGGTGACGCGCTCGCAGCGGGCGTCCGACAACCCGCGCGCCGTGGTGCTGGAGCTCTGGAACCGCAACTGCTTTACCCGCGCCGACGCCTTCGACGGACTCTGGCGGCTGCGCGCCGACGGCGCCGTCGTCGAGGTGGGCGCGTTCGTGCCGCCTGCCCTGGATCCGCTTTCACGCTGCCGCTTCACGCTGCCGGGGCTCGTCGAGGCGATGTCCCGCACCGCCCCCGGCGCGGAGCTGTTCGTCGAGGTCGAATTCCTCACCAAGGAAGACACCATCTGGGCGAAGAAGGGCTGGGCGGTCGCGCGCAACCAGGTGGCGCTCTCCGGCGAGCAGGCGAAGTGCTTCGCGCCCGCCGCGCCCGAACCCGGCGCGTACCGTCCGGAGATCGTCGAGACCGCCGACGCGGTGACGGTCTCCGCCGGGCCGACCAAGGCCGTCTTCTCGCGCGCCACCGGCACCCTCTCGGAGCTGGCGATGAACGGCAGGGTCGTCCTGAAGGACCCCGCGCCCGGCGTCGCCGCCGGCCCGCGCCTCACCTGCGCGCGCGCGTTCACCGACAACGACCGCTGGATGCGCGACGGCAACGCTTGGCACGAGGACCGCAAGAACGGCGGGTTCTTCTCCAAGGGCCTCTCGCAGCTCTCCTGGCATGCGCGGCCGATCGTGGTCGAGGACGGCCGGGTGAAGTGCGCGGTGGAGGTGACCGGAATGAAGTCGGCCGGCTACACCCACCGCACCACCTGGTCCTTCCGCGCCGACGGCTCGGTTGACGTCGCCAACGAGGCGGTGCCGCACGGCGAGTTCCCGCACGCGGTGCCGCGGCTCGGGCTTTCGCTCGTGCTCGACAAGGACCTGGAGTGCATCGAGTACTACGGGCGCGGCCCGCGCGAGAACTACATCGACCGCCGCACCGGCTCCTTCCTGGGGCTCTGGAAGTCGACGGTGGCGGAGGAGTTCGAGGAGTACGTGCGGCCGCAGGACTGCGGTGGCAAGGCGGACGTGAGGTACGTGGAGCTGAAGGACGGCTCCGGCCGCGGCGTTCGCTTCGCGGCGAGCGAGCCGATGTTCGTGCAGGCGCTGCACTACACCTGGGAGGATCTCGACTTCGCGCGCCATCGCGCGGGCCAGAAGCGCTTCCGCGCGCCGCTTGTCGCGCGGCCGGAGGTGTACCTCAACCTCGACGTCCGGCAGGTCGGCCTCGGCGGCGGCAGCTGCGGTCCCGGCCCGATGTTTAAGTACCGCTTCAACCCCAACGAGCCGGTCTCCTGGCACCTCGCCATCTCCCCGGTTTCGAAATAATGATATAATACGCAGCAATGAAACTGATTGAAGAACTGAAGGCCCGCGGCCTCGTGGAGGCGCTGACCGACCCCGCGATCGAGCAGGCGCTGGAGCGCCCGACCACGGTCTACTGCGGCTTCGATCCCAGCGCCCGCTCGCTGCAGGCCGGCAACCTCGTCTCAATCGTCGTGCTGAGGCGCTTCCAGCTCGCCGGCCACAAGGTGATCGCCCTCGTCGGCGGCGCGACCGGCCTCATCGGCGACCCGTCCGGCAAGTCGGCCGAGCGCAACATGCTCACCGTGGAGCAGGTGGAGGAGAACAAGAAGGGCATCCGCGAGAACCTCTCGCGCATCCTCGACTTCGACGGCCCCAACGCCGCGGTGATGGTCGACAACTACGACTGGTACAAGGGCACGAGCGCCATCGAGTTCCTGCGCGACATCGCGATCAACTTCCGCGTGCCGCAGATGCTCGCGAAGGAGTCCGTGAAGAAGCGCCTCGAGGCGAGCGAGGGCGCGCTCACCTTCACCGAGTTCTCCTACCAGATCCTCCAGGGCAACGACTTCCTCCACCTCTACGACAACTACGGCTGCCGGCTGGAGGTCGGCGGCGCCGACCAGTGGGGCAACATCACCGCCGGCACCGACCTCGTCCACCGCATGCGCGGCGAGACCGCCTACGGCCTCACCTTCCCGCTGCTCCTCGACTCCTCCGGACGCAAGTTCGGCAAGTCCGAGGGCAACGCGCTCTTCCTCGATGCCACGATGACGCCGGTCTTCGACTGGTACCAGTACTTCCTCAGGACGCCGGACGCGGACGCGATCCGCTACCTCAAGGTGTTCTCGATGCGTCCGCTCGACGAAATCGCCGCGCTCGAGGCCGAGATGAAGGCGCATCCCGAGGCGCGCATCCCGCAGAAGGCGCTCGCCGAGGAGGTGACGCGCCTCGTGCACGGCGAGGAGGGGCTTAAGAAGGCGCAGGAGGCCACCGAGGCGCTGTACGCGAAGAAGTCCGCCTCCGACGTCGCCAAGGCCGAGAACGTGCCGAGCGCGGCGGTCAAGCTCGACGACTGCGTCGGCAAGCCGGTCTTCGCGGTCGCCGCGTCGGCCGGCATGTTCAAGTCCAACGGCGAGGCGCGGCGGATGGCCCAGCAGGGCGGGCTCTCGCTCAACGACGCGAAGGTTGACGCGAACCGGCTCTTCGCCGCGGACGACGTCAGGGACGGCGTGGCGGTGCTGCGCGCCGGCAAGAAGAACTACTTCGTGCTGAGGTTCTGAACGGGGGCGCGGCGGTGAAGACGATCGAACGGTACGTGTTCGGCTCGTTCCTCTCGAGCTTCGTCCTGGCGTTCCTCGTCCTCTCGTTCGTGCTGACGATCGGGCTTTTGGTGCAGATCGTCGGATACATCATGGACGGCGTGCCGATGCGCCTCGTCGGCGAGTTCGCGATGGTGTCGCTACCCGAGACGCTGCAGTGGTCGGTGCCGCTCTCGCTCCTGGTGAGCGCGATCCTCGTCTTCTCCCGCCTGAGCGCGGACGGCGAGATCGCCGCGATGCGCGCCTGCGGCGTCCACCTAGCCTCCGTCGTCAGGTGGCCCGCGGCGTTCGCGGTCCTCTGCACCCTCGTCGGCTTCTACGTCAACAACGAGGTGGTGCCGCGCGGCCACGAGGTCCGGCGCACGCTCAAGACGCGCGTATCCGTGGGCACCGGGCTGAGCGTGCTCGAGCCCGGGCGCGTCATCGACGACTTCCCGCGGGTCAAGCTCTACTTCGGCTCCAAGAACGGCAACTGGCTCCACGACTTCGTCGCGCTCGACTACTCCAACCCCAAGGTCGACCGCATGATCACCGCCGAGAAGGCGCTCGTCACCCAGCAGGGGCGCGACGTCTCGCTCGAGCTCTACGGGATGACGGTCGACCCGCTGGACGAGAGCCACCCGACGATGGCGCGCTTCAGCCGCTTCGCCTACGTGCTGAAGGACGTCCTCAAGGAGGAGAAGTACCACCGCCGCGCCAAGGACCTCGCCTTCCGCGGCCTGCTCGGCGAGATCTCGCGGACGCGCGCGGAGATCGAGAAGGTGAAGGCGTCGCCGGACGAGAAGGGGATGAAGGCGCAGCTCGTGGAGTACCTCCGCCGGCAGCTGAGCTCGCTCAAGGTGGAGCTCGCCAAGCGCTTCGCCTTCGCGCTCGCGTCCATCTGCTTCGTGCTCGTCGGCGTCCCGCTCGGCATCCGCTCGCAGCGGAAGGAGAGCACCATTGGCATGGCGATTTCGCTCGCGGTGGCGCTCGGCTACTACATGGTGGTGATCCTGATGCTCTCTTTCGAGGAGCGCTACCGCATCCACCCGGAGGCGCTCATTTTCCTGCCGGCGCTCGCGTGCGTCCTGCTGGGCGGGCGGCTCCTGCGCCGCCATCTGTAGGGAGGGGGAGATGAGGTTCGCGAATCCGGTCTTTCTCGTCGTCGCCGCGCTCGTCCCGCTCGCCGGGCTCCTCTGGGCGTTTCTGCGCGCGCGCCGCGAAAAGCGGCTCGAGCGCTTCGTGGCCGCGCCGCTCCGCGCGCGGCTGATGCCGAAGGGCGCCGACCTCTGGGGCGTGCAGGCGTGGTGCGTCATCGCCGGGCTCTTCCTCGCGCTCTTCGCCGCGGCGCGTCCGCAGTGGGGCCGCGCGACCGAGAAGTACGTCGAGCGCAGCCGCAACGTGGTGGTGGCGATCGACGTCTCGCGCTCGATGCTCGCCGAGGACGTGCGCCCCAACCGGCTCGAGCGCACCAAGGCGGACGTCGCCGACCTCATCGACTCGCTCGAGGGCGACCGCTGCGCGCTCGTCGCCTTCCGCCGCACCGGCGTGGTGGTCTGCCCGCTCACCACCGACCGCGGCTTCCTCAGGAGCACCCTCGAGCAGCTCGGCCCCGACTCCGCGCCGCGCGGCGAGACCGACCTCGGCTCGGCGATCCGCGCCTCGCTGGACGCGCTAGACCCGGCGGCGGACGACCACAACGCGATCATCCTCCTCTCCGACGGCGGCGACCTTCGCGGCGAGGCGCTCGCCAACGCCGCGCTCGCGAAGAAGCGCGGCATCCCGATCTTCACCGTCGGCATCGGCGACCCGCGCGTCGGCGCGACGGTTCCGGCGCTCGACGGCCGCGGGCCGATGAAGCACAACGGCGAAGTGGTGAAGGTGAAGCTCGAGGAGGACGCGCTCAAGGCAATCGCCGCGGCGTCGAACGGGCGCTACGTGCCGCTGGCGACGGCCGGCACCGCCGAGACCACGCTCGGGGCGATCTACCGCCGCTTCCTGCGCCAGGTGGCGGCGAAGGAGCAGAACGAGGAGGCGGAGCGCGCCGCTGAGCGCTACCAGGTGTTCCTGGTGCCGGGGCTGGTCCTCCTGCTCGCCGGCGCGGCGCTCTCGAAAGGCCGCTTCTGCCGGCGTCCGCCCGCAGCGGACGTGCAAGACCAGACGGGACGTGATTCCGCGGAGGAGAAATGACAGGAGTGCTGGCGATGATGGTGTACATTGGCTGCTATACCGACGCGGAGCATACGAACGGGATCTTCGCGGCGGAGGTGGACGCCCGGAGCGGGGCGATGGAGGTGATGACGGCGTATCCGGTGGATAACGCCATTTACCTCGCGTGGTCCCCCGACCGCCGCTGGCTCTACTCCTGCGAGCGCTCGGGGCTCGTCGCCTTCGCCGCCGGCGCGGACGGAAAGCTCGTCGAGACCGACCGGCTCAATCTCGGCATGCGCTGCATCTGCCACCTCTCCGTCGCTGCCGACGGCTCGCGCGTCTTCTTCGCCGAATACGTGGCGGGCAAGGCGGGCAGCGTGGCGGTGAAGGACGGCAAGTTCGGCCAGCCGACGGTGCACATCCACTCCGGCAGCGGACCCAACCTGCCGCGGCAGGGCTCCGCGCACTGCCACCAGGCGGTGCCGTCGCCGGACGGCAAGGGATATGTGGTCGTCGACCTCGGGCTCGACGAGCTCGTCGAGTACCGGCTCGCGGCCGACGGCTCCGATCCCGTCGACGCGCCGCCGCGTCGCTTCAAGACCACGCTCCCCGGCGCCGGCCCGCGCCATTTCGTCTTTCATCCCGACGGACGCCTCGCCTTCCTCGTCTCGGAGCTCTACAGCAAGATCGAGACGCTTGCCTACGATCCGGACCGCGGCTTTACCGCGACGCTCGACCGCAAGGACCTCCTCGCCGGCGGCGGCAACGGGCGCGGGTCCGACCAGGACCTCGCCGCGGCGGTGCGGCTTGCGCCCGAGGGCGGCAAGGTGGTGGCGTCCAACCGCGGCGAGCAGTCGCTCGTCGCCTTCGGCTTTGACGCGAAGACCGGCGCACTTGACTTCAAGGCGCGCTCCGTGCTGCCGGGCAGCTGGCCGCGCGACTTCATTTTCCTCACCGACACGCTGGCGCTCGCGGCGATGGAGCGCTCGGGCGAGGTCCACTCGCTCAGGTACGATCCCGCGACCGGGTCGTTCAAGGTCCTTTCCACCCTGGGCGGACTCCACCGTCCCGTCGCGCTGCTGAAATGACCCTGCCGCGATGAACCAGCTGGGCTATCTCTGCCGGAGGCTGCTCCTCGCGGTGCCGACCTTCATCGGCATCACGCTCGTCTGCTTCGCGCTGACGCGCTTCCTGCCCGGCGGTCCGGTGGAGATGCGGCTCATCCGGATGCGCGGCGGCGACCGGCAGTCCGAGGCGGGAGCGAACGCGGCGGTGGCGCACCAGGTGACCGAGGAGTACCGCCGGGAGCTGGAGGAGCAGTTCGGTTTCCGCGACCCGATCTGGAAGCAGTACTGGAACTGGCTGGTCGTGAACCGGATGGGGCTGAGGCTCGCGAGCTACGACTATCCCAACCGCACCGCGTGGGAGCTCATCAAATCGCGGCTGCCGGTGTCGATCTCGTTCGGGCTTGCCGCGTTTCTCCTCACCTACCTCGTCTGCATACCGCTCGGCATCGCCAAGGCGCTGCGACACCGCGGCGCCTTTGACGCGGTCTCGAGCGTGGTCGTCTTCACCGCCTACTCGGTGCCGTCCTTCGCGCTCGCGATGCTCCTGAAGACGCTTTTCTGCGGCACGGTGGAGGGGTTCTGGGACCTTTTCCCCATCGGCGGCGTGGCGAGCGACTTCGACGTCCCGCCGTCCATCTGGACCGCCTTCCTCGACCGCCTCTGGCACATGGCGCTGCCGGTCGCGTGCTATGTGGCGGGATCCTTCGCGATGCTCACGCTGCTGATGAAGAACTCGCTCCTCGACCAGATCTCCGCCGACTACGTGCGCACGGTGATCGCCAAGGGGGCGACGCGCCGCCGCGCGATCTGGTGCCACGCCTTCCGCAATGCGCTCATCCCGGTGGCGACCGGGTTCGGGTCGATGATCTCGCTTCTCTTCGCGGGCTCGATCATCGTCGAGACGATCTTCGAGATCCCCGGCATGGGCCGGCTCGGATGGGACGCGCTCGTCGGCCGCGACTACGCGGTGTTCCTCGCGCTCCTGGCGCTCACCTCGGTCTTCCAGCTCGCCGGCAACCTGATTTCGGACTGCCTGTATATGCTCATCGACCCCAGGATAGACTTCGCGAGGAGGTAGCGGAAGTGGCGCTCATCTCCCCATTGACGAAGCGGCGGCTCGCCGCGTTCCGCCGCAACCGGCGGGCGTGGTGGTCGTTCCTCGCGCTCGCGGCGGTGTTCGTCTTCTGCCTGGCGGCGGAGGTCACCTGTCCGCGCGACCCGCGGGCGGTGGTGGACCCGAAGACGCTCGAGCCGTATCGCTCGCCGGCGAAGGTGCGCGTCTATGATGCGCGCGAGGCGCGTTTTAGCGCGGCGGCGGACGGCGGGGTGTACGACTTCGAGGGTCCGGAAGAGATCCGCCGCGCCGTCGGCGCGCGCTTTGCCGGTGCGGACGCGCTCTCCGCGGCGCTTGGCGGCTACCATGTGCGTGCGACGCCGCGCGACGGATACACGCGGGTGTTCCTCGAGCCGAAGGAGCCGGCGCGGGCGGTGGAGACCGAGCTGCCGCCGCAGCCGGTCGCGTTCCCGTTCCGTCCCTGTCCCGGACATCCCTTCGGCGTCGACGCCGGCGGAAGGGATGTCTATGCGCGGGTTGTCTACGGACTTCGCATCGCACTTCTCTTCGGACTGCTGCTTGCCGGCTCGGGGCTCGTGTTCGGCGTGGTCGTCGGCGCGGTGGAGGGGTACTTCGGCGGCGTCGCCGACCTTGCGCTCCAGCGTTTCACCGAGATCTGGAGCGCGCTGCCGTTCCTCTACGTGATGATCTTCCTCGGCTCCACGCTCGGGCGCTCGTTCGGGGTGCTGCTTGTCTCCTACGCGGTGTTCAACTGGATCACGGTCTCGTACTACATGCGCGCGGAGTTCCTGCGCCTGAGGTCGCTGCCGTTCGTTGACGCGGCGAAGACCCTGGGGTTCTCGCACCTGAGGGTGATCTTCTCGCACGTGCTGCCTAACGCGCTCACGCCGCTCATCACGCTCTTTCCGTTCCTCCTGATGGGGGCGATCGGCTCGCTTGCGGCGCTGGACTTCCTCGGCTTCGGGCTGCCGCCGATGACGCCTTCGTGCGGCGAGCTCCTCAACCAGGCGCAGCAGTTCCGCGGCGCCTGGTGGCTGGTGGTGTTCCCGGGCGCCGCGCTGTTTGTGGTAATGCTTCTCGCGGTGCTCGTCGGCGAGGGCCTGCGCGACGCCTTCGACCCCCGCCAGCAGTCGAAGCTGGAGTAGCAGGTTCTGCGCTACGCGATAACGCCGCCGCAGAGGATAGAGCCGCTCTCGTCGTAGAACACGGCGGACTGGCCCGGGGCGACGCCGAAGAGCCCGTCGCCGGGCGCGCGGCAGGTCTCGCCGTCGAACTCCACCGGACCGAGCGGCGCGCCGGTGGAGCGGATCTTCACCCGCGCGGCGAATGGGGCGCCGCCGGATTCGCGCGCCTGCCACACGATGTTCTTGACCTTGAACTCCTTCGTCATCGCCTCGGTGCGGTGCCCAAGCACCACCTGGTTGCGGCACGCGTCCAGCCGCACCACGTACATCGGCTCGGGCCCGAACGCGCCGAGCCCCTTGCGCTGGCCGACGGTGAAGTTCCAGTAGCCGGGGTGGCTGCCTAGGACTTTGCCCGACAGGTCGACGATCTCGCCTTCGCGAGGCTCGGCGCCGACGAGCTCGTTGCGGTCGCCGGAGTAGAAGTCCTGCGAGTCCGCCTTGTTGGCGGCGGCGAGCGAATGCTCCGCGGCGATGCGCCGCACCTCCGTCTTGGTCAGTTCGCCGAGTGGGAACATCGCCTCCGCGAGTTGGCGCTGCGAGAGGCGGTAGAGGAAGTAGCTCTGGTCCTTCTTCTCGTCTGCCGCGCGGCGGACGGCGAGCCTGCCGCCTGCCTGGATGATCCGCGCGTAGTGTCCGGTGGCGAAGCGGTCGAACTCGCAGCCGGCTTCGCGCACCAGCCGCGGCAGCAGGCCGAACTTGAACGCGGCATTGCAGAACACGCAGGGATTGGGGGTTTCGCCGCGCAGCGAAGTCTCGCGGAACATCCCCACGATCACGCGCTCGTATTCGCGTGCGCAGTCAATCACCTGGTAGCCGATGCCGAGTGCGTGCGCGAGCTCATCCGCGCGGGCGATGTCCTCCGCTTCGCCGGGTCCGAAGCAAGCGTCCCGCTCGCCGCCGCGGTAGGCGCCGCTCCAGAGCTTCATGGTGACGCCGACAACCTCGTGCCCCTGCTCCTTCAGGAGAAGCGCGGCGACACTCGAGTCGACGCCGCCGGAAAGCCCCACCGCCACTTTCATCGCGTCTCCTTCCCGAAGTGGAGCGGATCGCACCGTTCGCCCCAGGCGATCTCTTCGCCGATCGACTTGACGCGCCGCTCAAGGCAGCCGCGGCAGAGCTCGGAGTCCTCGCCGACGCAGGGCTTGCCCGGATAGAGCAGGTATTCGCCGCGGTATTTTTGCGGGGTGATGTTGGGCATGATGACATTTGCGCCGGCGAGGAGCCCCTTTTCGCGCCCTTCGGGATCGATTGCCTGGAGTGCGGTGGTGGAAGCGATGTTGGCGTCGGGGATGGCGAGGCGGACTGCGGCGATCATGCGCAGTGAGAGCTCGAGCAGGCGCTCGCGTCCGAGGCGCGGCGCCTCGGCGGCGAGCGGGGTGTCGGGGTGGGCGATGTACGGGCCCATCCCCACCATGTCGACGCCCTCGTCACGGAAGAAGGCAATGTCGTGCGCAAGCGAGTCTTCGTCCTGCCCGGGCAGACCGATCATCACTCCGGTGCCGGTGATGTAGCCGAGGCGCTTGAGCGAGCGCAGGCATTGGCGCCGAGCCTGCCAGGAGTGGCCGGCGGGGTGGATGCGCGCGTAGATCACGGGGTCGGACGTCTCGATCCGCAGCAGATAGCGGTTGGCGCCGGCGTCGAGCCAGCGGCGGTAGACGTCGTCTGGCTGCTCGCCGAGCGAGAGGGTAATCCCCAGCGAGTCGCCCAGTTCGGCGCGCACGCGTTTGAGAATCCGCTCCACGAAAAGAGCGTTCGCCTCGTCCATCACTTCGCCAGACTGGAGGACGACGCTGCCGTAGCGGTTCTCGGCGGCCCAGGCGACGGCGGCGAAGACTTCGTCCTCGCTCATCCGGTAGCGCACCGTCTTCGTGTTGCCGCGGCGGATGCCGCAGTAGAGGCAGTTCTTGGCGCAGATGTTTGAGATCTCGACGAGCCCGCGCAGCGCCACGCGCTTTCCCCAGACTCTGGCCTTGACCGCGTAGGCACGCGACATGAGCGCGTCAAGGGGCTCCTCGCGGAGCATAGCCCGCAAGTCGTCGAAACCCGGAGATCCCGCTACTTCTGCCATATGGTGAGTAGTATAACATCTTTGCCCCTGTCGGGCAATGCTGCAGCTAAAGTCAGGGCCGGTGGCGGCGCGGGGAAATTTTTAGTATAATACCCACCAATAAGGAAGGTTGGCGGAGTGGTCGATCGCGGCGGTCTTGAAAACCGTTGAGGGTGCAAGCCCTCCGGGGGTTCGAATCCCTCACCTTCCGCCATCGCAACAGTCAAAACAGGAAAAACCAATGCGCAACTGCATCTGTCTCGTCGTCGCCTTCGCCGCCGCCATCTCGGCTTCCGCCGAGGAAAAGGTGCTCATCACCCAGTTCGACCTCTCCGATAATGCCACCGAGTGCGGCGAGGTGAGGGTCGGCGCCAAGTACGACGGCAGCGTCATGTGCGTCGACGACAAGGGCATCTACGGCGGCCACCTGCAGAACCTTGGCATGCACGCTAACTCCCACCTCACCGTCGACCTCGGCGAGGGCGCGCTCAGGCTCGAGGTGGACTGCGCCGTCGACGACCGGGGGCTCGACGGCAACGCCCAGTTCCAGATCCTGCTCGACGGCAAGGTCGCGGCAGACTCCGGCGTCGTCCGCCGCAAGCAGGGCAAGAAGCACTTCACGGTCGACCTGCGCGGCGCGAAGAAGCTCACCTTCAAGGTGCTTGACGGCGGGGACGGCATCAACGGCGACCACGGCGACTGGTTCAACTTGTGCTTCTACTACGAGGACGGCAAGTTCCCGCCCGGCGACGTGCGAACCGTCTCGCCGCGGCAGCTCGGCATCCTCACCCCGAAGCCAGGTCCCGTCCCGCGCATCAACGGTCCTGCGGTCTACGGCGTCAGGCCCGGACATCCCGTCATCTACCGCCTGCCAGTCACCGGCGAGCGGCCGATGGAGCTCGCGGCGAAGAACCTCCCCGAAGGGCTGAGTTTCGATCCGGCGACGCAGGTCCTCTCCGGTTCGGTTGCCAAGCGCGGCGACTACGAGATCGTCTTCACCGCGAAGAATGCGAAGGGCGCAGCCGAGCGCGCGCTGACACTCAAGGTGGGCGACAGGATCTGCCTCACGCCCGCGCTCGGCTGGAACTCCTGGAACGCCTTCGGCAACCAGGTCACCGCCTCGAACGTCATCGCCGCCGCGGAGGCGCTCGTCTCGAGCGGCCTTGCCGACCACGGCTGGAGCTACATCAACGTCGACGACTGCTGGCAGAACTACTGCGAAGAGTCAGACCTCCCGTGCAAGCAGGACGACTTCAAGGGGCCCAGGCGCCTCGCGGACGGCACCATCGCCACCAACCGCCGCTTCCCGGACATGAAGGCGATGACCGACCGCATCCACGCCCTCGGGCTCAAGGCCGGCATCTACTCCTCGCCCGGGCCGTGGACCTGCGCGCGCCACACCGGCAGCTTCGGCCACGAGGCGCAGGACGCGAAGACCTTCGCCGACTGGGGCTTCGACTTCCTCAAGTACGACATGTGCTCTTACTGGATGAAGGAGTTCGGCAAGGGCGCCTGGCGGATCATGCACCCCTATCGGCTGATGGGCCACGCGCTCGCGCACCAGCGGCGCGACATCGTCTTCTCGCTCTGCGAATACGGACTTGAGACCCCGGGGATGTGGGGCAACCTCGTCTACGGGCACAGCTGGCGCACCACCGGCGACGTCTTCGACGTCTGGGCGTCGGTCGCCGAGTCGATCGATGTCCAGAAGCGGCTCTTCCCCTATTCCCGCCCCGGCGCGTTCAACGACCCCGACATGCTCTGCGTCGGCCCCGTCCGCTTCAACGACTTCAGGGGTTCGCGCCTCGCCCCCAACGAGCAGTACACCCACATCTCGCTCTGGGCGCTCGTCGCCTCGCCGCTGATGATCGGCTGCGACATGACGAAGCTCGACGAGTTCACCCTCTCGCTCCTCACCAACGACGAGGTGCTCGACATCGACCAGGATCCGCTCGGGCTCGGCGCCGGCTGCGTGGCCGAGGGCGACGACTGGGAAATCTGGGCGCGACCGCTCGCGGACGGCTCCATCGCCGCCGGACTCTACAACAAGTCGCTCCGAGAGCAGACGGTCGTCATGGACATGTCCGCGCTCGGCATGGAGTGCAAGTGGCGCGTGCGCGACGTCTGGCGCCAGGCCGACCTCGGCGTCTTCCTCGGCAAGTACGAGCGCTCCGTACCCGCCCACGCCACCCACCTCGTCAAGTTCACGCCGCTTGAGTGCGGACGCCTCCGCGACGGGATGGACGACATCCGCGACAACGCCTGGCGGCTGTTGATGAAGAAGGACGGCGCGCCGGCGGAAATGCTGAAGCAGTGAAGGCGAAGGGGATAGCGGCCATCGTCGCCAGCGCGCTCGGGTTCGCGCTGATGGCGGCCTTGGTGCGGCTTGCCGACGACTACGGAGAGCCGCTTTCCGCCTTCCAGAAGAGCTTCTTCCGCAACCTCGTCGCCTTTGCCGTCGCCGCCGCGGTCTACTGGCGCCGCAGATCGCGAGTCGCGAACCCCGCCCCACCCGCCTTCGCTAAGGCTACGGCGGGCAGGCGAACCACGTTTCTCTTAATAGCTCGCGCCGCCTTCGGCACCCTGGGCATCTTCGCGAACTTCTACGCGCTATCCCACATCCCGATCGCGACCGGGCAGATGCTCAACAAGACCGCGCCGTTCTTCACCGTCGCCTTTGCGTGGGCGTTCCTCGGCGAGCGGACGCTTCCCCGCCAGGCCGCCGCGCTCGCGGTGGCGTTTGCCGGCGCCGTGCTGGTGGTGAAGCCCGGCTTCGCCGGGGCGGAGGCCTTTCCGCTCGCGGTCGGGCTCCTCGGCGGCGCCGCGGCCGGCGCGGCATACGCGTGCGTGCGCGCGCTTCGCCGCCGCGGTGCGGACCCGGCGTACATCATCCTCTACTTCAGCGTCTTCTCCTGCCTTGCCGCGGTGCCGTTCATGCTTCCCGGGCTGAAGCCGATGACCTTCGCGCAGGTGGCGGTCCTCCTTGGCGCGGGCGGGGCGGCGGCGGTCGGGCAGTTCGGGGTCACGCTCGCCTATGGCTACGCGGCGCCGCGGGACATCGCGGTCTACGACTACTCGAGCGTCCTTTTCGCCGCGGCCTTCGGCTACCTCTTCTTCGCCCAGGTGCCGGACATCTTTTCGGTGCTCGGCTTCGCCGTGATCCTCGCGGCGCTGGTGTTGCTCAACTCCCGCCGCCGGCACCGCGGCAGTTAGCGCGGCGGAATATGTGGTGCTGCGCGATAATGCCTAGGGTTCTGCTCGGTTGGTTGCATGGTGTCTGCCGTATTTGGTAAAATACACGCAGACGGCCTGAAGTGGCCAAGGAGACTGACCTATGATCATCAAATGCCCGCATTGCGGAAAGGAATTCGAAGCCGAAGAGAGGGCTGAGCCGAGCGTGCCGGCTTCTGGGGATGCCGCGGCTATGTCGGAATTGCCGGCAGACGCCCCAAGAAAGGGACGATTCGCGGTTAGACGTAATCAAGGCGATTCGTCGCGCGCTGAACACGTCACGATCCCAAGTAGGTTTGCGCTTTCGCAGAATGATAAGGCGTCGGCGTCATCTGCCGGTGTTCTGAACGCCAAGTCCGTCAAGAAGAAGGCGATGGTGCTTATTGGCGCAGTTGTCGCGGTCATTGTTGCTCTGTGCGCAGTGGAGGTGGTGAAGTGGTGCCTGCTTGACCGGGAGCCTTGTTCGCCATGCGGCGGGACAGGCACAATCGTGTGTGCAAGATGCAAGGGCAATGGAGAGATCGTCGTCAAGGGCAATAAGCCGTGCCCAACATGTGTTGGTGTCGGGTATGACGACAAGGAAGTCGGTGGCGGTTTGGCCACCGGTGGTTCTGGGCGCAGAGGCCAAGTCAAGAAACTGATTGTCTGCGGCACTTGTCATGGGAATGGGCAGCTAAGGCACGAGTGCAGTCAATGCGGCGGAAAAAAGAAAGTGGCGGTTAAAGAGCCTGGCCGTATTGGTAGTACATATGTGCGCTGCAGTGCGTGTGATGGAAGCGGATACGGCCGACCTGAAAGGTGCCCGAGGTGCAATGGTTGCAAGAAACTTGAAGAATGGCAGACATGTGGGACTTGCCAAGGGCGCGGCGAGGTCGCGAACGACGGCAAAGAGACGTGTCCAGTCTGCGGCGGCAGGGGGATGCTCAAATGCGAACGTTGTGGAGGAAAGGGCTTCACATATAGATATGGACCAAAAGACGGCGTTGCGTTATGATACCTGAGCGGCGAGGCGAATTTGGTATAATACACATCTATGGAACCAAATAGCCCAGACACCATCGCCATCGTCGACTACGGCGCCGGCAACCTGACGAGCGTGAAGAACGCGTTTGCCGCGCTTGGCGTCGAGACCGTGGTAACGCGCGACCCTGCCGTGGTCACCGCCGCCGCGCGCGTCGTCTTCCCCGGCGTCGGCGCCGCCTTGAGCGCCATGGAGAGCCTGCGTTCGCTCGGCCTGGAGGACGCGGTCAAGTCCGCCGCCGCCTCGGGCCGTCCATTCCTCGGCATCTGCCTTGGCATGCAGATCCTCTTCGAGCACTCCGAGGAGGACGGCGGCGTCGACACTCTCGGCATCCTTCCTGGCCGCGTGCGCCGTTTCCCCAAGGTCCCGGGCGTCAAGGTTCCGCAGATCGGCTGGAACAGCGTCGCCCCGGGCAACGAATTCTACTACTTCGTCCACAGCTACTACGCCGAGAAGACCGCCGACACCGCGCTCGTCGCCGAATACGCCGGCGTCGAGTTCTCAGCGATGGTCCGCCGCGGCAAACTCTGGGCCTGCCAGTTCCACCCCGAGAAGTCCGGCCGCGTCGGGCTGAAGCTCCTTTCCGACTGGCTGTCAATCTAATCACGAACCCCGAGCCATGCTGACCAAACGAGTAATTCCCTGCCTTGACGTGCGCGCCGGCCGCGTCACCAAGGGCGTCAAGTTCAAGAACAACGTCGACCTCGGCGACCCGGTGGAGATGGCCGTCGCCTATTCCGACGGCGGCGCGGACGAGCTGGTCTTCTACGACATCACCGCGTCGGCGGAGCACCGTCCGATCGACATCGGCATGGTCGAGGCCGTCGCCAAGTCGGTGCGGATCCCGTTCGCGGTCGGCGGCGGCATCGCCTCGCTCGCGGACATGGAGCGCGTGATCCTCGCCGGCGCCGAGAAGGTGTCGGTCAACTCGCTCGCCGTCGCCAATCCGCAGATCATCTCGGACGGCGCGCGCGCGTTCGGCGCGCAGTGCATCGTGCTCGGCATGGACCCGGTGAAGAGCGACCGCGTCCCCTCCGGCTACGAGATCACCACCCGCGGCTTCCGCGAGTTCACCGGCATGGACGCGGTGGAGTGGGCGAAGCGCGCGGCGGGTCTCGGCGCGGGCGAGATCGTGGTCAACTCCGTCAACGCGGACGGCACCCGCGAGGGCTTCGAGCTCACCCTGACGCGGCTCATCGCCGAGGCGGTCGACGTGCCGGGGGTCGCCTCCGGCGGCGCCGGGAAGCCGGCGCATCTCGTCGAGGTGTTCCGCGAGGCGAAGGCCGACGCCGCGATCGTCGCCGGCATGATCCACTTCGGCGACTACACCATCGCCCAGATCAAGGCGGAGATGTCCGCCGCCGGCATTCCCACCCGCATGGGCTGGTAGCTTATGTACCGCATCCTCGTCATCAACCCCGGGTCCACCTCGACCAAGGTCAGCCTCTTCGAGGACGAGACCTCGCGCTTCGAGCACAGCCTCTTCCACGACGCGCCGGAGCTCCTCAAGTTCCCGCACGTCAACGACCAGCTCGACTTCCGCCGCGGCGTCATCCTCGAGATGCTCCGCGACGAGGGGGTCGACCCCGCCTCGATCGACGCCTTCGTCGGCCGCGGCGGCAGCGCCCACACCCAGCCCGGCGGGCTCACCGCAGTCGACCGGCGGCTCTTCGACGACACCGTCGCCGGCGTCGGCGGCTCGGAGCACCCGGCCAAGCTCGGGGTGATGCTGGCGTGGAAGTTCGCCGAGGAGTTCGCGAAGCCGGCCTTTACCATCAACCCGACGAACGTTGACGAGTACTGCGACTACGCCCGCCTCACCGGCATCCGCGGCGTCTACCGCGTCTCGCACTCGCACGTCCTCAACCAGAAGGCCGTCGCCGAGTTCCACGCGGCGAAGCTGGGGCGCAGGTACGAGGACTGCAACTTCGTCGTCGCGCACATCGACGGCGGCATCACCGTCTCCGCGCACGAGCGCGGCAGGATGGTGGACGGCAACATGGGCGCGGACGGCGAGGGCGCGTTCACGCCGACGCGCATCGGCTCGGTGCCGGTGCTGCAGCTCCTGGACTACATCGAGGCGCACTCCGTCGCGGACGTGCGGCTGCGCTGCTCGCGCGCCGGCGGCTTCGTGGACCTCTTCGGCACCTCCAACTCCGACACCATCCACGCGCTGGTCGAGCAGGGCGACCGCAAGGCTACGCTTGTCTGGAACACGATGATCTACCAGGTCTGCAAGATGGTCGGCGAGATGTCGGCTGTCCTTTGCGGCAAGGTCGACGCGATCCTGCTCACCGGCGGGCTGGTGCGCTTCCAGGACGTCGTCGACGGCGTCAGGACGCGCTGCGGCTTCATCGCCCCGGTCGAGGTCTATCCCGGCGAGATGGAGCAGGAGGCGATGGCGCTCCCCGCGCTCCGCGCGCTGCGCGGCGAGCTGAAGCCGCTCGTCTACTCTGGCCGCGACGTCTGGCAGGGCTTCGGCGACATCGGGCTGTAGGAGGACGGCAAGATGACTTCAAGGATTGGCGTGGCGACTGCCGTGGGGATGCTGGTCTGCAGCAACCTCTTCATGACCTTTGCGTGGTACTGGCATCTCAAGCTGCAGAAGCCTGGCGAGGCAAGCTGGCCGATGTACGCGATAATCCTCGTCAGCTGGTCCATCGCCCTGGTCGAGTACATCATCCTCATTCCGGCCAACCGGCTGGGTGCGGCGAGCGGGCTCAACGTGGCGCAGCTCAAGATCGTCCAGGAAGTGGTGACCGTCTGCGTGTTCGTGCCGTTCATGCTTATCTTCATGGGCGAGAAGTGGCGCTGGGACTACCTCTGGGCCTTCATCTGCATGGTCGGGGCGGTGTATTTCGTTAACCGCGCGAGGCTGTAGACGGCGGCCTGCGCACAAGATCCAAACCTCAGGAAAGGAGACAAGCCGATGATGACGAAAAAGGAAATGCACGACGAGTTCTGGATGCTTACCAAGGGGATCCTGCAGGATTCGAAGGTCGACACGATTGAGGCCGCCGTGGTGAAGCGCTGGCTTGAGGAGCACCAGACCGGCAACGAGTTCGGGCTTCTCATCGGCAAGCTCTCGAAGATGCTGTCCGACACCTACATCGACCGCTTCGAGTCCAAGGAAATCATAGACCTCCTGGGCCACACGCTTAAGCAGCTGCGTGCCGAGTGAAAGGAGAAGCCACATGAACCTCGTGGAAAGAATCAAGGCGAAGGCGCGCGCCAACGTCAAGCGCATCGTGCTGCCCGAAGGCGACGAGCCGCGCACCATCGCCGCGGCCAAGATTGTCGCAGGCGAGGGAATCGCCGAGCCGATCCTGCTTACCAGGGAGCAGGTAGAGGCGCCGTCCAACCAGGCGAGGCTCGCCGCCTACGCTGCCGCGCTCTACGAGCTTCGCAAGGCGAAGGGCCTCACCGAGGAGGCGGCCGCCAGGCTCGCGGCGGATCCGATGTACTACGGCATGATGATGGTGAAGCAGGGCGACGCCGACGGGCTGGTCTCCGGCGCCGTCCACTCGACCGGCGACATGCTCCGCCCCGCGCTGCAGATCATCAAGACTGCGCCCGGCATGAAGCTCGTCTCGTCGAGCTTCCTCATGGAGTGCCCCGACCGCTCGCTGGGTGACGACGGGTTGCTCGTCTATGCCGACTGCGTGGTCAACCCCTGCCCGACGGCGGAGGAGCTCGCGCACATCGCGATCGCCTCCGCGGAAACGGCGCGGACGCTATGCGGCATCGCCGAGCCGCGTGTCGCGCTGCTTTCCTTTTCCACGAAGGGGAGCGCCAGCCACGCGCTTGTCGACAAGGTGCGCGAGGCGACGGAGATCGCGCATTCGCTGGCGCCGAACCTCGCGCTCGACGGCGAGCTCCAGTTCGACGCGGCCATCGTGCCTTCGGTCGGCGCGCAGAAAGCCCCGGGAAGCGCCGTCGCTGGTCGCGCCAACGTCTTCGTCTTCCCCGACCTTCAGGCCGGCAACATCGGCTACAAGATCACCCAGCGCATCGGCAAGGCATCCTGCTTCGCCGTGCTGCAGGGGTTGGCGAGCCCCTGCAACGACCTTTCCCGCGGCTGCTCGGTCGACGACATCGTCTCCACCGTCGCCGCCACCGCCGTGCAGGCCAGCAAGTAGGCTTAAAGGCCGTTTTGGGGCGGCGGGTTGCCTTGGGGCGGCGGATTTGCGTCTTGGGGCAGATTTTTGGTATAATTCACAAGTTATGGCGGATAATAAGAAATGGCTGAGGGCCCAGGCGGAGAAGGTGCGGGCGGTGGACTACATCGACCCAGCGCTCTACCGCAAGTACGGGGTCAAGCGGGGTTTGCGCGACGACAACGGCATCGGCGTGCTGGTGGGGCTTACCACCATCGGCAACGTGCACGGATACGTGATGGACGAAGGCGAGCGCCGGGCGGTGCCGGGCGAGCTCTACTATCGCGGCATCAACGTGCGCGACATCGTGCAGGCCGACCGCCGCGAACACCGTTTCGGCTACGAGGAGACGGCCTACCTGCTGCTTTTCGGCGAGCTGCCCACTGCGCGCGAACTGGTCGACTGGAAGAACCGCATCGGCGCCCACCGCAAGCTCTCCGACGGCTTCAAGGAGAACGCGATCATGAAGCATCCGCCGAAGGACCTCATGAACGCGCTCGCCCGCGCGGTGCTCTTCGCCTACGCCTACGACTCCAGCGCCTCGCCGGACGACCTCTCGCTCGAGACCTGCCTCGCGCAGTCGATGGACCTCATCGGCGCGATGCCGACCATCGCGGCCTATGCCTACCAGGCGAAGGCCCACTACCACGACGGCGGCTCGCTGATGATCCGCAATCCGGCCCCGGACAAGTCCACGGCCGAGAACATCCTCATGCTCACGCGCGAGGACGGGCGCTACACCAGGCTCGAGGCGGAGACGCTGGACCTGGCGCTGATCCTGCACGCCGAGCACGGCGGCGGCAACAACTCGTCCTTCACCACCCACGTCGTCACCTCCGCCCACTCCGACCTCTACTCGTCGGTCGCGGCGTCGATTCTCTCTTTGAAGGGCTCGCGCCACGGCGGCGCCAACCTCAGGGTCATGCGGCAGATGGACGAGATCAAGTCCAACGTGAAGGACTGGCGCAACGGCGACGCGGTGGCGAAGTACCTCGAGCGCATCGCCGACCGCAAGGCCGGGGACGGCTCGGGCCTCATCTACGGCCTCGGCCACGCGGTCTACACGGTGTCCGACCCGCGCGCGCAGATGCTCAAGGCGAAGGCCGAGGCGCTGGCGAAGGAGAAACGGCGGACCGACGAGATGATGCTCTTCGAATCGATCGAGGAGCTGGGACCGGCGATCGTGCGCAAGCGCCATCCGCGCGCCGAGGACGTGTGCGCCAACGTCGACCTCTACTCCGGCTTCGTCTACGACATGCTCGGCATTCCGAAGGACCTCTACACGCCGCTTTTCGCGGTCGCCCGCTGCGTTTCCTGGTGCGCGCACCGGATGGAGGAGCTGGTGAACGCCGGCCCGATCATCCGCCCGGCCTACAAGCCGATCTTCCGTCCGCGCACCTACGTTCCGCTCAAGGACCGGCGGTAGCCGGGCAAGCGATGCCGATCTACGTCTACGAGGCAAGGGACGCTAAGCGCGCGTGCGGACGCTGCCGCGGCGGCTTCGAGGTCTCGCAGTCGATCCACGACGCGAAGCTGGAGAGCTGCCCGGACTGCGGCGCGCCGGTCATCAGGGTGATCCAGGCGCCGGGGCTCGGCCATTCGCAGACCGACCTCAACTACCGCGCCAAGCGCGCCGGCTTCCACTCGCTCAAGCGCGTCGGCCGCGGCGAATACGAGAAGATGTACTGAACGAAAACAAGAAGGAGGAACCGAGATGAACCTCGCTGAGGCGAAGAAGCGGCTCGCGGCATGCGGCCAGGAGCATGTGCTCGAATACTGGAAGGACCTCTCGAAGGCGGAGCGCTCAGCGCTGCTCGCCCAGATCGCCACGATCGACCCGAAGAGCGTCAAGGCCTGCGCGGCGGCACTCAAGGGCGGCGTCGCGGCGACGGTCGACACCTCGCGCGGGCTCGCCCCGAAGGTGGCCGAGCTGAAGGGCGCGGCGCTTGCGCGCGCGGTCGCGGCCGGTGAGCGCGAGCTCAAGGCCGGGCGCGTCGCGGCGCTGCTCGTCGCCGGCGGCCAGGGCTCGCGCCTCGGCTACGACGGCCCCAAGGGCTGCTACTCGATCGGCCCCGTCACCGGCGCGCCGCTCTTCCACTTCCACGCGCGCAAGATCCTCGCGCGCTCGCGCCGCTACGGCCGGCCGATCCCGTTCTACGTGATGACGAGCGAGGCCAACAACGCGGCGACGGTGGAGTGCTTCCGCGCGAACGGCTACTTCGGCCTCGACCCGAAGGACGTCTTCTTCTTCACCCAGGGCATGTGGCCCGGGATGACCAAGGACGGCAAGATCATCCTCGACGCGCCCGGCCACGTCTTCATGAGCCCGGACGGCCACGGCGGGCTCCTCGCCGCGCTGAAGCGCTCCGGCGCGCTCGACGACATGAAGCGCCGCGGCATCAAGTCGGTGTTCTTCTTCCAGGTCGACAACCCGCTGGTCGAGATCGCCGACCCGGCGTTCGTCGGCTACCACGTGCTCGAGCGGAGCGAATACTCGCTCAAGCTCTGCGCCAAGCGCGACCCGTTCGAGAAGGTGGGCATGCCGATGCTCGTCGGCGGACGCTACCGCATGGTCGAGTACACCGAGATGACGAAGGAGCAGTGCCTGCGCAAGAAGGGCGGCAAGCTCTACTACCTCTACGGCTCGCCGGCGATCCACGTCTTCGACCGCGCGTTCCTGGCGCGCGAGGCGGCGAAGGCGATGCCGCTCCACCTGGCGTTCAAGAAGATCCCGTGCGTGGTCGGCGGCAAGGTGGTGAAGCCGTCCGAGCCCAACGGCTACAAGTTCGAGAAGTTCATCTTCGACATCCTCCCCAACGCGCGCCGCGCGGCGTTCCTCGCCTTCGACCAGAAGGACGAGTTCTCACCGGTGAAGAACGCCGAGGGCAACGACTCGCCGGCGACCTGCCGCGCCGACCTGCGCGCGAAGTGGGCGAAGATGCTCGCCGCCGCCGGGGTGAAGGCGCCGGACTCGATGCCGCTCGAGATCGACCCCGCCTACGCGCTCGACGCCGCCGACCTTGTCCGCCGCGGCCTGGTGCTGGGCTGACTGGCGGCACTGCGGCAGCCGGCAATTATGCTATAATACGCAGATTAATGCGCAAGGAAGACAGGATCATATGACACTTTCGGAACTAGAGTCGGCCAAGGCCGGCAGCCTCGCGGAGATCGCGGCGGCGGCGGACGCCGCGGCGGTCGAGGCGCTGCGCGTCAAGTACGTCGGGCGCAACGGCTCCATCCCCGCGCTCATCAAGGCGATGAAGGACGTCCCCAAGGAGGAGCGCCCCGCCTTCGGCAAGGCCGTGCAGGCCTGGCGCGCGGAGGTCGAGTCCGCGCTCGCCGCCAAGGGCGCCGGCGCGTCCGGCGCCAAGGCGTTCGACGGCGACCTCTCCCAGCCTGGGCGCTGGCGCAGCCTCGGCGTCAAGCACCCGCTCACCCGCGTGATCGAGGAGACCGCGCGCATCTTCGGCCACCTCGGCTTCACCGTCGCCGACGGTCCCGAGCTCGAGAACCGCTTCAACAACTTCACCGCGCTCAACACGCCCCCGCACCACCCGTCGCAGGACCGCACCGACACCTTCTGGTTCGGCGACGACTGCCTGCTGCGCACCCAGACCTCGCCGGTACAGATCCGCACGATGCTCGCGAACAAGCCGCCGGTCAGGGTGATCTGCCCCGGGCGCACCTTCCGCCGCGACACCACCGACGCCACCCACTCGGCGAACTTCCACCAGATTGAGGGGCTGTACGTGGACGAGACGGCGACGAAGCCGGTCTCGCTCGCGGACCTGAAGTCCGTGCTCGCCTACTTCGCCCGCGAGATGATGGGCGACGGCGTCACCGTGCGCTTCCGCCCCCACTTCTTCCCGTTCACCGAGCCCTCGGTCGAGGTCGACTTCTCCTGCCACGTCTGCAAGGGCAAGGGCTGCGGCGTGTGCAAGCAGTCCGGCTGGATCGAGGTCGCCGGCGCGGGGATGGTCGACCCGCGCGTCTTCCGCCACGTCGGCTACGACCCGGAGCGGTTCTCCGGCTACGCCTTCGGCTTCGGCGTCGAGCGCATCGCGATGATCAAGTACGGCATCCCCGACATCCGCTGGCTCTACGAAAACGACCTGCGGTTCCTGCGCCAGCTCGGCTGAGGCCGCGGCACCGCTCATCATCAACTCTTTCGGAAAGGAACACCCGACATGATCGACATCAAGAAACTTAGGGACGACTTCGACGCCACCGCCGCCGCGCTCGCGCGCCGCGGGGTGGAGAAGGAAAGGCTCGCGAAGGCGCGCGACCTCGACGCGAAGCGCCGCGAGCTCATCGCCGAGACCGAGACCCTGAAGGCGAAGCGCAACGCCGCCTCGAAGGAGATCGGCAAGGTCGCCAAGGAGGGCGGCGACATCGCCGCGGCGAAGGAGGAGATGCGCAAGGTCGGCGACCGCATCGCCGAGATCGACCGCGAGCTCGCGCAGGTCGACGTCGACCTCCGCGAGACGCTGCTGATGATCCCCAACATCCCGGCGGAGGAGATCCCCACCGGCCCCGACAGCTCCACCAACAAGGTCGTCCGCATGGTCGGCGAGTGGAAGGACCCCGACTTCAAGATCCCCACCCACATCGAGATCGGCGAGAAGCTCGGCATCTTCGACTTCCCGCGCGGCGTCAAGCTCACCGGCACCGGCTTCCCGATCATCCTCGGCCAGGGCGCGAAGCTCCAGCGCGCGCTCATCCAGTACATGCTCGACCTCCACTGCCAGAAGCAAGGGTATACCGAGATGCTGCCGCCGTTCGTCGTGAACTCCGAGTCGATGACCGGCACCGGTCAGCTCCCGAAGTTCGCCGAGGACCTCTACCACTGCCAGATCGACGACTTCTGGCTCATCCCGACCGCCGAGGTGCCGGTCACCAACTACTACCGCGACGACATCTTCGACGGCGTGAGCCTGCCGAAGATCACGCCCGAGACACCCGTCAAGCTCACCGCCTACACGCCGTGCTTCCGCCGCGAGGCCGGGTCCGCCGGCAAGATGACCCGCGGCATGCTGCGCGTCCACCAGTTCGACAAGGTGGAGATGGTGAACTTCGTTCATCCGTCCGTCTCGTTCCAGCAGCTCGAGACGCTGGTGAAGGAGGCGGAGGAAGTGCTGACCGGGCTCGGCCTCGCGTTCCGCGTCATCATGCTCTCCTCGGGCGACATGGGCTTCTCGGCCGCCAAGTGCTACGACCTCGAGCTCTGGGCTCCCGGCGAGCAGCAGTGGCTTGAGGTCAGCTCCTGCTCGTGCTTCACCGACTACCAGGCGCGCCGCCTCAACTGCCGCTTCAAGGACGCCGACGGCAAGACCAAGCTCGTCCACACCCTCAACGGCTCGGGCGTGGCGCTGCCCCGCCTCCTCGTGGCGCTCCTCGAGCAGCACCTCAACGCCGACGGCTCGGTGACCATCCCCGAGGCGCTCCGGCCCTACATGGGAGGCGCCGAGCGCCTCGAACCCGTGAAATGAAAACGCAATCCGCCCTCGCCGTCGCGGCCCTCGCCGCGGCGCTTGCCGCGCCGGCGCGCGGCGAATTCGCATTCGATGCCGGTGCCGACCTGCGCATCCGGCAGGAGATCATGGACAACGTCCCCGGCCTGCCCGGTGGCGGAGTCCTGAGCTCCAGCGTGCGCGGCGCCTACAAGAACCACATGCGTTTCCGCCCTCGCGTCTGGGGCCAGGTCTCCTTTGGATCCGAGGACTCGGGGAAGTTTCGCCTTTACACGCGCTTTACCGACGAGATGCGCTGGTATGTAAAGCCGCATGGGGACGCATACACGTTCCCGGACGAGGTGATACTCGACAACCTCTTCTTGGAGGGCAATGGCCTTTTCGACGGATTCTTCGACTTCGCGATAGGCCGTCAGGACATCTACGAGCTCTACGGGCTCGACCACGTGTTCGTCGACGGCACCCCCGGCGACGGCTCGCGCACCGTCTATTCCGACATGGTGCGCTTCGGCTTCAATGTCTCGGAGGAGAGCAGACTCGACTTCTTCGCGCTCTACAACGAAGACGACAACATCCTGCGCTGGGGCACCGACCGCGGCAAGCACCGCTCCCTGACCGGCCTTGGCGGCGGGGCCGAGCCGGAGATGGACGACTGGGGCTATGGCGTCGTCTGGGGTTCGCGCCTGGCCGAATGGCTTCCCTACCAGCTTTTTGCGATGGAGAAGTTCACCCACTCGTTTTACAGGAAGAACTCCTCCGGAGTGGAGGTAAAGCATCCTCGCACCCAGCGCGGGCTGTTCGGGGCGAAACTGCTTCCGCAGATAGACGAGGAATGGTCCCTCCAGGTCGAGGCGATGGGGCAGACCGGCGAAAACGGCGACCATGCGGCGCTTTCCGGCTGGAGCTCGTACCTCGGCGTGAACTGGAAGAGCTCCCGCGAGGGCATAAGGCCGTTCGGCAAGGTCGGCTACCACTTCATGAGCGGCGACGACAATGCGGCCAGCGAGGACGGCGGCCATTCCGCCTGGGATCCCATGTGGGCGCGCGGCGTGAACGACTCCGAGCTTTTCCTCTACGGCACCCACTACGGCGCGGCATGGTGGAGCAACCAGCACTATCTCAAGCTCACCCTGGGAGCCGACCTGGGTGCGCGCCATCGCGTGGTGGCGTCGTTGGGCCCGCTCTTTGCGGCGGCGCAGGACGGCCTCGGTGGCGGAGACGGCCACTTCAAGGGCTTCCTTTCGCAGATCCGCTACGACTTCCCCCTGTGGCCGTTCGAGAGGTCCGTGAACGAACGCTTCGAGATATTCGGCCATGTGCTCGCCGAGTTCTTCAATCCCGGCGACTACTACGAGACCGACAAGCCCAGCTACTTCGTCCGCTGGCAGGTCGACTTCAAGTTCTGATCTGCGCGTCCGTCCGATGGCGTTTCCCGTCGAGGAGAAGATCGGCGAGATCGCCGCGGCCCTGGCGGCGAACCGCAGCGTCGTCCTCACCGCTCCCCCCGGTAGCGGCAAGACGACCTGCGTCGCGCCGGCCCTCCTCGACTCGCCCTGGCTCGCCGGCCGCAAGATCGTCATGCTCGAGCCGCGGCGCCTCGCCGCGCGCGGCTGCGCCGCCTACATCGCCCGCCGCCGCGGCGAGGAGCTTGGCGAGACTGTCGGCTACCAGGTGCGGCTGGAGCGCAAGGTCTCCGCGCGCACCCGGCTGGAGATCGTGACCGAGGGCCTGCTCGCGCAGCGCATCCTCTCCGACCCGGAGCTTTCCGACACCGGGCTCGTCATCTTCGACGAGTTCCACGAGCGCTCGCTCGCCTGCGACCTCGCCTTCGCGCTCGCGCTCGAGGTGCGCCGCGCGCTTAGGCCCGACTTGCGGATCCTCGTCATGTCCGCCACGCTCGACGCGGAGTCCGTCGCCGCCCACCTCGGCGACGCGGCGACGGTGCACGCCGAAGGCCGCATGTTCCCGGTCGACGTCCGCTACCTCGGCGACGTGTCGGTGGCCGCCGCGGTCGGCCGCGCGCTCGCGGAGACCGACGGCGACGTCCTCTGCTTCCTGCCCGGCGAGGGCGAGATCCGCCGCGCCATGGAATCCGTCCGCGCCGCCGCGCCGTCCGCCGCGGTGCTGCCGCTCCACGGCTCGCTGCCGAAGGAGGAGCAGGACCGCGTGTTCGCGTGCGGCGGTCCGCGCAAGGTGGTGCTGTCGACTTCCATCGCCGAGACCTCGCTCACGCTCGAGGGCGTGACGGCGGTGGTCGACTCCGGGCTCATGCGCGTGCCGCGCTTCTCGCCCGGCACCGGCATGACCGGCCTCGTCACCCTCAACGTCACCCGTGACCGCGCCGAACAGCGCCGCGGCCGCGCCGGACGCGTCCGCGCCGGCGTCTGCTACCGGCTCTGGACCGAGGCGGAGAACCCGTCACATCCCGAGAAGGCGATGCCGGAGATCCTCGACGCCGACCTCGCGCCGCTGGCGATGGCGTCGGTTTCCTGGGGCGCGCTGCACCGCGAGGACCTGCCGTGGATGACGTCCCCGCCTGCGGCGGCGTGGGACTCTGCGATGGCGCTTTTGAGGCAGCTCGGTGCCGTCGGCGCGGACGGCCGTCTCACCGCGAAGGGCGAGCGGATGGCGCGTCTTGCCATGCACCCGCGTCTTGCGTCGATGGCGGTGGAGTGCGGCGGGGACGACACCGCCTGCATCCTCGCGGCGATTGTCGAGGAAGGCGCGCGCACGCGCGAGACCGATGTCCGCAAGGTAATGGACGAGGTGCGCGAGACGCCGAAGAACCCGTATTCGCGCCGCGTCCTCGAGCTGGCGCGGCGCTTTGCCTCCGCCTGCCGCGGCCGCGGCGGACGTGCCCGCGCGCTTTCCGAGGGCGCGATGCTCGCCTTCGCCTATCCCGACCGCGTCGCGCGCGGACGCGGCAACGGCGGCTTCAGGATGGTCTCCGGCCGCGGCGCTTTCCTCGACGACGGCGACCCTCTCGCCCGCGAGCCGTTCCTCGTCTGCTGCGAGCTTGACGACCGTCCCGGCGACGCCAAGGTGTTTCTCGCCTGCCCGATTTCCGAGGGCGAGGTCGAGGAGCTGTTTGCGGACTCGATCGTCGAGGCGCCGTGTTGCGAATGGGACCGTCGCGCGGAACGGGTGCGGTGTGTGGTCCAGCGCCGCCTCGGCGCGGTCACGCTCGGCGAGCGCCAGGTGGCGGACGCCGATCCGGAAAAGGTCGCCGCCGCGCTGGTCGAGGGCGTGCGGCAGAAGGGCGTCGGCAACCTTCCGGCGTGGACACGCGAGAGCCACGCGCTCCGCGCCCGCGCCAACTTCCTCGCGCGGACGATGCCCGCGGATAACGGCTGGCCGGAAATCACCGACGCGGCGATCCTCGCCGCGCTGCCCGGGTTTGTCGGCGGAATGACGAAGTGGCAGGACCTCGAGCGGCTCGACCTCGCCGCGGTGGTGGAGTCGGTCCTCGCGGCGGCCGGACGCTCCCGGCGTGAGCTCGACCGCCTCGCACCGGCGCGGATGGAGGTTCCGAGCGGCTCTAAGGTGGCGATTGACTACGAAGGGGACGAGCCGACGGCCTCGGTGAAGCTGCAGGAGTGCTTCGGGCTCATGTCCACGCCGACGGTGGCGGACGGAAGGGTGCCGGTGGTGATGACGCTCTTGAGCCCGGCGATGCGTCCGATTCAGGTCACCAAGGACCTCGCCGGCTTCTGGACCGGCGCCTACCAACTCGTCCGCAAGGACATGCGCGGCCGCTACCCCAAGCACAACTGGCCCGAGGATCCGCTCTCCGCCGTCGCCTCCCGCCGCACCCTCAAGTAGTGATATGGGACGCCGAGCGGTGATTTTTGGTATAATACGCAATTTACAGCGGGTCCTGTAGCTCATCTGGACAGAGCAGCTGCCTTCTAAGCAGCGGGTAGTGGGTTCGAGTCCCGCCAGGACCGCCAGCAGAAGGAAGAGAAAGTTTATGGACAAGCACTACGACGCGAAGGCCGCGGAGGCCAAGTGGTACAAGTTCTGGGAGGAGAACGGATGTTTCCACCAGGACCCGGACGGGCGTGAGCCGTACTCGGTGGTGATCCCGCCGCCGAACGTGACGGGCATCCTCCACATGGGGCACGCCCTCAACCAGACCATCCAGGACATCCTGGTCCGGTGGCGCCGGATGCAGGGTCGCAACACGCTGTGGCTGCCCGGCACCGACCACGCCGGCATCGCCACCCAGAACGTCGTCGAGAAGGCGCTCAAGAAGGAGGGCAAGCGCCGCCAGGACCTCGGGCGCGAGAAGTTCCTCGAGCGCGTGTGGGAGTGGAAGCGCCAGTACGGCGGGACGATCGTCCACCAGCAGCGCATGCTCGGCAACTCCACCGACTGGCGGCGCGAGCGCTTCACCTTCGACGAGGGCTGCTCCCGCGCGGTCGCCAAGGTCTTCACCCAGCTCTACGACGAGGGGCTCGTCTACAAGGGCAACTACATCGTCAACTGGTGCCCGCGCTGCGGCACGGCGCCCGCCAACGACGAGCTCGAGCACGAGCCCAACCACGGCCACTTCTGGTACGTGCGCTATCCCGTCGTCGGGCGCGCGACGGGCGTCAAGGGCGAGCCCTACAAGGACTACGTGATGGTCGCGACGACGCGTCCCGAGACGCTGCCCGGCGACACCGCGGTCGCGGTGAACCCCAAGGACGACCGCTACGCGCACCTCGTCGGCAAGACGGTTATCCTGCCGCTCACCGGCCGCGAGATCCCCGTCATCTCCGACGACTACGTCGACCGCGAGTTCGGCACCGGCATCGTGAAGATCACGCCCGCGCACGACCCCAACGACTTCCTCGTCGGCAAGCGCCATGGCCTCGCCGAGATCAACATCATGACCGACGACGCGCACATGAACGAGCTCGCCGGCGAGAAGTACTGCGGCATGGACCGCTGGGAGTGCCGCAAGGCGATCGTCGAGGACCTCGACGCGGGTGGCTTCCTCGACCACATCGAGGACATCGACAACCAGGTCGGTCACTGCTACCGCTGCCACGAGACCGTGGAGTCGCGCCTCTCCAAGCAGTGGTTCGTGAAGATGAAGCCGCTCGCCGAGCCCGCGATCGCCGCGGTGAAGTCCGGCGAGGTGAAGTTCGTCCCGGAGCGCTGGTCGAAGATCTACTTCAACTGGATGGAGAACATCCAGGACTGGTGCATCAGCCGCCAGCTCTGGTGGGGCCACCGCATCCCCGCGTACTACCTCAAGAGCGACGCGGAGCAGGTCTTCGTGGCCGAGACCGCCGAGGAGGCACTTGCGAAGGCGAAAAAGGCGACGGGCAACGCTGCGCTGACGATTGCCGACCTTGACCAGGACCCGGACGTCCTCGACACCTGGTTCAGCTCGTGGCTCTGGCCGTTCTCGACCCTGGGCTGGCCCGAGAAGACGAAGGACCTTGAGTACTACTATCCGACGACCGACCTCGTGACGGCGCAGGACATCATCTTCTTCTGGGTCGCCCGCATGATGATGGCCGGCATCCATTTCATGAAGAAGCCGCCGTTCAGGAACATCGTCATCCACGGCATCGTCCGCGCGGCGGACGGCTCGAAGATGTCGAAGTCGAAGGGCAACTCGCTCGACCCGCTGGAGCTCATCGACCAGTACTCGGCCGACGCGCTCCGCTTCTCGATCGCGCTCATCACCTCGCTCGAGTGCGACACCAAGGTGAACAAGGAGAAGTTCGAGATCGGCCGCAACTTCACGACCAAGATCTGGAACGCGGCACGCTTCCTGCTGATGCAGGAAGCGGAAGTTGAAAAGTTGAATGTTGAAAAGTTGAAAAGCCCGGATGCAGCGGCACAGCCTTTCAACCTTTCAACCTTTCAACCTTTCAACCTTTCCAACGAGATCCTCGAGGCCTACCGCATCCAGGACGGCGCGCTCGCGGTCTACGACTTCTTCTGGACGCAGATCTGCGACGGCTACGTTGAGTACGTCAAGGACTCGCCGAACAAGGCGGCGTCCGTCGCGATCCTCCGCGACGTCTTCTGGAAGGCGCTCCGGCTCCTCCACCCCTACATGCCGTTCGTCACCGAGGAGGTCGCGCACCAGCTCGGGTTCCTCAAGGAAGGGGAGACGATCATGCTGCAGGAGTTCCCGAAGGGCTACACCGACGCCGAGAAGGCGGCGTGGGGCGTCACCGAGGGGAACTACGAGTTCGTCAACGCGAAGCGCGAGGCGATCACCGCGATCCGCGCGCTGCGGGCCGAGTACAAGGTCCCGCCGGCGACGTTCGTGAAGGTGACCGTCGCGACCGACGACGCGAAGGCCGCCGCCGAGGCCGATTCGCTCAAGAAGGCGATGAGGGCCGAGTCGGTCGACTTCGTCGCCGCCGGCTCCGACCTTGCGATGCCGTCGAAGATCACGAAGTTCGGCACCGTCTACCTCTCGCTCGAGGGGCTCGTCGACAAGGCGGCCGAGGCGAAGCGCATCGCGGGAGAGCTCGCGAAGCTCGCCGGGTTCATCAAGTCGAGCGAGGCGAAGCTCGCGAACGAGAACTTCGTCGCGCACGCGCCCGAGGCGGTAGTCGCAGAGGCGCGCCGCAAGCTCGCCGAGAACAAGGAGAAGGTCGCGCAGCTCGAAAAGCTCGCGAAGCTCTTCGCCCGAGGCATTTACAAAGAAAGGAAAATGAAATGAAGAGAATCATGATTGCCGCGGTCTGCATTGCGGCGCTTGTCGGCTGCACGACCGGCTCGGTCCAGCGCGGTTCCGCGGTCGCGTCGAACACCACCTACGCGCGTGACGCGCTGAAGCCGTTCGCCGACAAGGGCTGGCTCCCCGGCGCCATTTCGGTGCTCTACAACAACGGCGTGGAGGAGATCGCGTGCGTAGGCTACGCCGACGTCGCCGCGAAGCGTCCGATAACCCTCGACGACCACTTCATGCAGTGCTCGCAGACGAAGGGCTTCTGCGGGGTGACGGTGGCCAAGCTCGTCGAGGAGGGCAGGGTGTCGCTCGACGACCCGGTCTCCAAGTACCTGCCGGAGTTCGAGACGCTGTGGATCACCGACGGCTCCACCACCGACGTGAGGCGGCTCACCAAGGCGAAGAACGTGCTTACGCTGCGGATGTGCATGAACCACACCGGCGGTTTCCCGTTCGAGCTCGGCAACTACATCTCCATGGGCGGATGGTCGCGCCGCATGCCCTTGAGGAGCGTGGCGGCGACGGCGGCGGCCGAGCCGATCCTCTTCGAGCCCGGCACGAAGGAGCAGTATTCCAATGTCGGCATCGACATCGGCGCGGCGATTGTGGAGGTGGTCACGGGGATGCGCTGGGAGGACTACCTCAAAAAGACGGTGCTGGATCCGCTGGGGATGACGTCCTCCGGTTTCGTGCCGCCGAAGGAATGGCTCAAGACCAAGGTCGAAATGTATGACTGCCAGACGAACGCGCCGGCGGTGTGGCGCGAATTCAACCCGGCGATGGCGCGTCCCTACGGCGACGACCGCGTGTTCGCATCGGCCGGCGCGGGGCTCTGGACGACCGCGCGCGACCAGCTCAAGTTCTACAAGATGCTGATGAACCTCGGGCTCGGCGAGAACGGCGTCAGGATCCTCAAGGAGGAGACGGTGAAGGACATCCTCGCCACTTCGACCCGCCCGAAGGGGATGGGTGGCTACTCCCTCGGCCTTGCCGCCGGCGGCGACAACGGTTGGTTCGGCCATGGTGGCGCGTGGGGTACGAACTGCCAGGTCAACTGGAAGGAGCGCAAGCTCAAGCTGGTCGTGGTGCAGCTCTGCGGCCAGCCGCGTCCGTGGGACGCCGAGCTCGCCAAAGCCGAGGAGCAGTTCTTCAAGGCGACGGTCGGCGAGGGCGACGACTACGTCGGAAGGATGAAGTAAGGCATTTTCGTCATGAACGTCGTGTCGCTGGTCGGACGCCCCAACACGGGCAAGAGCGCGCTCTTCAATCGCCTCGCCAGGAAGCGGGTGGCGATCGTGTTCGACCAGCCCGGCGTCACCCGCGACCGCGTCACCCGCGAGGTCGAGCTCAGCTCCCGGCGGGTGATGCTCGTCGACACCGGCGGCATTGCCTTCGACCGCGGCGTCACCGGCGACCCGCTCGACGTCGAGACGCGCGGCCAGGCCGCGCTCGCGGTGGAGGATTCCGCCGTGTGCGTGGTGGTGGTCGACGCGCGCGAGGGGATCACCCCGCTTGACCAGGAGGTCGTCGAGCGCGTGCGCGACTCCGGCGTCCCCTGCATCGTCGCGGCGAACAAGTGCGACACGGCCGACGACGACTGGCGCGCGGAGGAGTTCGCGCGCTTCGGGCTCGACGTGCTGCCGGTCTCGGCCGAGCACTCCCGCGGCGTCGAGGACCTCGTCCAGGCGGTCGTCTCGCGGCTGCCGCCGGCGGAGGCGGACGAGTCCGCGGCAAAGCCGCTCAGGGTCGCCGTGGTCGGCCGGCCGAACGTCGGCAAGTCGTCGTACATCAACCGGCTTCTCAACGCGCCGCGCGTGATCGTCTCCGAAATCGCCGGTACCACCCGCGACGCGGTGGAGGTGCCGTTCGCCATCGGCTCCGGTCCTGAGGCGCGCCACTACATGCTCGTCGACACCGCGGGGATGAAGCCGCACACGAAGATGTCGAAGTCGAGCGTGGACAACTTCTCGCTCTTCCGCTCCGAGGAGGCGATCGAGGAGGCCGACGTGGTGGTGCTGCTCCTCGACCCGACGATGGGACCGACGATGCAGGACAAGCGCATCGCGGGGAAGATCCTGGACGCGAAGAAGGCGTGCGTCCTGATGATGAACAAGTGGGACCTCGCGAACGCGGACGGCATCACCGACGAGAAGAAGGCGGCGGAGGCGGTGCGGACGATGATGCCGTTCCTCGCCTTCGCGCCCATCGTCTTCTGCTCGAACAAGTCCGGCTACAACATCCGCCGCACCGTCGACGCGATCGACCGCGCCGCGGCGAGCGCCGGCGAGCGGCTGCCGACCGGCATGCTCAACCGCGTCATCGAGACGGCGGCGAAGCGCACGCTCTCCCCGATGGTGCGCGGCCGGCGGCTCAAGATCTACTACGCGCTCCAGGTTTCGACCAATCCCCAGACGATCCGGCTCTTCGTCAACGACCCGAAGCTGGTGACGCCGGCCTACCTCGCCTACCTCGAGCGGATGATCCGCGCGCGGTTCGGGCTCGAGGGCGCGCCGCTGAGGATGTTCCTGAAGGCGCGGCCGCGCAACGGCCGCCAGGGCGCGAAGGGCGGCGCGGCGCCGGAAGCGGAGGCTGAGGCGTGAGCGCGGCGGACAGGCGTCAGGAGCGGGCCGGCCACTTCCGCGGACCGCGCGAGGAGGTCGGCGGCGGCGAGTGGATCTACGGCCGCAACCCGGTGGAGGAGGCGCTCGCCGCCGGACGGCGCGAGGCGACGGAGATCGTGCTGCCACCGCCGGCGCACGACGACGACCAGCTTGCCCGCATCCGCGGCGAGGCGCACGCGCGGCGGATCGCGGTGAGGACGATGGACCGCGACCGGCTCGACCGGCTGGTGCGCTTCGGCCACCACCAGGGCGTGGCGCTGAAGGTCTCGGGCTATCCCTACGTTTCGCTCGACGAGATCGTCTCCGCCGCGGCTGACGAGGAGAACGCGCTCGTCGTCCTCCTCGACCACGTCGAGGACCCGCAGAACCTGGGCTCGGTGCTGCGCACCGCCTGCGCCGCCGGCGCGGCTGGCGTGGTCATCCCCGAGGACCGCGCCTGCGGCGTCACCCCGGCCGCGGTGCGCGCCTCGGCGGGCGGCGCGGAGCACCTCCGGGTCGCCAAGGTCGTCAACCTCGTGCGCGCGATGGAGGAGCTCAAGGACGCCGGGTTCTGGATCACCGGCCTCGACATGGGCGAGGGGGCTCGCCCCTACGACGAAGTGGACTTCAAGGGCAAGGCGGCGCTCGTCGTCGGCGCCGAGGGCGCTGGGCTCTCGCGGCTGGTGCGCACCAAGTGCGACTTCATCGCCGAGCTGCCGATGCCGGGCGGGTTCGAGTCGCTCAACGCCGGCGTCGCCGCGGGCATCGCCATCTACGAGGTGCTGCGGCAGAGGAGGCGGAAATGAAGCTCGAGCACATCCGCAACTTCTGCATCATCGCCCACGTCGACCACGGCAAGACCACGCTCTCGGACCGCATCCTCGAGCTCACCCACGCGGTCTCGGCGCGCGAACTCAAGGAGCAGACCCTGGACGCGATGGACCTCGAGCGCGAGCGCGGCATCACCATCAAGTCCCACCCCGTCTCGATGCACTACGAGGCGAAGGACGGCAAGACCTACCTCTTCAACCTCCTCGACACCCCCGGCCACGTCGACTTCGCCTACGAGGTCTCGCGCTCGATGGGCGCGTGCGAGGGGGCGCTCCTGGTGGTCGACGCCGCGCAGGGCGTGGAGGCGCAGACGGTGGCGAACACCTATTTCGCCCAGGACGCGAAGCTCGAGATCGTGCCGGTCCTCAACAAGGTGGACCTTCCCGGCGCGGACGTGAAGGAGGTCTCGCGCGAGATCGAGGACATCCTCGCCATCCCGATGGACGATCCGCTGCTCGTCTCCGCCAAGACCGGCACCGGTTGCCCCGAGGTGCTGGAGGCGATCGTGAAGCGCATTCCGCCGCCGGAGACGCGCGGCACCGACGCGCCGCTCCGGGCGCTCGTCTTCGATTCGGTGTTCGACGAGTTCCGCGGCGTCATCACCTACGTGCGCGTGGTGGACGGCTCGCTCGCCGCCGGCACCAACGTCACCTTCATGGGCTCCGGGGTGTCGACGACCGTCCACGAAGTCGGCATCTTCTCCCCGGGCAAGAAGCCCGTCCCGTTCCTCGCCGCCGGCGAGGTGGGCTACATCGTCGGCACGGTGAAGGACCCGAGCGAGATCAAGATCGGCGACACCGTCACCTCTTCGCGCCTCGGCGCGACGGAGCCGCTGCCCGGCTTCCAGGACATCCGCCCGACCGTCTTCTGCGGCATCTACCCGATGTCGACCGACGAGTTCCAGAAGGTGGAGCAGGGGCTCGAGAAGCTCCACCTCAACGACTCCGCCTTCACCTTCCACCACGAAAGCTCCATCGCCCTCGGCTTCGGCTTCCGCTGCGGCTTCCTCGGGCTCCTCCACATGGAGATCGTCCAGGAGCGGCTCCGCCGCGAGTTCGGGCTCGACATCATCTCCACCTCGCCCGGCGTAGTATACAAGCTGAAGTTCAAGAACGGCGAGGAGAAGGACCTCGACAACCCGCTGCAGATGCCCGACCCCTCGGTGCTCGAGACGGTCTCGGAGCCGATCCTCAAGGCGAGGATCATCACCCCGTCCGCCTCGATCGGCGACGTGATGCGCATCGTGATGGACCGCCGTGGCGCGGTGGAGGGCACCGAGACGATCGACGCGAAGCGGGTGATGCTCCACTGCACCCTGCCGCTGAACGAGATCCTGATCGACTTCCACGACACGCTCAAGTCCGTCTCCCACGGCTACGCGTCGATGGACTACGAGCCGGCCGGCTACCGCGTCTCCGACATCGTGAGGATGGACATCCTCCTCAACGGCGAGACGGTCGACGCCTTCGCGACGATGGTCCATCGCGACAAGGCCCGCGCCCGCGGCATCCAGATGTGCAAGGCGCTCGCCGAGACGATCCCGCCCCACCAGTTCAAGATCCCGGTCCAGGCGGCGCTGGGCAAGGAGATCATCGCCCGCGAGGACATCCGCCCATTCCGCAAGGACGTCCTCGCCAAGCTCTACGGCGGCGACGTGACGCGCAAGATGAAGGTGCTCGAGAAGCAGAAGCGCGGCAAGGCGCGGATGAAGGAGTTCGGCCACGTCAACGTGCCGCAGTCGGCCTTCATCGCCGTCCTCAAGGGCACCATCAAGGAGCACTGACCCCTTGGCGGGCGAGACGGTCAAGACCGAGGCCACCTGCCTCAGGATCAGCCCCTGGTCGCGCACGAGCCACGTCGTCTCCTGGCTCACCCCGTCCGGACGGGTCGCCACGCTCGTCAAGGGCGCGGTGCGCCCCAAGAGCGCCTTCCTCGGCCAGTACGACCTCAACTACACCTGCGAGATCGTCTACTACGCCCGCGCCCGCGGCGACGCGCACGCCCTGAGGGAGTGCTTCCCGCTCGAGCGGCGCGACGACCTGCGCGGCGACTACGCCGCGCTCGCGGTCGCCTCCTACTTCCGCGCCCTCGCCGACGAGCTCGCGCCCCAGGGCCCGGACTGCCGCGACTGGCACGACCTCGTCGTCCGCTCCCTCGACGCGCTCCCCGGCGCGGCGAACCTGGTCGGCGAGCTCCTCGCCTTCGAGCTCGAGGTCCTGGGGCTGATGGGACTGTGGTCCGGCGTCGCCCCTGAAGGCGGCTCCTTCGCGCTCCGGGGAGAGCGCAGATTCGACGTCTCGGCCGCCGCGGCGCGGTGCCTCGCCGCGCCTCGGGACGAAAAAAACTTCGCTTCCCTACTTGACGCGGCAAGGGCAATTGGTGTATTCTACACATTCCACGTCGACGTGGCGCCGGAGGCGAGGAGGCTCGCCCTGCAGTTCGCCGCGAAAACCACACAGGAAAGACTGAGGACTACATGAACATCAAGACCATAGGGGCGGCGCTCGCCCTCGGCGCGGTAGTCGCCGGGTGCAGCAAGGAGGAGGAGGAGCCCGTCGAGGCCCCCAAGGCGGAGCAGACTGAGAAGGCGGACGCGGTGGTGCTGACCGTCGCCGGCGAGAAGCTGATGCGCTCGCAGCTCGACGCCGACGTCGACGCGCTCATCAAGGCGCAGGGCGACAAGATTCCCGCCGAGCAGCTCGAATACGCGCGGCAGATGTTCCGCTCCCAGCTGGCTCAGGGCTTCCTGGTGCAGCGCGCCCTGCTCGCCAAGGCGAAGGCAGCCGGATATGTTGTGACCGACGCCGAGCGCACCAAGCGCTCCGAGGAGGTGATGAAGCTCCTCGCCAAGCAGCCGGACGCCCCCAAGACGATCGACGAGTATTTCGCCAAGTTCCCGCTGGGCGCGAAGCGCGCGCGCGAGGAGTTCGACGCGGGCCTCCTGATCGACAAGCTGATCAAGGACGAGCAGCTCAAGGCCCCGGCCGTGGACTACCAGGCCAAGGCCGAGGAGATCGTGGCGAACGTCGTCTCCAACAACGCCAAGGCGGCCACGGCCGACGCCGACGCGCTCAAGAAGATCCAGGACCTCAAGGCCCAGATCGACCAGGCTCCCGAAGCCGAGCGCGCGGCGAAGTTCGCCGAGCTCGCCAAGGCCAACTCCAGCTGCCCGTCTTCCGCCAAGGGCGGCGACCTCGGTCCGTTCACCCACGGCCAGATGGTCAAGGAGTTCGACGA
The DNA here is from genome assembly GCA_902800055.1 of uncultured bacterium. GTDB lineage: Bacteria > Verrucomicrobiota > Kiritimatiellia > RFP12 > UBA1067 > UBA1067. The sequence goes on from CADCCW010000013.1 coordinate 117,956, forward strand.
AGTCGCCTTTGCGCTCCCCGAGGGCAAGGTCTCCGACCCGGTCAAGACCCAGTTCGGCTACCACCTCGTGCTGGTGACGAAGAAGTTCCCCGCGGTCGAGGCCAAGGACGGCAAGCCCGCCGAGCCAGAGAAGGTCCAGGCGAGCCACATCCTGATCAAGGTCGACGGCAAGCGTCCGGTGCCGAAGGTGGAGGACCTCGTCGAGCGGCTGAAGAAGGACGGCGAGCAGAGTTTCGCCCGCGAGTACATTCTCCGCGCGGTCCGCGAGGGGAATGCCGAGGCATTCGACGAGGAGTTCAAGCAGTTCATCCCGCCGCCGGAAAAACCCGCCGCGAAGCCCGAGGTGAAGCCGGTTGAGAAGCTCGAATCGAAGCCCGTCGAGGTTAAGCCTGCCGAGGCCAAGCCTGCCGAGGCCAAGCCCGCCGAAGCGAAGCCCGCCGAAGCGAAGCCTGAGGAGGCCAAGCCGGCTGAGAAGCCAGCCGAGTCGGTTGAAAAGCCGGCCGCGAAATGATATACTACGCGAAATTTTAATAAGGAAAAAAGAATTATGAGCCAGCATGCATCTCTCAAGGGTAAGGGCAAAATCGCCTCCAAGCGTAACGTTCTGAAGCGCTTCGAGCGCGTTGATCTGCTTCAGAAGCGCGGCGAGTGGAAGGAAGGCTCCCGCGGGCTCGGTCTCAAGAAGACCAAGCCAGAGGCCTAATTTCCCGCTATGGGCCTCTCCGTCGGCATCGTAGGGCTGCCCAACGTCGGCAAGTCCACGCTCTTCAACGCCCTCACCAAGCGCCAACAGGCCGCGGCGGAGAACTATCCGTTCTGCACCATCGAGCCCAACTCGGCCGTGGTCGAGTTGGCCGATCCGCGGGTGGACAAGCTCGCCGAGATGGCGAAGAGCGCCCAGGTGATCCGCGCCACGGTCGAGTTCACCGACATCGCCGGGCTCGTCAAGGGCGCGTCGAAGGGCGAGGGGTTGGGCAACAAGTTCCTCGCCAACATCCGCGAGTGCGACGCGATCCTCCACGTGGTCAGGTGCTTCGAGAACGACGACATCATCCATGTTCGCGAGGGCGGCTCCAAGAGCGCGCCGATTGACCCGGTGGGCGACGCCGAGGTGATCGAGACCGAGCTTGCGCTCGCCGACCTCGAGCAGCTCCAGCGCCGCTACGAGCGTATCCGTAAGGAGGCCCAGGCGAAGCCGGCGCTGCGCCCCGAGGCCGAGGCCTGCGCGGCGCTGGTGAAGCACCTCGAGGAGGGCAAGCCCGTGCGCTCGTTCCCGCGCGCCGACGGCGACCCGATCCTCCCGGTCCTCCGCGAGCTCAACTTCCTCACTGACAAGAAGGTGATCTTCTGCGCCAACGTGGCGGACGACAACGTGACCGGCGAGGGCAACCCCCACGTCGAGGCGCTTCGGTCCTACGCCGCGGCGCAGGGCTGCGCGCTGACCGTCGTCTGTGCCCAGATGGAGGCCGACCTCGCCGGGCTCTCCGACGCCGAGGCGAAGGAGTTCCTCGAGAGCTACGGCCTCAAGGAGAGCTCGCTCGAGCGCACCATCGCGCTCGCCTACGAGACGCTGGGGCTGGCGAGCTTCCTCACCGCCGGGCCGAAGGAGGCGCGTGCCTGGACCTTCCGCCGCGGCTGGAAGGCGCCGAAGTGCGCGGGGGTCATCCACACCGACTTCGAGAAGGGCTTTATCCGGGCCCAGGTGGTTTCCTACGACGACTACGTGAAGTACGGCGGCGAGGCCGGCGCGCGCGAACACGGCGTGCTGCGCCCCGAGGGCAAGGAATATGAAATGCGCGACGGCGACGTCGTCGAGTTCATGTTCAACTAACCTTGCCCGCCTAAGCGTCTTGCCCGGCGGCGTCCCTGCCGCCGCTCCCACCACGAACCACGAAAAACCATGACCAGAAGGAACTTCATCGGACATGCCGCCGCGGCGGCGATGCTGGCGGCGCACGGCTCGCTGCGCGCCGAGGGCGCGGCCGCCGACTGGAAGCCGGCGGTGCGCTGGCGCGGCTTCAACCTGCTGGGGATGTTCCGCTGCCCGACGGCTGGCCTCGCGCCCGATCCGCGGGTGGACGGCTTCTTCCCTGAGTGGGAGTTCCAGGCGCTCCACGACTGGGGCTTCAACTTCGCACGGCTGCCGATCGACTACCGCATCCTCGTCAAGGGCGACAGCTGGACCAACCTCGACGAAGGGCAGCTCGCGAAGATCGACGCGGCGATCGCGTTTGGGCGCAAATACGGAATCCACGTCCAGGTGGCGCTCCATCGCATCCCCGGCTACTGCATCCTCGACGAGACCGAGGCGTTCCCGCTCGGCACCAGCCCGCTGGCGCAGGCCGCCGCGTGCGAGATGTGGGCGGCGCTCGCGAAACGCTGGAAGGGGGTGCCGAACGAGGTCCTCTCCTTCAACCTCCTCAACGAGCCGACGCGCCACACGGCCGGAGCCAACTACCTGCCGCTCTGCCGCAAGCTCATCAAGGCTATCCGCGACGTCGACCCCGCCCGCTTCATCATGGTGGACGGCAACGCGTGCGCGGCCGAGCCGGTGCCGGGGCTCTACGACGTGCCGTCGCTCGGCCAGGCCTTCCGCGGCTACACCCCGCATGTCGTCACCCACTTCGGGGCGGACTTCATCAAGGGTCTCCCGAAGGAGCCGCCCACCTGGCCGCTTGCGGACGGCTACGGCCCCGCCTGGGCGTGCAGCTCGCCCGAGGCCACCGTCGCCAAGTACCAGAGCGCGCTCGACGCAGGCGAGTTCTGCATGGTCGGCGAATTCGGCTGCCGCGCCTCCACGCCGCACGCCGTCGCCCTCGCCTGGATGGAGCACTGCCTCCGGCTCTGGCAGTCGAAGAACCTCGGCTGGGCGCTCTGGAACCTGAAGGGAGTCTTCGGCGTCCTCGACTCCGGCCGCGCCGACGTCGCCTACGAGGACTTCAACGGCCACCAGCTCGACCGCAAGATGCTCGACCTCCTCCAGCGGTACTAATCCGCCGCCGCCCCTTGTTGTCGTACGCTTGCTGTCTCCTCTCCCCAACCTCCGCTGACGCGTCGGAAGTGTTCCAGTGTCCAGCAGCCAACAACCAGCAATCACTGACAGCTGACCGCTGGCTGCTGATCATTGAAACACTTCCAACGCCACGCGTTGCTGAACACTGGCTGCTGATCATTGAATTACTTCCAACGCCACGCGTTGCCCACCCCGTTTCCCGTTCCCCGTCCCCCGTCCCCCGTCCCTTCCGTCCCTTCTGTCCTTTTCGTCCCTTTCCCTTCTCGGGGTGGCGGGGCCCCGCCCCCGCCTCATACTGTTCGCTGACCGCTGGCTGCTGATCACTGAATTACTTCCAACGCGGCACGCGTTGGCCCCCCTCTCCCCAACCTCCGCTGACGCGTCGAAAGTGTTCCAGTGTTCAGCAGCCAGTAACCAACAACCAGCAGCCAGTGTCCAGCAGCCAGTAATGAGGATGAACCATCCTTATTCCACTGTTCGCTGAACACTGGCTGCTGATAGTTGAAACACTTCCAACGCGGCACGCGTTGGCCCCCGCCCCCAACCTCCGCTGACGCGTCGGAAGTGTTCCAGTGTCCAGCAGCCAGTAACCAACAACCAGCAGCCAGTGTCCAGCAGCCAGTAATGAGGATGAACCATCCTTATTCCACTGTTCGCTGACCGCTGGCTGCTGATCACTGAATTACTTCCAACGCGCCACGCGTTGGCCCCTGTTCCCTCTTCCCTGTTCCCTGTTCCCTGTTCCCTGTTCCCCGTTCCCTGTTCCCTCTTCCCTCTTCCCCATTCCCCTTGCCAGCAGCTGGCGCAATATGGTAAAATACAAGGCATGAGAACGAGAGCCGCCTTTTCCGCCGTCCTTGCCGCCATGATTGCGTCCGCCGCGTACGCCGAGATGCGCACGTTCTGCAACCCGGTCGCGATCGAGGACTATCCCGTGGGTCTGTTCTGCCGCGGACTCGCGAACGGCTCCAAGCCGTCGCGCGAGCCCGAGACCTGGTTGACGCCGGACGGGCGCACCGTCCAGTTCCGCGAACTCGCCGACCCCTCGATCATCTGCGAGAAGGGCGTCTGGTACCTCTACCCCTCGGGCGACCTCTGCTACAAGTCGACGGACATGGGCGCGACCTGGTCGCACGTCCCGCTCCGCCTCAGCGGCGCCGAGGGCGGCAAGGACCAGATCGGCTACGCGCCGACGATCTGCAAACACCGCGGCAAGTTCCTCCTCGTCGGCGGCACCGGCCACGTCTTCCAGTCCGACTCGCCCGAGGGCCCGTTCACCGACCTCGGTCCCCTGGAGCTGCCGAAGTGGAAGAACTGGAACTTCAACGGCGACCCGCCCGGGCTCTGGGACCCGAACTACTTCTCCGACGACGACGGCCGGCTCTACTTCTACTGGGGCTGCACGCCCACGAATGGCATCTGGGGCATCGAGATCGACCCCGCAAACCCGCTCAGAACCATTTCCGAGGCGAAGCGGCTCGTGCCGTTCGAGCCGCGCACGCAGCCGTGGGAGATCGCGCCGGGCAAGCATCCGGAGATGGGATACCTCGAGGGCGCCTGGATGGTGAAGCACGACGGCCGCTACATCCTCACCTACGCCGCGGCCGGCACCGAGAACAAGGAGTACGCGATGGGCCAGGCGGTGTCGTCCAGCCCGCTGGGCCCGTTCACGAAGCCGAAGAACAACCCGTTCTTCCGCAAGACCGAAGGCTTCATCACCGGTACCTCCCACGGCTCGATCGCCCAGGGTCCTGACGGCGCCTGGTACGTCGCCTACACCATCAACGCCAACTGCGTGCACTGGTTCGAGCGCCGGATCGGCTTCGACCGCATCTCCTTCGCGGCGGACGGCACCATCGCGCCGTCGTCGGCGACCGACGAGCCGCAGTGGCTGCCGGGGCGCGGCGCAGGCGCCACGGGCTGGAAGCGTCTCGTCGCGCTCACCGAGCCAGGACGCGAGGCGGCGACAGACCTCAAGTTCGGGACGTTCTGGCGGACGGAGCGCCTGCCTGCGTCGGTGCGGGTCGACTTCGCCGGCGAGAAGACCCTGCGCGCCTGCCGCGTCATCTGGCGCGACTGCGGCATGGACGTCGAGCGCGGCGCGAGGCCGGGCGCGTTCCAGTACCGGGTGGAGGCGTTCTGTGCCGACGGCAAGTGGAAGACGGTCGTCGACGCCTCTCAGAACCGGCGCGACCTCCTCGTCGACTACCGCGAGACCGAGCCCGTTAAGGCCTCCGCCGCGCGGCTCGTTGTCCTCGGCGCGCCGAAGGGCATCGTCCCCGGCGTCGTGGACTTCTCCCCGTTCGGCGACTGAATTTGCTATAATACACAACCAAAGGACAAACCAAGGAAAGGATGACTATGAAGAAACTGGCATTTGCCGCGCTTGCGGCGGCGGTCCTCTGCGGCTGCTCAGATAGCGGCGCGGACAAGGTAAAGATGATCACGGAGGCCACGTTCCCCCCGTATGAGTTCCTGCGCGGACATGAGATCGTCGGCATCGACGTGGAGATCTGCCGCGCCATCGCCCAGAAGCTCGGTCGCGAGTTCTCGTGCGAGACGGTCGACTTCGACTCGGTCATCCCCGCGGTCATCTCCGGCAAGGCGGACCTCGCCGCGGCCGGCATCACCATCACCGAGGACCGCAAGAAGAACGTCGACTTCTCCGTCCCCTACGTGAAGACGGGCATCGTGGTCATCTACAAGAAGGCGGGCGGCTTCACCGGCCCGGAGCAGCTCAAGGGCAAGAAGATCGGCGTTCAGGGCGGCACCACGAGCGAGACCTACGTCCTCGAAGAGCTTAAGCAGGAGCCCGAGCGCAGCCGCTCGCCGGCGGAGTCCGTCGCGGCGCTCAAGTCCGGCCGCGTCGAGTTCGTCATCGCCGACATCGACCCCGCGAAGAACTGCGTGAAGGGCGAGCCCGACCTCGCCATCTCGGACTTCATCACCTCCGAGGAGTACGCGATCGCGATCAAGAAGGGCCAGCCGGAGCTCCTGAAGACCATCAACGAGACGATCGCCGAGATCAAGGCCGACGGCCGCCTCGCGAAGTGGATCGCCGACTACACGGCCGAGGCCGACAAGCTGAAGGACAAGTAGTTTGCTGCAGGGTCTCATCGACGACTTCCAGCTCTGCTTCGTCAAGAACGGGCGCTGGGAGTATCTCCTGAGCGGGCTCGGCGTCACGCTCGAGGTCGCGCTCGCCGCCATCGTGCTCGGCCTCGCGGTCGGGTTCCTGGTGGCGGTGGTGCGCTCGACCCACGACAAGTACGGCCACTTCCCGTTCCTGAACTTCGCGGCCAAGGCGTACCTCACGATCATCCGCGGCACCCCGATGGTCGTGCAGCTGCTCATCACCTATTATATCATCCTCCGCTCGGTCGACTCGAAGGTGCTGATCGCGATCCTCGCCTTCGGCATCAACTCCGGCGCGTACCAGGCCGAGATCATCCGCGCCGGCATCGTCTCGATCGACCCCGGCCAGATGGAGGCCGGTCGCGCGCTGGGGCTTTCGTACTGGCGCACGATGCTGAGGGTGATCCTGCCGCAGGCGGTGAGGAACGTCCTGCCCGCGCTCGGCAACGAGTTCATCGTGCTGATGAAGGACACGTCGATTGTCGGCTACATCGCGCTGATCGACCTCGCCAAGGGCGGCGACATCATCCGCTCGCAGACATATTCGGTCTATCTCCCGTACCTGACGGTCGCGGCCATCTACTTGGCGCTGGTGATGACCTTCACCTGGATTCTGGGCAAGGTCGAGCGCTACCTGCGCAGCACCGGCGCCGACCCGGTCCACAACGACTCGTAGGCGCCGCGGCAGCTGCCGCGCGCCCTGCGCCCTACGCCTCGCGCTTGGCGGCGGCGGCGATCTTCTCCGAGATCGCCTTGCCGCCGGCCTTGAACTCCTCGGACTCGAACGGCTTGTCGTTCCAGTCGATGAAGGCCTGCTGCAGCTCCATGAAGAAGCGGCGCGCGGCGGCCTTGTCCGTGAAGCCAAATTCGGCGTCGAGCGCCTGCTCGAGCAGGTCGAACATCACCTTCTGGCGGGCGACCGGGGTGGAGGCGTCGGAGTCGGAGAACGCGTTCTGCTGCAGGTACACCGCGTCCATGAACTCCGACTTCAGGTAGAGCGTGAAGTCCGCGAGGCTCGTGCCTTCCTCGCCGACGACCTTCATCATCTGGCTGACCTCGTTGCCGCGGCGCAGGATTGCGCGCGCACTCTCCACGCGCTTCTGCTCGATCACCGACGGATAGTGGCTCCAGGAGTCGAGCGGGTCGATGGCTGGATAGCGCCGCGCGTCGGAGCGGGCGCGCGAGAGGCCGTGGAAGCCGCCCACCACCTTGAGCGTCGCCTGGGTGACGGGCTCGTCGAAGTTGCCGCCGGCTGGCGAGACAGTGCCGCCGATCGTGACCGAGCCGGTCGAGCCGTCGCGCAGGCGCACGCGCCCGGCGCGTTCGTAGAACGCGGCGATGCGGCTCTCGAGGTAGGCGGGGAACGCCTCCTCGCCCGGAATCTCCTCCAACCGTCCGGAAAGCTCGCGCATCGCCTGCGCCCAGCGGCTTGTCGAGTCCGCGAGCACCAGGACGTTGAGCCCCTGCTGGCGGAAGTACTCGGCCAGCGTCACCGCGGTGTAGACCGACGCCTCGCGCGACGCCACCGGCATCGACGAGGTGTTGCAGATGATGATCGTGCGCTTCATCAGCGACTGGCCGGTCTTCGGGTCGATGATCTCCGGGAACTCCTTGAGCGTCTCCACCACCTCGCCCGCTCGCTCGCCGCACGCGGCGGAGATGACGATGTCGACCTTGGCGTAGCGCGCTGTGGTCTGCTGGAGTACTGTCTTGCCGGCGCCGAAGGGGCCGGGGATGCAGTAGGTGCCGCCGACGGCCACGGGGAAGAAGGTGTCGATGGTGCGGACGGTCGTTTCGAGCGTCTCCTCAGGGGCGAGGCGTTCGACGAAGCACGAGATCGGCACCTTGACCGGCCAGCGCTGGAGCATCTGCACCTCGACCCTGTTGCCAGACTCGTCCTCGAGGACGGCGATCGTCTCGGTGACCGTGTAGTCGCCGGCGGGCGCGAGGCTCTTCACCGTGTAGGCGCCGCGGAGCGAGAAGGGCACCATGATCTTGTGCCCGGGCATCGTCTTGTTGTCGAAGATTCCCTCGGTGACCCAGCCGAGCGGGTCGCCGGCCATGACGCGCGCGCCCGGTTCGGCGGTCGGGTGCCAGTCCCACTTCTTGTCGCGCGGCAGCCCCGGGAGGTACATGCCGCGCTGGAGGAAGTAGGACGCGTCCTTCGAGATCTTGCCCGCCTCCTGGGCGAGCCCGGCGAGCGGGTTCTGGAGCCCGTCGTAGACCTGCGCCAGCATGCCCGGGCCGAGCTCGGCGGCGAGCAGGTCGCCGGTGAACTCCACCCGGTCGTCCACCATCAGGTCGCCGGTGGAGTCGAACACCTGCATGTCGCAGCGGGTGCCGCGCACGCGCACGATCTCCGCCATGAGGCGCTTGTCGCCGCAGATGGCGTAGCCCACCTCGTTCTGTGCCACCGCGCCGTCGAAGACGACGGTGATCATGTTTCCGTTTACGACTACTATCTTTCCTGTTGCGGTCATTGGGTCTTCTCCGTTCAGATTTTCTGCTCCTGGGCCTGCCCGAACCCTGGCGTGGCGGCGTCGGCGATGGCGTCGAAGGCGGCGTTGCCGGCCGCGGCGTCGGCGCGGTCGCGCCGGAGGGCGATCTTGAGCCGCAGGGCGTAGGCGGCGAGCGCGCCTTCCCCGAGCGGCGACGCCGGCGGCACGAGCTCGCCTGCGGCGTCCCACCAGACCCGGTCTATGAGGTCCTGGCGCTTCGCGACGTCGCGCTCCTGGAAGCACGCGGCCGCGCGGTCGCGCCAGTAGAGCGAACATCCCTCCGCCGCCCGCGCGTCCTCCGCGCCGCCGCGCGCCGCGGCGACCGCGTTCCTGAGCTGGGTGTCGAGGTCGTCGAATCGCCGCTCCAGCCGCTCTATCAGCGCGTCGTCGCCCACGGCCTCGCGGAAGCGTTCCCACGAGATCGGCGCCTTCTCCCCGAAGGCAAGCGCCGGCAGCCCGGCGACGATGTAGTCGATGGTCATTTAAGCAGCTTCGCGAGGTCGGGGCGCATCCTGCGCGCGATTTCCTCGGCAATCGCCGCCGCGGTGAAGTCGCTCTCGACGCGTCCGCCTTCGGTGCGCACCGAGAACCCGGTGCCGACCGACTCGTCCAAGACGACGGTGATCTGCGGGTTCGAGGCGAGGCGCGCCTTGACGGCGGGGACGAGCTTCTCCGGCAGCGCCACCTCGGCGGGCCCGGTCACGGCGCGCACGGCCTCGGCGACGATGTCGCACGCGGTGCGCTCGTCGGCGAGCGCCGTCTCCACGTCCTTTGCGAGCGTCCGCTCCAGGAGCGTCCGCACGGCCTCCTCGACCTTGAGCACGACGTCCCGCGCGCCCTGGCGCACGGTCTCGGCGGCGCGTGTCGCGTAGTCGGCGGCGGCCTTCTCGGCGTCGGCCTTCGCCTTCGCCGCCTCATCGCGCGCCTCCTTGACGATCGCCTCGGCGCGGGCCTTGGCGGCGTCGACGATGCGCTTGGCTTCGGCGTCGGCCTTTTCCACGCCGTCGCGGTTGATTTTCTCCAAAAGGCTCTGCAGATCTTCCATGTTGCTCCTTTTCCTCTCCCCGCTTGGGGTCAATTGACGTTGATTATACCCTTTTTCGCCCTTAGAAGTCAATACCACCCATCCCCCACCTCCGCTGACGCGTCGGAAGTGTTTCAGTATTCAGCAACCAACAACCAACAACCAGCAGCCAGCAACCAGCAGCCAGCAACCAATAACCAGCAGCCACTGACCGCTGAACACTGGCTGTTGATCATTGAATTACTTCCAACGTCACGCGTTGGCCCCCGCCCCCAACCTCCGCTGACGCGTCGGAAGTGTTCCAGTGTCCAGCAGCCAGCAACCAACAACCAGCAGCCAGTGTCCAGCAGCCAGTAATGAGGATGAACCATCCTTATTCCACTGTTCGCTGAACACTGGCTGCTGATCATTGAATTACT